>NZ_BOMI01000037.1 GCF_016862115.1 Paractinoplanes deccanensis
GACGTTGGCTGGCCTGGCGTTGGCTGGCCTGGCATCGACTCGGCGGGCAGCGCCGGGGCCGGTGCCGAATGGGCGCCCACCGGCTGCGGCGGCGTGTGCTGGGCCGGCGGCATCGGGTTGGCCTGTGACATCGGCTGGGTCTCGGACATCGGGTTGGCCTGGGACATCGGGTGGGTCTCGGACATCGGGTGCGCCTGAGACAACGGGTTGGCCCGGGACGTCGGCTGGGCCAACGGCAGGGCATGCATAGCGGGCTCGGCCTGCGCGGCGGGCACAGGCTGGGCTGAAGGCGCGGTCTGAGCCGCGGGCGCGGGCTGCACCGGGGACATGGGCTGCACCGGCGGCATCGGCTGGGCGTGCGGGGGCATCGGTGGAGCCTGCGGCGGCATCGGCGGGCGGGACGGGGGCGCCATCGGGGCGGGCCCGGCGATCGCGGCCGAGACGATGCGCTTGGCGATCTCGGGGGCGGCCGCCCAGTGCAGGCCCAGCTGGGAGGCGTGCACCTGGCGCCAGACGAAGCCCTCCGGGTTGCCGCCGGACCAGGTCCACGCCGGGACCGTGCCGGCGCGCGGGGTCACGATCGCCCGGTGTTGCTTGTAGCCGGTGATGCGGGCTCCTGCGGGGGCGAGCGACGACGTGATGGGCGCGGTGGCCTCGCGGTAGCCGGCGATCGTCTGCTCGCCGGTGACCGCCGACGCGTCGAAGACCCCGCACATCGGGCGGCCGTCGAAGTCCCGTCCGAGCCACGGCAGGGCCACGCCCTCCGCCACGACCGGCCATCCGTCGTGCGCGAACTGGGCGACCGCGTTGCAGAGCCGGCGATTGGCCGACAGCTCCTCCGCGTACCCCTCGGGAAGCCCTGCCCCCACGATCAGCGCGCGCGTGCCCGCCGGGAGCGACTCGTCACGCAGCGGATCGACCACGGCGACCTCGGCACCCGCGGCCGTCAGGAGCTCGGCCGTCTCGACATAGGTGTACGGGGCGCCGGGGCCGCCCGCGAGCGCGACCACCGGGCGCTGGTCGAAGACCTCGCCGCCGACGACGTCCGCGGGCGTCCAGACCGGTCCGGGCAGGGCCGGGGCCGACGCGGCGAGCGCCATGAGCCGTTCCAGATCGAGGCCGCCGGCGACCGCCTCGCCGAGCCGCCGCACCGCGCGGGACGCCTCGACCGTGCGGTGCGCGACCGGCACCGGGCCGTGCGCGCGCGCCGGCAGAACGTTGGGCAGGTCACCGCGGCGCAGCGCCCCGAGGACCGGCATGCCGATGTCGTCGAGCGCGGTGCGCAGCATCTGCTCGTGCCGGGGCGACGCGACCCGGTTGAGGATCACCCCGCCCAGGTGCACCATCTCGTCGAACATGCGGAAGCCGTGCACGAGCGCGGCGAGCGAGTGACCCATGGCGGCGACGTCGACGACGAGCACGACCGGGGCGCGCAGGGCGGCGGCGACCGCGGCGGTGCCGTCGACCTCCGGCTGACCGGTGAGCGAGTCGAACAGGCCCATCGCGCCCTCGATCACGGAGAGTTGCGCGCTGCCGGCACCATGCAGGAACAGCGGGGCGATACGCTGCGCCCCGACCAGCCGGGGGTCGAGGTTGCGGCCGGGCCGGCCGGCCGCGAGTCCGAGGTACGCGGCGTCGGTGTGATCCGGGCCGACCTTGAACCCGGCCGCCGGGATGCCACGCGCCGCGGCGGCCGCGAGCAGGCCGACCGCGATGGCGGTCTTGCCGTGCCCGGACGCGGGCGCGCTCACGACCAGTCGGGGCTGGGCGCTCATCTATGACTCTCCCGAACGGAATATCGCCTGTTGTCGACTACAGAAGTGGGACAGTACCCGGCCCAGGCAGGCGACATCCTGCCGACGGGTAGCCTCGGGACGTGTACCGCTTCCTGCTGAGGCCGCGCTGGCTGGCCGCTGCCGCGTTCGCTCTGGCAGCCGCGGCGGTGATGGTGATGCTCGGCAACTGGCAGCTGCACCGGTACCAGGAGCGCAGCGCGACCAACGACCGCATCGACGCCGCTGACTCCGTACAGGCCGTTCCGATGACCTCGGTGCTGGCCCGGCCGACCGCCGCGGGCACGCCCGGCGAGGCCCCCGGCAAGCAGCTGGCCTGGACAAAGGTCACGGTCAGCGGCCGCTACGACCCGGCTCACGAGATCCAGGCGCGCGGCCGCACGGTCGACGGCGACGTGGGCTACGAGATCGTCACCCCGCTGATCCTGAACGACGGGACGGCGGTCCTGGTCGACCGCGGCTGGATCCCCGCGCCGGACGGCGGGGCGCTGGCGGCCCCCACGGTCCCGCCCGCACCGACGGGCACGGTGACCGTCGTCGGCCAGGTCCACTTGTCGGAAAGCCGACCGGCCCCGATCGAGCAGCGCAACGGCCGCCTGGACACCCGCCGGATCACCGTGCCGAAGCTCGCGCAGGAGCTGCCGTATCCGGTCTACGGCGCCTACCTGCTCCTGACGGAGCAGACCCCGGCGAACGACGCCGCTTTCACCCGCATCCCGATCGGCCACGAGGACGCCTGGCAGAACGGCGGCTACGCGGTCCAGTGGTGGCTGTTCGCGGTGATGGCCCTTTTCGCGTACGGCTACTACGCCCGCAAGGAAGCCCGCGGCGAGTCGAAGCCGGCCACCCCCGGCACCACCCGCGAGCCCGTCCCGGCCACCCACGCCGGCGACCGCGTCGCGGAGGCCGACCGCAAGAAGTCCCGCTCCGGCGACCGCGTCGAGGAGTACGACCGCCGCAAGGCCGCCGGCGGAGACCGCGTGGAAGAGTACGACCGCCGCAAGGCCGCCAGCGGAGACCGCGTGGAGGAATACGACCGGAGGAAGGCCGCCGCCCGGGCTTCCTCGGGTGATCGCGTCGAGGAATACGACCGCGAGCGGGCAGCCCGAGCCGCCGCGAGCGACTCGCCGAAGGACACCGGCCGCTGACGCTGTCTGGCTGCGCCGGCGGGCGCGGGCGCTGCCAAGGGTGCAACGCCCGGGTAGCGCTGCCCAGAGGTGACGTCATCCCTGTGCGGCGGGACCAAGCGGGAGCGCGCTCGCCTTAACGTCACCCCCGGGGCGCTCGAAGGCCTCCAACTACGGCACGTAGCGACTGTGGCGATGCCTAGCGTTCCGGACAGAGTTAACCGACCACGCACGTCGTTGCGGCGGGGCGACATGGTGCGTCGGGTGAGCCGGTGCCGTGGGCGGCCCAATACGGTGGGTGGCCTAACGCGATGGACGGCCCAACGCGATGGACGGCCCAACGCGATGGACGGCCCAACGCGATGGACGGCCCAACGCGATGGAGGATCTGCGGCGGTGGGTGGCTTATGGCGGTGGGTAGCCGCCTATGGCTCGGACTGTGTCGATGGTGTCGGCCTCGGTGGCGGGCTTGTCGTCGCGGTAGCGGAGGACCCGGGCGAAGCGCAGGGCCACGCCGCCCGGGTAGCGCGGGGAGGTCTGGACGCCGTCGAAGGCGATCTCGACGACCT
This sequence comes from Paractinoplanes deccanensis, assembly GCF_016862115.1. Classification (GTDB taxonomy): domain Bacteria; phylum Actinomycetota; class Actinomycetes; order Mycobacteriales; family Micromonosporaceae; genus Actinoplanes; species Actinoplanes deccanensis. The sequence continues at coordinate 3,490 of NZ_BOMI01000037.1, forward strand.
GGACGGGGCGGACTCGGACCGCCCAGCCGTTGTCGTCGATCTGGAGTTGCTTGAAGCGCTCGGTCTGCCAGCGCAGGAGCTCGTCGGTGAGGCCCTTGAACGTCTTGCCGAGCATGACGAACTCGCCGGTGCGCGGGTCGAGGGCGCCCAGGTGGAGGTTGGAGAGCCAGCCGCGGCGGCGGCCGTGGCCCCACTCGGCGGCGAGGACCACGAGGTCGAGGGTGTGCCGTGGCTTGACCTTGACCCAGGCGTTGCCGCGGCGGCCGACGTCGTAGGGGGCCTCGGCGGCCTTGACGACCACGCCCTCCTGGCCGGCGGCCAGCGCCGCCGCGAAGGCCGCTGCCGCCTCCTCCTCGGTCTCGGCCGTGGTGCGCCCGACGATCAGCTCGGCCGGCAGCGCGTCGGCGAGGGCCGCCCACCGCACCCGGCCGGGCTCGTCGAGCAGGTCGGCGCCGTCGAGATGGAGCAGGTCGAAGAAGTAGGGGGTCAGCGCGAGCGGTGCCGGGGCGGGAGCCGACTCGGCCGCCTTGCCGCGGCCGGCGGCGCGGGCACCGCGGGTCGCGGCGCGGCTGGACGTCTCTTGGAACGGGCGGGGGCGGCCGGTCTCGTCGAGGGTCATGGCCTCGCCGTCGAGAACGGCCTCGCGCAGCGGGAGCTTGCGGACGGCGGCGACGACCTCGGGCATGCGCGAGGTGATGTCGTCGAGGCTGCGGGTGAAGACGGCCACGTCGTCGCCGGAGCGGTGGACCTGGATGCGGATGCCGTCGAGCTTCACGTCGACGGTCGCGGGGGTGCCGGTGGCGAGCAGGGCGGCGCCGACGTCGGGGGCGGCCTGGGCGAGCATCGGGGTCAGCGGGGTGCCGACCCGCAGGTGGATCTCGGCGAGGGCGGCGGCGCCGCCGGTGAGCGCGGCGACGGCGACCTGTTTGAGGTCACCGGAGAGCAGCAGCGCCCGGCGGACCGCGGTGAGCGGGACCTCGGCGGCCTTGGCGATCGCGTCGGCGAGCAGGCCGGCCTGGGCGCCCTGGCGCAGCTCGCCCCCGAACAGCCCGATCAGCAGCCGCTGCTCCTCGTCGGTGGCGGCGGCGAAGAGGGCACCCAGCAACTCGCGCCGCCTGGCCTGTGAGCCGGCGCCGGCCACCACGGAGATCTCGGCGACCGCGGCGTCGACCCCCGCGACGGTGAGGCTCGGCTCGGTCGCGGGCGGCGGCCGGTCGCGAAGGCTCGCATAGCCGACGCCGGTCTGCCGCTGCCGCAGCTCACCGGCGAGGAAGGCGGAGCCGGCCGCGATCTCACCGGGATCGAGCCGGCGGAGCGCGTCGGCCAGCAGCTCGATCTTGGCCTTGCGCCCGGAGGTAGCGGCGACGGCCGCCGAGGTCGCCGCCAGGTCGAGGAATCGCACAAACCTCATCCTGGCAGCACCCCCTGACATTTTCGGCCCCGCCGACCGGCAACCGCCCGACGCCACCAACGGAAGGCGACGACGGCAAACGACGGATGACGCGGACGGCGGGTGGCGATGACGGACGCGACGGGCAGAGGGTGGCGCGGCAGAGGGTGGCGCGGCAGAGGGTGGCGCGGCGGGGGGCGGCCAGCAAATGGCGGCAGGACGCGAGAGCAAGCGGCGTCCGGCGGCCGCCGGTCGGAGCGGCGGCGGAATGGCGTAGGCAGCAGGGAACAGCGGGCGGCGAACGAGCAACAAAAGCGGCAAAAATGCCCAGTCGGGCGTAAACATGCGAATGGGCGGCGATCGGGCGGCGGATGCCGAGCGAAACGGGACGGGCGCAGGCAGCGGATGACGAGCGAAATGAGATGGGCGCGGGCGGCGGATGCCGAGCGAACCGAGACGAGGCGGGCGGCGGAGATAACGAGTAAAACGGGATGGGCGCGCGGGCGGCGAATGCCGAGCGAACCGGACGGGCGGGTGGGCGGCAAATGACGGCGGATGGTGGGTAACGACGGGTGAGGGCGGCGAGCGCCGCACCGGGTGAGTGCTGCGCGATAGCCAGCCGACCGGCCGCTCAGGCGGCTCAGGGCTCGGAGATGCGGAGGCCGCGGGCGCGGACCTGGCGAGGGCGGCGAGCGCCGCTCCGGGCGAGGGCGGCGCGGCAGCCGGCCCACCGGCCGCTCAGGCGGCTCGGGGCTCGGAGATGCGGAAGCCGCGGGCGCGGACCTGGTCGGCGACGCGGGTCACCTGGGCGTCGATCGCGACCAGGGTGGCCGAGAGCTCCTCCAGGTGGTCGGTGAGGGCGGAGTCGTCCCAGTCGGCGACGTCGACCGAGTCCATGGCGAGGACCGCGGCGCGCAGCCGGGCGAGGGACTCGATCCGCTCGCGGGAGCGGAGGCGGTCGATGGTGTTGCGCGGCCCGATCGGCATCGGCCGCACCACCGGGGCAAGCGAGGCAGGCACTTTGTTCGAACGCATGTTCTAATCCTAACAGGACGCAGGCGCCTCCCGCACCAGTTCACTCTTTGTGACGACGGGCTCCTGTCAGCCCGTGAGCAGGGGCGGGAACGTGTTCGTGGCGTCACTCGGAGCAGCTTCGGCGGCCACGAAACCGTCGGGGCGTACGAGGTAGAGCCGTCCCGGCGTGAGGCCGGTCTGTGGCGCCTCGGCGAAGACGTGCACGGGCAGGCCGAGGTCCGGGAGGTCGGCGGCGGCCACTCCCCCGTACGCGTGGATCTGCCATGTCGCCTCGCGCAGCACGTCGAAGTTGCCGCCCGTCCAGGGCAGCCGGCGGCCGACCACCGGATCGCGCCGGCCGTTCGACGCCGCCTGGGCGCCGGCGGTCATCCAGTAGTGGATGCGGATCTGGGACACGTATTGGAACAGGCGGGATCCGCCCGAGGCGCGCGGCAGCAACCGCACGCCCACCGGCGCGAGCAACGGCGCGGCGAGCCGGCGCAGCAATCGGGTCGCCGGGCGCTGGGAGGTGACCATCCCGAAGAGCCGGTCGGTCGTCGCCACCAGCGTCTTCGCGACCGGGCGGCGCTCGGCCTCGTACCGGTCGAGCCAGGCGTCGCGGCGCCGGCCGCGCACGACGTCGGCCAGCTTGAACGCGAGGTTGTGGGCGTCCTGAAGGCCCGTGTTCATGCCCTGGCCGCCGACCGGCGAATGGACGTGGGCCGCGTCGCCGGCGAGGAAGAACGGACCGTCGCGGAAGGCCGCCGCGACCCGGTGGTGCACCTTGTACGTCGCGAACCAGCGCGCCTCGCCGTACGTCACCGCGAAGCGGCGGATGCGGGGGCGCACGTCCTCCTCGGTGAGCCGGCCGTCGCCGTCGTCGTCGCGGACCAGGCCGATGAGCCGCCAGTTGCCGAGGCCGCGCATCGGGAAGCCGAGCAGGAAGTCGGAGCTGCCGGGGCGTACGTTTATCGCGTTTTCGACCAGGCCGCCGGTCGCCGCCGCGTCGAGGACGAAGAACCGGTGCGGGTTGGTGACGCCCTCGAACGGGATGCGGCGGGCCTTGCGGACGATCGAGTTGGCGCCGTCGCAGCCGACGCAGAAGCGCGCCCGCACGGTGTCGTTGCCGACCTTGGCCACCACGCCCTCGTCGGTCTGGGTCACCGCCGTCACCGGCGTCTCCCAGCGGACCTCGCCGCCGAGCTTGTGCAGATTTTCGTAGAGGATCTCCTCGTTGCGGCTCTGCTCGAGGATCTCGATGTACGGGAACGGCGTCAGGTCGCCGCCGAGCGGGCCGATCGGGATGCGCCCGAACGCCCGGTCGTCGAAGCCGGGCGCCAGCGCGTCCGCACGATGCGCCGCGTGCAGCACCAAGTCACCGAGGCCGAGCTGGTCGTAGATCTCGAGGCTGCGCGCCTGGACGACGAGGGCCCGCGACTCGCGGGTGGGCCCCTCCTTGCCGTCGGCGACGATCACGTCGACCCCGAGTTTGACCAGCCAGTTGGCGAGCATCAGCCCGGTCGGACCGGCGCCCGCCACCAGCACGTCACACGTCAGCTCGGCCATCGGCCGCTCCTCTACTTCGACAAGGTGTCCGCCACGTTCTTGAGCAGCAGGGCCTCGGCGACGCAGACGCGCTCGAACTCGCCGAGGTGGAGGCTCTCGTCGGGGCCGTGCGCTCCCGCGTAGGGGTCCTCGACGCCGGTGACGAGGACCGCGGCCTGCGGGAACAGCTCCTGGAAGGTGGCGATGAACGGGATCGACCCGCCCACGCCGATGTCGACCGGCGACGTGCCGTCCCAGGCCGCGGTGAAGGCCGCGCGGGCCGCCTCGTACGCCGGGCCGGTCGCGTCGATCACGCAGGGCGAGCCGAGGCTCTCGAGGGTCACCTCGACCTGGGCGCCCCACGGCACGTGCTTCTCGAGGTGGGCCTTGACCGCCGCGTACGCCGACTCGGGGTCGTCGCCGGGCGCCAGCCGTACGCCGATCTTGGCCTTGGCCGTCGGCTGGAGGGCGTTGGCCGCCTCGAGCGTGCGGGGCGCGTCGATGCCGAGGACGGAGATCGCCGGCTTGGTCCAGAGCCGGTCGGTGATGGTGCCCTTGCCGATCAGCTGAACGCCGTCGAGCGTGCCGGCCTCGTGACGGAAACGGTCCTCGGGGTAGTCGACCGGCGCGCCCTCGCGGCCCACCAAGCCGTCGACGGCGACCTCGCCGTGCTCGTCGTGCAGGGTCGAGATCAGCCGCGAAAGGGTGATCAGCGCGTCGGGCACGGCCCCGCCGTACATGCCGCTGTGCACGGCGCTGCGCAGCACCTTGACCTCGGCGAACAGGTTGACCAGGCCGCGCAGCGAGGTGGTGAGAGCCGGCTCGCCGATGTCCCAGTTGCCGGAGTCGGCGATGACGATGACGTCGGAGCGCAGCTCGTCGAGGTGGGCCTGGATGATCGCGTCGAGCGAGTCGGAGCCGTATTCCTCCTCACCCTCGACGAAGACGACCACGCCGACCGGGAGCTGGTCGCCGAAGGCGCGCAGTGCGGCGACGTGGGCCATCACGCCGGCCTTGTCGTCGGCGGCGCCGCGGCCGTAGAGCCGGCCGTCGCGCTCCTGCGGCTCGAACGGGTCGCTCGTCCACTTGGTGAGGTCGCCGACCGGCTGCACGTCGTGGTGGGCGTAGAGCAGCACGGTCGGGGCCCCGGCCGGCGCCGCCTTGCGGCCGATCACGGCGGGCTGGCCGCCGTGGCGCACGATCTGCGTGTCGAGGCCCACGCCGCGCAGCAGCTCGGCGACGGCCTCGGCCGACCGCTCCACGTGGGAGTGGTCGAAGCCCTCGAAGGCGATGCCGGGAATGCGGATCAGCCGCTCCAGGTCGGCACGGACCCCGGGCAGCTCCCGCGCGATCGCCGCGCGCAGATCGGTTTCACTCAAACTCATGACCCCGATCCTAGGCCCGGGGTGTGACGGAAAGTCAGGCGTCGCCGCGAGCCCGCGGCGGGCCCGGCGTGTGACACGAGGTCAGGCGTCGTCGCCGTTGCCGCGGCCGCGCCGGGAGGCGTTGTCCGCCCAGCTGCGGGCGCCGCGCACGGCGGAGCCGGCCAGGTCGCCGGCGCCGTCGCCGAGCTTGCGCAGCAGGCCGACCAGCGGGTCCTGGGAGTTGTTGAAGGTGTCGCGATATGACTGCGCGGCGGCCTTCACGTCGTCGGAGACCGACGCGTCGCCGTCGGAGTCGCGGCGCGGGTAGTCGCCGCCCAGAATCTGGGCGTAGGCACCCGAGTCGATCCACTTGCGCAGCTCGGCGGCGCGGGCGACCGGCACCGGGTGGGTGCTCCACGCGGTCATGCCCAGCTTGTGGATGCTGTCGCGCAGGTCGCCGCCGCTCTCGTACTCGGCGGCCTGCTCGAGGAAGGCGGCCGTGTCGATCTGGGACAGGTCGCCGCCGCCGGCCAGCTTCATGAGCAGGCGCAGCGACGCCGCCGGGTCCTGACCGGCGAGCAGCCCGGCGCGGTCGGCGGAGAGCTCGGCCTTGCGCCACCACTCGAACATCGCGGCGATGATCGCCCGGAGCGCGATCGCGCCGACCGGCAGCCAGCTCAGGCTCGCCGCCCAGCGGGTGAGGATCATCATGATCGTCTTGTAGACGGCGTGACCGCTGCGCACGTGGCCGATCTCGTGACCCAGCATCGCCCGCAGCTCGTCGTCGTCGAGCCGCTCCACGGCTCCCGTGGTGACCACGATGAACGGCTTGTCGAGCCCGATCGCCGAGCCGTTGATGATCGGGTCCTGCGACACGTAGAGCTCCGGGAGCTCGACCACGTCGAGGGTCTGCGCGGCCTCGGTGAAGCGCTGGTAGACGCGGGGGTACTGCCGGTGGTCGACGCGGATGGCGCCGGCCAGGAACTGGAGGCGGAAACCGCGCTCGTTCCACATGCCGAAGAAGGCCTTGACCACGTCGTCGAAGCCGCGCAGCTCGCGCAGGGCGGTCAGCGCGCCGCGGTCGGCCGGGTGCTCCCAGGCCCGCGAGCTGATGCCGGTCAGGGTGACCCGCCGGCGTACCGGACGGTTCTCCTCGTCGGTCGTCATCGATCCCACCCCGTCCTGCGCTCCGGGTTGAACACGCCAGGGCTCAAGGTACTTCCGAAGTGCAACCCGGCGCACCTGGCGGAACGAAGGAAAGTCCGGCGGGCGGCCCCTGCTCGATCAGCCGCCACAGCGCCGCCGTGTCCAGATGCTCCTCCACCAGGTCGGCGAGGACGTCCAGCGAGCGCTCACGCAGGGCGGCGAACCGGGTGTCCGGCGCGACCACGAAGCCGTGCCGGCCGGCGAGGCGCGCCGCCTCGGTGAGGAACCGGCGGCGGAACTCGTCGGACTCGAAGGCGCCGTGCCAGTGGGTGCCGAACACGTGCCCGGCCACGGCGCCCTCGGGGCGGCCGTCGGCGTACCGCAGAAGGGGCCGAGGTGTGCCCGACGACACGACACCGTGGTGGATCTCGTAGCCGGTGACCGGGGCGTCGAAGGCGACGCCGGCCGAGCGGGCCAGCGTCTTGCGCGCGCCGAAGGTGATGTCGACGGGCAGCAGGCCCAGGCCGGGCACGGTGCCGCGGCGGCTCTCGACCTCGTCGTGGATCGTGCGGGAGAGCATCTGGAAGCCGCCGCAGATGCCGAGCAGCGGCTTGCCGGCGGCGGCGTGCGCGGTCACGGCGTCGGCGAGGCCGGTCTCGCGCAGCCAGGCGAGGTCACTCACGGTCGCCTTGGAGCCGGGCAGGACGACCAGGTCGGCGTCGGCGATCTCGGCGGGTTCGATCGTCATCCGTACGCGCACGCCCGGCTCGGCGGCGAGCGCCTCGGCGTCGGTCGCGTTGGAGACGCGCGGCAGGCGTACGACCGCCACGCGAAGCCACTCCGTGCCGCGCGGCGCGGCGGGCCGGCCGAGCACCCGCCCGTAGGCGAGCGAGTCCTCGCCGTCGAGCCAGACGTCGAGGTGGAACGGGAGAACGCCGTGCACCGGCCGCCCGGTCGCCGCCGTGATCATGTCGAGCCCCGGCCGCAGGATCCCGAGGTCACCGCGGAACTTGTTGATCACAAAGCCCGCGACGAGCGCCTGGTCGGCGGGGTCGAGCAGCGCGAGGGTGCCGAAGAGCGCGGCGAAGACCCCGCCCCGGTCGATGTCGCCGACGACGATCGCGGGCAGGCCGGCCCGGCGCGCCAGCCCCATGTTGACGAAGTCGCCGTCGCGCAGGTTGATCTCGGCGGGGCTGCCGGCGCCCTCGCAGATCACGGCGTCGTACTCCGCCCGCAACTCGGCAAGGGCGGCGTGCGCGACCTCGGCCAGGCGCGGCTTCATGGATCGGTAGTTGCCGGCGGTGACGGTGTCGATCGCCTCGCCGAGCAGGACGACCTGGCTCGACACGTCGCTGCCGGGCTTGAGCAGCACGGGGTTGAAGCGCAGATCGGGCTCGATGCCGCAGGCGGCGGCCTGCATGGCCTGCGCGCGGCCGATCTCGCCGCCGCGGCCGTCCGGGCCCACCACGACGACCGAGTTGTTCGACATGTTCTGCGCCTTGAACGGCGCCACCTTGACGCCGCGACGATGCAGCCAGCGGCAGATGCCGGCGGTGAGCACGCTCTTGCCGGCGTCGGAGGTGGTGCCGGCGACAAGGAGGCCGCTCACGCCCGCTCCCTTCCCCGGGCCAGGCTCGCGTCGGCTCTTCCCCTGGCCACGCTCGCGTCGGCTCTTCCCATGGCCACGCTCGCGCCGGCTCTTCCCCTGGCCACGCTCGCGCCGGCCCGTCCTTTGGCGAGGCTCAAGCCGGCTGCGATCACGGCCGCGCCGACGCCGACCGCGCCGGACACGCGCGCGGCGCGGCGCAGGTGAACGGCACGGGGCTTGGGCCCGTCGCCGAGGAACGGCCTGGTCTCACTTCGGCCAAAATAGACATTACGCCCACCAAGCCGTACGCCGAGAGCGCCGGCCATGGCGGATTCGCACTGCCCGGCGTTCGGGGAGGGATGGTCGTCCCGGTCGCGCCGCCATACCCGCAGCGTCTCCCGGGGCGAACCGCCCGCGACCGGCGCGAGGGCGATCGTCAGCAGCCCGGTCAGCCGCGACGGCAGCAGGTTGAGCGCGTCGTCGAGCCGCGCCGAAGCCGTGCCGAAGCGGGCATAACGGGCCGATCGGTGCCCCACCATCGCGTCGAGCGTGTTGGCGGCGCGATAGCCGAGCAGCCCCGGAAGCCCCAGAACGCCACCCCAGAACAGCGGTGCCACGACGGCGTCGGACGTGTTCTCGGCCACCGACTCGACGGTGGCGCGGGCCAGCTCGGGCGCGTCGAGCTGGGCGGGATCGCGCCCGCAGAGGTGATTGAGCCGGCCACGGGCCTGCTCGATGTCGTCCCGGTCGAGATATCGCGCCATGACACGCGACTCGCGCCGAAGCGTGCGCCCGCCGAGCACGGTCCAGGTGGCCGCGGCCATCAGCGCGGCGCGCGCCACCGGCAGCCGCCGAGTGGCAACGGCCGCGCCCAGCCCCACGGCGGCCGGCACCCCGACCGCCACGGCGGTGAAGACGGCCCCGCGGCGGCGCGTGGGAGCGTAGAGCCGCCGTTCGAGCGCCCCGGCGGCCGTGCCGAACCCGGCCACCGGGTGGAGCCGTCGTGGATCTCCGAACGCGGCGTCGAGCAGAAAACCGGCGATCAGCCCGGCCGCGTCCGCCTTGCCGTTGCTCACGCCGGGGTCGCGTCTCGGTCCACGCGGCCGGCAGTGGAGTGGCTCAGGTCACAGACCCAGACCACGATCTCGGCGTCGTCGATCACCGGGTCGTCCGGGAACGGCACCGGGTCCAACTGGCCCCAGGCGATGGCGCCGGGGGCCCTGTCCTCCAGAAACTCGACGACGATCGGCTGGAGGTCGCCCGTCGTGCGGTAACCGGTCTCGAACGGCAACTGGTCGTGTCCGCAGGAACGGGTCGAGCAGCGCAGCTGCCCCGCCTGCGGGTCGTGCCACACGTAGAACGTCGCCGGCCCGTCGTGTCCCAGGGTCACGACCTGGTCCCTCAGCAGCTCGGCCGTCTCCTCGAAGGCGGCCACCACCTCGTCCGCCGTCATGCCCAGGCGCTCGTGCGGCGGGGCGCCGAACCAGCTGGTGTTGGCGGTCTCGGCGTCCTGGTCGTGCGGCGCGAGGACTAGTGTCTCGCCCGCGATCGCGCGGATCTCCTTCAACAGCACGGCCCCAGTCTGCCGGTCCGGCCCACCCGAGGACCAACCGGGCAGGTCGGCCGGGCGGGCCGTTCAGTCGGCACGATCGGCCCACCCCGTTCGGGGGAGCCCTCCCCCGTCCGGTCGGCCCATCACGAGGCCGCTCCGCAATGGACACGGCACCGGGCAGCCCTGACGGCGCGCGCGCCGCAGGACCGACCCGCACGCCGCGGACGAGGGAGCCCGGCCCGCACCGTTGCCGGCCAGGCTCCACACATCAGCTCACGAGCGACCGGACCAGGCCACGAGCGACCGGACCAGGCCACGCGACCGGGCCAAGCCGCGCGCGACCGGAACAGGCCGCGCGCGACCGGACCAAGCCGCGATCGGCCCGGTCAACCCGCTGTCGGCCGGGTCAGGCGGCGATGGGCGCCCGCTTGGCCGAGGCGCGCCGGCCCCGGCGGGCCGTCGTGGCGGGCGGCGCCGCCTCGATCCGCTCGACCTCGAGCGTGATCTCGTCGTCGGCCCCCTCCGCGGCGGGCTCCGGCACAGCCGACAGCTCGGCGGTCGAGCGCCCAGCAGCCCCGGCCTCGGCCTCGACCGGCGGAGGCTCAGCAGCCCCGACCGGCGAAAGCTGCGCCGGCGGAACCTCAGCCGGCCGGAGCTCGGCAGGCGCCAGCTCGGCAGGCGCCAGCTCGGCGGGCGGGAGCTGGGCGGGCGCCAGCTCGGCGAAGGCGGGCGGCTCCGCGAAGACGGGCGGCTCCAGGAACGCCGGGTTGTCGGGCAGGCCCTCCCCGTACCCGATCGGGGCCTCCTCGGGTGTCAGCGTGATCGACGGCTCCGCGCCGAGCTCGGCCTCGGCCTCCTCGATCGCGGCGGCGCCCGGCAGCGCCTTTTGACGGAAGAACCGCGCCCGGCCGCGGGCGAGGTCGTGGCCGATCGCCTCGGCCTCCATCTCCCACGAGATGCGCTTGTTGCCTTGGTCGTCCTGCCAGTCACGGGTGAAGACGCGCCCGTAGACGATGACCGGGTCGCCGACGGCGATCGACGAGGCGACGCCCTCGGCGAGCCGGCGCCAGGCGGACACCCGGATGCGCAGGCTGCGGCCGTCGACCCAGGTGTTGGTCTCCCGGTCGTAGCGCCGCGCCGTGGACGCCATGCGGAAGCTGGCGACCAGGTTGCCGCTGCTGGGGACGCGGCGCCACTCCGGCGCGACGAGGACGTTGCCCACGACGACGAGGTTGGTGTCGAACACTGTGTGCCCTCCTGTTGGTGACGTTTGGCGGGCAGTCTGGTGCGCTCGGCGTACCGGAAAGGGATCTTGACTGGCGGCCTGTGGACGACGGGACGTCCTGTGGAAAACGAGCGCGGAGCGGGGCGATCTGATATCGCGCGCTGCCCGGTACCAGTGGGTAGCCTGGGCGCGTGGAGATCGACGTTCTCGGGCCGCCCTACGAGCGGCACACGATCGACCTGGGCACCGACGACGAGGGCGTGGTCGTCGCCACGCTGGTGCGCCGGCGCGCCGAAACGCCGCACAAGCGCGCCGTGCTCTACGTGCACGGTTTCGTGGACTATTTCTTCCAGACCCATCTCGCCGATTTCTTCGTCGAGCAGGGCTGGGATTTCTACGCGCTCGACCTGCGCAAGTACGGCCGCAGCCTGCTCCCCCACCAGACGCCCAACTTCGCCCGCAGCCTCACCGATTACTACCCGGAGCTGGACGAGGCGGCCCGCATCATCCGCGAGGACGACGGGCACGATCAGTTGCTGGTCGCCGGCCATTCCACCGGCGGGCTCATCACGTCGTTGTGGTCCCATTCGCGCCAGGGTCAAGGCATTGTCGACGGCCTCTTCCTGAACAGCCCGTTCTTCGACTTCAACGTGCCGTGGCTGGTGAAACGCCCGATCATGGCGGCCGCGATCGGCGTCTCGCGGCGTTCCCCGTACCGCAAGATCCCGATGGCCAACCTGGGCCTGTACGGGCAGAGCCTGCACGCCGACCACCAGGGCGAATGGAGCTACGACCTGGCCTGGAAACCGGTGCTCGGCTTCCCCGTGACCACGGGCTGGCTGGAGGCCATCCGCCGCGGTCAGCGCCGCCTGCGCGCCGGCCTGTCGATCGACGCCCCGGTCTTCGTGGCCTGCTCGACGCGGTCCTTCCGCGGCCGCGCCTGGCACGACGACCTGCGCATCACCGATTCCGTGCTCGACGTCGAGCACATCGTGCGCTGGGCGCCCCGCCTCGGCCCGCGCGTCTCCATCGCCCGCTTCGACGGCGGCATGCACGACCTGACTCTCTCCGGCAAGGAGGTGCGCGTCGAGCTCTTCCGCGAGCTCGGCCGCTGGGTCGACGCGTACCTGCCCCCGGTCGGCACCCCGGAGATCGAGGTACCCCCGGCCCCGGAGGACGCCACCAGGTAGGACGGCGCTGAATGGCGAGCCGGGCACAAAGGGCGAGCGTTTCGAATCGGTGTCGGAGAGCCGGAACGGGGGGACCGACCGGCCCGGCCGGCATAGACGTTCCGGGTGGTTATGAGGGGACGGCTGGGTGCCCCCGCGTCACAGTCGGCAAGATAGGCTGTTGGCCCACGCGCTCGTAGCTCAGCGGATAGAGCAATGGACTTCTAATCCATCGGTCGCAGGTTCGAATCCTGCCGGGCGCGCCTTGTGATGTGCCGGGCACCAGCTGGTGCGCCGGGTGGTTTCGGCTATCGATAGGGTCAGATATGGCCTTCTCCACGGCGCCGCCCGATCCTGGGGTGGCTCGTGGGCTCGATGAGCTGGTGGGGCTGCTGCGCGAGCTCAAGGGGTGGGCCGGTGACCCCTCGTTCGAGGCGATCACCGAGCGGGTGGGTGGCTGGGCGCGCAAGTCGACGGTCGCCGACTGCTTCCGGCTCGGCAGGCGGCGGCTGGACACCGAGCTGGTGCTCGCGATCGTGGGGGCGTTGCACCCGGAGCCGGACTACGTGGCGCGGTGGCGGCAGGCGCTGCGGGTCGTCGGCGGGGAGGCCGAGGCGGCCGCGCGGGTCAGCGTGCAGGACCGGCTGCCGCCCGATCTCGCCGAGTTCACCGGGCGGGACCGCGAGCTCGATCTGATCACCGGCATGGGGCACGGGCATCTGGCGATCAAGGGGATGGCGGGGGTCGGCAAGACGCAGCTCGCCGTCCGCGCCGGGCATCTGCTGCTGGCGCGGGGGGCCTTCGAACGGGTGCTCTTCGTCAACCTGCGCGGCTTCCATCCCGACCCGGGGCAGCCGCCCGCCGACCCGGCCGCCGTGCTGGGGGCGCTGCTGCGGCAGCTCGGGGTGCCCGCGCGGCGGGTGCCGCATCAGCTGGCCGATCGCACCGCCGCCTTGCGGGAGCGGCTCGACGGGACGCGCACGCTCGTGCTTCTGGACAACGCGGCCGACGTACGGCAGGTGCGGCCCCTGCTGACGGACGCGCCGGGGTGCCTGACGCTGATCACGAGCCGGCACAGCCTCGACGGGCTGGACACGGTGACCGTGGACGTGTTCGGCGCGGACGAGGCGGCCGCCTTTCTCGCGCGGACCGGCTCGGCGGGCGACGCGGAGGCGGTCGAGCGGATCGCCCGGCGCTGCGGTCACCTACCGCTCGCGCTGGGCCTGGTCGCCGGGCACATCCGCGGCACGCCGGGCTGGACGCTCGCCGATCACGCGGACCGGCTGGACGAGCGGCGCCGGCTCGAGGGTGGTGTCGAGCTCGCGTTCGATCTGTCGTACCGCCATCTGCCCGCCGGGCAGCGGCGCCTGCTGCGCCTGGCGGCCCTGCACCCGGGTCAGGACCTCGACGGGTACGCCGTGGCGGCGCTCGCCGGCGAGCAGCCGCACGGCGTACCGGGGCGGCTCGATCGTCTCTGCGACGACCATCTGCTGTCCCGGGCCGCGGCCGGGCGGTACACGTTCCACGACCTGGTGCGCGCCTACGCGGCCGAGAAGGGGCGCGACGAGGAGAGCCCCAGCGAGCGCCGCGCCGCGCTGACCCGGCTCTTCGACTACTACCTCGCGGCCGCGACCGCGGCGATGGACGTGCTGCACCCGGTGGAGGCGCACCGGCGGCCGCAGGTCTCGGTGACCGGCGTCGCCCTCCCGGAGTTGGGCGCCGCCACCGACGCGCGGCAGTGGCTGGACGCCGAGCGGGCCACCCTCGTGGCGGTCATCGCGCACATGGCCACCGAGGGGTGGCCGGGGCACGCGACCGGGCTCGCCCGCATCCTGTTCCGCTATCTCAACGGCGGTCACAACCACGACGCCGTCACCGTGCACGGTCTGGCGCACAGCGCCGCCCTGAGCAGCGGCGACCTGGCGGCGCAGGGGCACGCGCTGACCGACCTGGGCACCGCGCTGTGGCGGCTGGGCCAGGGCGGGGCGGCGGCGGACAGCCATCGGCGGGCGGTGGAGATCTTCCGCCGTACGGGCAACGCGGTCGGACAGGCGCGGGCCCGGCTCAACCTGGGCAACGTCGTGACCCAGCTCGGCGACTACCGGGACGCGGCCGAGCAGTTCGAGCAGGCGCTGCGGCTCTACACGGAGGCGGGCGACCGGCTCGGCGAGGGCCGCGCGTGGGGCCGGGTCGGCTACATCGCGCACACGCTCGGCGAGCACGACAAGGCGGCCGGGCACTTCGCGCGGGCGCTCGCCCTCTGCCGCGAGAACGGCGACCGGATGGGCGAGGCGAGCTCGCTCAAGAGCCTCGGCGAGGCCGAGACGGAGGTGGGCCGCCACGACTCGGCCGGCGACCACCTGTTCGAGGCGCTCGCGCTCTTCCAGAAGGAGCTGGCCGACCGTACGGGTGAGGCCAGCGTCCTCTACGCGCTCGGCGTGCTCGAGACGCGGCTCGGCCGTGGCGACCGGGCCGCGGCGCACCACGGGCAGGCGCTGGCCATCTTTCGCGAGACCGGCTACCGCGACGGGGAGGCGGCGGCGCTCAACGGCCTGGGCGAGGCCGCCGAGAACCCCGCCGAGGCGCTCGCCCACCACGGCGCGGCCCTGGTGATCGCCGAGGAGATCGGCGCCCGCGAGCTGATGGCCCGCGCCCACGCCGGGCTGGGCCGGGCGCACGGCCGGCGCGCCGCGGAGCTCTACGAGCAGCTCAAAGGGCCCGCGGCAGAGTCACCGTGACGACCAGCCCGCCCTCGTCGCGGGCGTCGGCGCGCGCCTCGCCGCCGTGGGCCCGGGCCACCGCCCGCACGATCGACAGGCCGAGCCCCGCACCCGGCGCGTGCAGGCGCTCGGTGCGGTAGCGGTGGAAGGGCTCGAACAGGCCGGGCACCTCGTAGCGGGGAATCACCGGGCCGGAGTTGCTGACCTCGAGCACCACCCAGCCGTCCAGGCGGGTGCCGGTGCGCACCCGCACCCAGCCGTTGTCCGGGATGTTGTGCCGTTCGCCGTTCTCCACCAGGTTTTGCACCAGGCGTTCCAGCAGGACGGGGTCGCCGGCGACCGTGGCCTCGTGGCAATCGGTGACCACCTTGACCGTGTCCGAGACGGCGACGTGGTCGACGATGTCGGCGAGGTCCACGTAGGAGCGCTCGGCGATCGGCCGGTCGGACTGCGCGAGCAGCAGCAGGCCGTCGATCAG
This sequence comes from Paractinoplanes deccanensis, assembly GCF_016862115.1. Lineage (GTDB taxonomy): Bacteria > Actinomycetota > Actinomycetes > Mycobacteriales > Micromonosporaceae > Actinoplanes > Actinoplanes deccanensis. The sequence goes on from NZ_BOMI01000037.1 coordinate 18,681, forward strand.
CCGGCCGTGCCGGTCGTTGATCGCCAGCAGGGTGCTGCCGAGCTGGCGCACCTGTTCGGAGGCCTCGTCCTGGGAGAGCGCGACCTCCAGCAGGGTGCGGTTGAGCGTCAGCGGGGTGCGCAGCTCGTGGGAGGCGCTGGCGATGAAGCGGCGCTGCCCGTCGAAGGAGTGGTCGAGCCGGGCCAGCATGATGTCGAAGGTGTCGGCGAGCTGCTTGATCTCGTCCTGCGGGCCGGTCATCGCGATGCGCTCGTGCAGGCCTTTGTCGGCGTCGGGCGCGTCGGCGATGCGCCGGGCGGTCGCGGTGATCTCGTGCAGGGGCTGGAGCATGCGGCCGGCGACCAGCCAGCCGAGCGCGATCGCTGCCGCGCTGACCACCACCAGCGCGATCGCACCCTGGGTGATCATGGTTTGCAGGGCGCCCTCGCGGGTGCCCTGGACGATCTGCTGCACCTCGAGCCGGTCGGCCGCGGCGCCGGGCGGCGGCGTCTCGGTGGAGAACTTCGTGGCCACCACACCGGGCAGACGCTGCGACACCAACACGTAGGTGACGCCGAGCAGCACCAGCCCGGCGAGGACGAACAGCCCTCCGTACACGAGGGTCAACCGGCCGCGGACGGTGAGCCTCATGGGATCCTGTACCCCACTCCCGGCTCGGTCAGCACGACGGGCGGATCGCCGAGCTTGCGCCGCAGCTTCAGGATCGTCATGCGGACGGCGTGGGTGAACGGGTCCGCGTTCTCGTCCCACGCCTTTTCGAGCAGGGTCTCGGCCGACACCGCCGTGCCGTCGGCGCGCAGCAGCTCGGCCAGCACCGCGAACTCCTTGCGCGACAGCGGCACGTAGCGGCCGTCGCGGTGCACCTCGCGCCGGTGCGGGTCGAGGCTGATGCCGGCCCGGCGCAGGACCGGCGGGGCGGCCGGCCGCGCGCGGCGCCCCAGCGCGATGACGCGGGCGGAGAGCTCGCGCAGCGCGAACGGCTTGGGCAGGTAGTCGTCGGCGCCGAGGGACAGCCCGGTGACCCGGTCGTCGACCCCGGCCGCGGCCGTCAGCATCAGCACCCGCGTCTCGCCGTCGCGCTCGACCAGCGCTCGGCACACGTCGTCGCCGTGCACCACCGGCAGGTCGCGGTCGAGCACCACCACGTCGTAGTCGTTGACGCCGACCCGTTCGAGGGCGGCGGCGCCGTCGTAGACCACGTCGACCGCGTGGGTGTCCTGCCGCAGGCCCTGCGCCACCGCGTCGGCGAGCAGCGGCTCGTCCTCGACCACCAGGATCCGCATGGGTCCATCCTCCCGCGCCACGGCGTCACCTGGGCGTCACGTTTTTTCGTGACGGCCGGGAAACCCGCCGCTCGCTCTACTTCGACCCAGCGACGAAAGGAGCAAGCCGATGAGAACGGCAAGAGCGACGGCCCTCTGCCTCATGCTGGCGCTGGCGACGGCGGGATGTGGCCAGGCCGCCGACGGCGGCCCCCAGGTGGCGAGCGCCCAGTCGGGCGGGGCGACACCCACGGCCAGCGCCGGCGCGCCGGACAAACCGGACGAGGAGGCGGCGCTGAAGTTCGCGCAGTGCATGCGCAAGGAGGGCATCACCTGGTGGCCGGACCCGCAGCCGGGCGGGCGCAGCACGATCAAGACGCCGAAGGGCTTCGACCCGAAGAAGCTCGAGAAGGCGCAGGAGGCGTGCAAGGAGTTCGCGCCCAACGGCGGCGAGCGGCCCGCACCCGACCCCGAGATGCTCGAGGCGGCCCGGCAGATGGCCAAGTGCATGCGGGAGAACGGGGTGCCGAACTTCCCCGACCCGCAGCCCGACGGCAGCATCCGCCTCGACACGAAGAAGCTCGGCACCGGCCCCGGCGACCCGACCTTCGACAAGGCGGAGGAGAAGTGCCAGCAGTACCAGCCGGACGGCGCCTCGCAGGATCGCGTCGAGGAGGCGAGGCCGGCATGAGCAGGCGCAGCACCGGCGTGGTCGCCGGCGTGCTCACGGCCGGCGCGGTCGCCGCGGCGGTCACGATCTTCAACCTGCCGCGGGCGGAGAGCACGGACGGCACGGCCGCCGAGAAACAGCTGGAGACGGCCGAGGTCACCAAGAAGACTTTGGTGGACAGCGAGTCGCACGACGGCACCCTGGGACACGGCGACACCTCGACGATCAGCGCCCGCGGCTCGGGGACGGTGACCGCGCTGGCCGCCCTCGACACGACGGTCACGCGGGGCAAGCCGCTGCTCCGGCTCGACGACGAGCCGGTGATCCTGCTGTACGGCACGCTGCCCGCGTACCGGACCCTGAAGCCGGGGGTCGAGGGTGCCGACGTGCTCCAGTTCGAGAAGAACCTGTGGGCACTCGGCTACCGGGGCTTCACAGTGGACGACGAATACACGAGTGCCACCGCGGACGCCGTCGAACAGTGGCAGGAGGACCTCGGCCGCGACGAGACCGGCACGGTGGGTGCCGATCAGATCGAGTACGCCCCGGGGGCCGTCCGCGTCGACTCGCACGACGTGGAGCGGGGCGCGGTGGTCCAGCCGGGCACGGCGGTGCTGAAGACCACCGGCACCACGATGGTCGCCACGGTCTCGCTCGACGTCGACTCGCAGCGCCTGGCCCGCAAGGGCGCGACGGTCGACGTCACCCTGCCGGACGGCAGCGAGACCACCGGCAAGATCACCGGCGTCGAGACGGTGGTCGAGCCGGGCCAGGGCGACCAGGAGGACACCACCATGATCGAGGTGACGGTTTCCTTCGCCAAGGTGCCGAAGGGCATCGACGAGGCCGCGGTCACCGTCGGCTTCACCTCGTCGCAGCGCGAGAACGTGCTGACCGTGCCGGTGGCGGCGCTGCTCGCGCTCGCCGAGGGCGGCTACGGCGTCGAGATCGCCGAGAACGGCGGCACCCGTCTCGTCGCGGTGAAGACCGGCCTGTTCGCCGACGGCCAGGTGGAGGTCTCCGGCGGCGGCCTCCGGCCCGGGACCAAGGTGGTGGTCCCGTCGTGAGCCCGGTGATCGAGCTGTCCGGCGTCACCAAGTCGTACCCGGGAGGGGTCACCGCGGTGCGCTCGGTCGACCTGACCGTCGAGTACGGCGAGCTGGTCGCGATCGTCGGCCCGTCCGGCTCGGGCAAGTCGACGATGCTGCACCTGATCGGCACGCTGGACCGGCCCACCCACGGCACGGTCCGGATCGACGGGCACAACGTGGCGACCCTGTCGGACCGGCAGCTGTCCGCGCTGCGGGCCCGGCGGATCGGCTTCGTGTTCCAGCAGTTCCATCTGGCGCCGGGGCGCGACGCCATCACCAACGTCGCGGACGGGCTGCTCTACGCCGGCGTACCGAAGAAGGAGCGGGAGTGGCGCGCCGAGGCCGCCCTCGTCCGGGTGGGTCTCGGCGACCGGCTCACGCATCGCCCGCACGAGCTCTCCGGCGGGGAACGTCAGCGGGTCGCCATCGCCCGGGCGGTGGCGGGCGATCCCGCGGTGCTGCTCGCCGACGAGCCGACCGGCAACCTCGACTCGGTCTCCGGCGCGGGGGTGGTGGAGCTGCTGCGGGAGCTGCACGCCTCCGGCACCACGATCATGGTGATCACCCACGACCACGAGATCGCCGACGGCCTGCCCCGCCAGGTCCCGATGCGCGACGGGCGGGTGATCGGCGATGTCCCTCAAGCCGTCTAGATTGCACCCGGCGGACCTGCTCCGCCTCGGCGGGTACGGGCTGAGGGCGCGCCCGCTGCGGGCGGTGCTCTCGGCGCTCGGCATCGCGATCGGCATCGCCGCGATGATCGCGGTGGTCGGCATCTCGTCGTCCAGCCGCGCCGACCTCGACCGGCAGCTCGCCGCGCTCGGCACCAACATGCTGACCGTCGCGCCGGGACAGACCATGTTCGGCGACAACGCCACCCTGCCGGACGAGTCGGTGGCGATGATCCGCCGGATCGGCCCGGTGACCTCGGCGACCGCGACCGGCGCGGTGAACGAGACGGCCGTCTACCGCACCGACCGGATCCCGGCCGGGGAGACGAGCGGCCTCGCGGTGCTGGCGGCCGAGCAGGCGCTGCTCGACACGATCGGCGGCTCGATGGCCGACGGCACGTGGCTCAACGCGGCGACCGGCGACTATCCGGCAGTGGTGCTCGGCTCGACCGCCGCCCGCCGGCTCGGCAACCCGCCGACCGTCTGGATGGACGGCCGCTGGTGGACCGTGGTCGGCGTGCTGGAGCCGGTGCCGCTCGCCCCGGAGATCGACCAGTCGGTGCTGGTCGGCTGGGACGCGGCCGGCACGTACCTGGACTTCGACGGGCATCCGACGACCGTCTACACGCGATCGATCGACGCCCAGGTCGAGGCGGTGCGCGCGGTGCTGGCGCAGACGGCGAACCCGGAGGACCCGAGCGAGGTGAAGGTCTCGAAGCCGTCCGACGCGCTGGCCGCCCGGCGGGCGACGAGCGACGCGTTCACCGCCCTGCTGCTCGGCCTGGGCGCGGTGGCGCTGCTGGTCGGCGGCATCGGCGTGGCCAACACCATGGTGATCTCGGTGCTGGAGCGCCGGGCGGAGATCGGCCTGCGCCGCTCGCTCGGCGCGACCCGCGGCCAGGTGCGCACCCAGTTCGTGGCGGAGTCGCTGCTGTTGTCGCTGCTGGGCGGGGCGGTGGGCGTGTTCATCGGGTACGTGGTGACGGGCTTCTACGCGATGACGCAGACCTGGCCGACGGTCGTACCGCCGTGGGCCCTGATCGGTGGCGTGGGGGCGACCGTGATGATCGGGGCGGCGGCCGGGCTCTACCCCGCGATCAGGGCGGCCCGGCTGGCGCCGACCGAGGCGCTCGCCACCTAGCGAGGCCGGCTATCCGACCAGGCTGCGGCGCTCGTCGACCTCCTGCGGGGTGAGCGTGCCCGCCGGGTCGTCCCAGTCGATGAGGGTGATGTCGCGGGACGACCCGGCGTGGTGCTCGTGCACGCCGATCGTGACGATCTCGGGCTCGTGGTGCGCCGCCGTGACGACCAGGTGGTGCAGGCCGGGGCGGACGTTGCCTGCGCGGTAGGCGCCGTCCGCGCCGGTGGTGGTGCGCACCAGCTCGCGGCCGTCGTCGTCGAGGGTGAGCACGGTCGCCCCGGCCACCGGGACGCCGCTCGTGGTGCGGACCGTGCCGTGCAGCGTCTGGCCGGGCTTCTCCTCGGCCACCGCGGCCGGCCGCCTGACCGGGCGCGCGGCCCAGGCGAGCAGCGCCGCCGCGACCACCACCCAGCCGATCAGGATGCCGAGCGGCCGGGCCAGCCCGTGGCCGCCGAAGTAGGCGCTCGACCGGGCCACCTCGATGAACTGGCCGAACGGCAGCACGTTGTGCAGCCACCGCAGCACGGCCGGCATCATGTCGGCGTTGACCGTGCCGCCCGCGGTGGGCAGGCCGAGCAGCAGCACTAAGGTCATCGCCACCGGCATGGTGAACTGCTTGACGAAACGGGGCAGCGCCGTGGTGATCCACCCGATCGCCTGGGTCAGCAGGAACCCGTAGACCAGCAGCCGCCAGTCGGCCGGGATCACGTCACGCCAAACCGCCACCCCGTACGAGAAGACGCTGGTGAAGGCCCCTGTCGCCGCGATCGTGACGATCTTGCGGCGCATCGGCCACATGCCGAACTGCAACATCATGAACGACGTGATCATGCCGACGAGCAGCAGCGGCAGCCCGTAGAAGAACAGGCCCACGCCCGTGACGTCGCCGCTCGCCGTCGGCACGAGGTCGACGGTGTGCGCCGGGTGCAGGACAGCGGTCAGGTAGTCGGCGCGCGTGCCGCTGCCGGCCGACGACACGTAGAGCGTGCCGGTCGCCGAGTCGTACACCCCGGCGAGCTCGTCCGCCCGTACCCCGTCGAGGCCACTGACCTGCTCGATCTCGACGCCGTGCGGCACCACCGCCGGCGCCTCGTGCAGGACGCCGAGGTGCACCGCGCGCGGCTCCGGATGCGAGATGCCGGCCACGTAGACCAGCGACATCACCGCGGCGAAGAAGAACGGGAACCAGAGAAGGGACAGAACGCGTCCCCAGGTGGGCTGGGGCGCTCCGGCGTGACCATTCATGGCACGGACCTCCGTCTTACTGACCATGTGGTTAGTAAGCTAGCGCGTAGTGAACACGCGTACAGTAAGAGGTGCGTCACATGCCTGCCGGGCCGGTCAGTGGACGGTGTAGCCGCCGTCGATGACGAGAACGGTGCCGGTGATGAACGAGGCGGCCGGCGAGCACAGGAAGACCACGGTCGGGGCGATCTCGTCCGGCGTCGCGTACCGCTGCTGGGGCGTGTCCTCGATCCACATGCGGCGGAACTCCGGGCGATCCACGGGAGCCATCTCGGTCTTGACGTAGCCGGGTGCCACGGCGTTGACGCGGATGTTGTGCGGCGCCCACTCCGCGGCCAGCGACTTGGTGAGCTGGTGGACTGCGGCCTTCGAGGCGTTGTACGGGGCCTGCGCCTGCGGCCGGTTGACGATCAGGCCGGAGATGGAGCCGATGTTGACGATCGCTCCCCCGCCCGCATCGCGCAGGAGCCGGCCCGCGGCCAGGCTGACCTTCCAGACCGCGCGCACGTTGAGGTCGAAGACCTGGGCCCACTGCTCGTCCGTGGCGTCCCACGCCGGGTTGTGGAAGCACACGCCGGCGTTGTTCACCACGATGTCCAGGCCGCCGAGCGCATCGGCCGCCTCGGCCACCGCACGCTCGACCTGGTCGTCGCGGGTCAGATCGGCAGTGATCCCGTACGCCCGCACGCCCGACCCGGCGAGACGGCGCACCGCCGCGTCGTTGGCCGGGGCGTCACGGCCGGCGAAGGCCACCGACGCGCCGCTGTCGGCGAGCGCCCGCGTGAACGCGAACCCCAGGCCGCGATTGCCGCCGGTGACCAGGGCTTTGCGGCCCTCCAGCGAGAAGGCCGGCAAAGCGCTCATCGGGGCACCTCCACGCAACGGACGGTCTGCTTGACGAGAGGCACCAGGGCGGGCGCGACGCTCAGCTGCCGTACGCCGGCGGCGAGCAACCGCGGCACGGCCCGCTCGTCGGCGGCCAGCTCACCGCAGACCGCGACCGGCACCCGGTCACCGGCGGCCCGGCACACCTCGCCGACCAGCCGCTCCACGGCCGGATCGAGGCCGGATGCCAGCGACGCGAGGGCGGCGTTGCCCCGCTCGGCGGCCAGCGTGTACTGCGTCAGATCGTTGGTGCCGACACTGAGGAAGTCGGCGTACGGGACGAAGTCCGCGGCCCGGAGAGCGGCGGCGGGCACCTCGACCATCATGCCGACCCGCAGATCCGGCGGCCGGCCGGCGCCGTCACGGGCCACGGCCTCGTCGAGCAGCAGCCGCGCCCGCCGGAGCTCGTCGACGGTGGTCACCATCGGGAACATCAGGCTCACGGGGGCCTCCCGGGCGACGCGGACGACGGCCAGGAGCTGGTCGGCGAAGACGTCGGGGTGCAGGAGGGAGAGGCGCAGACCCCGCACGCCCAGGAAGGGATTGGCTTCCGCCGGGGCGGGCAGGTAAGGGACGGGCTTGTCGCTGCCGGCGTCGAGCGTGCGCAGGGTGACGCGGCGGCCGCCCAGGGCCTCGGCGATCCGGCGATAGACGGCGACCTGCTCGTCCACGCCGGGCGCGGTGGCGCGGTCCTGGAAGAGGAACTCGGTCCGCACCAGCCCGGCGAGGTCGGCGCCGTTCGCGGCGGCGGCCCGCGCATCGCCGACATCGCCGATGTTGGCGCCGACGGCGACGGTGACGCCGTCGACGGTCACGGCGGGCTCGGAAGCATGGCTGCGGGCCGCGGTCCGCAGCGCGGCCTCGTGGGAGGCCCGCTCCCGGAACGACGCGAGCACCGGCGGCGGGGGCGCGACGGCGAACTCTCCGGCGGTGCCGTCGAGCGCGATCTCGGTGCCCGCGGGGATGTCGAGCACGTCGGGGCCGGCCCCGACGACGGCGGGAAGGCCGCGTGTGCGGATCAGGATGGCGGCGTGCGAGGTGGGGCTGCCGGCGGCCAGCAGAACCCCGGCGACGCGCGACGGATCCAGGAGCGCGGCCCGCGCGGGCGTGAGATCCGCGGCGATCAGCACGCCGCCGCCGGCCGCGGCCGGGGGTGCGTCGTCGCCGGTCGGCGCATCGGTGGTCACGGCCGGGGCAGGGGCGCCGATCAGGGCGCGCAGGACCTGGTCGCCGACCGCGCGGACGTCGGCGGCCCGGGCGCGCTGGTAGGGGTCGGTGAGGGAGTCGAAGTCGGCGGCGAGGTCCGTGGTGGCCGTCTGCCAGGCCCGGGGAGCGGGGAGGCCCTGGGCGATCAACGAGTCGGCGGCAGGGACGAGGTCGTCGAGGAGCAGGAGGTGGGCGTCGAAGATGCCGGGCTCCGCCGAGCGGATCTGGGCGATGGCGCGGCGGGTCTCGTCGAGGGCTTGGGTCAGGCGTTGGCGCTCCGGCTCGGGGCCGAGGGAGGGGTGGTCGGGGAGGTTGATGGGGGTTTCGCGGAGGTGCACTGCCGGGCCGACGGCGACGCCGGGAGACGCGGCGGTTGGCCCGACGGCCCCGGTGGACAACGACGCCTCATCCGCGACAACGAGAGCCGCGACCCGCCCGAGCGCCTCCCGCGCCCGCACCCCCGAAGCCCGGATCTCCACGTCATGCCCCTGCAAGGCACCCAACGTCGCCACCCGCGAGAGGCTCGTCGCCGGCACCCACCCCGATCCCGTCGTCGCATTGCGCAGTTGCACCAGCGCGCCGTCGAAGGACCGCGCCTCGGCCACGAGCCGCGCGGCGGGTCGCGCGTGCAGCCCGTGCGGATGGCTCACCGTCACCGTGGCGGACAGCCCGTCATGCTCTTGCGGGAGGGAGGGCGAAGCGGAGGACGGGGCGGGGCCGAGCTGCGACTCCTTGCCGGCCAGCCCCGCCATCGCCTCCGCGGCCACCTCGTCCCGCCCGGCGCCCGAGGCGGCCGCGACCGTGGCCGCGATCAGTCCCTCGACCAGCGGCGCCGGGCAGAGCACCACCTTTTCCCGCACCTCGTCGTCGAGCAGTTCGAGGGCCGTCTCCGCCGACAGCACCGCACTGCCCAGGTCCATCAGCACGACCACCCCGTCGCCGGAGTCCGCCGCCGTGATCGCCTCTGTGATGGCGAGCGCGTCCGTGCCGTACGTCTGCTCGTCGAGGTCGTCGAGGCCCGCCGCGATCTCGACGGCGAGCGGGCGCCCCTTCGTCATCTCGGCCGCCAGGGCGACCGCCGCCCGGGCCAGGGGGCGGCTGTGCGACACCACCACCAGGCCCACCATCAGGCGCCGTCCCCCAGCGTTGTCGCCGCCGCCCGCAGCAGCAGCGCCGCCGAGGTGGCTCCCGGGTCGAGGTGGCCGGCGCTGCGCTCGCCCAGATAGCTGGCCCGGCCCTTGCGCGCGACCATCGGGATCGTCGCGTCGCGTCCCTCGTCGGCCGCCCGGGCGGCGTCCTCGATGCTGCCGCCGCCCTCCAGCACCGCGACGGCCGGCGTCAGCGCGTCGACCATCGTCTTGTCGCCCGGCTCCGCCTTGCCGCGGGCCGTCACGCCGTCGAGGCCGGCCCGCAGCACCTTGCCGAGCTCCACCGAGTCGCCCGCCGCGGCGGCCATGCGCAGGAACGCCGTGCCGTAGAGCGGGCCGCTCGCGCCGCCGACCTTGCTGATCAGCGTCATGCCCACCTTTTTCAGCAGGGCGGACGGCGAGTCGGGTGGTTCCGCCTCCAGCGCCGACACCACCGCGGTGAGGCCGCGGTCCATGTTGACGCCGTGGTCGCCGTCGCCGATCGCCGAGTCGAGCTCGGTGAGGCGTTGCTTCTCCTGCGCGATCAGGCGCGCGAACTCCCGGATCCACGCCGTGAGCGCCGCCGTGTCCACGGGCTTCACGCTCCGCGCCGGAGGGCGGGCGTGCGGACGGGCGCGTCCCACAGTCGCAGGATCTCGTCGTCGGCCTTGAGCAGCGTGACCGAGCATCCGGCCATGTCCAGGCTGGTGATGTACGGGCCGACGAGCGACCGTGCCACCTCGACGCCGGCCTTGGCGAGCAGCTGCGACACCTCGTTGAACATCAGGTACAGCTCGATCAGCGGTGTCGCGCCCATGCCGTTGACGAAGACGATGACGCCGTCGCCGCCGGTGAAGTCCAGATCGGACAGGATCGGGCTCACCAGCATCTCGGCGATCTCGTTGGCGGGCGCGACCGGCACCCGGCGCCGGCCCGGCTCCCCGTGGATGCCGATGCCGACCTCCATCTGGTCGTCCGGCAGGTCGAAGGTCGGCCGGCCCGCCGCCGGCACCGTGCACGAGGTCAGGGCAAGACCCATGCTGCGGCCGTACGAGTTGACCTTGCGAGCCACCGCCGCGACCTCGTCGAGCGGGCGGCCCTCCTCGGCGGCGGCCCCCGCGATCTTCTCGACCAGCACCGTGGCGCCGACGCCGCGCCGCCCGGCCGTGTAGAGGCTGTCCTGCACGGCCACGTCGTCGTCGACGACCACCGCGACGACCTCGGTGCCGCTGTCGGCCGCCACCATCTCGGCCGCGATCTCGAAGTTCATGACGTCGCCGGTGTAGTTCTTGACGATGTGCAGCACCCCGGCGCCGCCGTCGACGGCCCGGGTGGCCGCGACCATCTGATCGGGCACCGGGGAGGTGAAGACCTCGCCCGCGCACGCCGCGTCGAGCATGCCCGGCCCGACGAAGCCCGCGTGCAGCGGCTCGTGTCCCGACCCACCGCCGGACACCAGGCCGACCTTGCCGCGCACCGGGGCGTCGCCGCGCACGACGACGCGGTTGTCGTAGTCGACGCGCAGCTCCGGATGGGCGGCGGCGAAGCCGTGGAGAGCGTCGGTGATCACATTCGCGGGGTCGTTGATGAGCTTCTTCATGGTGGCTCCTCACCGCTGAGGGGTACGACCTGCCGCCCCTCAAGCTACGCCCGATCACCACGTCGTCACGACCCGTTCGTACGCGATCTGCAACATGGCAGAGTGACAGCTGGCGGACAGCCGGGTTGCATGTTCTACTGAGTCAAGGGCAAAACGGACAGCACCCACCACGCGCCGCGATCTCGCCGACTGCTGAGGAGCACCAGCGAGGTGGCGGCTTTTTGCACCCTCGCGAAACGGAATCCGAGGTGATCACCATGGAAGTCACCGGCTATGTCGCTCTCGGCTCCTTCGCGGTCGCCGCCGCGAGCCTCCTGTTCAGCGTCCTCGACAAGCGCAAGGACAGGCACCGGCGCATCGTCGTCGAGGTGGAGCAGATCCTGCTGCTTCCCGAGATCGCCGGCTTTCCCGGCAGCACGTTCGGCGTGACCCTCGACGGCGCCCCGCTCGACGCCCCGCGTTTCTACGTCGTGCGGGCCACCAACACCGGCAGGGCCAGCCTGCGCACCGCCGACATCGAACAGCCCCTGACCGTCCGGGTCGCCGACGGGCGCATCGTCCAGGCGGAGGCCGGCTTCCTCGACCACCCCGGCTCCCCGCCGGAGGTTCTGGAGGGCGTGGCCGTGAGCGGCTCCGGCCGCGCGGTCCAGGCCCCGAAGACGCTGCTCAACCGCGGCAACGCCATCCAGTTCAGCCTCCTCACCGTCGGCAGCACCACGCCGCCGCAGGTGAGCCTGCGAGCGACCGACTTCAAGGTCGTGCCCAAGGCCGAGCGGTCGGCGGGCGCGGCCTGGACGGTCGCGGTCTTCACGGCCATCGGCGTCGCGCTGGCCCTGATCTCGATCCTGTGAGTCCCCGCAGTCATCGACTTCCGTACATCGACGGTCCACCTCCGGCCACTAGCTTGCCGACCATGGCAACTGTTGATCGGCGTACGTTCCTGCACATGCTCGGCATCCCGGCGGTCGCCTCGGCGACGCCGTCCACGCTGGACAAGGCGCTCGCCATCCCGGCGAACAACCGCACCGGGACCATCGAGGACGTCGAGCACGTCATCTTCCTGATGCAGGAAAACCGCTCCTTCGACCATTACTTCGGCACCATGCGAGGCGTACGGGGATTCGCCGACCCGCATCCGGTGCGCCAGGGCGACGGCACGCCGGTGTGGCACCAGCGCAACGGGGCGAGCGTGCTGCTGCCGTTCCGCCCCGAGGTCCCCGACGTGGGCGCGATGTTCCTGCCCGACCCGCCACACGGGTGGAACGACACGCACGCCGCCTGGAACGGCGGACGGCACGACCGGTTCGTGCCGCACAAGGGCGTGCAGACGATGACCCACCACGTCCGCGCCGACCTGCCGTACCACTTCGCGCTGGCAGACGCGTTCACCGTCTGCGACAACTACTTCTGCTCGCTGATGGGCTCCACCGACCCCAACCGCTATCACATGTGGACGGGCTGGGTCGGCAACGACGGCAAGGCCGGTGGCCCGGTCGTCGACAACGCCGAGGCGGGCTACGACTGGTCCACCTACCCGGAGCGGCTCGAGCGCGCCGGCGTCTCGTGGAAGATCTACCAGGACATCGGCGTGGGCCTGACCGCCGCCGGCTCCTGGGGCTGGACCAGCGACCCGTTCATCGGCAACTACGGCGACAACTCGCTGCTCTACTTCCACCAGTACCAGAACGCGCGGCCGGGCACCCCGCTCGCCGACCGGGCCAAGACCGGTACCGAGATCAACAAGCTGGGGCGCGACCCGGAGCAGCTGCTCACCGACTTCCGCGACGACGTCCGCAACGACCGCCTGCCGCGGGTGAGCTGGATCGTCGCGCCGGAGGCCTACTCCGAGCACCCGAACTGGGGCCCGCACTACGGCGAGTGGTACGTCTCGCGCGTGATCGACATCCTGGCGGACAACCCGCGGGTGTGGAGCAAGATGGCCCTCTTCCTCACGTACGACGAGGAGGGCGGCTTCTTCGACCACCTGGTCCCGCCGACGCCGGGCGAGTCGACAGTGCCCATCACGAACGAGATCTTCCCGGGCAGCTCGAACCACCCCTCCGGCCCGTACGGCCTGGGCATCCGCGTCCCCACCATCGTGGTGTCGCCGTGGACCCGCGGCGGCTACGTCAACTCGCAGGTGTTCGACCACACCTCGCTGATCCGGTTCCTCGAGAAGCGCTTCGGCCTCGCCGAAACCAACATCACCCCGTGGCGGCGCGCCGTCGTGGGCGACCTGACCAGCGCGTTCGACTTCGAGAACCCGAACCGGCGCCTGCCGGAGCTGCCCGGCACCGCCGACTTCAAGCCCGTCGCACTGACCCGCCGGCCGGACGAGGTCCCGGTGCCGCCCGCCGGCCCGGCGCTGCCGGAGCAGGAGCGCGGCGTCCGCCCGGCCCGCCCGCTGCCCTACCGGCTGCACGTCGACGGGCACGCCGGCGAGGACGGTCTCACCGTCGAGTTCCGCAACACCGGGCAGGCCGCCGCCGTCTTCCACGCCCACTCGGACGATCCGGCGGTGGCGCCGCGCACGTACACCGTCGAGCCCGGCAAGCGGCTGACCGGCACGTGGGCGGGCACGCCGGCGCTGGAGGTGCGCGGCCCGAACGGCTTCTTCCGCCGCTTCGCGGGCAGCGCCGGCGTCGCGGTGCGGATGCGCGGCGACGACCACCGCCGGACGGTCACGCTGGAGATCCGCAACCACGGCACCGCACGGGCCGAGGTGACCATCACCGACCGCTACACCCACAAGACCGAGAGGCTGTCGGTACGCCCGGGAGCGAGCCGCACGTACGAGCGAGCGACCGCCCGCACGCACGGCTGGTACGACCTCACGGTGACCGGCGCGGGCCTGGAGCGCCGCTACGCCGGCCACCTCGAGAACGGCCGGGAGAGCATCAGCGACCCGGCGATGGGCGGGCTCGTCTAGCGCCAGAAGACATAGACCCCGCCGTACGGGACGGACTTCTTCTCGCCGTTCACGCAGGTGCCGGCCGGGGCCGTGCCACCGGAGGTCAGCAGCCGGTTGATGTAGGTGGCGCGGCCCAGCACGCCGCTGCCCGAGGACTCGGTGACCTTGAGCAGCAGCTCCGGGATCGTGCCGGCACGCGGGCTCTCGGCCTCCTTGGCCGCCTTGACGAGCGAGCCGTCGCGCGTCGACTGCCAGCTCGGGCCGGCGAAGTGGTGGACGCGGCCGCCGGTGCCGAGCAGCTGCGCCTCGGGCACGGAGGCGCCGGCGAAGGAGCCGTTGGCGCACGTGTACGTCTGGGTGCCCGACACGACGACGTACGCGCCGAGCGGCTTCACGCCCGCGGGCGGCTTGATCGCGGCAGGGATCCCCGGGATCGACACGGCCCTGCCGTCCGGGGCGGTGACCGCCACCGTGGGCTGCTCGGCCGCTGACGCGTTGTAGGTCACCGCGCCGACGGCGGCCACCACGGCCGCCATCCCCACCCCGGCGACGGCACGGATCCGGGAACGCTTCGAGTTGAGCATGGAGTCTCCTCGCTTGGGGGCGTGAGCGTCGCCCCGTCCCTCAGCAACACGAACCCCGGCCGCGCACAGATCTAGATCAACATCGATGCGGCACGTTCGTCCCCCCGCATTGGCCCGAACGGCCCATGCCGTCTGTTTACCCAGCTCAGAATGCATCCTGTGGCGTACATGGACGGTCGCAAGAGACGTATCGCAGCGTTCCCGCGCCGTTCACATCGTTGCCGATCCCCCTTACTCTCAGTCAGTGCATCTCGGCGCTCCCCTCGACGAGGCGGACAAGATCAGCTCGGTTGTCGGCGCGGTCGTCGCGGTGCTCACCGCCTTCGGCGTCAGACTCGGCTTTCGGTGGTTCCGGCGTCTTCGCCTGCGAATGCGGTGGCTTCCCGTACGCCGGCTCCCCGAGCCCGCGGTCGAGCGTCTGCTCCAGGCGCAACGGGTCGCGGCGGAACAGTCCACGTACGAACCCTGGCGCTTCGGTCAGCCCTTGCTCGGTGAGACCTACGTCGAGCAGCAGACCGAGGAGCTGCCGTCGGAACGGGCCGAGGAGCCGGCGCGCTTCGACGCAGGCGAGATGCTGGCGAGGTTCCACGACGTCGTGGTGGTCGGCGGCCCCGGCACGGGCAAGTCGACGCTCGCGAACACCCTGGTCCGTGAGTCGGCCGCATTCTGGTCCAGCGCCGGGCGGTTCCGGCCGGCGGCCTCGCCGCTGAGCAGCACGGTCGCCGTGCGGGTGCCGGCCTCCGACCTCGCCCAGGCCAAGGGCGACACCCTCGCGGAGGCACTCGCCGCCCACTTCACGGACTCGGGCATCCCACTCGGCGCCGACACGTTCCGCCGGCAACCGGTGCGGCGGGCGACCTGGCTGATCGTCCTCGACGGCTTCGACGAGGTCCTGTCCTCGGTCGCCCGCAGCCGTCTTCTCACCCTGATCCGACACGAGCTGACGAGCCCGAACCGGACCACGCGGCTCCTCGTCACGAGCCGATCCCCCTTGGAAACCGCCGTCAAGGCCACCGAGCTGCGCCTCTGTGTCTTCGACGACGAGCGCCTCGAGCTCTTCGCCGGGAAGTGGTTCCGGTGCCGGCGCAGCCAGGACCCGCGGGGTGAGGCGGGACGTTTCCTGGCCCGGTTCGGCGCCGGACCGCTGGCGAACCTGATCCGGGTTCCCCTGATGGCCGCCATGGCGGCGGTGATTCACGAGTTCGACCGCGCCGTGCGCCCACCGACTTCCCGGACCGAGCTCTACGAGCAGTTCGTGGACGTTCTCCGCAGATCACGTGGCCCGCTGCCGGAGCTCGGCCGGCCCGAGGCTGCCGTCTGGCTCGGCGAGAACCTCGACGGGCTTCTCGGGGCGACCGCATGCGAAACGATCCGGTCCGGTCCCGGCACGGTTTTCTCGGCGGCTGCCGACTACTGCGCACGGGAGGCACCCGCACCGATCAGGGCGTGGCTGCGCTCGTCCGAGGGTCTAGCCGCCTTGCGCGAGCACCTGCTGGCGACGTCGCTGATCATGTCGGACGGCGTCACCCTCACCTTCATCCATCACAGCGTGGCGGAGTTCCTGGCGGCCTCGGGTCAACCCGCCGATCTGCCGCGCCTGCTCGCGGACATGGGCGATCCGGCCACTCGAAGCTACGCGCTGTTCTGTGTCGCTCGCGCCGGTCTGGCCCCGGCCGCGATCTCCGCTCTCCTCCGGGGACCGGGCAGTGATCCGATCCGGGCCGGCCACCTCCTGCTGGACGGCACGGCCGTCCCGCCCGGGATCCAGCGGCAGGTCGCAGCCGACCTGGGCGACTGCTTGCTGAGCGACGGCGCCACGGCCGGCGAGGCACTGACTCTGCTGGCGGGTCTGGCGGCACTCGACCATGACGTGGCCGACTGGCTCGCCGTGACGGCGAGGTCGCCGCAAACGCCGCCGTGGCCCCGGACACTGATCAGCGACATGATCGCCAACGTCGACGTCACGCTGGGCACCCAGCTGCTGAACGACGTGGCAAAGGATCGGCGGATCGAGGAGCGCTGCCGGCGCTGGGCCGCTCATCGTTTGATCAGCCATGGCGATGTCATGGGTCGTCACCTGCTGAACGGGATGGAGAAACGGGCCGGGCGCGGCGCCTCCACCAACGAGCCCGGCACCTCGCTGGCGATGCTCGCCGACCGGCAGATCGCGATGGACCGGCGACACGGCCTTCCGGTCCGTGCTGAGGCCGCCCTGCGACTGATGGAAGATCCCCGCAACGACGATCCTCACATTCGAGACGTGCTGAGGCGCATATGCCGCGACGGCAACGCGCCCGCCGGCCTCCGCCGCAAGGCCGCGGCCACCCTCGCCTCCCACAGGGCACCGAGCGGCGTCCGCGACATCGAGGAGCTGCTTCGCGACCGGGCGACCCCCGAGGACACGATGGCAACCGTTGTCGAGACGTTGGCCACCGCGGCCGGAGACGAGGCCATCGGCATCCTGGAGGCGATGGCGACGGATCCGTCCGTTCCGCTGGCGACCCGCACCTCGATTCTGACGAGCTCCCGGCTCAGCCTCGACTACAGCCTGCCGAAGCGGGTCGCGCTCGATCCCACGGCGGAGCCGGAGCTGCGCACCGAGGCCGTCCGCTTCTTTCGGAACCACGGCGGGGGCCACGGCGCGATACACGCCCTGTGCACGGATCGGAGCGCTCCGCAACCGACCCGCGCTCTCGTGATCGACACCATGCGCCTCGGCTCCTGCCCGGAAGATCTACCCCTGCTCCGCCACGTCGCCACCGATCCTCGGGACGATGGCATACTGCGCCTCCACGCCGCCAAGGTCCTGCTGGATCGCGGCGACCCGGCCGCCGAGACCGTGCTCCGCGACCTGGCAAGAGGCCGGCACGCCGACTGGTGGCTCGCCCGCGGCGCCGCGGATCTGCTGCAAGCTCCCGCGCCCTCCGCTCCGTCGGCTGAAGCCGCCGAGCAGATCGCGATCGGGCTCGCCGACGAGCCGGATACTCCCTTCGCCGTGCTGGACGACCCGGCGGTCCTCCGCAAGCAGGTGGCCGACCACAAATTCGAGATCTACGACCGCAGAGCGGCCGCATCCCGCCTCCTGAGCATGGCGGAAGCCTCCCAGGCAGAGTGGGTCATCCACTTCGCCTGGAGTCAGGACGGCACGAGCACACGCCGTTCCGAGGACGTCGACGAGCTTCAGGACCTGGTGGTCGACCACCTCTCCTCCCGGCCGAACTCGCTGGACCGCTGCCGGGCCCTGGTGCTCGATCCTCGCTCCGGCCCTCGGGCACGCGGACGTCTGGCCATGCACCTCCTGCGCGTGGGGGACGGATCCGACCTGACACGCGTACGGCCACTGGCCCTGGAAACGGAGATCAGAATCGAGGTGCGAGAGATCATCGTCGAAGACCTGCTCCACCGGCTGGAGCCCGACGACGTGGACGCACTTGTCGATGCGGCACTCCAGCCACGCAACGCTGATCTCACCCGGCTGGTTGTCCGGCGTCTGCTGGCCGCGAACAAGCACCGAGCCGTGCGGAGGCTGTGGCCGGCTCTCTCGGATTCCGGGTACGACGACGGGACACGCCTCGCGATCGGCGAGACGCTCGCCTGGAACGGCAGTACCGCTGATCAGGACGAGTTGCGACGGCTCATCTCGACCGAGGGAATCCGGCCGTGGGAGCGGCTCAGGTTCGCCGAGATCCTCAGTCACCGCGGCGACACGGTGGCCCGCCGGGTGCTCAGACAGCTCGCCTGCGACGACGACCTCGATGGGGACGCCCGGGCCAAGGCGCTGGCGTTGATCGCCGTGCCGCGCGAGGCCGCGGATACCGAGGCGGTTCGCCAGGTGGCTCTCGATCGCCTCGCGCCGGACACGCTGCGCCGATCGGCGATGCACAGCCTGGGCGACCTCGGCACGACCGACGAACTTCGCGTGATCCGGGCGATCGGCGCCGACGCCCGCAACCCCGTCGAGCTGCGGCGCCTGGCCGGCGAGACCCTTGCCGAGCTGGGCGATCGGGCCGGCCTCGCGATCCTCGACGCGCTGAGCGCTCCGGGGCCGCACGCCGCGGGCCGGTCGTGGCTCATACCGGGGATCGCGCGTCACTGACCTCCGGCGGGCGGGCCGCGCCCGACGGCGCGGCCGTGCGGCGGGCCAGGCCGATCACGCCGGCGGTCATGACGATCGCGGCGAGGCCGACGACCACGAGGCCGGCGGTGCCGAAGCGGAAGCCCTCGTCGTAGACGATGACGCCGGCCGTCGCGGCCACGAGCGGGTTCGAGACGCTCACCGTGGCCAGCGGGGCGGCGAGCCCGGCGCCGCGGTAGGAGAACTGACCCAGCAGGTAACCGCCCACCGCGAAGATCACCACGAGCGCGAGGAGCAGGGCCGGCACCGAGCGCAGACCCTCGCCGGTGACGCCGCCGATCACCGCCTTGGAGAGCACCGACGAGATGCCGAACGCCGTGCCGGCGGCCGCCGCGAGCAGGACCCCTCGCATGCGCGGGCCGCAGCGCCAGGCCACCAGCGCGAGCACGCAGACGGCGCCGGCGGTGATCAGCCCGATCTCGCCGCTCTCGGCCGTGGTGAGCAGCGACGGCTCGGCCGACTCCACCGACAGCGACAGGATCAGGGCCAGGCCCGCGACGGTCAGGACGGCGTCGGCCCAGGCGGCGGCGCTGAGCTTCACGCCGTACCGCACCCGGGCGATGGGCAGCGCGAAGAGCAACGTGAGCGTGCCGAGCGCCTGCACGACCGCGACCGTGCCGAAGTCGAGGGCGACCAGGTGCAGAGCCGCGCCGCCGCCGGTCAGCAGCAGGGCCGCCGCCCAGCGCGACAACCCGCGCTGGCCGTGCTCGGCCAGCCGCTCCTGCGCCACCGCCGCGGCCGCGTAGCTGGCCGCGGACAGCACCGACAGCACGACCGCCCACCCCAGCGAAGCCATGGCACCCCTTGCCTAAGTCTGCCAGCAGCCGCATACCCCCGAGGCCCGACAAGAATGCACGAAAGGGACATCGGGCCAGGGCCGGGAAATGCGGTCGCCCCGGCTCGCCGGGAGCTGTCACGATCGGCGCATGGTGCCCGCGTCGGGGAAGCGAATCACGTGGCTCGAGCTGCCCGAGGCCGTCCGTGCCCGGGTCGAGCGGATCGTCGGTGGCCGGGTGACCGGCGCCGACTCCCAGCCGGGCGGGTTCTCCCCCGGCAGCGCCGACCGCGTGATCACCGACCGTGGCCGGCGCGCCTTCGTCAAGGCGGTCGCGGCGACCATCAACGCGCGGTCCGCCGAGCTCGCCCGCCAGGAGATGCGCATCACAGCGCTGCTGCCCGAGGCGGCGCCCGCGCCCCGCCTGATCGAGGGCTTCGAGGACGGCGAGTGGGTCGTGCTCGTGTTCGAGGACGTCGAGGGCGCTCACCCCCGTACCCCCTGGGTCGAGAGCGAGATCGACGCTGCCGTGACGGCCCTCGCCGAGCTGGCCCGGCTGACCACGCCGGCCCCACCCGGACTGCCGCGGGCGGCCGACGAGTTCGCCGGCAACTTCGAGGGCTGGGACAGGATCACCGCCGACCCGCCCGCCGACCTCGACCCGTGGCTGCGCGACCACCTGCCGGAGCTGCGGGCCGCCTCCGCCCGGACGATCGACCGGTTGCGCACCGGGGACACGCTCACCCACTGCGACGTGCGCGCCGACAACATGCTGGTCCGCCCGGACGGCCGCCTGGTGATCGTCGACTGGCCGTGGGCGTCGGCCGGGCCGGACTGGTGGGACCGCGTCATCCTGGCGGCGAACGTCTGGGTGCACGGCGGAGACCCCGTACGAGTGATCGAGGGTATCGACCGGCGGATCGTCACCGACTCCTTCGCCGCGTTCGCGGGCATGTTCTTCGACATCTGCCGCCTGCCGCCGCCGCCCGGCATCCCGACCGTGCGGGCCTTCCAGCGCTGGCAGGCCGACGCCCTTCTGCCCTGGTTGAAGGCCGAGATGTGAACCGTTGAAAGGTCACCTCCGTATCTGTGCCCGCACGGCGACATGGGTGCAACCACCAGATGGGAGGTCGAGCACACCCGCCCGGGCGGGTCACGACAGGGCATTAGGCTGGGTGGTCGGGCTTCGGCGTGGCGGCCCGGACGGCCAAATCTCACACGGAACGGAACACAATGATCGACGAGGCCAAGGTGCGAGTCCTTCTCCTGGAGAGCATCCATCCCGACGCGGTGACCCGGCTCGAGTCCGAGGGATACGCCGTCGAGTCCGTCCGCAACGCCCTCGACGAGTCCGAGCTGATCGAGCGCATCGCCGGCGTCCACCTGCTGGGCATCAGGTCCAAGACGCGCGTCACCGCCAAGGTCCTCGAGGCCGCCGACAAGCTCGTCGCGATCGGCGCCTTCTGCATCGGCACCGACCAGATCGACCTGACCGCCGCGTCGGCGAACGGCGTCGCGGTCTTCAACGCGCCGTTCTCCAACACCCGCTCGGTGGTCGAGCTCGCCATCGCCGAGATCATCGCGATGACGCGGCGCCTCACCGAGAAGAACGCGCTGATGCACCAGGGCGTCTGGGACAAGTCGGCCGACGGCGCCCACGAGATCCGCGGCCGCCGCCTCGGCATCGTCGGCTACGGCAACATCGGCACCCAGCTCTCCGTCCTCGCCGAGAACCTCGGCATGCACGTGTCGTTCTACGACACCGCCGACAAGCTGGCGCTGAGCAACGCGCACCGCTGCGCCTCGATCGAGGAGCTGCTGGAGACCAGCGACATCGTCACGATCCACGTCGACGGCCGCCCCGGCAACGCCGGCTTCTTCGGCGCCGAGCAGTTCAAGCGCATGCGCGAGGGCTCGCTCTTCCTCAACCTGTCGCGCGGCATCGTGGTCGACCACGTCGCCCTGCGCGAGGCCCTCGAGAGCGGCCATCTGGCCGGCGCCGCGGTCGACGTCTTCCCCACCGAGCCCAAGGGCCGCGGCGACGAGTTCGTCTCCGAGCTGCGCGGCCTGCCCAACGTCATCCTCACCCCGCACATCGGCGGGTCGACCGAGGAGGCGCAGTCCGACATCGGCGGTTTCGTGGCCAACAAGCTGGCCTCGTTCGTCGAGGAGGGCAACACCACGCTCAGTGTGAATCTCCCCGGCGTCGCCCTGCCCGAGCAGGCCGGGCAGAGCCGGATCGGGCACGTGCACATCAACACCCCGGGCGTCCTGGCCCAGGTCAACAGCATCCTGGCCGAGCACAAGGTGAACGTCGAGGGCCAGTTGCTGAGCACCCGCGGCGAGTACGGCTACCTGATCACCGACATCAGCGGCGGCTTCAGCGACGAGGTGCTCGAGCGGCTGCGCGCCATGGAGCAGACGGTCCGCCTGCGCGTCCTGTCCTGACGTCGTCGTCCGGGAGGGCTCGGCCCTCCCGGACCTCAGGCGTTCGTGACCGTCAACGCGGTGATCGGGGCTCCCGCGACGGCGTCGTAGCGGTTCTGCACCGCCCAGCCCTTCGGCGTGAGCGTCGACCCGGCGGCGACATCATTGAGCGTACGAGTGCCGGCCACGACCTTCTGCGCGCCGCCACCGACCTTGACCCGCACCGGGCTGTCCGCGGGCGTCCGCACGACCAGCCGCTCCACCGCACCATTGATCTTGATCGGTACGGTGCCGGACGGCCGGGACAGGGTCAGCTCGGCCGCCCGCATCCCGCCGACCATCTCGATGCCGCTGATCTGGCCGCCGCTGAGGTCGATGGTCTGCTCCTCGGCATAGCCCGAGAACCGCAGTTGCCAATTGACCTTCGCGGCCAGCACCACGTCGATCTCGCCGCCGGTGCCGTCGCCGTCCCGGGTCACCTGCAGCTTCACGTCGTCGTTGCGGACGATCGGGCTGGGCAGGAAGCCGGCGTCCTCCGGAGTGGAGATGCGGTAGAGATCGTCGCCGAGCTCGCCGATCGTGACGGTGACCTTGTTACTGGCGGCGAGCAGTTCAAAGCTTGCCTTCGTACGGTTGTCGAGCGGCGCGGTGGCGGTGCGCTTGCCGTTGTCGCCGGCGCCGAGCTGGAGCACGGAGTCGAGCTTGTCGTCGGAGCCGGTGAAGTAGACGACGCCGACGGCGCTGCCCGCGACCAGCACGATGAGGCTGAGCAGCACGATGCCGACGGTGACGCCGCGCGACTGGCGGGCCGGCGGCGCGACGGCGGGCTGCGCGGCCTGCTGCTTGGCGGCGGGCTCCGCGGGCGGCCTCGCGAAGAACTCGGCGTCCGGGAGATCGAGGCCGCGCGGGGGTGTGTCCGACATGGTCAGCCGGCGCTCGGCGGTGTCGCCCAGGGCCGGGCGGCGCTGGGCCGTGTCGCCCAGAGGGAGCCTGCGCTCGGCGGTGTCGCCCACGGGTGGCCGGCGGCCGGCCGTGTCGCCCACGGGTGGCCGGCGGCCGGCCGTGTCACTCAGGGGTGACCGGCGGTTGGCGATGTCGCTCTGCCGCCGGATCGGCAGCTCGACCGCGATCGGCTCCGGGGCCGCCGGAGTCTTGTCGTACACCGCCGCTGCCGGCGTGTCGTTGCTCATCGGGGCGGGCGAGGTGGGTGACGCCGGGTGCCGGACCGGTGAGATCGGACTGTCGGTGAAGCCGAACGACGCGCGGCTGGGCGTCTCGGCGGAAGCGGCCGGTGTGCCATCGGCCGGGCCGCCGACGGGGATGCCGGCCGGTGCCGGCGGGCTGCCGTTGAACCACGACGAGCCACTCGCCTCCGGCCGCGCGGGCGGCCGCCGGTAGATGGTGTCCCGGCTCCCCGCACCCGGCTCGGCAACCGCCACATCGGACGGTGCCCCGCCAGCCGCTGCTCGGTCAGCTGCTGTTCGGTCCACGCCAATCCTCCCCTGCCGTCGCCGCCGACGCGGCCACGAAAGCCGCCATCCTCAGCGGCACCCCGCGAACAGGTACGGATTTCACGTCTTCCCGGATGAGTACCGGCGAGAACTACTTAGCGTTACGGCCGGCCGGGGCGGACCAGGCCCCGCCGGGTCGCGATCGCGACCGCCTCGAGCTGGCTGTGCGCCCCGAGCTTCGCCAGCACCGCCTTCACGTAGCCACGGCAGGTGTGCAGGCTGATACCGAGCCGCCGGGCGATCGCCCGCGCGTCCAGGCCCGCGGCCATGAGCTGGAGCACCTCGTCCTCACGGGCGGTCAGGCCGCCGCCGCGCGGGCCGACGACGGGGCTCGTGCTGCGCAGCAGGCGGGCGAGGATGTCGGTGGAGACCGTCATGCCGCCGCCGTGCGCCGTGCGCAGGGCGTTGAGCACGTCGCCGAGCGCGCCGTTCTTGGACAGGAAGCCGGCCGCGCCGGCCGCCGTCGCCCGGCCGACGAGCGCCTGCTCCTCGCTGGCAGTGAGGATCACCACACGTGTGTCCGGCTGCCGCACGCGGAGCAGTTCCGCGATGGCAATACCGTCCGCATCGGACAAATCGGGGTCGAGGAGGATCACGTTCGGCTGGAGCTCGGCCGCCAGCCGCAGCGCCTCCGCACCCGTCAGCGCATGCCCCACATACCTGAGGTCGGGCTGCCCGGCCAGGGCATGTCCCAGCAGCTCGGCGAAGGTCTGGTGGCCGTCGACGACGAGAACGCTGATCGCATCGCCGTTACTCATGCGCCACCTTTCTCGAACCGGACCCGTGGAAGTCTAAGGAGTACCAGCTCTCATCTTTGCCCTACCAACAGACGGCGGCTGCACCGGGCCGGATCCGTTCGACCGGTACGCCCGATGATCGGTTGAGGCCAAGCGGACGTGATCACCAGTCTTTCGGGTGAGTTGACCCCCCGCATTGGGGCTTGCCGGGCCGGGTTCCTCGATTGCAGAGTTCCGAAACATGTTCGACATCCAGCTTTTCGGCCGGGTCGAGGTCCGGACCAGGGGCACCCTCCTGGCCGGTCACGATCTCGGCGGAGACCGCCCTCGCCGCCTGCTCGCCCTGCTCGCCTTGCGGGGTCCGCAGTCGACGGCGGAGCTGGCCGACGCGCTGGAAGAAAAGAACAATGACATTGAGTCCGACATGTCCGTTCTCCAGGACAAGATGGAGCCGATGATCCATCGCCATCGTGGACGCTGGTCGCTCGACCCCGACCAGGTCCGCGTCGACGTGCACCGGTTCGACGAGCTGCTCGCCGCCGCCGCGGGCCGGCCCGCCGAGCGGGCGCTCAAGCCGCTGACCGCTGCCACGTTCCTGGCGGCCCGCCCCCTGCTCGAGGACGAGGACACCCCGTGGGCCGCCGAGGCCCGGGCCGCGTACAGGGCGAAGCTCGTCACCGCGAGGGCGGGCAGCACAATCACCGTGTGAAGGTCGCGACGAGGCTGCTGCCCGTACCCCTGACGCCGGAGATCTCCCTGCACCTGGCCGGCGGCGAGGTGGGCCTTTTCGACCTGACCGGCGGCGAGTTCCGCAGCGACGAGCCGCCGCCGTTCTGGGCCTTCGTCTGGGCGGGCGGCCAGGCCCTCGCCCGCTACCTGCTCGACCACCCGGACGAGGTGCGCGGCCGGACCGTGCACGACCTCGCCACCGGCAGCGGGGTGGCCGCGATCGCCGCCGCGCTGGCCGGGGCCGCCTCGGTGGCCGCCTCCGACCTCGATCCCGCGGCCGTGGCGGCGGCCCAGCGCAACGCCGCCGCCAACCACGTCACGCTGCGTACCGAGGCGACGGGCGCCGATGTCCTGCTCGCCGGCGACGTCTTCTACAGCCCGACGGTCGCCGAGACCATGACCACCCTCCTGCGCGGCGCCCGCCGGAACAACCAGCAGGTCCTGGTTGGCGACCCCGGCCGCGGGTATTTCCCGGAACGGCTCTTCACCAAGGTCGCCGAGTACGTCGTGCCCGTGCCGGCCGCCCTGGAGGAGACCGAGACGCTCGTCACAGGCGTCTGGCAGATGCGCTGATCGTCATCCACGGTCGGTCAAATCTGAGATGCTTTCATCACCCAACCAGTTGTAGGCTGCAAGCAATCAAAGACCTCACAGGACGGCACGCCGTGGACGATTCGGACGCCCTCCCGCAGCTCGCCGAGGAACTTGTCCGGTTCCACCGTCTCGCGACGCGGAGCAGGAGCATGCTCAGCGTGGGCGACCTCGGTGCGGAGTTCTCCGCGCTGATGCTGCTCTTCCCGCTGCGTCACAAGGGCCCCATGCGCGCCACCGACCTCGCCGAGATCAAGCAGGCCGACCCCTCCACGATCAGCCGGCAGGTCGCGCAGCTGGTGAAGGCGGGCCTGGCCCGCCGCGAGGCCGACCCGGTGGACGGCCGGGCGTCGCGCCTCGCCATCACCGAGGCCGGGCTCGCCGCCTGTGTGCAGCTCGAGGCCGCCCGGCAGGCGTGGCTCCGCGAGGCGCTCGAGGGATGGCCGGCCGAGCGGATCGCCACCTTCGCCGGCCTCTTCGCACAATTCAACAGCTCGGTCGAGGCGCGTCTGCGCAACGAGCCGGCCGCAACTCCACCACGGGAGAACGCGTGAGCAACCCCACCACCAAACCAGCGTCCGTGGAATTCACCCATCGGCAGATCCTCACGATCCTCGCCGGCCTGATGATGGGCATGTTCCTCGCCGCGCTGGACCAGACGATCATGGCGACGGCCACCCGTACCATCGCCGACGACCTGCACGGCTTCAACATCCAGGCGTGGGCCACGACGGCCTTCCTCATCACGTCGAC
Organism: Paractinoplanes deccanensis; assembly: GCF_016862115.1. GTDB lineage: Bacteria > Actinomycetota > Actinomycetes > Mycobacteriales > Micromonosporaceae > Actinoplanes > Actinoplanes deccanensis. The sequence continues at coordinate 44,732 of NZ_BOMI01000037.1, forward strand.
GATCTCGACGCCGCTGTACGGCAAGCTCTCCGACCTCTACGGCCGGCGCCCGTTCTTCCTGTTCGCCATCGGCATCTTCGTCGTGGGCTCGTTCCTCTGCGGCCTCTCGCAGAACATGTACGAGCTGGCGGCGTTCCGCGCGATCCAGGGCATCGGCGCCGGCGGCCTCATGTCGCTGGCGCTGGCGATCATCGGTGACATCGTGCCGCCCCGCGAGCGCGCCAAGTACCAGGGCTACTTCCTGGCCGTCTTCGGCACCGCGAGCGTCCTCGGCCCGATCCTGGGCGGCTTCTTCGCCGGCGCCGACACCATCCTGTGGGTCGACGGCTGGCGCTGGGTCTTCTACCTGAACGTGCCGATCGGCATCGCGGCCATGGCCGTCGTCGCCCGGGTGCTGCACCTGCCCCACCAGCGCGTCGACCACCGCATCGACTGGCCCGGCGCGCTCGCGCTCATCGTCGGCCTGGTGCCCCTGCTGACCGTCGCCGAGCAGGGCCGCGACTGGGGCTGGGACTCGGGCCGCGCGTTCGCGTGCTACATCATCGGCGCGGTCGGCCTCGTCGCGTTCGTGATCGCCGAACGGGCGTACGGCGAAGAGGCCCTGCTGCCCCTGCGCCTCTTCCGCAACCGCACGGTCAGCGTCGGCGCGACCTCCAGCACGATCCTCGGCATGGCGATGTTCGGCGGCCTCATGACCGTCCCGCTCTACCTGCAGATCGTGAAGGGCTCCTCGGCCACCATGGCCGGCCTCCAGATGATCCCGTTCGTCTTCGGCATCATGTCCGGCTCGATCATCTCGGGTCAGCTCATCGCCCGGACCGGCCGCTACCGCGTCTTCCCGATCATCGGCAGCGTCCTGATGGTCGCCGCCCTCGGCCTGTTCGCCACGATCGGCGCCGACACCCCGCTGTGGCGCACCATGCTGATCATGGTGCTGATGGGCCTCGGCCTCGGCGGCAACATGCAGCCCATGATCACCGCGGTGCAGAACGCGGTCTCCCCGCGCGAGATCGGCGTGGCCACCAGCTCGGTGACGTTCTTCCGCTCCATGGGCGGCACCCTCGGCACCGCCATCTTCCTGTCGGTCCTCTTCAACGTGCTCCCCGGCAAGATCAATGACGCCTTCACGGCGGCCCGCAGCACCCCCGAGTTCCAGCAGGCCCTGGCCGCCGACCCGGCACAGGCGCAGACCTTGCAGCAGGCCACCGCGGGCGGCGGCGACCTGAGCGACACGTCGTTCCTCAACAAGCTCTCCGACGTGATCGCCCACCCGTTCAAGGTCGGTTTCTCCGACGGCATCCAGGTCGTCTTCCTGCTCGCCCTGGCCGTCATGATCGTCGGCCTGATCGTGGTCTTCTTCCTGCCGGAGATCCCGCTGAGCCTCCGCTCGGCCCAGCAGCAACGAGCCGACGACATCCTCGCCGCCGAGAACAGCGACGGCGTCCCCGGCGAGGTGGGCGCCGGCCCCCTCCGCGACAAGCCCGCTCCCGACGCGACAGAAGCGGTCCCCGCGGGCAAAGACAAGAGCTGACAGCCCCGGGGCAGCGGGAGGCCGGACGTCCCGCCTCCCGCTGCCCCCGCTTCCCGACGCGGCCGGGCCGTCCCCGTCTCCCGGTCTCCGACGCGGCCAGACGTCCCTCCTGCGCTGCCCCTGCTTCCCGACGCGGCGGACGCCAGACCTCCCGCTCTTGCCGCTTCCCGAACGCGGCCGGACGTCCGGCCTCCGCTACACCTGCTTTCCGACCCCGGCCAGACGTCCCGTCTCCGCCTCCCTTGCTTTGCGACCCCGGCCGGACGCCCACCTCTCGTTCTTCCCGCCTCCTGACCCCGCCGTCCGCCAAGCCCGAACCTCGGCCAGGCGCAAGGCGGACAAAAAGGGCGCGCTTCGCGGCCTGTGGACAACTCCGGCCGCGCTCAGGCCGGGGCAGTAGCGTTGCGGCATGGCTGTTGTGAAGATCAACGCGATTGACGTCCCCGAGGGCGCCGGCCCCGAACTGGAGAAGCGCTTCGCCGCCCGCCAGGGCGCCGTCGAGAACGCGCCCGGTTTCCTCGCCTTCGAGCTGCTCCGCCCGGTGGCCGGCGAGAGCCGCTACTTCGTCTACACCCGGTGGGAGACCGAGGAGGACTTCCAGGCCTGGTCCGCCGGCAGCGGCCGAGCCGCCCACTCCGGCGAGCGCAGCAAGCCCGTCGCCGGCGGCGCCTCCCTGCTCGAGTTCGACGTCGTCCAGCACGTCGAAAAGCCCCCGGCCGAGTAGGCCGGCCACCTCCAAGCCCTCGGCCGACCAAGCCGACCACCAGATCGGCACGGCCGCCCGGTCAGGCTTGCGGGCGGCCGTGCCGATCAGGCGTTGCGGGCGGCCAACGCGATCAGGCGTTGCGGGCGGCGACGGCTATCAGGCGGTCGGCCACGGTGCGGCGGTCGAGGCCGAGGCGCTGGGCCGTGTCGCGGAGGACGTCGTGGGCCTCCTGCACGCCGCAGCCTCGCTGGGCGATGATGACGCCGATGGCGTGGTCGACGGTGGCGCCGGCGCTGAGGGCGTCGCGGCGGCGCAGCTCGTCGAGCAGGACCTCGGCCTGGCTGGCGAGGGCCATGGCGATCAGCAGGCGGTCGGGGCCGGGCGCGCCAGGCTCGTCGAAGTACAGGCTCAGCGCGCCCACCTCGGCGCGGGGCAGGTCGAGTGGGATCGCGGCCATGGCGTGGACGCGCTCGGCGCGGGCGGCCTCGGCCAGGTCGGGCCAGCGCAGGTCCGTGGCCAGGTCGGGGACGGTGACGAGCGTGCGGGTGCGCGCCGCCTCCAGGCCGGGGCCGGGAGTGCCCTGGGCGTACTGCAGGGTGTCGACGCTCTCGCCCGCCGGGCCGTGACCCGCCTGGGCCGGCGGGCCGCCCTCGCCGATCAGGGCGACCGAGCAACGGACCGTGCCGGGGACGGCGCCGGCGGTGAACTCGGCGAGCCGTTCCAGGGCCGGGGTGACGCCCTCGGCGGAGAGTAACCGGGCCGACAGCTCGTGCAGCAGGCCGGCCAGCTCGAGCGGGTGCGGACCGGTCGGGTCCACGGTCCGGCCGGCGGCCGCACGGGCACGGCCGGGCCGGGTCAGCACTCGGGCGGGTCCGCGCTTCGGGGTCGAAACCCGGCGATTTGGGGCAGGCACGCGGGGGATCCTGCCATGACCATCGAAGAACACGTAAGTCTTGTGTCTCTACCGGGTGATTTCGCCGGTTTCCGAGGCCTCGCCGGAGCTGCGCCGCTCCAGGAACGAGTCCGGCGCCGCGCCGGGCTGCTCCTCCCGCTCGTCCGACTCGGCGAGGATCGCCTCCGCCTGCGCCCGCGGGTCCGCGCTGCCCCCTCCCGCCTGCTCCTCGGGGAGCAGATCGGCGGCACGCCGCCCGATCCGGTCATCAGTCATGAGGGACGCGGTACCCGCCTCGCCCTTCACCCCAAACCCGCAAATGACCATCACCACCCGACGGAGCAACCCGAAGCACCAGCGGACGGCAAAGGGTGGCTGCCGGCTGGGGTGGCCGGGAGAGGGCGGGAAGGGTGGCTAGGACAGCGGCCGGGAAGGGTGGCCCAGAGAAGGACCGGAAAGGGGCGGCCAGGAGGGCGGCGGCGGCCAAAGGGTGCGGCCGGGAGCCGGCTGCGGCCCTGAGGAGTCGTCGGGAGCCGGCGGCGGCCAGGAGGGCGGCTGCTCGCAGGGCTGCCGCCCAGGAGGGGCGAGGCCAGGAAGCGAGCGGCGGCCGCGCAGGGCTGGTGGGCGGAGGCTGCCGGGAAAGGCGCCGCGGAGGGAGAAAGGGTGCGCCGCCCTCGGCGGGCCGGGGGCGGCGCGGGTGTCGGTGTGCAGGTCGCCTCGCGGCGAGTGGCTCATCACGGCTCCAGCCGAACGGTATTCCGTGAAGGCAATGGGTGAGGCCCGGGGACACTGGGCACACCGACATCTGCTCTCAACGGTCGGAACGCGGCCATGATTCCATCAGGGGATGTGACGGCGGCCACAGCGTTTGTGACGGGATGTCGGGGGTAGACCTCCGGCCGTGACCGATGTGTTTCGTGAGCTGGATGCCTTTCTCGACGACGCCTTCGACGCGCAGGAGCGGCTGAGCAGCGCCGACCTGCAGCGGCGGGCGATCGCGGCCGATCTGCCGGCGACGATGCTGACGCGCATCGACGCGCTGCCGGAGGGCGAGTATGCCCAGGACGAGGCCGCCGAGGCGCTGCGCGCGCTCGACGCCTGAGAAGGGACGGCTGAGAACGGACGTCTGAGAAGGACAGCGAGGACAGGGAGAGGGAGGCGGCGTGGAGCCGATCGGCGACCCGGACGAGCAGGAAGACTTCGCGGCGGAGCACGACGACACGGCCGTGGACGAGCAGATCACCGCGGATCGGGATCGCAGCGAACCCGAGAGCCCCGAAGGCTGGTCCGGTCTGGACAGGGACGGGCCGCCCTGACGGACAGGGCGGCCCGGGCGGACAGAGGGCTCAGTCCTCCTCGGCGGCGTGCTTCGCCATGTCGTACGCCATCTGGAGGAAGTCGGAGACGGCCGTGGCCGTCAGGGTGGTCGCCGCCAGGCGGGTCAGCCGCGGCGCTAGGACGAGACCGCCGGTGAGGCCCGTGGCGACCCAAACCGCCAGGCAGAACGGGCAGGTGATCAGCTCGCCGATGCCGTGCCGCAGGGAGCTGTGGTTGTCGCGGACCTCCTCGTTGAGCTCCGCCGCGCCGGCCGGCTCGCTGTAGCGGGTGAACGGCGCCCTCAGCGGGCTCGTGACCGAGTCCTTGGCGATCAACCGGCTCAGCTTGTGGGTGGCGATCGAGATGAGCGCCACGTCGCCGAGGCTGGGGCGCTCGGGCGCCGGCTTCCCGGTGACCTTCGCGGCCGCGGCGAGGCTCCCCGCCAGGGCGCCGAAGGCACCCATCGCGGCGAGGTAGCCGGCGAGCGGCCGATGTTCGTGGGGGGCGTACGACTGGCCGACGCGCGCCAGGCGGGCGCGCAGCGTCTCGGTCAAGATGTCTCTCCTCGAAGAAGGACGCGGTCAGAAGTCCTGGGTGAGCCGGTCGGGGTCGACCTCCCGCCCCGGATAGCGCGCCATGTACTCGGTCTCGAGCTCCGCGGTGCGCTTGAAGTGGTTGGCCAGGGCCGCGTCGGGACCGTGCCGCAGGGTGGCGAGGCGCGTGCGGTAGAGGCTGGCGAGCTCGCGGAACAGGTCCTCGTCCCCGAGGCCGGCGGGGTCGATCCCGTTCTCCATGAGGGGCGCCGAGGCATCCCGGGCGTCGGTCATCGTGCACCTCCGAAGGCGACTTGGTCTTCCTTGCTGCCAGGACGGTTGCCCATGCGGGCGGAGGTCAAACCCGCGCCGGTACGCTCAAGGGCATGAAGGGCCTGTGGACTCCGGCGTGGATAGCCCGCCACGTCCTCGCGCTGGTCCTGTTCTTCGGGTGCCTGGGCCTGGGCTGGTGGCAGTTCGGCCGCGCGTCCGAGGGCAACGCGATCAGCTGGGGCTACATGTTCGAGTGGCCCGTCTTCGCGGGCTTCGTCGTCTTCCTGTGGTGGCGCGAGGTGCAGCTCGCCCGGCGCAAGCTCGATCCCCGGCGCGACGAGGCCGAGGCGCAGCCCGAGAGGCTCCCAGGTACGGCTGTTACCGTCGGCCGGCCGGTCCGGGTCCCGGTGCGCCCCGCCGCGGACGCCGACGACGCCGAGACCGCCGCCTACAACGACTACCTGGCCTGGCTCAACGCCCACCCGGGCGCCCGGCCCGGTGACTACCCCGGCCCGAAATGAAGCAGAAGGACGTGCAGCCGTGCAGGGAGCCCTGACCCGCTACCGGATCATCGCCTGGATCGTCGGCGTGGGGCTGCTCGCGCTCGTCGTCGTCGGCATGCCGCTGAAGTACCTCGGCGACAACGACACGGTGGTCGCGGTCGTCGGCCCGGCGCACGGCTTCCTCTTCATGGTCTACCTGGTGCTCACCTTCGACCTGTCGCGCCGGGCGAACTGGTCCTTCCCGCGCATGATCGCCGTGATGCTGGCCGGCACGATCCCGTTCCTGTCGTTCTGGGTCGAGCGCAAGGTGAGCAAGCAGTGGATTCCGCAGCGTGCTGCGGAGCTTGCGAATAGTCCCGCATAAGGGGCACCATCGACGCATTGTTCCCGCCGAATGACTATCTGTTATCGGGATCAATGACGCATAGCGGTCCACTGTCTTAAATCACTCTGTGGCCCCTTGCATTTGATGTTTCCCCCGATAAGTTAATGCGGTTGGTCCGGTCCGCAGCCACTCCCCTCGGTGGCGCCGGCCAGCGCCGCCGAATCTCCGCGGTGACCGACGCGCTCCCCCGAGCGTGTCCGGCTCCCGCGGCGGAACCGGGGAACCGCGTTTCCGGGGTGAATCCGCGCGCAGCGGTAGCGCCTTCTTCCCGCGCGAACCCGACAGCTGACCCGGTAGGCGGCCGAGCGGAAGAAAGGCCACTGAAACCGGTGCCACACCTCCGTATGAGGCTTCGGGCGCTCGCGGTCGCGGCGATGGCTGTCGCGATGACCGGGTCTCTGGCGACGGCCGCCCACGCGGCTCCGTCCACGAGCGAGCTCACCAAGAAGATCGAGGCGGCGTCCAACCAGCTCGAGGACATCACCGAGAACTACAACAAGATGAACATCAGCCTGAAGAAGACGATCGCGGACGAGAAGAAGCTCGCGGCGTCTCTGGCTCCCGCCCAGGCGGCGCTCAAGGAAGCGAGTGCCCGGGTCGGCACTCTCGCCTCGACGACGTACAAGCAGGGCCGGATCGGGCCGATGACCGCCCTGCTGACGGGCGGCCAGGACGACCTGGTCGACAAGATCAGCTACCTCGACCAGATCACCCGGGCCAACCAGCGGGACATCGACTCGTACACCGAGGCGACCGAGAACTTCAGCTCCCGCCAGGCGGCGCTCAAGGCGACCCAGGCCAAGCAGACCGCCCAGGTCAACGCGCTCGCCGCCCGCAAGACGCAGATCCAGAAGGACATCAAGAAGCTGATGGCCATGCGCACCGAGGCCTACGGCCAGGCGCAGGAGACCACCAGCAAGTACACCGGCCCGATCCCGACCATCGCGGGCTCGGCCGGCAAGGCGGTCACGTTCGCCTACAACCAGCTCGGCGAGGCGTACGAGTTCGGCGCGGACGGTCCGAGCACCTGGGACTGCTCGGGTCTGACCTCGGGCGCGTGGGCGGCGGCCGGCAAGTCGCTGCCGCACAACACCGAGGCGCAGTGGGGCGTGGTGGCCCACATCAGCCGGTCCCAGCTCCAGCCCGGCGACCTGGTGTTCTACCGCAGTCTCGGGCACGTCGCCCTCTACGTGGGCGGCGGTCAGATCATCGACGCTCCGCACACCGGCACAGTGGTCAAGAAGCGCGACATGGACATCATGACGCCGTACGGATACGGCCGCGTGAAGTAGGCAGCCAAGGCACGGCAAAGGCCGGTACCCGTCGGGGTACCGGCCTTTCGTGTCTCAGGAGACCGGGGGGTGTGTCGCGAAGAAGGGTCAGGCGGCCTGGAGGCCCTCGGCACGGGCCAGCTCACGCAGCCGGCCGAGCGCCTGGATCTCGAGCTGGCGGATCCGCTCGCGGCTCAGCGAGAAGCGCGAGGCCACCTCGGTGAGCGAGTGCTCGCGGCCGTCCTCGAGGCCGTAGCGCGCCCGCATGATGCCGGCGGAACGGTCGTCGAGGTGGTTGAGCAGGCCCTCGATGCGCTGCCGCTCCAGCGCGGTCAGCACGATGTCCTCGGGGGAGGGAGCGTCGCTGTCGGCGACCAGGTCGCCGAGGTTGGTGTCGCCGTCGTCGCCGACCGGCGTGTCGAGGGACACCGTGTCCTGCGCCCAGCGGGTGAGCTCGTTGACCCGCTCGACGGTCACGCCGAGGGCCGCGGCGATCTGCTCGGGCTCGGGGTCACCGCCCAGCTCGCGGACGAGCTGACGGGTGACGTTGCGCATGCGGTTGACGTCCTCGACCAGGTGCACGGGGAGGCGCACGGTGCGCTCCTGCTGGGCGATGGCCCGGCTGATCGCCTGGCGGACCCACCACGTCGCGTACGTCGAGAACTTGTAACCACGCTCGTAGTCGAACTTCTCGACCGCGCGGACCAGACCGGTGTTGCCCTCCTGGATCAGGTCGAGCATCGGCATGCCGGAGCGCACGTAGCGCCGGGCGATCGAGACGACGAGGCGCAGGTTGGCGCGAATGAACAGGTCCTTCGCCCTCTGCCCCTCGGTGACCAGCCGCTCGAGCTCTTCCCGGCTCACGCCGCGCTTGGCCTCGCCGGTCTCGAGCAGGTGCTCGGCGTAGAGGCCGGCCTCGATGGCCTTGGAGAGCTCCACCTCACGTGCGGCGTCCAGCAGCGGCGTCCGTGAGATCTCGTGCAGGTAGACGCCAACAAGGTCGCGCTCCTCGGCGACCTGATCGGTCCTCAAGACGGTGCTCTTCTCCACGTTGCCCACGGTCCCCTCATTGCCTTCACTACTAACCCCGCTACGGGCGATACCTGTGTCCATCAGTTCCTCCCCGTAACGTCCGCAGTTCGCACATTGCGGTTACTGGCATCTACACAACAAATTGCTGCCTGTACTGATTCCGGCTGGTGGGTCGAAAGTGTCACGAATGCCTGGGTGATAGCTGAGAGCCCAGTGCGTACTTCCTGAGGCCCGGTGACCACTGTCCGAGCGGGCCCCGCCTGCGGGAGCTCTCTGTGGCATTGCAGCGCGTCCTCGATCTCGGCAGCGCTGACTGACGCTTACCCGTCGCTCGTCCCATGACACCACCGGCCCCTCATTGATCACAGCGACGGGCATCACCAATGACCTTGGGACGCTCGTCACCCCCCTGTACGGCCGAGTGGCTTCCCGGGTTCAGGTGGTGGATCGTCAGGTTCACGACGGGCTTGAAACAAAAGCAACATCAAAAAGATCCCGAGGCGCGGACCGAACGGGACCACCTGCCACAATGCGGCACGCGGCGGCGCAGTTCACTCGCCCGCACGGGTGATGTTCCGGCGAGTGAGTCCACCGTTCGACAACGGTTCGGGCCGGCCCGGCCATCCGGATGCCGGACGTGACGAAAAACACAGCGGGAGGGCACATGGACGGGCGCACGGTTCTGATCACCGGAGGGGCCGGCGGCATCGGCTCGGCGGCCGTGGAGGCGTTCGTCGCGGACGGCTGGCGGGTGGTGGCGCCGGTGCGCCCGGGCGGGGCCGGGCGGCTTCCGAAGGGTGCCGTGGCGGTGGATGCGGACCTCCAAATCGAGACGGATGTCACGGCGGCGGTGGCGGCCGCCGCGGGCGAGCCGGGCGCCCCGCTGCGCGCGGTGGTCAACCTGGCGGGCGGCTACGCGGGTGGCGGCCTGATCGCCGAGACGCCGATCGCCGGCGTCGACGCGATGCTCGCGGCCAACCTGCGGCCGACCTATCTGGTGACCGCGGCGGCCCTCCCCCACCTGGTGGCGGGCGGCGGCGGCTCGGTGGTCTGCGTGGCGGCCCGGGCGGCCCTGTCGCCGTTCGCCGGCGCCGCCGGCTACGCGATCGCCAAGGCGGCCGTGCTGGCCTTCGCGAACGCGGTGGCGGTCGAGTACAAGGGCAGCGGGGTGCGCTGCAACACGATCCTGCCCGCGATCGTCGACACCCCGGCGAACCGGCGCGACATGCCCGGCGCCGACCACAGCAAGTGGCCGACCGGCGAGGAGATCGCCGCGGTGCTGCTCTTCCTCGCCTCGGACGCCTCGAAGCCGACCAGCGGCGCGCAGCTCCCGGTCTACGGCCGGTCGTAGGGGATTCAGAGGAGCTCGGCGAACTGGTAGCCGACGGTCGCCATCGCCGCGAGGGTGGCGGCCCCGGCGAGGAGCAGGCCGCCGCTGCGGTGCGCGGCCGGGGCGGAGAGGCGCCGCAGCTCCGCGTGCAGCGCCGCCGAGACCTCGTCGGGCGTGCCGTTCGCGTCGATCACCACGAAGGTCGGGTATTCGGGCAGGGAGCGGTACGCCTCGGCCGCGGCGCGCAGGTAGGCCATCGACTCGTGGTCGTAGCCGCGCGCGTCGATCCGCCGCTGTGCGACCTCGGGGTCCACGGTGAGCAGGAACGTCACGTCCGGGCGCGGGAAGAAGCGGTAGGCGAGGCGGGCGCGGCGCTCGGCGGCCGGGCGGGCACCCCGCGCGCGCAGGCTCGCGTACTGGCACACCGCGTATCTGTCCATGACCACGACGCCGCCGGTGAACGCCCGGCGCAGCAGCGTGCGCAGGATCGCGAGCCAGCGCAGCACCGACTCGACGACCAGCATCGCGCGGCGGCCGATCAGATCCTCCGCGTCACGCCGGCCCAGTCGCACGGCCACCCGGCCCACCCAGTGGCGGCCGCCGGCGTTGCGTCGGTAGACGGCCGGGACACCGGCCGCGGCGAGCTCGTCGGCCAGCCTGTGCGCCTGCGTGGTCTTGCCCGAGCCGTCCATGCCGACCAGCGCGATCGTGCGAAGGGTCATGCCAACCAACGGTAACCCGCGGGTGCACATCGGGTTTTCCGGCGACCGCGCCGAATCCGTACCAAAATGGGGAAGATCCCCGAGGCCGGCGGTTCAAACGCGGGGGCGCCCGGGTAGTCCTAATCGCCACAGGACCGCACACGCCGACAGGGGGGATACGTCATGCCGCACCAGGTGGACGAGGGCCTGGCCACCACGCTGAAGAAGGTCGCCTCGACACTCAAGGCGGCGAGCATCCCGTTCGCGCTGGGCGGGAGCTTCGCGGTCTGGGCGCACGGCGGCCACTCCAGCGACCACGACGTGGACTTCCTGCTTCGCGAGCAGGACAAGGAGCAGGCGCTGGCCGAGCTCGCCAAGGCCGGCTTCCGCACCGAGCAGCCGCCGGAGGACTGGCTGGTCAAGGTCTACGACCAGGACCGGATGGTGGACCTCATCTATCGCCCGGTGGAGACGCCGGTGACCGACGAGACCCTGCACGACACCGAGCAGATCTCGGTCGAGGCCATCTACATGCCCGTGCTCTCCGCCACCCAGCTGATGATCCACAAGCTGCTCAGCTACAGCCAGCACTACTGCGACTTCGCCACGGGGCTGCCGGTGGCACGGTCGCTGCGCGAGCAGATCGACTGGGACCGGGTGCGGCGGGAGACCCGCAAGTCACCGTACGCCGAGGCGTTCTTGATCCTCCTGGACCGGCTGGACGTGGTGCCGCTGCCGGACGGCCAGGGCGCGCTCGCGGCCCAATGAGAGGGAAAGGCCGGGACCAATGACGAACGACATCGATCTCGAGGCCGAGATCCAGAGGCTGCTCACCGAGCACGACCGGATCGCCGAGCAGGGCATCACGGTCCAGCGCCGGGAGCACATGATCGTGCTCAACGGCGAGGTGGAGAGCGCGCAGCGCCGGGACGAGATCTGCCGGCAGATCTCCGCGCGCTTCCCCGAGGTGGAGATCACCTGTGACATCGGCATCACCCGGGCGCAGGCGCCCAGCGAGGTGGAGGAGATTTCATGATCCGGATCGCGGCCGTGGGCGACGTCCACGTGGACAAGGACGTGGTGGGCCGCTACCGGCCCGCCCTGGAGGAGCTGCCGGACCGCGCCGACGCCCTGCTCGTGGCCGGCGACCTCACCCGGCACGGCACCGTCGAGGAGGCCCGCTGCTTCGCCAAGGAGTTCGGCGGCCTGGCCGTGCCGGTCGTCGTGGTGCTCGGCAACCACGATCACCAGAGCGACCAGCAGGACCAGGTGACCGACGTGCTCCAGGACGCCGGCATCACGGTGCTGGAGGGCACCGCGACGGTGCTGGAGATCAACGGGCACCGGCTGGGCATCGCCGGCACCAAGGGCTTCGGCGGCGGGTTCGCCGGAGCCTGCGCGAGCAACTTCGGCGAACGCGAGATGAAGGACTTCGTCGGCACCACCGAGCGGATCTCCGCGAGCCTGCGCGAGGCCCTGCACTCGGTCGAGGCGGACGCGCTGGTGGCGCTCACCCACTACGCCCCCGTGCCCGAGACGCTCGTCGGCGAGCCGCTGGAGATCTATGCCTTCCTCGGCTGCTACCAGCTCGGCCAGGCGATCGACTCGGCGCCGACCTCGCTGGCCCTGCACGGGCACGCGCACCACGGCTCCGAGCGCGGGCGCACCCCCGGCGGGGTGCCCGTCCGCAACGTGGCGCACCCGGTGATCAAGCAGGCGTACAACGTGTATCAGCTGCTCAGCGGCGATATCGAACCGGCGCTGACGTCCGTCGGATAGGCACGTTTTCGAAATCGGGCGTACGGGTACACGGATCTCATGGAATTCGTACTCTGGATCCTCGCAGTCATTCTCGTGGTCGCCGGTATCCTCGCCCTCTTCCGGCGGCAGCTCCTCTGGGGAATCGTGCTGATCATCGTGGGCCTGCTGGTCGGCCCCGGCGGTGTCAGCATCTTCTCCTGACCCCCTTCACCACCTCCGAGAACCCCCGACGATCCCGAGCCGGGGCCACCTGAACGGGTGGCCTCGGCTCCATGCATGAGTGGGCCGCACTCGCCGTGCGATGACCTGCGCCGGAATCCTGACTGAATCACTCGCGGAAATTCTTCGATCTTTCTCGCGAGGTGGCTCCCACGTGGCCGAGGTTCATCACTTCACGTACGGCGTCTTCAATCCGCTCGCCGCATACCTGCTGGCCTTTCTCGGATCGTTCTTCGGCCTGCTGGGCACGGCGCGCGCCCGGGACGCCCGTACCTCGAGCCGGCGCAACCGCTGGCTGCTGATCTCGGCGTTCGCGATCGGCGGCGGCGCGATCTGGCTGATGCACTTCGCCGCGATGCTCGGCTTCGAGGTGCCGGACAGCCCGGTGCGCTTCGACATCCCGATGACCGTGCTGAGCCTCGCCTTCGCCGTCGCGGCGGTCGGCACCGGCCTGCTGATCGTCGGGCACGGCCGGCGCAGCCTGCCCAAGGTGATCGCGGCCGGTGTGCTCACCGGCGGCGGCGTCCTCGCGATGCACTACACCGGCATGTACGGGATGAACGTCGCCGGCGAGATGCGCTACGACCTCGGCCTGGTCGTGGCCTCGGCGATCATCGCGGTGGTCGCCTCGACCGTCGCGCTCTGGTTCGCCGTGTCGGTGCGCGGGTGGGCGCCGATCAGCGGCGCCGCGGCGATCATGGCGGTGGCGGTCTGCGGCATGCACTACACCGGCATGGCGGCGATGTCGGTGCACCTCGACCCGGCGACGCCCACTCAGGTGGACGGCTTCCGCCCGCTCACCATGATCGTGCCGATCACCCTGATCACCGCCGCCACCATCGTCGGGGTGGCGCTCAGCGCCCTCCAGGCGATGACCGAGGAGGAGTTCACCGACGGCGCCGGCACGCCACGCCGCGGGGTGCACGCCGAGACCGCCGTCCCGTGGTCGCTCAAGCAGGCCACGATGGCCACGCCGACGGTGGGACGGCGGCCTTCGCCGCGCCCGGTTCCCCTGCGCTCTCCCACCAACGGCTGACGTGTCCGGTACGTTCTCGGCATGGCTCCACGGATGCTGCTGTCGATGCCGTTGCACGCGATCACCGAGGTGTACGGCGAGGCCGGTCTCCGTGAGCGGTTCCTGCTGGAGGTGGAGTCCTTTCCGGAGGGCGAGCGGGAGACCCTGACCGAGGCGCTCGACCTGGCGGCGCGGCTGCACGCGAACGACCGGCGGGTGCGCGAGCCGTACCTGAACCACCTGCTCCGGGTCGCCATCCGGATCATCAAGTACTACGGGGTCCGGGACGTGGACGTGCTCACGGCGGCCCTGCTGCACGACGCCGTCGAGGATCACCCGGCCGAGCTGGCCGGCCGCGCGACCGGCACGTACCAGGAGCTGACCGACGCGGCGATCGCCGAGCTGGCCCGCCGCTTCGGCCCGCGCACCGCCGAGCTGGTCCGCTCGGTCACCAATCCCGAGTACGACCGGGACCGCGACCGCCACGAGCAGTACCGGCAGCACGTGGCGGCGAGCCTCGAACGCGACCCGTGGGCCCGGGTGATCAAGGTCTCCGACTTCACCGACAACGGCGTCGGGGTGGTCCACACGACCCCGGAGAAGGCGTTCAAGGCGGCCGTGAAATATCGCCCGCTCGTGCCGAAGCTGCGCGAACTGGTCGGCCGCCCGGACACTCCCCTGTCGATCGCCGCCAAGGACCACATCCTCGATCAGCTCGACCTGGCCGAGGAGAGATTCGCGGCAATCCTGGATGACTAGCCTGGGTGCATGCCCCGCACAGAACACTGGTGGCGCGACGCCGTCATCTACCAGGTCTATCCCCGTTCGTTCGCCGACAGCGACGGCGACGGCATGGGCGACCTGCCCGGGATCACCGGGCGCCTGCCCTACCTGCGAGAGCTCGGCATCGACGCCGTGTGGCTCTCCCCGTTCTACCCGTCGCCGCAGCACGACGCGGGCTACGACGTGGCCGACTACCGCGGCGTCGACCCGCGCTTCGGCGATCTCGGTGACGCCGACAAGCTGATCACCGAGGCACACCACCTGGGGCTCAAGCTCATCGTCGACCTGGTGCCCAACCACACCTCCAGCGAGCACGAGTGGTTCCGCGCGGCGGTGTCGGCGCCCAAGGGCAGCCCGGAGCGGGCGCGCTACATCTTCCACGACGGCAAGGGCCCGGACGGCTCGGAGCCGCCGAACTCGTGGCAGAGCGTGTTCGGCGGCAGCGCGTGGGAGCGGCTGCCGGACGGGCAGTGGTACCTGCACCTGTTCGACGTCACCCAGCCCGACCTCAACTGGGACAACCCGGAGGTCCGCGCCGAGTTCGTGGACATCTTGCGGTTCTGGCTCGACCGGGGCGTCGACGGCTTCCGGGTGGACGTGGCGCACGGCCTGATCAAGGACAAGGACCTCACCGACTGGACGTCGACCAGCCAGATCCTCGGCGGCCTCGAGCCGGCCGGGCCGCCGCCGCCGATGTGGGACCAGGAGGGCGTGCACGAGATCTACCAGCAGTGGCGCTCGGTGCTCGACGAGTACGACGGCGGCCGCATCCTGGTGGCCGAGGCGTGGGTGCAGCCGGCCTCGCGGCTGGCCCGCTACGTGCGGCCCGACGAGATGCACCAGGCGTTCAACTTTCCGTACCTGGACGCGCCCTGGACCCCGCCGCGGCTGGCCGAGATCATCGACGAGTCGCTGGCCGCCAACGACGCGGTCGGCGCGACCACCACCTGGGTGCTGTCGAACCACGACGTGGTGCGGCATGCGACCCGGCTCGGCTATCCGGTCGGGCAGGCGCGGATGCACGGCATCGGCGCGGAGGACCCGCAGCCGGACACCGCGCTGGGCCTGCGCCGCGCGCGGGCGGCCACGCTGCTGATGCTCGGGCTGCCCGGCTCGGCCTACCTCTATCAGGGCGAGGAGCTGGGGCTGCCCGAGCACACCACGATGCCGGACGAGTTCCGTGAGGACCCGGCCTGGGAGCGCTCGGGGCACACCGAGCGGGGCCGGGACGGCTGCCGGGTGCCGCTGCCGTGGGAGGCCGACGCCCCGTCGTACGGCTTCGGGCCCTCGGACAGGAGCTGGCTGCCGCAGCCGCCGGTCTGGGCCGAGTACGCGGCCGACCGTCAGCAGGGGGTGCCCGGCTCGACCTGGGAGCTCTACCGGGCCGCGCTGGCCACCCGGCGGTCGCACCACCTCGGCGGCGGCACTCTCGTGTGGGAGAGAAAGGACGAGAACGCCCTGATGTTCCGCAACGGCGACGTGCTGGTGCTGACGAACTTCGGGGTGGAGGCCGTTGAGCTACCGGCCGGGGCCACCGTCCTGCTGAGCAGCGAGCCCCTCGACGACGGGCGGGTCCCCGCCGACGTCACCGTCTGGGCGATGCTCTAGCCGGGCCGCGCGGGCCAGCAGGGCGGCGTGCGTGTCGGACATGTCCTTCGCCACCGTCCTGCTGGCCAGCCAGAACATGACGCCGGTCGGCACCCAGAAGAGCTGGAAGGCGGCCAGCCCGACCGCGTAGTTGAGCGGCGGCGGAAAGGCTCCGGCCAGCACGCGGAAGGCCACCGCCACCATGGCGTTGCCGCCGGCCCGGCCGAAGCCGTTGATCAGGTTGCCGAGGCTGTAGACGGTGCCGCGGTGCTCGGGCGGGTTGACGTCGGCGATCAGCGCGAACCAGTTGGGCGAGTTGGCCGAGGTGAGCATCAGCGCGAAGACGGCGGTGGCCAGGCAGATGCCGACCGTGGGCGAGGTGAAGACGCTGCCCAGCACGGCGCCGATCACCGCGCCCGTCCCGGCGCCGTCGGGCACGTCGATCTCCATCGGCACGAAGAAGAGCACGATGTAGAACGGGACGGCGGCCAGGACGCCGACCGAGGCGACCAGGGCGCGGCCGCGCGGCGTACGCCGCTGGAGCCGGTCGCCGGCCAGGCCGCCCAGGATCGACAGCGCGCCGCCGAGCTGGAAGAGGGTGGCGAAGACGCTGCCGACCAGCACCGCCGTGCCGGCCGAGTAGCCCTGGTCCTCGGCGCGCGCCCGGAACAGCACGGGCAGCCACACCAGCGAGCCGAGGGCGATCTGGGCGGTGCCGCCCTGGAGGATCAGCCAGATGTTCGTGCGCCGGCGCAGGATCAGCGGCAGGTGGTCGTGGTGGATGCGCTCGTCGTAGTCGACGCCGGCGAGCTCGGGCTGGCTGTCGCCGCGGGGCACGTTGTAGGTGAACAGGTAGGCGACGCCCGCGACCACGCCGGCGGCCGCCGTGACGAGGAACGGCTCGCGCCAGTCGGCGTGGCCGAGCAGCCCGCCGACGAGGGTGCCGGCGAGCGTGCCGACGCCCTGGGAGAGGCCCCAGAAGCTCATCACCAGGCCGCGGCGGCGCGGTGAGATGAGGTCGCTGACCACGGCGAAGCTGACCGAGGCCACGGCGCCGAGGCCGAACGAGGCGACGATCTGGGCGATCAGGAAGCTCGGGTAGCTGCCCGCGAGGCCGGACCAGGCGGTGCCGGCGACCCAGATCAGCGTGCCGAGGATCAGCACCGGCTTGCGGTCGGTGCGGTCGCCGGCGTACGCGAAACCGATCGCCGCCACCGCGCTGATCAGGAACATGATCGTGGTGGCGAGGGCGATGTGGCCCTCGCCGACCCCGAAGGCGTCGCCGATGCTGCCGTAGAGCGGTGGCACGAGGCCGATGGCGACGTTGTCGAGCGAGGCGAGGACCACGAAGACCACCACGCTGTACGCGCGATGGGCGGCGCCTCCCCTGGTCACCCGCAAAGGTTAGCGGGCGCGGTCGACAACCGCGTCTCGTGCGGCCGCGTACTGCTGCCGGATGAGCGGGACCGGCGTCGCCTCGTACGTCTCGGGCTGCTCGGCCGACCACGCGGGCGGTTCCGCGCCGCCGAGCGCGACCCAGGCCGCCTGCCGCGCCGCGCCGTCCGCGACGTATTCGCCGGGCGGCGGGACCAGCACCGGCAGGCCGAACAGCTCGGGCGCGATCTTGCGGACCGCCTCGCTGCGCGCCCCGCCGCCGACCAGCACGATGCGGTTGGCCGTGGCGCCGTTGGCCACCAGCGCGTCGAGGCCGTCGGCCAGCGCGCAGAGCATGCCCTCGACCGCGGCCCGGGCCAGGTGGGCCGGGTCGGAGGTCTTGAGCGTGAGGCCGTGGACGGCACCGGTGGCGTCCGGCTTGTTGGGGGTGCGTTCCCCTTCCAGGTACGGGATGAGCACCAGCCCGTCGGCACCGGCCGGCGCGCTCAGCGCGAGCCGGGACAGTTCCGCGTGGTCGACGCCGAGCAGCTTGCCGGCCGCGTCGAGCACCCGCGCCGCGTTCAGCGTCACCACGATCGGCAGGAACCGGCCGGTGGTGTCGGCGAACCCGGCCACCGTGCCGGTCGGGTCGTTCGGCGAGACCTCGGACGACACGAACACCGTGCCCGAGGTGCCGATCGAGACGATCACGTCGCCGGTGCCGGCGCCCGTGCCGAGGGCGGCCGCCGCGTTGTCACCGGCGCCCGGGCCGAGCGGGGCGCCGTTGGGCAGGTGGCCCGCGATGCCGGTGGGGCCGAGCACCTCGGGCACCTTGATGCGCCGGCCGAAGCCCAGCTCGAGCAGGTCGAGCCGGTATTCGTTGGTCTTGGCCGACCAGTACAGCGTGCCGCTGGCGTCGCTGCGGTCGGTTTTGATGTCGTCGATGTTCGTCGACCCGGTGAGCTTCCAGGTCAGCCAGTCGTGCGGCAGGCAGACCGCGGCCACCCGGGCCGCGTTCTCCGGCTCGTTGCGGGCCAGCCACCGCAGCTTGGTCAGGGTGAAGCTGGCGACCGGCACGATGCCGACCGCGTCGGCCCACTTCTCGCCCCCACCCAGCTCCTGGATGAGGTCGGCGGCCGCCCCGGCGCTGCGCGTGTCGTTCCACAGCAGCGCCGGGCGGACCACCTCGCCGTTCTCGTCGAGCACCACCATGCCGTGCTGCTGGCCGGCGACCGAGGCCGCGGCCACGTCGTCCAGGCCGCCGGCCTGCTCGATGGCCTCCTGGAGCGCGGCCCACCAGGCGTCCGGGTGCACCTCGGTGCCCTCCGGATGGCTGGCGCGGCCCTGGCGGACCAGCTTGCCGGTCTCCGCGTCGCGGATGACCACCTTGCAGGACTGGGTGGAGCTGTCGATCCCGGCTACGAGGGTCATGTCTTCCCTAACTCAGTTCGCGCGGAGAAGGTGGTCGATGGCCAGCTGGTGCAGCTTGACGAAACCGTAGCCCTGAGCGCCGGCCGCGTCGACGTCGTACTCCTCGAAGGCGCTCTTGTCGTTGAGCAGGTCCTGGTAGGTCTCCCCCGGGTTGAGGGTCGGGGTCTCCAGCTCGAGCACCTTGCTGGCGCGCAGCGCCTCCTGCACGGCCGGGTCGGCGCGGAACTCCTGCGCGCGCTCCTTGAGCAGCAGGTACATCCGCATGTTGGCCTTGGCCGACTCCCACACGCCGTCGAAGTCCTCGGTGCGGGACGGCTTGTAGTCGAAGTGGCGGGGGCCGTCGTACTTGGGGCCGCCGCCGATCGGGCCGTGCTCGAGCAGGTCGACCAGGGAGAACGCGTTGAGCAGGTCGCCGTGGCCGAAGACCAGGTCCTGGTCGAACTTGACGCTGTGCTGGCCGTTCAGGTCGATGTGGAAGAGCTTGCCCTGCCACAGCGCCTGGGCGATGCCCTGGGTGAAGTTGAGGTTCGACATCTGCTCGTGGCCCGTCTCCGGGTTGATGCCGAACAGCTCGGGGCGCTCCAGCTCGTAGGTGAAGGCGATCGCGTGGCCGAGGGTCGGCAGCAGGATGTCGCCGCGGGGCTCGTTCGGCTTGGGCTCGATGGCGAAGCGCAGGCCGTAGCCCTTGTCCTCGCTGTACTGCGCGACGAGGTTGAGGCCCTCGCGGTAGCGGTCGAGAGCGGCGTTGATGTCCTTGGCCGCGTCGTACTCGGCGCCCTCGCGGCCGCCCCAGAGCACGAAGGTCTTGGCGCCCATCTCGGCGGCGAGGTCGACCTGGCGCAGGACCTTGCGCAGCGCGTAGCGGCGGACGGAACGGTCGTTGCTGGTGAACGCGCCGTCCTTGAAGACCGGGTGGCTGAAGGTGTTGGTGGTGACCATCGGGACGATGAGCCCGGTCTCCTCGAGCGCCTTCTTGAAGCCCGCGATGATGTTGTCGCGCGTCTGGGCGTCGGTGCCGAACGGGATCAGGTCGTCGTCGTGGAACGTGATGCCGTACGCGCCGAGCTCGGCGAGCTTGTGCACGGCCTCGACCGGGTCGAGGTGCGGGCGCGTGGCCGAACCGAACGCGTCTTGGGCCTGCCACCCGACGGTCCAGAGGCCGAATGAGAACTTGTCTTCGCGTGTGGGCTGGACCGGCACGGTTACCTCCACGTAACAGCTCGGATTTGTTTAGTGGTTGAATTATTTGGCGCCCGTGTGGCATTGTCAAGGCCGTGAACGGTCGCCTGATGAGTCCTTCCCGGGCGCCCGTCCGGCAATCGAGCGTGCGAGCCCACAATCTCGCGCTGGTGTTGCAGACAGTGGCAAACAGCGCAGAACGCCCGTCACGGGCGGCGATCGCGGGTGCCACCGGGCTCACCCGCGCCACCGTCAGCGCGCTCGTCGACGACCTCATCGCCGGCAGCCTGCTCACCGAGCACGGTCCCGCGCCCCGCAGCGGCGCCGGCCGGCCCGCCACCGCGCTGGCCCTCTCGCCCGACGGCCCCGCCGGGCTCGGCCTGGAGATCAACGTCGACTACCTGGCCGCCTGTGTGATCGACCTCACCGGCGCGGTGCGGCACAGCTTCACGACCGGCTCGCCCTCGCTGGCCGGGCTGGGGCAGCTCGCCGCGCGCGCCCGGCAGGCGGCCGCCGAGGACGGCCTGCGGCTCGCCGGCGCGGCCCTCGCCGTGCCCGGTCTGGTGGCGCCCGACGGGCTGGTGCGGGTCGCGCCGAACCTCGGCTGGCAGGACGTGGACGCGATCGCCTACCTGCGCGAGGTGCCCGCGCTCGCCGACCTGCCGATCACGGTCGACAACGAGGCCAACCTGGCCGCCCTGGGCGAGCTGCGGGCCGGCGGCGGCGAGCCCACGTTCCTCTACGTCTCGGGCGAGGTGGGCATCGGCGCGGGCATCGTGCTCGACCGCGAGCTCTACCGTGGCGGGCGCGGGTGGAGCGGCGAGATCGGGCACGTCACCGTCTATCCCGACGGGCGGCCCTGCCGCTGCGGCGCGAACGGCTGCCTGGAGCAGTACGCGGGCGCCTCGATGGTCGCCGACGACCCGGCCCTGGCGGCCAAGGCGCTGGGCATCGCCCTCGCCGCCGTGGTCAACCTGCTCGACCTCGACGTGATCGTGCTGGGCGGCGGCTACGCGCCCTCGTTCGACCGGCTGCGCGAGGGCATCGAGGCCGAGCTGCGCCGCCGGGTGCTCACCGCCGAGCTGGCCCCGGTCACGCTGCGGGCGGCCACGCTGGGCCCGGACGCGGCCGTCCGCGGCGCTGCCGACGCGGTGATCCGCGGCGTGCAGGACGATCCGGCGGCGTGGCTGGCGCTTCAGGCCGTCTGAGCGGGGGCCGACCCGTCGCCCGACTCGCCCGCCGCCGCCGCGAACTCGGTGAGCCCGCGCAGCAGGGCGGCCCGGCCGGTGGCCGACATCTTCTCGAGCACGACGGTCAGCGCCTGGCGGCGGATGCGCCGCAGCTCGGCCAGGAGCGCGCGGGACGCGGGCGTCAGGTAGAGCGCGATCTCGCGCCGGTCGGCCCGGCCGGGAACGCGCTCGACCATGCCCGAGGCGACCAGGCGGTCGCAGAGCCGGCTCGCCGACGACAGCAGCATGCTCAGCTCGGCCGCGAGACCGCCGAGGTTGATGCCCTCGGCCCGCTCGACGGCGAGCAGCGCGCTCAGCTGCACCGAGGACAGCCGCGGCGTGACCTGCTCGCGGGCCACGTCCCAGGCGAGCAGCAAGGCTTGCGCCGCGTCGTCGATCGCGGCGGCGTGCGTCGGGTCCGGCCCATCCGGCCCATGGTGAACGGCCATGGTGCGCAAGACACTACCGGTACCCGTGGATCCGATCGAGGAGGTCGCCATTGACCGACAGGCTACGCGCGGTCCGCCGGGCACTCGCCGAGGCCGCCGCCGACGCCGTGCCCGAGAGTCTCGCCGCGGCGCTGACCTCCGAATTCGCGCTCAGCGACATCGAGATCTACGTGGTCGACTACCGGCTCGCGGCCCTGCTGCCGCTGCTCGGCGGCGAAAGCGTCACCCATCCCGGCGACGCGCCCTGGCGCTGCTTCGATCACCAATCCGCGGTGTTCGACGACGGCGTCCTCCACCTGCCGGTCACCGCCCGGGGCGAGCGGATCGGCGTGCTGCGCGCCGGGCCGGTCCCCGACGAGCCCGCGACGCGCGGCGACCTGGCCGAGGTCGCGACCCTGCTGGCGCACGAGCTGCAGAGCGCGGCCGCCGGCACCGACCGCTATCGCACGGCGGCGCGCACCAAGAGGCTCACCCTCGCGGCCGAGATGCAGTGGGAGCTGCTGCCGGGCCGCAGCCGGGTCCGGCCGTCGTTCAGCCTGGCCGGGCAGCTGGAGCCGTCGTACGCGGTGCGCGGCGACAGCTTCGACTGGGCCGAGCGGGACGGCCGGCTCTTCCTCACCGTGCTCAACGGCATGGGCGAGGGCGTGCAGGCGGCGCTGTTGACGGCCCTCGCCACGTACGCCCTGCGCAACGCGCGCCGGTCCGGCATCGCGCTGGCCGACCAGGCGGCCCTCGCCGACCAGGCGGTCTTCGCCCAGCATCGCGGAGCGGAGCACGTGTCGGCGCTGCTGCTGGAGCTCGACCTCGCGACCGGCGAGGTCCTGGCGGTCGACGCCGGGTCGCCCCGGCTGCTCCTGCTGCGCGACCGGGCGGTAGTGGAGCAGAAGCTGACCGCGCAGTTTCCGCTCGGCATGTTCGAGGACACCGACTACCGGGCGCAGGGCTTCTCGCTGCGGCCCGGCGACCGGCTGGTGATCGTCAGCGACGGCGTCCACGACGCGGTCGCCGGCAGCGGGCGCTACGGGGAGGCGGCGCTGGCCCGATTCGTGCGCCGGACCGGAGCGCTGGCGCCGTTGCAGGCGGTCCGGTCGCTCCTCGGCGACCTGCGGACCTTTGTGGGAGAGACCGACCTCGACGACGACGCGGTGGCCGTCTGCCTGGACTGGGCGGGGCCGCTCGCCTGAGCGCGGCCCCGCCGTCGTCCGTCGTCTAGCTGGTGGCGCCCGTACGGCGGCCGATCGCCTCGGCGAAGATGGCCGACATGCGCGCCGGGTCCCGGGCGATGAAGACACCGCCGGCCGGCGTGACCTGCACGATCTGCTGGAGCACCGGCTCGTCGACACCGTCGCCGATACCGATGATCACCAGGCGGACCGGCTGCTTCGGGTCGTTCAGCTTCTTGAGGTCGGCGAGCAGCTTCTCCTTGCTGATGCCGTCCGGGTTCTCTTCCTTGCCGTCGGTGAAGAGGATGACGGAGTTGACCTTGCCCGGCTCCCAGGTGCGCTTGACCTCCTGGTAGGCGGCCAGGATCGTGTCGTAGAGACCGGTGTCGCCGCCCTTCTTGGGCACGATCTGCGGGATCGCGCTCGCGATCTCGGTGCGCGACGACGCGAGCGGCTTGATCGACTGGACCTGCCTCCAGGGCCGCTTGCCGTTCATCTCGGTGGAGAACAGCCAGACACCCACGGCCCACTTGTCGTCGAACATGCTCAGACCCGCGGCGGCGGCCTTCTGGGTCACCACGGCCCGCGACTGGTTGCCCGCCGAGGGCACCGGGTCGGCCATCGAACCGGAGACGTCGAAGACGGCGAGCACCCGGCCCGGCTGCGTGATGGCGTTCCAGCTGCCGAGCACCTGCGAGAGCGTGCTCGCGTCGAGGCCGGCGGCAGCCGTGCCGCCACCGTTCTCGTCGCCGCCGGCCGCGGGCTTCGTGACCGCCGGGGAGGCGTCCGGAGCACCGAGCGGGCGGGCGAAGCCTGCGCCGTAGGAGCCGTCGGGCGAGCGCAGGCCGGCCGCGCCGAGCGCGTTCTTGAACGAGGCGCTGGCGAGCTGGCCACGCAGGCCCTCGGCCACCTTGCTCTTCTGGAGATCGACCTGCGGCATGACCGCGTACGGGTAGTCGAGCGGCAGCGGGCTCGGGTTGAGGTAGAGCGCCACCAGCGGGACGGCCGGCTTCTCGGCGTTGTACGCGACCACGTCCTCCTCGGACAGCGGCGCGGCGCCGAGGCTCGAGGCGATGTCGGTCGGGTCGGCCGAGCGCGGGAACTTCTGCAGCAGGTCGTCGCGGAGGGCCGACGCGCTGTTGGCCAGCCCCTTGATCGCGGAGACCTTGGTGGACTGCGCCTTCTCGCCGGAACCGGCCGCCTGCCCGAGCGCGAGCAGGCCGGAGAGGCCGGCCGCGTCGAGGCTCGGGTTGACGATGCCCGTGTTGAGGCTCGTGCTGGTCAGCATCTGGCCGAGCAGCGTGTTCCAGGTGAGCTTCTTGTCCGGCCAGCCGATCTTTTCGGCGACCGGCTTGGGCATGGCCACCACGACGGGGCTCTGGGCGATCGGCTTCTGATCCGTCGGCGCGAAGCCCGGCGCCTCGGCCTTGAGCCGGAGCAGCCAGGTCGACGAGTCGGGGATCCACACGTCGGGCACCTTGACCGACTCGGGCGCCGTGCCCAGCCCGGTCAGCTGCACCTTGTGCTCGCCCGCCACGGCCGCGGCCATGGTCGACGAATTGGCATTGACCACGCTGACTGCGACACAGGTGCCGTCTACATTTGCTCCGTCCTGCACCCAGCGTTGCGCAGCTTGATCAACTGCGGGCTGGATCTCGTTGGCGGCGGCGACCGTCAGCCGGATGGAACCGGTGCAGCCCTTGTCGGAGAGTTGCTGGTAACCGAGGTAGGACCCGGCCAGAACGACGACTATCGCCATCGCGGCCCCGACGACGCCCGCTCCTCTGGAATTGAAGTTTCTACGATGGCGGCCAGACACGCGCTCGATTGTGCGCATCACCGAAGGCGAATGCCATATACGTTCGGGCGAAAGTTACTCGGATTGGGATTGTTGGCACCCTGAGTGACCGATAGTGATGCCGCCGTTCCGATCAGTCGCGGGCGCTGACCGTTTTCTTCCAGTTAACCCTTATGCCTCTTTAGCCGTAATCGTCCAGCGCAGCAGGGCCGTCGGGCTGGCGACGGCGGTGGGTTCGCCCTGGACGGCGGGAACGCCGGTCTCGGGGTCGATCCGGAAGGTCGTCACGCTCTGTGACAACTGGTTGGTTACGTAGAGGTGATCCCCGAGCAGGATCATGTGCCGCGGCCAGTCCCCGCCGGTGGGCGTCTCGGCGATCAGGGTCGCGTCGTCGCCGTCCCAGGCGAAGGTGGCGATCGTGTTCGGGCCGCGGTTGGCCACGTACACGAAGCGGCCGTCCGCCCGCACGATGATCTCGGAGGGGAAGTTCTGGCCCTCGGCGGTCGTGGTCGGGGCCTCACCGGCCAGCTCGAGCGTGCCGTCGACCGCCGGCCGCCACCAGCTCAGCGTGCCGGAGAGCTCGCCGACCAGCATCAGCGCGCCGTCCGGCGACCAGCGCAGGTGACGCGGGCCGGTGCCCGGCTCGGCGACCACGGCCGGCGGCAGCATGGTCAGCCGGCCGGCGACCGGGTCGAGGCGGGTGCGCCAGACACGGTCCGAGCCCAGGTCGGCGACGAGGACGTCGTCGCGCACCGGGACGACCATGTGCGCGTGCGGGCCGGCCTGACGGTCGGCGACCGGGCCGCTGCCGGCCAGGCCGAGCAGGTCGGAGCGCTCGCCGGGAGCACCCTCCGGGTCGAGCGGGTGCACGGCGACGGAGCCGCCGGCGTAGTTGGCGACGAGCAGGAAGCGGCCGTCGGAGGTGACCGAGAGGTGGGCCGGGTCGCCGCCGCCGGTCGGCTGGATCGACAACGGGGTCAGCTCGCCGCCGGGCGACACCGTGAACGCGCTGATGCTGCCGTCCGGGTCGAGCTCGTTGACGGCGTACAGGATCGGGAGGGTGGGGTGCTGGGCCAGGAACGACGGCGACGGCGTGCGCGCCGCGACACCCAGGTGGGTCAGGACCCCGGTCGCCGGATCGCGGCGCAGCAGGGCGATGCCCTCACCGTCGCCACCCTTGTCGCCCGTGTAGCCGCCGACGAAGATCAGCTCATCGCTCGTGCCCATGGCCTGATCCCATCACAAGTTCCCGCGCCGCCTCACGGCAGCCCGCGTCCACCGGCAGATCGACGCGCGCCTCCAGGACGTCCACCAGCTCCGGGCGGCGCACGGTCCCGACGTTGCGGATCCGCCGCGCCACCGTTCCCGCGCAGCCGGGATAGCGGTCGGCGAGGCCCAGGCGGGCGATCACCCGGTCCAGCGGCGCCGGCCGGCCGATCTCGTCGGTGCCCATCGCGGCCAGCAGGTCCCCGGCCTGGGCGCTGCCCACCTCGGCCAGATCGCCGGTCACGGCGGGCGGGTCCGAGGACATCGAGCTGTACGGGAAGGAGGCGAGCCGCCCGTCGGACCGCCACCAGTGGAAACGGCGCGCCCGGGGGCCGGCGTGCAGGCGCCAGCGCGCGGCACCGTCGCGCCCGCCCAGAAAGAGCGGCCAGCGGGCGCAGTGGTACGCCTCGACAGCGGCGGCCCACTCGGTCGCGACACCCCGCTCGCGCAGGCAGGCGACGTGGCACGGGCCGGGGATCACGCCGGTCGCCTCACCGCCGGTCATCCAGGGCAACAGCGTCCAGTCCCATCCGGTCAGGCCGAGCACCGGGCGGCCGCAGAGTTCGCACATGATCCGGCTCTTCGCAGGCCGGGCCCCGCTCAGGCCTCGGCGGCCGCGCGGACCCCCGTAGACCCGCGCGACCGCCTCGGCGGCTTCGGTTGACGTCAGCTGTTCAGCAGCTCGTAGACGGTGGCCGTGGGCCTGCTCGTCTCGGCCGGGACGGTCGGCGTCTTCGTCCGGCCGTACCCGGCGTAGGTGACCTTGTAGGTCGACGCCGTGGACCCACCGGTCGCGGGGATCTTGACGGTGAGGCTGGTCAGATGCCCCTCGGGGCCGACGACCGCGTCGAACGGCACGGACTTCGCCTGCTCGCCGAGCGCGGTCAGGGTCTTCTCGTCGACGATCTCGGCCGCCTTGGCGCCGGTCAGGTCGGTCGTGCCGGCGTACCGGCCCTTGCCGGTCTCCACCACGTCCTGGGAGTTCCGGATGATCAGCTCGGTGTAGCCGGGGTCGATCTCGTCGTCGTTGTACGAGAGCGGTGCGTCGTCCGGGTCCTTGATCTTCTTCGGGTCGATGAGCATCCACTTCTTCGGCAGCCGGGGAAAGCCCTCGGGCGCCCCGGTGACCGAGAGCTTCATCCAGCTCTTGTTCTTGATGATCAGGGCGTGGAGCGTGAGTGACACGCCGTCCTCGGCATGGGTGACCTTCACCTGGGCGGTTCTGTTCGGCGCGTCCAGCAGGCCCGAGAACGGGGACATCCCGCCCTTGATGTCGAAGGTGTAGGCGCCCACCTTCTCGTCCGGCACGGTCTCGATCAGGACCTCGCGCGGTGACTTCTCCGGCGTGGCCGGACGGTCGCCGAGGGCGCTGGTGTCGCGGGCGCCGCCCACGAAGCCGCAGCCGGAGAGGGCGAGCGCGACAGTGGTGACGCCGAGGGCCAGTCTGTATGTGTTCATCGATGGCACGTCCGTTCAGCTCGGGTGATGCCTCGAAGCCTCCGGGAGCGTGCTGCGGTCGCTCTGCCGTTATGCTGCTGCCCGCTGCCGTTCCACTGCCGAATCACGTTCGCGCAGCTCACGCATGGGGGGACACGCTGCGATTCGAAATCCTCGGCGACGTGCGGGCGCTCCGCGACGGCACGCCGGTCGACCTGGGACCGGCCAAACAGCGCGCCGTGCTCGCCGTCCTGGTGCTGCAGGCCGGCCGTCCGGTGCCGACGCACCACATCGTGGACGCGGTCTGGGGCGACGATCCCCCCGAGAACGGCGCGAACGTCGTGCAGAAGTACGTGGCCGGGCTGCGCCGCGTGCTCGACCCGGCCCGGCAGCCGCGCACGCCGGGCGAGTTGCTCGCGCTGACCGGCAGCGGCTACGTGCTGCGGATCGAGGGGCATGCGCTCGACGCCGACGAGTTCATGGCGGCGGTCACCGCGCCGGAGGCCACGGCCGCGGCGCTGCGGGAGGCCCTCGCCCTGTGGCGCGGGGAGGCGCTGGCGGGCCTGACCGGGCCGGTGTTCGAGGCGGCGCGGGTGCGGCTGACGGAGGCGCGGGCGACGGCCTGGGAGCGGTGGGCGGAGCTCTCCCAAGGGCGGGAGCCGGGGCTGATCGCCGAGCTGAGCCGGCTGATCGGCGAGTTCCCGCTGCGCGAAGGGCTGCGCGCCCAACTCATGATCGCGCTGCATCGGAGTGGGCGGCAGGCGGAGGCGCTGGCGGCGTTTCGGGAGGCGCGGGCCTATCTGCTGGACGAGTTCGGCATCGAGCCGGGTGAGCTGCTCCAGGAGACGCATCGCCGGATCTTGCGGGGCGACGCCTTTCCGGTGCCGGCGGGGCCGGATGCTGCCGAGGTCGCGGGCTCGGCGCCCTCCGGCCCGCCTTCCGCTCCGCCTTTCGCTGGGCCGCCTTTCGCTGGGCCGCCTTTCGCTGGGCCGCCTCCTGCTGGGCCGTCTTTCGCTGGGCCGTCTTTCGCTGGGCCGCCCGCCGCCGGGCCTGTGGTGGCGTGGCCGCACGGCTTCGCTCCGCACGGGCCTGTGCCGCCCGCGGTGCCGGACTTCCTGGCCCGCCCGGCCGCGGGGCGGCCACGGGTGCCGGTCCTCGAGGTGCTCTTCGCCGCCGTCCTGCCGGTGGTCACGCTCTCCCTCGGCTCGTGGATCTACTTCGTCGTCGCCGCCGCCCGGCTGCACAACCGGCGGCTGCTCATCCCCGCGGCCGTCTACGCGCTGATGGTCGTCGCGGCCGTCGTCTTCATGGAGCTCGACCCGTCACCGCTCGACTCGGCCGAGACGAGCGCCGCCGAGGGCGCCGGCATCATCCTGTTCGGCGCCACGGTCCTCCTCTCCGCCGTGCACGGCGCCGTGATCGCGGCGCTGTCCGCGCGCACCACCGGCGAGTGGCTGGTCCGGGAGCAGTCCCGCCTGTTCGCCACGCTCGACCCGCGGCGCGCCCGCACGCTCGGCATCGGCCGCCCCGACCTGGCCCGCCGCTTCGACGACGGCGGCCTGATCGACATCAACCACGTGCCCGCGGCCGCACTCCCGCACCTCACCAAGCTCGCCCCGAAGACGGCCGAGCGCATCGCCGCCGCCCGGCCCTTCACCCACCCGGCCGACCTGCTCCACGGCGGCCTCCTCTCGGCAAGGACCTACCGCCGCCTGGAGCCACGCCTGATCGCCCTGCCCCCAGCGCCGCCGGAAGCGACCTCGCCCACCTGATCCGCCGACCCGACCTCGCCGCGCTACGGGGCGTCGACGAAGCGGGCGCCCGGTCCCGGCGTACGGCAGATGTCCTCGGGGTGGAGGTGGGTGTGGCCCGCGGCGCACTGGAGGACGACGCGGACCGGCTCGTCGCAGGCGGCCTCGTCGTCGGCCGGGCGGTGGCGGACGATCACCGACGGGCCTTCCGGGGTGGGCAGGTACTTGTCGCCCCACTCCAGCAGGGCCACGAGGGTGGGGCGCAGCGCCTCGCCCTGCTCGGTCAGCTCGTAGGCGAAGCGCTGCCTGCTGCCAGGCTCCTGATAGGGCACCCGGCGCAGGACCCCGGCGGCCACCAGGGAGTCGAGGCGGGTCGTCAGGAGGTTCTTCGCGATGCCGAGGCGGGCGTGGAACTCGCCGAACCGGCGGGCGCCGTCCAGCGCCTCGCGGACGATGAGCAGCGACCAGCGCTCGCCGACCACCGCGAGGGAGCGCGCCACCGAGCAGTTCACCGGGTCGATCCGCCGCGTCCGCATGCGGCCAGCCTACCCGGCTGAGTTGACAACTTGAACTCAGCATCCCTATGGTCCAGCTGAGTTGAAGAAATAAACCCAGGAGAGCCGATCATGCCGATGCTGGACGTGTACATCCCCGAGGGCGCGCTGCGGCCGGACGCCGAGGCCGCGCTGCTCGACCGGATCACCGAGATCCTGATCCGCCATGAGGGATTCGACCCGGCCGACCCGGTGACCCGTTCGGTCTCCTGGCTGTGGCTGCACCGGCCGGCCGCCGTGTACGTCGGCGGCAAGCCCGCCGGCGAGCCGCGCTACAAGGTCGTCCCGTCCGCGCCCGAGGGTCAGCTCGGCGAGCGGGCCCGTGCCGGGGTCATCGCCGAGGTCACCGAGGCGATCCTGGACGCCGAGGACGGCGCCTGGCCACGCGACCCGAGCCGGATCTGGGTCTTCCCCACCGAGATCCCCGAGGGGCACTGGGGCGGCTGGGGCACGATCAGGCCGCTCGCCGCGATCCTCGCCCGCCTCACCGGCGGCGACGCCGAGCAGGCGCGCATCCTGGCCCGCCGCAGGATCGAGGCCAGCCGAGCCGAACGAGCCCGCCAACCCTGAGCGGGACCCGGGCCTCCCTAACGGGAAGCCGAGGCCAGCTGGCGGCGGGCCACGTACTCCACCAGCTCGATGAGGACGTTGCGGGCGGCCTGGGGCTCGCGGGCGTCGAACAGCACCACGGGGACGCCCTCGTCGAGGTCGAGGGCCCGGCCCACGGCCTCGGGGGCGAAGCGCTGCTCGGACTCGAAGCAGTTGACCGCGACGACGAAGGGAGTGCCCCGCTGTTCGAAGTAGTCGATCGAGGGGAAGCAGTCGGCCAGGCGGCGCGTGTCGGCGAGGACCACCGCGCCCAGGGCACCCTCGGAGAGCTCGTCCCAGAGGAACCAGAAGCGGTCCTGGCCGGGCGTGCCGAAGAGGTAGAGCTGCAGGTCGTCGGTGATCGTGATGCGGCCGAAGTCCATCGTGACCGTCGTGGTGGTCTTGCCCTCGACACCGTCGACGCTGTCGGCGCCCTCGACGCCGGTGAGGATCTCCTCGGTCTGCAGCGGACGGATCTCGCTGACCGAGCCGACCATCGTGGTCTTGCCGGCGCCGAATCCGCCGGCGATCAGGATCTTGAGCGCGACCGGGATGCGCGACGACGCGCCGTTGTGGTCAGAGCGCACGGAGTCCATTGACAACCGCCTTGAGTACGTCGACGTCGTGCGGCTGGGTGGCCGCGGGAGGTTCGTACAGCGAGATGAGCCCCGCCGAGCGTAGATCACCGAGCAAAACGCGGACCACGCCGATCGACAGGTCCAGGCCCGAGGCGAGCTCGACGACCGAGATCGGCTCCCACGCGGCGGCGACGATCGCGTGGTGCTCGGGCTGGAGCGGGGTGTCCTCGCCCGGCCGCCCGCCGGCCGTCGCGACGACGAAGGCGACGAGGTCGAACTCGCCGCCCTCGGGCGCCACGCGGCCCTGGGTCATCGCGTAGGGGCGGACGACCGGCCCGGCGTCGTTGTCGAGCCAGTCGTGCGCCGCTCGGGGGAGGTCAGCTGGCATCGGACGGAGCCACCGCCGAGCGCTCCGGCGCGCTCATGTTCTGGCCGACGCGGGTGACGAGCATGGCCATCTCGTACGCGATGAGGCCCAGATCGGCGTCGCTGGAGGCCAGAACGGCGAGGCACGCGCCGTGACCGGCCGCGGTGACGAAGAGGAAGGCCGACTCCATCTCGACCACCGTCTGGCGCACCGGACCGGCCCGGAAGTGGCGGCTCGCGCCCTTGGCGAGGCTCTGGAAGCCGGCGGCCATCGCGGACAGATGCTCGGCGTCCTCGCGGCGCAGGCCGGCCGAGGCGCCCATCAGCAGGCCGTCGGCGGAGAGTACGACCGCCTGCTGCGCCGTCGGCACCCGCTCCACCAGATCGTCGAGGAGCCAGGTGAGGTTCGCGCTCTGCTTGGTCTGTGTCACTTATGCGTCCTTTTCCGGCCGTGTCACGTCATTGCTTCCGGGTTCGGTGGCACGGTCGCCGGCCGCATCCTCTCCGCCCCCGGATGATGCTTCTCGTTCCCGGGCGAGCGCGACGTTCACGATCGCCGGGAAACTGACGGTAGCCGCATCGGCAAAGGATCCGCCGTTCGAGGGACGCTCGATGTCCGTGTCATCCGCATTGGACCGATCTTCAGATGCGGAATCCGTGGCGCGGGACGGCATGTCGTTGCGCTTTCCGTGTTCACCCCCCTTCGGAGCGTCACCGAGATAGCGGGAGGCGTCGATGCGGCCTCGCGTGGTGCCGGACTGGAGGGCGCTCATGATGCTGCGCACCTGCTCGGGCGAGCGGAGGGTGGCGGCCGGCTCCGGCTCCTCGGCGGGACGGGACGTGCGGCGCAGCTGCGGGGCCAGGCTCGCCTGGCGCACGCGCTTGGGCAGTCCGTCGTCGATCTCGTCCGCGCCGGCCGGGGGCGCCGCCGGCGACGTGGGAGCGACGAACATCGGCGCGGCCGAGGTGGGCGCCGCCGAGGGCGCTCCGGTCGGCAGCGCGGTCGGGAAGAGCGGCGCGGCCGAGGTCGGCATCACGGGCCCGGCCCCGCGGTGGGGCAGCACCTCGGGCTCGGGCGCGTCGCGCCGCGGCAGCGGGATCACGGCTTCGGGCGCCTCGCGCTGAGGCAGCGGGATCACGGCTTCGGGCGCCTCGCGCTGGGGCAGCGTGGCGCCGGGCACGGTGTCGGCGGCGTCCATGGCTGCCAGGTCGGCCGGGCGGCGGGCCCGCTTGCGGCGGACCAGGCCGTCCTCGCTGAGACCCTCCGCGATGGAGCTGGGCGCCGGTCCACCGACGGCCGGCGCGGCGGGCGGCTCGGCGGCCGGCGCCTCGGCCGGCTCTGTGGCCGTACCGTTGATCGTGACCGGACGGCCCGGGACGGTGACCTGACGCAGCTCCTCGGTGCCGTTCCACTGGAGCGTGGCCAGCGAGTGGCGCGACGGGTCGTCGGTGCCCGAGCCGACCAGCGGGCGCTCCTTGGTGGCGCCGCCGGACGGCAGCGCCGCCGGGCCCGCACCCGGCGCGACCAGCTCGCCGGGCACCAGCACGATCGCCGTCACGCCCGCGAACGCGGACGGCCGCAGCGACACCCTGATGCCGTGCCTGTTCGCCAGCTGGGCGACCACGAAGAGACCGAGGCGCGCGCTGTCGGCCGGGTCGAAGTCGGGCGGCTCCACCAGGCGCCGGTTCGCCTCGTCGATCGCCTCCTGGGTCATGCCGAGGCCACGGTCCTCGATCTCGACCGCGTAGCCGTTCGGCAGGACCTGCCCGGAGACCTGGACCCGGGTGTGCGGCGGCGAGAACGAGGCCGCGTTCTCCAGCAGCTCGGCGAGCAGGTGGATGACGTCGCCGACCGCGCGGCCCAGCACCGAGGCGGACTCGACCGAGCGGATGTCGACCCGCTTGTAGTCCTCGACCTCGCTGATCGCGCCGCGGATCACGTCGATCACCGGTACGGGGTTGCGCCAGCCCCGGCCGGGCGCGGCGCCGGCCAGGATCACCAGGTCCTCGGCGTGCCGGCGCATGCGGGTGGCGAGGTGGTCGACCCGGTAGAGGTCCTCCAGCTCCTGCGGCTCGGTCTCGCGGCGCTCCATGCGGTCGAGCAGGGCGAGCTGGCGGTGCAGCAGCGTCTGGCTGCGCCGCGCGATGTTGAGGAAGACCTCGTTGAGCCCGCGCCGGACGCCGGCCTCCTCGACCGCCGACTGCACGGCCGTGCGCTGCACCTCGTTGAACGCCTGGCCGAGCTGGCCGATCTCGTCGCGGCCGTACTCGAGCGGGGGCGTCTCGACGTCCACATCGACGTTCTCGCCACGCTGGAGCCGGCGGACGACCATGGGCAGCCGCTCGGTCGCCATCTCGCGCGCCTCGCCGTGCAGACGGCGCAGCCGGCCGACGATCGAGCGGCCCACCTTGATCGAGAGGAGCACCGAGACCACCAGGGCGGCGAGCCCGAGGATGCCGGCGAGGCCGAGGCGCACCAGGATGGTCTGGGCGACGGGGCGGGCGCGCTCGGTCAGCGAGTCGGTGGCGGCCGTCTCGAAGGCGCGCAGCTCGCGCGCGGCGGCCACGTACACCGGGCGGAACTCCTCGCTGCTGACCGGGGACACCACGCCGTCGCGGCTCTGCTGGACCAGCGCGGTGAGCAGGGCGTCGAGCCGGCTGAAGGTGTCGCCGCCGTTCATCTTGCCGTATGCGGTGCGGTCGGCGGCCGACATGTCCTCGACGCCCTGGCCGAGCAGGAACCGGGCCGTGCCGACGTCCTGGATGAGCTGGCTGCGCGTCTCGGGGTCGAACCGGCCGCGCGCGGTGGCGCCGCCGACCAGGGCGTCGACCCGGCTCAGGTATTCCTGCCCCTGTCCGACGGTGGTGAGCGCGCGCAGCTCACGGTCGATGCGCTCGTCGTCGAAGGTCGCGGTGGCGGCGAAGGTCTGGAAGCCGGACGCGATCACGCTGTTGTAGAGGTTCTGGCCGCCGATCGCGTCCATCTCTCGCTTGTCGATGTGGTCGCGGTTGCCGGCGAGGCTGTCGAGCTGGGTGAAGAACTGGCCGATGCGGGCGCGCAGCGCGTCGCTCGCGGCGTCGTGCGCCTTGTCGCTGCCGGCCTGGCGGCGGAAGTCGGCGATCGCCTTGTCGGTGGCGGCGCGCTGGTCCTGGAGGGTGCGCGGGATCGGGCCCTTGGCGGAGAGGTACTCGACGCTGAAGAGCCGCTCGCGCTGGAGGTGACCGACCAGCTCGATGCCGGGGTTGCCGACGGTGTCGAGCACCGTGCGCGCGGAGAGCAAGTTGAACGCCGGACCGGCGGTGAGCGCGGTCGCGAAGAGCCACAACGCCAGCAGCGCGGTCAGCGGCACGGCTGCCAGCGCAATGATCTTCGAACGGATCGACCAGTAGCGGGTGGTTCTCATGAGGCTCCGCCCGAGGGTTGGCGACGGCGTACGCCCTCGGCAGAATACGTAAAACCTTCACGGCGAGCCACCTGCCCCGCGTACCGAAATAATGGCTTTCCGTCCTCTTTGTCCTGCGAGATTGCCGAGTCGTGGATACGACAGCCCACGTTCGTGCGGCAGATGCGATTGGCGACACACCTTCGGTGGGCATACCGGGTATGACAAAGGAGGAGGCCGATGTCCACCACACTCACGATCATCCTGATCGTCGTCGTCCTGGTCGTGATCGCCGCCATCGTGTACGGCATCCAGGTCGGTCGGCGCAAGAAGCTGCAGAGCACGTTCGGGCCCGAGTACGACAAGGTGGTCGCCGACACCGGCAGCCGCACCGAGGCCGAGAAGGAGCTGCGCGAGCGCGAGAAGCGACACGCCTCGCTCGAGCTCAAGCCGCTGTCGCCCGAGGCGCAGGCGAAGTACTCGGCCGCGTGGGAAGAGGTCCAGATCCAGTTCGTGGACAACCCCACCGAGGCCGTCTCCACCGCCGACGAGCTGGTCACCCGGCTGATCGCCGAGCGCGGATACCCCACCGGCGAGTACGACGAGCGCCTCGCCGACCTCTCGGTGGAGCACGCCAACACGCTTCAGCACTACCGCGACGCCCACGCGATCAGCGAGCGCAACCGCGCCGGCGAGGCCGGGACCGAGGACCTGCGCCAGGCCCTGGTCCACTACCGCGCGCTCTTCGCCGACCTGCTCGGCACGGACCCGGTTGCTGGTACTACTGAGAGCAGGATCGTCCCCAATGGAGACAACGCGCCGGCGCCCGCTCCGCGTGAGGCCGGCGACGCTTCCGCCCGCGACACCAGCCGCTAGGAGCCACCGACATGAAGTTCTTCTCGAACGAGAAAGAGAACGAGGCGCAGTACGCCGACGACGACCCCGAGCGCACCCAGCACGTGGCCTCCGAGCCGGTGACGGTGCCGCCGCAGCGGGCCGGGTCGCCGTGGAGCGACCGGCCGGGTGACGCCCCGGCCGCCGTCCCGGCCGACACCTCGCCGCACACCGACTCCGACCCCGAGCGCCGCGACGGCACGACCTACGGGCCGGACGGCACCGTGGTCACCGAGCGCGCCGACTCCCACCCGGACGACGTGGACATCCGCCTGGACGACGAGGACACCCGCGCCGCCGGCACGGGCCACGATGTGCACGAGGGCGTGGCGCCGGCCGACGCGGACAAGCCGGCGGAGCAGACGGCGGTCCAGGACGACGGCACGTTCGACAGCCCCACCGCGGTGGAGCCGGCCACCGGCGAGCCGATCCGGCCCGAGGCCCAGGACGCGATCAAGGACGACGGGACGTTCGAGAGCCCGGCCGTGGTCGAGCCGGCCACCGGCAAGCCCGTCGAGCGGTCCGGCGCCGCCACGAGCGACCGGCTCCTGCCGGACGGCGACGCCTTCACCGAGCGCTTCCGCGACATCCAGCTGCGCTTCGTCGACGACCCCAAGGACGCCACGGCCGAGGCGTCCCGGCTGGTCGAGGAGGTCGTCGACAAGCTGACCAGCACCCTCAAGGCCCAGCGCGACGCCCTGGGCGGCAACGCCGACGACACCGAGAAGCTCCGCGTCGAGCTGCGCGGCTACCGGGACATCCTCAACCGGCTGCTGTCGCTCTGAGCCTCGGCCGTTCTGCGGGGAGCCCGTCGGGCTCCCCGCACCCGTTATAGCTTTGCGGCATGCGCGCCGGCCGTCTCGTCTCCCTGCTCCTGCTGTTGCAGACGCGCGGCCGGATGACGGCGCAGGACCTCGCCGACGAGCTGGAGGTCTCGGTACGCACCGTCTACCGCGACGTCGAATCGCTCGGCGCGGCGGGCGTCCCGATCTACGCCGACCGCGGGCCGGCCGGCGGCTATCAACTGCTCGACGGCTATCGCACCCGCCTCACCGGCCTGACCTCCGACGAGGCGGGCACGCTGTTCCTGGCCGGCATGCCGGGACCGGCGGCGGAGCTGGGCCTGGGCTCGGTGCTGGCGGCGGCGGAGCTCAAGCTGCGCGCGTCGCTGCCGGGTGAGCTGGGGGACAGAGCGGATCGGGTACGGGAGAGGTTCCACCTCGACGCACCGGGCTGGTTCCGCGCGGGCGAGCCGACACCCCACCTGTCCACGGTCGCGGAGGCGGTCTGGAGCGGGCGGGTGCTCCAGATCCGGTACCGCCGCTGGAAGGCCCCGCGCGAGGTCGACCGCAGGCTGGACCCCCTGGGTGTGGTGCTGAAGGCCGGCCGCTGGTATCTGGTGGCCGCGGCGGGCGAGCGCACGACGGCCTACCGGGTGTCGAACATCCTCGCCGCGGACATCCTGGACGAGCCCGCGTCCCGCCCGCCCGGCTTCGACCTGGCGGCCTACTGGGCGGAGTGGACGGAACGCTACGAAAGCGGCGTCTACACCAGTGTCGCGACGGTCCGCATGACGGAGGCGGCGCTGCAACGGATGGCGTTCGTCTTCCCGCCGGAGATGTCCCGCACGGCCCGGGCCGAGGCGGGCCCACCGGACGAGAACGGCTGGCTGCTCACCCGGGTCCCCATCGAGTCGATCAGGCACGGCCACATCGAGCTGCTGAAGCTGGGCGCCGAGGCCGAGGTGCTGGACCCGCCGGAGCTGCGGGCACAATTCGCCGAGACCGCGCGGGGCTTGATGGCGACCTACCTGCCGACCGGCTCGCCACCCCCTTCGGTCTAGCGTTCGATCCCGCCAGCGGCCGGAGCGCCGGACGGAGTCGGTGCCGCTTACTTGCCCGCGGGGTGGCGCCGGCCAGCCTCGTGCCGCTTACTTGCCCGCGGGGTGGCGCCGGACGGCCTCGTGCCGCTTACTTGCCCGCGGGGTGGCGCCGGCCGACCTCGTGCCGCTTACTTGCCGGTGGGGTCGGCGGCCAGCCAGCTGCCGGCGCGGTCGTTGTCGGAGGTGCCGTCCCAGCCGGTCTCGCCGCCGGTGTCGCCGTGGCCGGCGTCCTCGCCGGGGTAGGGCGGCCACGACGGGTCATCGGTCTCGTCGCCGGTGGGCGGCGTGGCCGGGTCGGTCGGCTCGGTGGTGCTGGGGTCGGTCGGCTCGGTCGGCGGCAGCGGCGGGGTGGTGGTCGTCGTCTCGGCCGGCGGGGTCGCCGGGACGGTCGTGCTCGCACCGGTGCCGGTGCTCGCACTCGCGCTCGCACTCGTGGAGGCGGACACGGTCGGCGTGGTGATCGGCAGCGAAGGCGAGGGCGACGTGGTGGCGCTCGGCGTGGGCTCGGCCGCGGGCGACGTGTCCATCGGCAGGACGTTGCCCTGCGGTGCGGTGTCCACAGGGGAGTCGTCGCTGTCCGTGGTCTGCTCACCCGCCCCGGTGCCGCCGACGAGCTGGTCGCCGGTCACCTTGTTCTTCTCGGTGACGACGGCCGGCGGTCGCGCGGGCGACGTCGGCATGCCGCCGAGCTGAACACCCATCCAGAGGGCCGGACCGAGCCCGACCGCGATGATCGCTCCGAAGAGCGCCAACGGTCCCCGCTCCATGATCTGGCCTCCCCCGCCCTCATAGGGATCGTCCACCGTCACCGGAAACTCATCTACCCATTTACGCAACCGGTAAGCGAACGGCCCCCGAAGGTCATTGTGACCTCAGGTGACCAGCAGATCACTCATCCGTCGCGAATGAGACGCTGATGACCGGTACCACGCACGGCAAGGGTGGAACAGTTCACTGTGGGTCATGCCAGACGGGTGAAAGGTGCGCGGCGTCACCCGTTGTGGCGAGTGCGCGTGAGGAACGACACCGCCTCGTCGAGCGCGGCCCACCCACCCGGCAACTCCTCGGAGTCGAGGGCGGCCCGCACCCCGAGCCGGCTCCCGTCCCGCAGCCCGATCTCCCAATGCCGCCGCCCGTTGCGCCCCGCCACCACGGAAGCGACATCAGCAAACGGCACAAACCGCGTCTGAACCCCCTCATCGACCACCGGCAACGTCGCGACCGACCCGCCGTCACCGCCCGGCGCCGGCCCAGAACCGCTCCCGGCCCCAGTCGCGGCAGAACCGCTTCCCGTCCCAGCCGCTGCAGAACCGCTCCTGGCCCCAGCCGCAGAATCGGCCCCAGCCGCCACAAAACCGCTTCCACCCCCGGCCGCCGAACCAGCCCTGGCCGCAGAACCGCTCGCGGCCCCAGCCGCAGAACCAGCCCTGGCCGCCACAAAACCGCTTCCACCCCCGGCCGCCGAACCAGCCCTGGCCGCAGAACCGCTCCCGGCCCCAGCCACGGCAGGACCATTCCCCGCCGCAGCCGCCGCGGACCGTGCCGGCCCTGTCCCCGGCCCACCCTGCGACGCGCCCGAACCCGGCTGGGTGGGGACAAGGCGGCGGTGGGCCGGAGAGCCGTCGGCGAGAACGCCGTCGGAGGCCAGGCGGGTGAGGCGCCGCTTGGCCTCGGCGTGGCGGGTGCGGGGCAGGCCGGCCACCAGCACAAGACCGGTCTCGACGACGAGCAGGTCGGTGCGCGCGCCGTCGACCAGCAGGTTGACAACACCGCCGAGCACCGGCACGCGCGCGGCGGGGCGCCCGCCGCCACCTGCCGAGGCGGTGATGTCGATGCCGAGGGTGGCGAGCCACTCGCGCGCCTCCCCGACCGTCGCCGGATCGCCCGCGAGCACGGCCGGGCCGTGCAGGTCGAGGTGGGACCCGTCGATCGAGACCAGCTCGGCCGCGCCCGTCCAGCTATGTCGCCAGCGAGCCCGCCCGTCATGCAGCGCCGTCAACGCCAGCAACAGCGTGATCAGCTCGGTGACCCGAGCCGCGATCTCCTCGGCAGGCAGACGCCCCCCGAATGCCGGCGGTGACCCACCAGGCGGAAAGGCACCGCCGGATGCGGCCAGGCCGCCTGCCAAGGAGGGGTCGCGGGACGCCGCCGAGCCGCCAAGCAAGGAAGGGTCGCGGGACGCCGCCGAACCGCCAAGCAAGGAAGGGTCGTGGGACGCCGCCGAAC
Organism: Paractinoplanes deccanensis; assembly: GCF_016862115.1. Taxonomy (GTDB): domain Bacteria; phylum Actinomycetota; class Actinomycetes; order Mycobacteriales; family Micromonosporaceae; genus Actinoplanes; species Actinoplanes deccanensis. The sequence continues at coordinate 84,119 of NZ_BOMI01000037.1, forward strand.
CGCCAGGCAGGGAAGGGTCGCGGGACGCCGCCGAACCGCCAGGCAGGGAAGGGTCGCGGGACGCCGCCGAACCGCCAGGCAAGGAAGGGTCGCGGGACGCAGCCAAGCCGCCAGGCAAGGAAGGGTCGTGGGGTGTGGTTGCGCCGCCCGGCAAGAAGGCGCCGTCGCGCGAACTTGCGCCGCCAGGCAACGAGGGCTCGCCGGGTGAGGCGTCGCCACGTTCGGCGTCACTGGCCAGGGATGTGCCTTCGGGTGAGATGGCGGCGGCCTGCGCGCCGGGCGTTGATGCCCCGGCGGGCGGGTAGTCGGCCGAGGATCCGATGGGCGAAGCGCCCGGCGAGGAGTTGGTGGGCGGGGCGCCTCGCGAGGATCCGGTCGGCGGGGCGCTCGGCGAGGAATTGGTGGGTGGGGTGTTCGGCGAGGAATTGGTGGGTGGGGTCCTCGGCGCGGAGGGGCCGGCCGGGGATGGCAGGTCGGCCAGGATAAATTCGGCGAGCTTGGTGAGGTGGCCGTCCTCGGAGAGGCGTAGGACGTCGTCGATGGTGGTCACGGGGGTGCCGGCGGCGTGGGAGAGAGCTCGCAGGGACGCGTCGGCCTCGCGTTCCATCTCGGCTGTGCGGGCGGCGCCGAAGAACTCGTCCCAGCTGACGGTCTCGCGGCCGGCTACGGGGTAGGCGACGGCCTGCAAGGCGCGGCCGAGGCCGGGCAGGTCGGGGACCAGGTCGCCGGCCGGCGGGGAGATCGGGTCGGGGCCCTCGGGGGTGATCGCGGCGAGGGCGGCCAGTCGCTCGGCCAACGGCGGGTGGGGGTCCCACTCGGCCGGCTCCTGTGGGCCGCGGGCGCGCAGCAGCGCCGCGTCCTCGGCGCGGGCGGCCAGGACGCGCAGGAAACCGCCGAACACGTCGTCGGGCACCAGGCCGGCCTGCCAGCCGGGGCTCAGGTATTCGACGTGGAACAGCTCCTGCATGCCCTCGAGCACGGGGCCGTCGCGCAGCACCGCGGCCGCCACGCGGGCGCCGGCGAACTCGGCGGCGACCCGGTCGGCGGCGAGCTCGTGGGCGCGGCTGTACGGATCGTCGACAGCCCTGTACCACCTGGCCCACAGCCGCAACACCGGGCCGGCGGGGCTGCGCGCAGGGATGCGCGGCACGACACGGGACAGCACGACCCGGCCGCGGCGGGCCACGGGGGCGAACCGGCCGCCGAGCCGGGGCGAACCGTGCGCCAGCTCGTGCGCTACCACGGCCCGCAACCGCGCCTCGTCCCACGCCTGGAACAGCGGGAGTCCGAGGTAGAGCTCGCGGTGCCCGCCGACGAGGCCGCCGAGCCGCGCGCGCTCGACCAGGGTGGCGGCCGCGGACGCGACGACTGTCACGCCGTCGGGCGGCGCGACGCCGGCCGCGGCGGCGGCCTCGTCGATCATCGTCCAGAGCTTGGGCGCTCGCTCGCGGGTCACGGGGACGCCGGCGGGCGACGGGCGGCGCAGCCGCAGGGCGCGCATCGTGGCGTAGCAGAGCAGGCCGGCGGTGGCGATGGCGAGCGGAACCGCGACCTGCACCGCGACCGTGCCGGGCAGCAGGTCGAGCACCAGCAGCACGGCCAGCAGCGCCGCGACGACCTGGAGCCATGCCACCACCAGGAAGCCGGCCACCATGGCGGCGGACCTACTCGCCTTCACAGGCACTCCCTCCGTCAGGCGTCCCAGAGTAGGGCGGGGGTATGACGGAAACCCCAGACGCGAAGTCCGCCAGGAGGAAAAATAAGGAAGATTTTCGGCAGCGGTTTCGCGCCGTCACGAGAGGGGACACGGACGGCCATGGCTCTTCTCGACCAGTCCCTCGCCTTCGCGGCGAAGGGGTACGCCTGGCTTCCGGACCTGCGGCGGCAGTCGCACGGCCGCCCCGTCGAGATGCGGGTCGGCGGGCAGCGCGCGGTGGCGATCAGCGGACCGGACGCGGCTCGCTTCTTCTACGGCAAGGGCAACCTGGAGCGGCACGACGCCCTCCCGCCGAACGTGATCGCCACGCTCTTCGGCAAGGGCGTGCACACGCTCGACGGCGAGGCGCACCGGGCGCGCAAGGCGCTCTTCGTCGCGCTGCTCATGAACGCGGACGGGATCGACAGCCTGGCGAAGCTGGCCGGCGAGGTCTTCGACGAGGCCGCCGAGGGCTGGCGCGGCGCGGGCGCGATCTCGATCTTCGACGAGTCCGCGAAGGTGCTGGCGGAGGCCGTGTCGCGCTGGACCGGCGTACCGGATGAGGAGCGTGACCGGGACGCCCTGGCCCGGGACCTGATCGCGATGGTCGACGGCTTCGCGACCCTGGGTCCGCGCTTCGCGCGGGCGCGATCGGCCCGGCGGCGGCGAGAGCGTCAGTTTTCCAAGATCATTGATGCCGTACGCCGTGAGGACCCGGCCCCGGAGCCGCTGTCGGTGGTCGCGCACCACCTCGAGGACGGTTACCTGCTCGACTCGAGGACCGCGGCCGTCGAGCTCATCAACATCATCCGGCCGGCCACCGCGGTGGCGTGGTTCGTCGCGTTCGCCACGCACGCGCTCGACCGCTGGCCCGCCACCCGCGCCCGGCTGCGCGCCGGGGACGACGACTACACGCTGGCGTTCGTGCACGAGATCCGGCGGTTCTACCCGTTCGCCCCGTTCCTCGGCGCCCGGGCCGCACGCGACCTGGTCTTCCAGCGGGCGGAGATCCCGGCGGGCGCGCTGGTGCTGCTCGACGTGTACGGCCAGCACCACGACCCGCGGGTGTGGCCGTCGCCGTACGAGTTCCGGCCCGAAAGGTTCCTCGGGCGCCCGGTCGGCGAGTTCGAGCTGATCCCGCAGGGCGGCGGCGACCCGCGTACGGGCCACCGCTGCCCCGGCGAGAAGATCACGATCGCGCTGCTGGGGACGCTGGTGCAGCGGCTGGCGAAGCTCGACTACTACCTGCCGCCGCAGGACACGAGCATCGACCTGAGCCGCATCCCGGCGCGCCCGGCGAGCGGGCCGGCGATCGTCGTGCCCTAACCCCGTACCCAATCGATCTCTGGGGAACGGTGGAAGTTGACGCCCTGCGCCTCCCAGCGCGGGGCGAACTCCGCCAGGCGGCGGCGCAGCGACTGCCAGTCCCGGGCGGCGCGCGGTGACCAGCCCACCTCGGCGATCGCGGGCAGCCGCGGGAAGGCCATGAACTGCACGTCGGCGAGGCTGCGCAAAGTCTCGGACCAGAGCGGCGCCTCCACGCCGAGCAGCGACTCCTCGGCGACGCCGGGCAGGCGGTCGGCGGGATCCCAGTCGTACGAGCGCTCGACGCCGACGTGGCCGGCCCAGTCGAGGCCGAGCGGGGTGGACTCGTCGTACTTCATGTCCAGATAGGTACGGTCCGCCGGCGACATGATGACCTGGTGCCCGGCGGCGGCCGCGCGGGCCACGCCACCGTCGGCCGGCTCGATGCGCCAGTACTGCGGGATCGCGGTGGCGGGCAGGTCGACGGCGGCCATCTCGTGCCAGCCGATCGCGCGCTTGCCGTACTTGCCGGCCATCGGCAGCACCCGCGACATGAAGGTGCGGTAGTCGTCGGCCGTGGTGGAGAAGGCCTCGTCGCCGCCGATGTGCAGGTAGGGGCCGGGGGTGAGCTCGGCGACCGTACGGAGGACGTCCTCGACGAAGGTGTAGGTGATCTCCTTGTCGGCGGACAGGGTGCTGTAGCCGACCTCGCCGTCGGTGCGCTGCCGGACGGGCACGCCGTCGGGGGTCAGCTCGGGATAGGCCAGCTGGGCGGCGTTGACGTGACCGGGCAGGTCGATCTCGGGAACGATCGTGACGAAGCGCGTGGCGGCGTAGGCGACCAGGTCCGCGTACTCCCGCGCCGTGAGGAACCCGGGCCCCGCGCCGTCGACGCCGGTGCCCTCGCCGCCGCTGATCTCGGTGAGCAGCGGCCAGCCGGCGATCTCGAGGCGCCAGCCCTGGTCGTCGGTGAGGTGCAGGTGCAGGTGGTTGATCTTGAACTGGGCGATCGTGTCGATGTAGGACCGCAGGTCGTCCGGCGAGTAGAAGTGCCGGGCGAGGTCGATCATGGTCCCGCGGTACGGGAAGCGCGGCTCGTCCTCGATGCGGCCACCGGGCAGCGTGATCTCGGCCGCGGCCGTCGCGGCGGCAGCCGCCGGGTCCGCAGCCGCTGGGTCCGCCGCCGCTGGGTCCGCCGCCGCGGCCGCTGGGTCGGTGGGCAGGAGCTGCCGGAACGTCTGGACGCCGGCGAAGAGGCCCTGGGCGGTCGGGGCTCGCAGCGTGACGCCGTCGGCGGTGATGTCGAGGCGGTAGTGCTCGGGCGACTTGGCCGTGTCCTCCTCGACGAGGAGGCGAATCGGGGCCGTGCCGCCGACTCGGGGCACCGGGAAGCCGGTGGCGTGCCGCAGGAGGGCCGCCAGCTCGTCGGCGACCGCCGCGGCCTCGCCGACCGCGCCGACCGACACATCCGGCGCGATCCGGAAATCGGCGGACGGATCGGGCCGCACAGAGGCGGGCAAAGGAATGACGTCGCCGAGTTGTCTCATCGTGGGAGCGCGCACGCGAGAAACCTTAAACTGTCTTTCCATGTCGATCACGACCCGCCGGGCCGAGAAATCGGACGCCGAACAGCTGCACGACCTGGCCGACCGGACATTCAAGCTGGCCTGTCCGCCCGGCACGAAGCCGGAGGACATCGCGGCGTTCGTGGCCACGAACCTGTCCGCCGACAGCTTCCGGAAGTACCTGGAGGACCCGGACCGGATCATCCTGCTGGTGGCGTCCGGCGGCGTGCCGATCGGCTATTCGATGCTGGTCAGCGGCCCGATCGAGAACGACGACGTCGCGGCCGTGGTGGACGAGAAGGTCAGCATCGAGCTGTCGAAGTTCTATCTGCTCGAGGAGAGCCACGGCTCCGGCGCGGCCGCCGCCCTGATGACCGCGACCCTGGCCGAGGCCGCCGCGACGGGCGCCGAGTTCTGCTGGCTGGGGGTCAACCAGAGGAACGAGCGAGCCGCCAAGTTCTACGCCAAGCACGGCTTCGAGGTGATCGGCGTGAAGCGCTTCCTGGTGGGCGCCGAGTGGCACGACGACTACATCCGCCGCCGCCCTCTCCCCTGAGAGAGGCGAGAGCCGACATATCGCTTATGTCCAGTGCGGCAAGGTCCTGCCACCCGGTCGACCGAGACTGATGCGGCCGAGCCGGTAGGGCCGAGCCGGTCGTGCCGAGCCGGTCGTGCCGAGCTGGCGGGCCGAGCCGGTGGGGCCGAGCTGGATCAAGCGGGGACGATGTCTGTCCACGTTGTGTATTTGCCGGTGCGGTTGTCGCCCGAGGAGCGGCCCCGCAGGCGGCGGTTGATCCACGGGAGGACGTGTTCGCGGTAGTAGCGGGCCTCGGCCAGGACCCGGCGCGACTCGGCGGGGCCGGGGTCGATCACGTGGGCCTCGGTGGAGTGGCCCAGGGCGGTCAGGACCAGGCCGGCCACGCGGCGGTGGCCGGCGGCGTTGAGATGGAGGCGGTCGGCGGACCAGTAGCCGGCGCGGCGGATCTCCCTGTCGTGGAAGACGTCGACGAAGGTGATGTCGTAGCGCGGCACGAACCGGGCGACCGCGTCGGTCAGCAGCTCGCCGCGGCGGCGCATGGTGGAGCCGAACGGGAGCCGGTCGGACGGGTCGGCGCCGCTGAGCAGGACCACGCGCACGCCCGCCTCGAGGCAGCGCTGGACGGCCCGCTCGGTCATCGCGGCCAGGCGGTTCATGTCGCCGCCGGGGCGCATCATGTCGTTGCCGCCGCCGTTGAGCGACAGCAGCGTGGGCGGCGGCGACAGCGCGAGCGCCGCGTCGAGCTGCTCGGTCACGATCGGCTCGAGCAGGCGCCCGCGGATGGCGAAGTTCGCGTATTGGATCGGCTCGCCCTCGGCAGCGGCCAGCCCGGCGGCGACCAGATCGGCCCAGCCCCGCTCGGACCCGTCCGGCAACCCGTCACCGAGCCCCTCGGTGAAGCTGTCCCCGATCGCCACGTAGCGCGTCACGCCGAACCTCCCGCATCGCCCCGCCTTGATCAACCGAGGCACCCCGGCCGAGGCTATCGGACCTGCCCGGCGCAACTAACACCGATAGCCGAACCGCACCGAGCCGACGCCCGGACCCACCTCGCGGCGGCCCTCGGTGGCGGGGGCGCGCTCACACGACCGGCACTCACACGACCGGCACTCACCCGACCAGCGCTCACGCGACCGGCACTCATCCGACCGGCGCTCACCCCCGACCGGCACTCACCCGACCGGCACTCACCCGACCGGCGCTCACCCCCGACCAGCGCTCACCCGACCGGCACTCATCCGACCGGCGCTCACGCCCCGACCAGCGCTCACCCCACCAGCGCTCACCCCACCAGCGCTCACCCTCACACCAGCGCTCACCCCACCAGCGGGCGCACCTCCTCGGCGACCCAGCGGCAGTACTCGGCCGGGTCGTCCTCGGGCAGGGGCTGGAGGATGACCTTGGTGGCGCCGGCGGCCGCGAACGACGCCACGCCCTCGGCTATCTCGGTGGGGCTGCCCGAGAGGCCGGTGAACGAGTGCTTGTATTTCTCCTGCCACGCGATCAAGCGGTGGGCGGAGTCGCCCGGCAGCGCCGGCACGAAGACGACGAGCTCGTGCGGGCCGGGCGCGGCGATCAGGTCGCGGGCCGCCGCCACCTCGGCCGGCGACGTGCCGCCCGCGAGGACGGTGGCGTCTCCGACCTGGCCGGCGAGGGCCAAGGTCTTGGGGCCGCCGGCCGCCACATAGAGAGCGGGTGGCGACGGCGGGGGCCAGTCGAGGCGTACGGCGTCGAGCTGGACGTAGCGGCCCGAGACGGTCACCTCCTCGCCGTGCAGCAGGGCCCGCAGCGCGGTCGCATGCTCGCGCAGGAGCGTGAGGGGCGACGCGGCGCGCGCGCCGACCTGGGCCATCCACTCCTGCACCCCGTGGCCGATGCCGGGCAGCACGCGGTCGCCGAACATGCGACTGAGCGTGGCGACCTCCATGGCGGTGGCCGCGACGTTGCGGAACGGGACCGGCATGATGCCGATGCCGACGCGCAGCCGCTCGGTGAAGGCGAGAGCGGCGGCCGACGCGGACACGCCGCCGTTGAGGAAGCAGTCCTCCCACAACCACAGCTCGTCGAGGCCGGCCCGGTCGGCGGCCCGCGCCACGTCGCGCAGCTCCTCGGGCGGGTGTTGCGGCAGGTAGATCGCACCAAGCGTCGTCATGGGGAGATGATGCACCGGCCCTCCGACATTTCCGCGGAATAAATAAGCCAAAGTTTATATAAGCTTTGCCTTATACGACACCGGAAAATGTCGGGGGCTCCCGATAGCTTCCTTCACGCGGATCGGCGCCACGGGGGCGCCGATCCGTCCACAACGGAGCCCGCGATCATCGCCTCGCCCGCACGGCGCAGGTGATCTCGCAGCTCAGGAGGTGACTCGACAGTGAACGGCGCACCCATCACCCCCAGCACCATCACCGGCCACGCGAGGTCGTCCACGTTCATCCGCAGACGGCAGCCGGGCGCGAGCTCCTCCACGGTGCCGTAGTTGCCGACCGTTGCCCGCACCTGCTCCGCGGGGGCGTCGACGAGCACCGAGACCTCGTAGCGCAGCGGCATGGTCTTCATCCGCGAGCGCAGCCACTCGTTGTAGTCGCCGCCGGGGATGTCGCGGGGGCGGAAGCGTGCGCCGGTCAGGGCCGGGGATGTCAGGCGGTCGACGCGGAAGCTGCGCCAGTCGCCGCGGTCGAGGTCCCAGGCGACCAGATACCAGCGGCGGCCCAGCGGCACCAGGCGGTGCGGCTCGACGTGCCGTGTGGTCGGGTCGCCCTCGCGGGGGTGGTAGTCGAACCTCAGCCGCTCCTCGCCCCGGCAGGCCATCGCCAGCGTGGTGAGGACCGTCGCGTCCAGGGTGGGGCCGCCGCCCAGCGTCCCGGGTGCGGTGACCGCCCGCAACGCGTCGATGCGGCGCCGCAAGCGGGGAGGCAGGAGCTGGATGACCTTCGCCAGCGCCCGTACCGACGTCTCCTCGAAGCCCGAGGCGGCTCCGGCCGCCGCCGTTCGCAGGGAGACCGCTATGGCCACTGCCTCGTCGTCGTCGAGCAGCAGCGGCGGGACCGCCGCGCCCGCTTGCAGTTGATAGCCACCGGCCACGCCGCGCGACGCGTCGACCGGATAGCCGAGCTCGCGCAGCCGGTCGACGTCGCGGCGCAGGGTCCGCGGGCTCACCTCGAGCCGGCCCGCCAGCTCGGCGCCCGGCCAGTAGCGATGGGTCTGGAGCAGCGACAGCAGCCGCAGCATTCGGGCGCTCGTGTTGGCCATGGATCCAGACTCCCCAGCATTGCGGTCAAAAACTGGCCGCAACCGATTCTAGGTTCGGTCACATGATTGAGACACGAGGGCTGACAAAGCATTTCAAGGACGTGCGGGCCGTCGACGGCATCGACGTCACCGTCCGGGCGGGCGAGCTCGTCGCGCTCCTCGGCCCCAACGGCGCCGGCAAGTCCACCACCCTGCGGATGCTCACCACGCTCATCCCGCCGACCTCGGGCACCGCGACGGTCGCCGGCTTCGACGTCGTGCGCCGCCAGCGCGAGGTGCGGCTGCGGATCGGCTACATCGGCCAGGGCAACGGCGCGGGGCACAGCCAGCGCGGGCGCGACGAGCTGATCAGCCAGGGCCGGGCGTACGGGATGAGCGTGCGGGACGCGCGCGCCCGCGCCGCCGAGCTGATCGAGTCGCTGGGGCTGGCCGAGGTCGCCGACCGCCGGGTCTCGTCACTCTCGGGCGGCCAGCGGCGCCGGCTGGACATCGCGATGGGTCTCATCCACGCCCCCGAGCTGCTCTTCCTCGACGAGCCGTCGACCGGTCTCGACCCGCAGAACAGGGCCAACCTCCAGGAGCACATCCTCGCCCTGCGCGCCCGGCACGAGACGACGATCGTGCTGACGACCCACTACCTGGACGAGGCCGACTCGATGGCCGAGCGGGTCATCGTGATCGACCACGGCCGGATCATCGCGGACGACACTCCCCAGCGGCTCAAGGACGAGCACGTCGGCGACCGGATCCTGCTCGGCTTCGACGCCGAGACCGACGCCGCGGGCGCGGCCGGCGTGCTGCGCGCCGAGCGTCAGGGCAAGCAGGTGCTGCTCCACCTGCCGGACGCTCCTCGCCGGGCGCCCGTGGTCCTCGAGGATCTGCGCGCCGCCGGATACCCGGCCGCCGAGATCGAGGTCACCCGGCCGACGCTCGACGACGTCTTCCTGCACCTGACCGGGCGCAGCCTCCGCGAGGGCGGCGCCGCCACCGACAAAGAGCTCGTGGAGGTCTGAGCCATGACCACGCTGATCGCCGACACCACGACCGTGTTCAGCCGCGAGCTGCGCCCGCTGCTCCGCGACCCGTTCACGATCATCTTTTCGATGGTGCAGCCGCTGGTCTTCCTGGCGCTGTTCACCCCGCTGCTGCCGGACGAGGGCGGCAACGCGCTCCAGTGGTTCGTGCCCGGCATCATCGTCATGTCCTGCCTGTTCGCGTGCTCGATGACCGGCTCCAACCTGCTCTTCGAGATCCAGACCGGCTCGCACGAGCGGATGCTGGTCACCCCCCTGCGGCGGCCCGCGCTGCTGATCGGCCGGGCGCTCAAGGAGATCGTCCCGATGTTCGCCCAGGCCGCGCTCATCGTGGTGGTCTGCCTGCCGTTCGGGTTCCGGTTCGACCCGCTCGGCGCGGTGATCGGGCTGGCCATCCTGGCCGCCTTCTGCGTCGGGCTGGGCGCTCTCTCGTACACCCTGGCCCTGGCCTCCAAGAATCAGGAGTGGCTGTTCTGGACCGTGCAGCAGACACTGCTCTTCCCGCTGTTGCTGCTCGCCGGGGTGCTGCTGCCGATCGAGAACGGGCCCGGGTGGCTGCGCGCGCTGGCGGCCGGCAACCCGCTGAGCTACGTGGTCGACGCGGAGCGCGCCCTGTTCAACGGCGACATCTGGGCCTCGACCACCCTCGGCGGCGTGATCGCCGCGGCGGTGGTCGCCGTGATCGGGCTCCTGGTGGGCGTACGAGCGATGCGCCGGTCCGACTAACGTCGTGCCGCAGGTGCGGCGGAGCGACAAGGGGACGGCAGATGTTCCGATGGCGGCGGCGCGGGCGCAACCCGGTCGCGGAGATTCTTCCGAGAGCGCTCGGACGGTTGATCGAGGGCCTCAACCCTCGCCCGGAGACACCGCGGCCGCGCCACCACAATCCGGACGCCGTCGTCGATTGCGCGGTCTATGCCGCGGGGGTGCGCAAACCGGGCGCGGTGGATTTCAACAGCGCCCGCATTCCCCGGGGCGGCTTCCTCTGGCTCGGCCTCCACGAGCCGGACCGGGCCACCATGCGCGCCGTGGCCAAGGCGTTCGGCCTGCACGAGCTGGTCGTCGAGCAGACCGTGGAGCGCGGGCACCGGCCGGGCGTCGAGGTGATCGGCGAGGTGACCCGGCTGGTGCTGCGCACCGCCCGCTACGTCGAGCACGAGGAGCTGACGGCGACCTCCGAGGTGATCGACACGGGCGACATCACGCTGCTGATCGGCCCCTCGTTCGTGATCTCGGTGCGGCACGGCGCCCCGGGGGCGCTCTGGTCCGTGCGAAAAGAGGCCGAGAAGCGTCCCGGCCTGCTGCGGCACGGGCCCTGGGCGGTGGCGTACGCCATCGCGAACCGGATGGTCGACGACTACCTGGCCGTCTCCGCCGCCGTCGAGCACGACCTGGAGCACCTCGAGGAGGAGACCTTCGAGGCCAGCCGGTCCGCCGAGGTGGCGCACTTCTACCAGCTCAAACGCGAGATGGTCGAGCTGCGCCGGGCGGTGCTGCCGTTGCAGGAGCCGCTGACCATGATCACCCCACCGGCGGCGCTCCAGCCCTACTTCGTCGACGTGCGCGGCCGGCTGGCCCGGGCCGCCGACCGGATCAACGGCTTCGACAACCTGATCGACTCGGTGCTCCAGGCCCGGCTCACCCAGGTCACCATGGCCCAGAACGACGACATGCGGATGATCGCGGCGTGGGCCGCCATCGCGGCCGTGCCGACGGTGGGCGCCGGGATATACGGGATGAACTTCGCGAAAATGCCCGGACTCGACTCCCCGTACGGCTTCAGCCTCACCATCGCGGTGATCGCGGTGATCTGCGCCGGGCTCTACTGGCGCTTCAAACGGGCGGGGTGGCTGTGAGGCCCGAAAGATCCCCGGGGCCGCCCGAAAGGATCATCGTCTACAACGGACAGTACGGGTAATTCGGGTCACTCGCCCGTAGCCGCCCCAACCGGTGCGTAGCTATCTTCGTACCGTCGTACTCCGGGGAGGCTGTGTGACCGCGACTCAGGTCATCACGCCGCAAGGCGCGACACCGCCGAAGCCGGCGAAGCGCCGGGGCGGTGTCCTGACGGCCCTCAAGGGGCACGTCGACCTATTCCTCAACGCCGGCTCGCTGATCGCCACGACGGCGATCACGTCGCTGCTGGGATTCGTCTTCTGGTGGGTGGCCGCGCGCGCCGCGTCGCCCGAGGCCGTCGGGCAGGCGTCGGCGGCGGTGTCCGCGATGACGCTCATCGGCACGATCGGCATGTTCGGCATGGGCACCATGCTGATCTCCGACCTGTCGCAGCTCCGCAGCCCCAAGTGGGAGCTGATCTCCACCTGCCTGCTGGTCGCCGGCGCCGTCGCCACGGTCGGCGGCATCGCGTACGTCACCGTCGCCCAGCTGTGGATCCCCGGGCTCCAAGAGGCGCTCGGCGGGCGGTTCGGCACCGTGCTGCTCGTCGTCGGCATCGCGATCAACGCGGTCACGCTGGTGCTCGACGAGGCCCTGGTCGGCCTTCTCAAGGGCCCGCTCCAGCTGATGCGCAACGCCTGGTTCTCGGTGATCAAGCTGGTGCTGCTCGCCGGCCTGGCCATCGCGCCGGTCGAGCTCACCGGCAACGAGCTGCTGCTCACGTGGGTCGCCGGCATCGTGCTCTCCACCGCGGTCCTCGGCGGGGCGCTGCGCCGGCGCCGCCTGATCGACTCGGTGCGCCCGCGGCTGTCGCTGCTCAAGGGGCGCGGCCGCTCGGCCTTCGACCACAACCTGCTCAACCTCTCGACCTATCTGCCCCGCGCGGCCCTGCCGCTGCTCGTCACCGCGGTGCTGTCGGCCGAGGCGAACGCGTCGTTCTACACCGCGTTCATGGTGCTGTCGTTCCTCGCGATGGTGCCCGGCAACGTCGCGCTCACCCTCTTCGCCGTCGCGAGCGGCGACCGCAAGGCGCTGCGCTCCAAGGTGCGGGTGGGCCTGCTGATCTGCATCGGCGGCGGCCTTCCGGCGTCCCTGCTGGTCGCGCTCCTGGCCAACCCGATCATGTCGCTCTTCGGCGCCGAGTACGCCGAGACCGCCGGCGACGCCCTGCGGATCCTCGCGCTGACGTACGTGCCGTTCGTCTTCCTGCACTTCTTCATGGCGATCTCCCGGGTACGGAACAAGGTCCGCGGCGCCGGCGTCTTCGCGCTCTTCGCGGGCCTCGCCGAGCTGGGCGCGGCCTGGTACGGCGGCTCCCACGGCGGCCTGGATGACCTGGTCACGTGGTTCGCGGTCGTCATGTGGATCGAGACCATCTGCGTCGCGCCGACCGTGTTCCGGGTCGTCTTCGCCGGCGCCGCACGACGGGGTGACACCGCGAACAGCACGAGCATGACCCTGCACGAGCGCGCGTGGTTGCCGCTGGAGTACATCCGGACCGTCGGCCCGGTGTACGGCGTGACCGTCGACGGCGTACGCAAAGCCCTGATCGGCCTGCACGCGGCCGACCCCAAGCACCGTGCGGTCTCCAAGCTCGACCGCGTGGGTGCCCGCTGGGAACACCTGAACGGCGCCGAATTCGCCCAGTTCGTGCACCGTGCCGTGCAGGACTCCGGCGACTGGTCGCTCGACATGGACGGGATGACCCGCAAGCTCCAGTCCGAGCCCCGCGGCGTGCACCCGATCCGCATCCTGGTCGGCGCCGGCTACGTCGCGATGAAGGTCTCGCACGCGTACGGCGACGCCGGCCCCGTGAACTCGCTGCTGCACGAGCTGGTGCTCGCCGCGAGCCAGGGACGCGCCGCGGTGATCCCGCCGCTGGAGCGCAACCGGATGGCGCTGCCCAAGGCCTGGTGGAAGCAGTTCGGCACCAAGCCGACGCGGTGGAAGGAGGGCATCAGCTTCGCCCGCCCGCCGGAGCCGGAGGAGACCCGGATGCGCAAATGGCAGCCGAACCTGACGGTGCGCACGGCCCGCTCCGCCGACACGCTCAAGAAGATGCGCCAGTGGCGGGACGAGTACGCGCCCGGCGTCACGACCTCGGCGATCACGTTCGCGGCGTTCACGGCGGCGCTCTACCACCTGGGCCTCAAACCGGACACGAACGGCGCCACGTTCCTCGCCGACGGCCGCCGCTACCTGGACAAGGACGTCCGGATCGACAGCAACTTCTGCATGGGCCCCTACCTCTCACCGGAGGACATGATGGACCCGCTGTCGGTGCACAAGACGATCAAGCACGAGCTGGCGACGGGCCGCATCCTCACCATGATGGTGCTGCGCGAAGGCAAGATCGCGCTGGACGGAGCGCCCGGCATGCCCGACCCGTACCCGTCGGAACTGCCGATCCCGCCCCGGCCCCGGCTGACCTTCAGCAATCAGGGCCGGCACGACCTGCTCGCCGACCTGCCCTGGTCGGTCGGCCCCGCATGGCGGGTCAACCTGAGCGTGCCGACGCTGAACAGTCCCGAGGGCGTCACGCTGACGACGAGCGAGATGAACGGCGTGCTGCACCTGGAGGCGACCTTCCACGCGTCGACCTTCGACCCCGATCTGATCTCCCGTGCGCTCGAGATGGTGATCACCGATCCGGCCGGGCAGATCATGTCGGTACGCGAGATAGCGGCCTGAAATAGGTCGCGCCCGGCCGGTGATCCGGTCGGGCGCTGCTATGTCCGGCTGTCGCCGCATTCTCGGGCGCTCGCGGGCGCCCCATCGATCGGTCGGGCGCTCGGTGCGCCACTATGTCCCGGCGCTGCGGCGCCGCTTGGTCCCTGCAATTCCGAAATCTACCGTTCGGGCGCTTCGGGGGAAGGTGAATCCGGGGGTGCGCTCCCGGCCCCTGATGGTGCGGTGCTCGGGGCCGGGAGCGGCACATTCGGCCGGGTCAGCGGTGGCCGTGGTGGTGGCCTCGGTCGCCCTGCGCGCTCGCGGTGGAGGTCGGCGTGACCACCGCGGCCGGTGTCGTGGTCGCGGTCGCCGCCGGGGTGGTGGCGGCCGGCGTGGTGGCGGCCGGCGTGGTGGCCGGGGCGGTCGTCGCGGGCGTGGTCACCGTGGGGGCGGTGGTCGGCGGGGTGGTCGGGCGGGTCGGGCGGCCGTTGTTGTCACCGGGACGGTCCGGGCGGCCGTTGTTGTCACCGGGGCGGTCCGGTCGCCCGTTGTTGTCACCGGGACGGCCGTTGTTGTCGCCCGGGCGGCCCGGCCAGCCGTTGTTGTCGCCCGGACGGTCCGGTCGCCCGTTGTTGTCACCGGGACGGCCGTTGTTGTCGCCGGGGCGGCCGTCGTTGTCGCCGGGGCGGCCGTCGTTGTCGCCGGGGCGGCCCGGCCAGCCCGGGCGGTCGTTGCGCAGGACCGGCAGGATCAGCGTGAACGTCCTGACCTGCGTGCGGGCGCGGCGGCTGCAGTCGTCGTACGAGATCATCGTGCGCAGGCGGGCGATGCCGGCCCGGTCGAAGTCGGGGTTCACGTCGAACTCGACGTAGTCCGAACGGCCCGGCCGCAGGTTGTCGCCACGCGAGAAGGTCGCCGAGCGGGCCCGGCCCGGGTAGTCGATGTCCACGTCCCGAGCGCTCACCCGCACCTCGGCGTCACAGATGCGACGGTCGGTCCGCCAGTAGACCCTGACCTCGGTGTCGGTGTCCGCCCGCACCGCCCGCAGCCAGGTGGTGACCGGCTGAGGCCCCCGATGCGCCGCGACCGCGGGCGCTGCCACGGTCACCGTAGCCACGCTGACGGCCGCACCGGCCATCGCCACCAGTGCCCCGATGCGCCGACTGTTCTTCATTCCATCCTCCAGAGACAGGTCAGTTTCTAACTCAGTCGCTAACCGACGAACCGGACAATATGGGCATCCCCGAAGCTCGCGCCGCCTTTCAGCCGCGTTTCGGCCTAAATTCCTCTTTCTTGTACAAAATGTTTAGCCGAGATCGTCCGAAAAGCTGACCTTGATCAGCCGCCGGGATTCCGCCCGCCAAAGCACAAGCAATATGCGGATACGGCGATGCAAAACATCACGTGAACAGCGAATTCACACCACCCGAGACGGCACGGAAACAGCGGTCCGACACAGCGACAGACTCGGTCGAGACCGCCCACCCGGCGCGGCCGGGGTTGGGCGAGGCCCCAGGGCCGCAGCCTGAGGCGAGGGCGGGCCGGAGGGAGGACCGGGCCGGGTCGGGCCAGGCCGGGTCGGGCCAGGCCGGGTCGGGCCAGGCTGGGTCGGGGACAGAGGCGAACCAAGTCGGGCCAGGAGTGGGAAGCAGGGCCGAACCAAGCAGGGCCGGGGCCGGGCAAAGGCTGGGGCCGAGACCGGCCTGACGAGGGCCGGGCCGACCTTGGCCCAGAGGCGAGGGTCGGCTTGGCGCCCGGAGCCGAAGTCGGCGGCGGAGCGCTGGGGCGGGGATCGAGGGCCGTTGGGCCCGTGAAGGGTCACTAGGCAGAGGCGCAATCCGGAGACGGTCGGGGCGGATTAGGGCGCGGCGGCGGTCTTTGAGGTGCGCGCCGAGGGTGGGTGGGCAATCGGGAGCGGCGTCGGCGGGGTGGCTGAACTCCACCTAAGGTCGAAATAGTGGGTCGAACCCTCTCGAAAGTGTCCGATGCGACACGATGGAGGCGTACACGCAGGAGGGAGAGCCACGGATGTCGCTCAGCGGAGCCCACCGGGCGGCGTTTCGCCGGGAGGCGGCGCGGGACGGGCGCGTCTTCTCGATCCGGGACGCCGAAGGGTTTCCCGCGCCGGCTGGGCCGGACGGGCGGCGGACTGTTCCCTTCTGGTCGAAGTCGTCGCGGGCCGGGCGGGTGGTTGCCCAGGTGCCGGCCTATCAGGGTTTCGAGGTGGTGGCGGTCGAGGTGGGCGAGTGGCTCTCCGACTGGCTCGATCGCCTCGAAAGTGACGGCATGCTGGTCGGCGTCAACTGGGCCGGCGCCCACGCCACCGGCTTCGACCTGGCGCCGGGGCAGGTGCGGCAGTGGTTCGCGGACGCTCCCGCCGACCTCGCGCCCCCGGCCACCTCGGCGAAAACCGAACCCCGCGCGCCGAAGACAACGGCCGGCAACCACGCGCCGAAAAGAACAGCCGAGGACCGCACTCCGACGGGAACGACCGAGACCCGCGCTCCGAGAACGACGGCCGAGACCCACGCGCCCGAGACAACGGTCAAGAACCACACGCCAGAGACAACTTCCAAGAACCACGTGCCGGAAGCGGCGGCCGGGACCAACGCGCCCGAGACCAACGCGCCCGAGACCACGGCCGAGACCCGCGCGCCCGAAACAACGATCGAGAACCACCTCCCGAAGGAAGCGACCGAGAATCGCGCCCCAAGGACTACAGCCGAGGACGGCCGAGCAAGGACGGCGGACGACCGCCCCACGAAGTCCGCCACCGCAGCAGTGGGCCGGCATTCAAAGGACGCAAATCCGGCGCCGGGCAGGACCAGGCCCGCCAAGACCGCGACCCCAGCGGCCGCCGGGATCAGGCCCGCGAAGACCGCGACCCCGGCAACGCCCAAGGCTCGGCCCACGAAGACCGCTTTCCCGGCGACACCCGAAACCCAGCCAACGAACACTGCGCCCCCAGCGACGCCCGAGATCGAGCCGACGAAGGCGGCAGCTCAGGCAAAGGCGAAGGCGGAGACGGAGACGGAGGCGGAGGCGGAGGCTACGAAGGCGGCGACTGAAGCTGAGCCCACATCGACGGCCGAGCCGACGGCTGCCGAAGGGCGTCTCGCGAAGATGGCGAACCCGGCGGCGGTCGGGCCCCACTCCCCCGGCAGCCCCGACCCGGCCGTGAGCGGAGACGCCGATACGAACGCGGCCGGTGCTCCCAGCCGTCGGCGGGTGTCGAGTCGCCCGGCGGATGACGTCGTCGACGAAGGGAAGAAGGCCGTTCCCGAAAGGGCTGGCGCTGCGCCGGACGACATCGGTGACGCTGCCAGGACCGCCGGTGTAGCTCACGAAGCGGCGGAGCTGGGCAGCGCAGTCTCCCCCGCGGCAGAAGCAGCGGAAGCAGCGGAGGGCCGAGAGGACACAGCCGGCCGGCACGAGCCCGCGGGCCCGGAGGACGCACGCACACCTCATCGGTCGCCGAGCGGCGGAGGCGCGCGCCCGAACCCCGAAGCGGCGACGCCGGGCGCCACCCCCGCGGCGGACGTCGAGGATCAGGCAAACGCCACCGAAACGCCCCAGGCCGGACAAGAGCAACCGCCGGGCAAGGACACCGAGCGGCCGGCAAGGGCCAACCACGGCCCCGCGGTAAGCAAGATCGAAGCAGCGGCAGCAAAGGTCGAGTCAAGCGCCCAGGCCGCCGCGGCCAAGGTGGAGGCGGGCGCCCAAGCAGCCGCCGCCAAGGTCGAAGCGGGCGCCCAAGCAGCCGCCGCCAAGGTCGAAGCGGGCGCTCACGTAGCGGCAGCCAAGGCGGAGGCCGGTGCGCACGCGGCGGTGGAGAAGGTGAAGGCCGGCACCCATCAGGCGGCCGTCAAGCTGGAGACCGGAGCCGCGAGGGTCAAGGCCAAGGTCAAGGCGGCGAAGAAGCACAACCCGGCCAAAACGGACCCGCCGGTGGAGAGGAACTGAGTGAGTAGGATTTCAGTCGCCCGACCGTAGGTTCGCGGCGTCCGTACCCCTATGCTTGCGGCACGGCAAACAAAGGGGCTTCCGTGCACGGTCTGCAAATCCTCGTCGTCGATGACGATGATGCCGACGCGCTCATGATCTCCGAGGCGTTGGAGTCGGCCGACAGCAGCGCGTCGGTCGAGCGGGTGGCCGATGGGCGGGAGGCGCTCGACTACCTTCGCCGGCAGGGTCCCTACGCGCAGGCGCACCGGCCCGACCTGATCCTGCTCGACCTCAACATGCCGCGCATGGACGGGCGCGAGACGCTCGCGGCCATCAAGAGCGACGACGGGCTCAAGGCGATCCCGGTGGTGATCCTGACCACCTCGGGCGCCGCCCCGGACATCGTGGCCAGCTATCAGCATCGCGCGAACGCGTACGTGACCAAGCCGTTCGGGCTCGACGACTTCGAGAGCACCGTCCGGCAGATCAACCGGTTCTACCGGGAGGTCGCGACCCTGCCGCAGCCGCGCCAGGCTTAGCGGCGGGCCGCCTCGGGTAACCGGGGCCCATGACCGATAACCAAGCACCCGAGGATCTCGGCGCACCCGTCGCCTACCTCGTGTTGAAGGACGGGACGGCCGTGTACGACCGGTCGGGCTCGCGGGTCGGCACGGTCGAGCATGTGCTCGCCGACGAGCGGCAGGACGTCTTCCACGGGCTCGTCCTCGACACGCCGCGGGGCCACCGGTTCGCGCCGGCCGGCCAGGTCGACGGGCTCTTCGAGCGGGGCGTCATCGTCGCGGTGCCCGCGGGTGAGCTGCCGGAGCCGAGCGAGGACCCGTCCGCCTCCGTCGCCGACGAGGGCCTGCGGGACACGCTGAAGAAGGCGTGGAACTGGCTCGTACAGCCTAAATAGCCCGCCACCGCAGCAGGCAGGCGCCGACCGACATGCCACCGCCGAACCCGGCCAGAAGCACGAGGTCGCCGTCGGTCAGCGCACCCGAGCGGGCGGCCTCGTCGAGGGTGACCGCCACCGAGGCGCTGCCGACGTTGCCGTAACGGTCGAGCGTCAGGTGGGTCGTCGCCGCCGTCAGCCCGGTCTGCTCGACGAGCTCGGCGAGCATGACGCCGTTCGCCTGGTGGGGCACGAAGTGGTCGACGTCCTCGACCGCCACGCCGGCCCGCTTGAGCAGGGTCTCGAGCGCCGGCGGGACGCCACTGGCGACGAACTCGCGGACGCCGCGCCCGTTCATCTTGAAGTAGTGGTCGCCGTTCGCCACCGTCTCGGCGGAGGCGGGCAGCCGGCTGCCGCCGGCCGGGACGTGGATGAGCTCGTTCGCCTCGCCGCGGGACACCAACTCGAGGTCGACCAGGCCGTAGCCGTCGGGGACCGCGCCGAGCACCGCCGCGCCGGCGCCGTCGCCGAAGAGCACTGCCGTGCGACGGTCGCCGAAGTCGAGGATGCGCGAGTAGACGTCCGACGCGATCACCAGGACCTTCGCGCCGGGCTGGGTGGCGATGAGGCTGTTGGCCAGGGCGATGCCGAAGACGAACCCCGCGCAGACGACGTTGATGTCGAAGCAGGCCGCCCGGCCGGCGCCGATCTTGTCCTGGACGAGGGCGGAGGTCGGCGGCTGCGGCGAGTCGCCGGTCGACGTCGAGACGATCAGGTAGTCGATGCCGGCCGCGTCGAGCCCCGCGCCGCGCAGCGCGCGCACGGCCGCCTCGGCCGCGAGATCCGAGGTGGCCTCGCCGGGTGCCGCGAACCGGCGCGCCTCGATCTTCGTCTTGCGGCTGACCCACTCGGGGTCGGCGTCCGGCACCCGGCGCACCAGGTCGTCGTTGGTGACCACCTCGGCCGGCAGGTAGGAGCCGGTTCCCAGGATCCCCACGCCCATGTTGCCCCCAGCCCTCGGTCGACTCCGCCCGTCCCGAAAGAGGCTAACCGCCTTCGGTTATAGCGATCGGCGGCCGATCATGCCGCTGACCTGCGACTATCTCCAGCCGGAGCGACGTGTCACCGACGCGTATACGCTCTGTCACGCGAATCGCCCAGCGGGGCGGATTCGGTGGAGACCAAAACCACGAAAAAGCCGGCGCTCGATGCGAGCGCCGGCTTTACGGGTGAGGTCAGCGGGACGAGCGATCCCGGTACGTCCACGCGCCGGAGCTGAGCGCGCCGGGCGCCGGGGCGGCCGGCTGCCGCGGGGCGCGGGCGGCCGCCTCCTCGCGGCGCTGCGCCAGGTAGGCAGCGGCCGCCTTGTCCTCCTCGGTCGGGGCGGACATGAGGGCGTACGCCAGGCCGATGATGCCGAAGACCACGGCCAGGCCGATCGGGACGAGCATGCCGCCGGCGGTGGCGCCGGGCAGCTGACCGGCCGACGGCTCGGTCTGCACCGACATGGCGCTCATGCCGGTGAAGTGCATGCCGTTGACGGCGATGCCCATGACGAGCGCGGCGACGAAGATGACGAGCGGGCGGCGCACGGTGACCGCGAGGAAGAGCGCCACGGCGGCGGCGACGACGGCGATGCCGATCGACAGGCCGACACGCGTCATCCCGTACGAGATGTCGCCGTTGAGGTTCATCGCGGCCATGCCGGTGTAGTGCATCGCGGCGACACCGAGGCCGGCGACGACGCCACCCGCGACGATGCGGAAGTTCTGGGCGCCCTTGCCGAGCGCGGCGATCGCCAGGCCGATACCGACCGCGACCACGGCGATGATCGCGCTCGCGGCGGTGAGGCCCACGTCGTAGCGGATCGGCGTGCCCGAGACGCTGAACCCCATCATGGCGACGAAGTGCATGCTCCAGATCGCCGTGCCACCCAGCGACAGCGACGCGAGCACCAGCCACCAGGTCTGCTCGCCGCGCGCGGTCGCGGAACGTAGCCGTACGGCACATGTCAGGGCAAGCATCGACCCCAGCACCGACAGCACGTAACTGACCGTCGGGGTGATCCACCCGTGGTCGAAATGATGGATCTGCGCCATCGCGGTTTCCCTTCTGAGTGCCCCGCTCCGGGAGAGCATCATGCACGCACCCTGGTGATCGCGAAAGCCGAGAGCGTCACCTTCTCGCTACAGATGGAGAAACAGCCGGAAGGCCTTGCCCGATCGTCTGATTCCGCAGGTCAAAGGCCGTGTCGTTTGTCCACTTTTACGGTCATCAATGGCGCTCTGCCGCTCATCCGACGGTCTGTAGCCCGCTGTCGGCACATACCGAGGACATGTCGGCGGCCGCGGCGCTGACCGCCGCGACCGCGTCGGGCTCACTCTCCGTGCCCGCGGCGTCGGCCGCTTGGCGGTACGCCGTGAGGAGCGCCTGAGCGGCGTCGGCGACCGGGGCGTCGGCGGTGGCGCTCGCCTCGACGATGCCGGCGACCACACCCCGCTCCATGAGGCTCGCGTCGGTCACCGCGCCGGCCAGGGCCGCGCAGGCCAGCGTGCCGGGCGGGTCGTCGGCGAGCTCGGCGGAGGCGCTGGACTCCACGGAGGCCGCCGGGGGGAAGGCGGGCGCCGGCGCCGGCTCGCTCTCGGCCGAGCAGGCGGCCGGCAGGAGGAGGGCAACCAGGGCGGTCAGCCCCGCGATTTGTCGCACTTCTCCAGATTAGGGGCGCTTACCGGCGTACGGACGAAAAAAGCCCGGCCGAGACGGCCGGGCCTTGATCGCAAAGCTTGCTCAGAGGTAGGAGCCCTTTTTGTACTCTTCCCAGCTCATGTTCCAGTCGGTCCAGCCGTTGCCGTTCTTCAGCTTCTCCTCGGTGCCGCTGACCGTGATCACGTCACCCATGAGGGTCTTGTTGAACAGCCAGGCGCCCATGGCCTCGGAGACGTTGACGCAGCCGTGCGAGACGTTGACCTTGCCCTGCTTGCCCTCGGACCAGGGAGCGGCGTGGATGTACTGCCCGGACCAGGTGATGCGCTGGGCGAAGTCGATCGGGGTGCGGTAGCCCTCCTCGGGACCGAGCTCGTCCGTCGTGTCGAAGATCGTGTGCTTCTTCTTCTCGATGACGACCATGGTGCCGCTCGAGGACGGGGTGCTCGGCTTGCCGAGGCTGACCGGCAGGGTCTTGATGACCTTGCCGTTCTCCTTGACCGTCATCTGCTTGGTCTTGTTCGACACCGTCATGATCAGGGAACGGCCGATCTTGAGGTCGACGGTCAGGTCGGACCTGCCGTAGTAGCCGTCGCCCAGCGGCACGCCGGCCAGGGAGACCTTGTAGAAGACCTTGGTGTTGGGCTTCCAGTAGACCTTGGGCCGGTAGTGGACCTCGGTGGGGCTGGTCCAGTGCCAGGTGCCCTCCTGGGCCGGGGTGGCGGTGACGACCATGCGCCGCTCGACGTCGTCACGGTAGCTCTCGGGGATGGAGCGGCCGAACTTCATGATCAGCGGCATGCCGACGCCGACCACCTGGCCGTCGCCGAGGAAGCTGGTCACGCGCACCACCTTGGACGGCTTGGCCATCGTGGTGAAGGTGCTCGTGGTGGTGTTGGTCTTGCCCTCGGCCTCGGGGCCGGTGACCGTCACCGTGTACTTCGTGCCGTACGCCAGGGCCTTGGCCGGGGTGAACGTCTTGGCGTCCTTGTCGAGGGTGCCCTCGACCTCCTTGCCGGCGGCGTCGGTCACCTTGACCGTGGTGCCCTCGGCGTCCTCGGTCGTGTACTTGATCGGGCTGATCGCGACGACGTTCTTGGCGTCGGCAGCCGGCGAGGTCACCGCGACGGTGCTCGGCAGCGGCTGCTGCGAGGCCTCCGACCCGCCCGCGGGCGCACCCGCGCTGCTGCCGGGCTCGGCGCCACCCTGCCACGACGACGACTTCTTGTCGTCACCGCCGCAGGCAGCGGAGCTCAGCAACACGCTTCCCGCGATCACCGTGATCGCGGCGAGCCGCCAGCGTTTCGTTCCCCAGGTCTTCATGGTCCCTCTCACGGCGTCGTTCATCCCCGGCGCCCAATACTGCTTCGTTTTTCCCCGGTGACCAATCCCGGAATCGTGCCGCTTCCCGATTCGCATCCGGACATTGCGCTTATTTCAGACTTTCCGGTACGGGGAGAGCACTGCCCTTGGTGAACTCGTCCCAACTCACGTTCCACGGCGTCCATCCGTTTCCGTAGTCGAGCTTGTCCTCGGTGCCCTTCACGGTGACCGGGTCACCGATGAGCGTGTTCTCGAAGAGCCACCGGGCGTTGCCGGGCGACACGTTCACACAGCCGTGCGACACGTTGCGGCGGCCCTGCGAGTTGACCGACCACGGCGCGGAGTGGATGTACTGACCGCTCCAGGTCAGGCGCTGGGCGTACTGGATCTCGGTGCGGTAGCCCTCCTCGGGCCCGAGCTCGGCGGTGGTGTCGAACACCGTCTCGGCGAGCTTGTCCATCACGACCATGGTGCCGCTGGACGACGGGGTGCTCTTCTTGCCGAGGCTCACCGGCATCGTCTTGACGACCTTGCCGTCCTGGAGCACCGTCATCTTCTTGCTCGCGTTGTCGACCTTCATCTCGAAGTCGCGCCCGATCTTCGCGGTGGCCGAGCGGTCGCGGTCGCCATACCGCCCCGAGCCGGTGGGCAGGCCGCCGACGGCGATGCGGACCTTGAGCGTGGTGCCCGGTTTCCAGAACTCGGGGGCCCGGTAGTAGGCCTGGGTGCCGCTCGCCGTCCACGACCACACGCCGGGCTGCGCCGGGCTCGTCGACACGAACATGCGGCGCTCGACGGCGGCGCGGTCGGCCTTCTTGATGCCCGGGCTGAACTCGACGACGACCGGCATGGCCACGCCGTACGTCTTGCCGTCGAACAGGTAGAGGCCGGTGCCCGTCTTCTTGGCCGGGGCGCCCATCGTCGTGAACTTGGTGGTCGCCGTCTTGCTCTGGCCGCCGTCGGTCGTGGCGGTGACGCTCGCCACGTACGTCTGCTTGGCCTTGAGGGGCGCACTCGGCACCCACGACGAGCCGTCGGCGCGCAGGGTGCCCGAGACTGCCTTGCCGGCCGCGTCCTTGAGGGTGACGGTGCTCACCTTGCCGCCGCTGACCTTGAGGCCGATCTCCGTGCTGACCGGCACGTTCGCCTTGCCGGCCGCCGGCGTCACCGTGAGGCTGATCGGAACGGCAGCACTCTCGGTCTGGCCACTCTCGGTGATCGGCGCCCGCGCCTGCGCACTCGCCGACGCCCCCGGATCAACCCAGGCGTGCGGTTTGTCGTCTTTGTCCCCGCCGCCGCACCCCGACAGCGCGAGCGGCGTGATCACTGCCGTCGCCAACAACGCCACCAGCGTGCGCCGCATGCTGACCATCCCTGAAGGCCGATCTGAAGTTTGCGGGGCCATCCTGCCTCATGGATGCAAGAGATCGAGTCCCCCTGACGGCCGAGATCTTTTGGGTGGGGGTGGATTTCAGGGATCGCGGAGGTGGGTGCTAAGGTTTTCCTCGTTGCCAGGGCGAGCGCCGCTAGCTCAATTGGCAGAGCAGCGGACTCTTAATCCGCGGGTTGTAGGTTCAAGTCCTACGCGGCGCACCGGTTAACGGGGCTCTGATCAGGCGTTTTACGTCTGATCAGAGCCCTTTTCATGTCCCTTGTGGACGGTTGTGTGATCCATGTGTGCTCTAGAGCCGTTGACACCACCCGACAGCAACCAGCGACGATCACCAGATAGCCATAGACGTGACGGCGGTCACGTCCCATCCGGCCCGGTATTTCAATGCCGGCGACCTCAGCCCGACGCCGCCCCTGAGTCGCGGGCCAAAGGCTCGCCGCGCACTCCCGCCGCCAGCTGATCGAAAGCCCGTCGTTACGGCTTCGTTCCGTCGGCCGCGGCTGCCCGCCGTCGCTCCATCGCTTCGAGCTCTTCCGGAGTCATCGTCGCCACATGCTCCTCCCAGCGAAGCTGAATTTCGATCGTGGCGATCTCAGGACCAAGCTCATCCATCAACGCCTGCCGCAGCTCAAAGGTGACCGCTCGCAGCGCGTGAACCGTCTCCTGCACGACAGCGACGGAGGTGCCCGACGCTGGAAGGGTGTGGTCACGACGTTTACTGCGTAGCAGCACCGGACCGTCGGGTCCGCCAGAGGCCCATACATCGTGAACGAGGCGGTTACGCCGTTCGCTGAGTGTCTTCGCCGTGCTCAGGACCTCCGTCAGCCTAGTTCTGGCGGGCTCGGTAATCTCGCGATGCCGCCTCGTCACGGCGGCACAGTTCTCTATCAGTTCCCCAGCCATCATTCCGGCCACGATGACCGCCGCGTACTTGCTGCCTATTAGCGCGCAGAGCGCGGTCCGAAGCTGCATCTCAAATGTCGACGCCGCGTCTACGAGCTCACCGAGAGCGAGGTAGCGGGCGTTTGTCTCCTCCACGCCTGACAATTCCACCGGGCAAGGATCTCAGATCGCTTGCGGCTGGCGCGCCGAGCCAGGCCGCCAGCGCCGCTTGCTCGGATGTTGCTCGGCTGGAGGTCACCACGCGCGCATCGCGCCCACTGCGTGGGGTAATGGAGTGCGCCAGTCAGGCCATGACACGTACAAGGGCAGCTGTCATCGCAATCAACGTCTCGACCTCGGTCCGGCTGTATTCGTAGTCCTTGGTTCCCGCATCTCCGTGCATGGCCCCGCTGGCCTGGTCCTCCAGCGCTGCTCGGATGAAGGCCCATCGTTCGCCAGCGGTCCGGTCCGTCTTGTCCTTCCTGCCCGGCCAGTCCCAGTTGCTCGCGCCCCTGACGCTCTCCAGCGCTTTGCGAACCTGAAGCATCGCGGAGTCAATCTCGTTGCCGCCAAGCAGTCTTTGAGCTTCGCGCAGGAAATCCCCGATCACTCGCCGAGGCTCATCGTCAGCAGGAAATGGGATCAGCATCTCTACGCCGAGCGTCCGGCCGAGAGCGGCGAGCTGTTGACGCCACCTACTCTCCGCAACGCTGACGTGTTCGGTAACTTTCGAACAACCGGGAAACCCCGAGGCCCTCGAAAGAAACCCTTGCACGTCGAGTTCCAGGCGCAGGTCTCCCGACCGGTACTGCTCCAACGCCAGCAGCTGAGCGTTAGTGATCAAGTACGTAAGTTCTTCTCTGCGAACCTCGCCAGTCCTGTTGAACGGCACAAAAGCGTTCACCGACCCCAGGGGAACACGAGGGCCATTGCCCTGCGGGGCATACAGGGTCGTTTCAAGAGCTAGCAGTTGACCGGCTGCCTTAGCGACTTGAGGTACACCGACCTCCAGCTGGAGCCGGAAGACGTGCGCTCCTAGTCCTTTGGATATCCATGGACTCTCGGAAGCGACGCTGACGGTATAGGTTCCGAGGTCTGCCTCGAACCTCAGCTGATTCACGTTGCGCCTTCCATCTCTGTTGCAGTCGAGTGACCTGGGGCAACCCCGGCCTCGCGAAGTGTGATGCCAGCCCGGGGCAGGAGGCCCCTTATGTAGCGTGCCGACCCTGCTTCACCCCGGCCGCTGTCCGCCCTGGGCGCCCTTCCGGCCGATCATTATCTTGCAGACAGCGGACGAGGACACTTGGATATTGCTCACCTGAGCCAGCCCTCGGTCAACGCCGCCGCGGAGTCGCGCGGCGCCTCGCATCTGGCTGCCTCTGCGTGCGTCACTGGCCACGATCAAAAGGCCCGTGACAGCCGGAGTCACCGACTGTCACGGGCCTGATCTGGTCAATCAGCCGACGGCTTTGAGTGGCCGTTGGCGGGGCACGGTGGCGGCGGCCTTCTCAGCGGCATCGAAGGCGAGGTCGGGTAGGACTGTGGTGTAGAGGTCACTGGTCGTGGTGGCCGAGGCGTGCCGGAGCAGGTCTTGTACGACTTTCATGTCAACTCCGGCGGCGAGGTTGATCGTGGCTGCGCCGTGGCGTAGGCCGTGCAGGCCGATCGGCGGGAGGCCAGCCTGTTCCAGGCGGAAGTAGAAGTGGTCGGTGACGTCGGCGGGATGCAGCATCTCGCCGGTCTTGGTCGTGAAGATCAAGCCGTTCTCCACCCACTTGTCGCCAGCGGCCCGCCGCTCTTGACGTTGCTGGGCAAGGTGGTTGTCTAAGGCGAGGACGGTGCCGGCGTCGAGAGGTACGTCGTCGTAGCTGCCGTCGGTCTTGGGTCGCTCCAGCCGGGCTTCCCAGCCGTGCTGGACGACCTGCCAGGCGATGGTGACCTTCTTTCGTCGGTTGTCGTACTCGGCGCGGTGCAGGCCGCAGCCTTCGCCTCGGCGTAGACCCCGATAAGCGATCGTGTGGAAAAGGGCGTACAGCCGGTCGCCGCAGGCGATGAGGTGATCGAGGAAGATGCCGGTCTGTTCGGGCGTCCAGACCATGACCGCGTCGTCGGGCACCTTGCCGGTGAGCTTCCATTCGGCAACGCGTTCGTCGGTCCAGAGGAGTTTCTTGGGCGCCTTTTCGGCGGCAATCTCGACGTACTTGACCGGGTTGACGGGCGGGATGATCCCGCGTTGGATGCCCCAGTTGTAGCCCGCGCGGAGCGTGGCCAGGATGCGATGTTGGGTCGCGATGCCGACCTTGCGCATCCCTTTGACCTGGCGGCGTTTCTCCGCATCTGGGCTGGCGCGGAGTTCGTCGATGAGGGTGTTGCGTTCCTCGATGGTGTCGAGCAGGCCGGTCTCGATCAGGCCGGCGGTAAGCCGGTCGGCGACGATCGTGCCCAGGTTCGGGACGATGTGGTTGTCGATGTGGCCCTGATAAGAGCGCCGGGTGCCCTCCTTGATCTTCTTTCTTTTGCCGTGGCTTCCGCCGCGGCTGGTGATGAACATCGTCATCAGAGTGGCTACGTCCGGGACGGTGTCGAGCTTCTCGACCGCGTAAAGCAGCCGCCGGACGGTGGCCGCGTCGGGGACCTGCTGGTCTGCGTTGACGGCCGTCTCGATGATGTCCCCGGCTCGGGTGAGGTTGGCGATGTCGCCGGGCTCGCACACAGCAAGGGCTTCGGTGATACGTCTCAGCACCTCGCTCGCCGCTGCTTGGCTGTCGAACCCGGCTCGGCGCAGCGGGCGGCGACGGCCATCGGCTGATTTGGGAAGTTCGATCTGGTATTGCCAGACGCCGTGGTTGGGGTTCCAGGTGGTGCCCCGGCGTAGCTTCGGACATGCCGTGCCCCAGGGTTTGCCGGTGGCGGGGTTGCGGCAGCCGCAGCGCTTAGAAGTGGTTCCGGTTTTCATGGGTCCGTCCGTTTGGGTCGCGGGTGCGTCCCAGCGGATTCGCGGATGGGCGGGTCCGCTGGGATCGCGTGGTCGACGCCATCCATGCCGGGTTGGGCTATCGGATCAAGCGCGGGGTCGGCGGTCTTCGTTTATTCGCCGGACCCCTCTTGGCCGCGGTTCCTCGGGGCGGGAAGAGCGTCAGCCGACGTTCTCGGTGGCTCCGATGGCACGCAGTAGGTGGGGTACGCCGACGACGAAGCGGCGGCCAACCTGAGTTACGGGGACGGGGAACTCGCCGGTACGCGCAAGTTGGTATGCGGTGGTGCGGCCGATGCCGAGCACGGCTCCTGCGGTCACGACGTCGGTAGTAGTGCCGAGCGCACGGACTGCGTCGACTGTCCAAGTCGATCGATTCACGACTCCTCCGATCCGGTTCGGCGCAGGATGAGCACGTCTTCGTGCTGCGGGAGCCATTGCGGGTCACCGTTGGCGATGGCGTAGCGGACGTTCTTTCGTTGGAAGAAGGAGGCGTGGTCGATCGCTCGGCCGTCTTGAACGCCAGCGATGAGAGCGACGCATTCCTCAACCAGTTCGAACCCGGCCACCTCTCCGGCGGCGACGACCATACCGGTGACGTCGATGAGTTCGCCCTGGCGGCGGTAGGGGCGGGCCGTGATGACCACGTGTCCTCCGGGACGGAGGAGGGCTTGGCATCCTGCAAGGATCTTTGTGAAGCCTTCGGCCAGTTCGTCGTGCCGGCGGTAGGCGAGATTCTTCGGATCTGCGCCATAGGTGTCGTAGATCCGGCGGACTTTGCCGCGCCCTCGGCCGGGAGTTACGGCGCGGCCGTGAACTGATGACCCATACGGCGGCGAGGTGATGACGAGCGCGACCTGGCCACGGATCTGCGGCGGCAACAGCGAAGGCAGGCACCGAGAGTCGCCCGTGTAGATCTCGCCATGGCCGGCCGCGCCGTTCTTGGTGGCGAGGGCGATGTTGATGGCGGCCAGTGCCGCCCAGCGGTCTTCGTACTCGACTCCGATGCCCCGCCGGCCAAGATGCATGGCCTCGACCACGGTGGTGCCGATCCCAGCCATCGGATCGGCGACGAGGTCGCCGGGGTCGGTGTAGGTGTTGATGGCGTAGCGGGCGATGGTGGGCAGCATCTTGCCGGGGTGGGCGATCGACTCGGCGGCGTAGCGGCCCTTACGCAATTCCCGGGAGAGCTGCTGGCCGGTGAGCCACACGGAACCGGGGTAACTCTGGGCAAGGAGCCCAGCCACGGCGGAGTTGCCGTTCTTAGAGACGCGACGCGGGATGGGCGGCGTTTCAGGCATCGACGGCCTCCAGGGTGGCCGAGGCGAACGCTAGAAGGTCGCGATGAGCGCGAACATGCCTTCCGTCAAGCAACGGCGGTCGGCCGACCGCGCCGAGTTCAGTGCGGGGTTCGGTAGGCGGCAGCGGCGCGAGGAGCACCGGGATGTGCTGGTGGTAGAGCAACCCAGCGGCGCGGGCGGCGGCGATGACGTTTGAGCGGTGCCCCATTGCGTCAGTGCCCGGCCCGCCGATGAGCAGCGTGAGCAAGAACCCGCCGGGGCGCAGGTACGCCCGCCACGCATCGATGGCGCGGCTAAGGGATGGCGTGTCGCGGCTATCGACGTCGAGGCGTGGCAGAGTGGCGATGACCAGGCCGACCTTGGGCTCCGGCTGGGCGGTCAGCCCGTAGTGCTCGCCGAGCGAAGCGTCACCCTGTGTAAGAGAACCGGCGGCGCGGCGGTGGAGGTAGTGGGCGGCCGCGGCGACGGTCGGGTGGGCGTCGAGGTCCAGCACGGTGTCGCCGTCGCGGGTGTAGTGGGCGATCAGGTGCGCGACGTGCTCCGGGTGGATGCCGTACCAGTCGGGCAGAGTAGCGCCGGAGTGTTGGCGCGGACCCTGGCCGTGCGGTCGGAACAGCAGCAGCGCGATGGGAGCGCGCGGCGGGTAGCTGTCGGTGGGTTGGGACTGCGACATGGGCGTGGTGGGCCATGTCCGCTGACGAACGCTGACATATAGAGATACAGATTTCTGGCCGATTTTCGACATCGTGCAGGGCGCGTCAGCTCCGGCACTGCTCACTCAAAGGGCGGCAGTGCGAGTCCTTGAACAAGATCCTTTAGAGATTGAACACCCAGGCCACGGCCGGTGATGCATCCCGACTCCCTGTGGCGGAGCTTGCCCGATCAGAACTTGCAGGTGGGCGCCATGAACACCACGCCCAGGCCGGCTTGATCAGGGTGACCGGACTCTCAAGCCAGATCAGTGCACACCATGAACAAGATCGCCAGCGACCGTGAACAAGATCGACTAGGGCGGATTCACACCTCCCTCAGCTTGAACACACCGCGCAGCGGCGCTCCGTTGAAGGGCTTCTCAACACCACTCGCCGCCTGCACCGCACCAATGTTCATCGATCGCGTCGGTCCGCGTTCCACTTAGGGAGCCCTCTCTTTAGTGGCCATGAACAGCGAGGCGCAAGGCCGGGTGTCAGTACGAGGCGGAGCAGGCAACGTGCCTCGCTTCCCAGCGCACCAGCCGTCGCCGCATACACAGAGTGACCCACTTGAACAAGGCCCACATGTTCAAGATCTGTTCAACCTGAGTGGCGGGATAGGTGCCGTACTCGCCAGGCGCTCACTGAGCCGCCGGGCGTTCGTCACCCACATTTCGGGGGAATCCTGATGTCCAAGTCTGTTCGTTCGACCGTGCCCGCCGGCGTCAACGCTCCGGGCCTGGTGCTCGGTGAGCAGCCATTCGACGTGGCCGCGACCGCCTTGCGGTTGCTCACCACCGGCCCGGAGCCGCTGTCGGTGGACGGTGCGGCGCTCGGCGGTGGCCTGCCGCGCCGCCGGATCGTGCTGGCGGAGCTGGCTTCGATCCTGATGCATCCGTCCTGCGGCCATGTGACCAGTGATCGGGTGTGGCGGCTGCTGATCGAGCGCGCCCGTAACGACGGCCCCGCCTGGGTGGTTGGCGCGGTGGGGGTGGCGCTGCCGGGCCTGCGGCAGGCGGCCTATCGGCTGCGTCACTACTCCGGTGACGTGCAAGCCGAGCTGCTGACCAGCTTCGTCGCCGCGCTGCCCGCAGTTAACTCATCCGGTGCCCGGGTAGTGCAACGCCTGCTCAGCGCCACCTTCACCGCCGCCCGTGCCGAGCTGCGAGCCAGCGAACCGCGCCGGGAATCCGACCACCTCGACACCACGGCGCTGTGGCCGCGAGCCGGGCATCCGGACCTGGTGTTGGCCCGCGCGGTCGCGGCCGGTGTCATCACCGCCGCCGACGCGGAGCTGATCGGCGCGACTCGGCTGGCCGGAACCTCGGTCGCGGAGTACGCCGAGAGCCTCGGTAAGCAGGTCAAGGCGATCTACAAGGCGCGGGACCGCGCCGAGGGCCTGCTCGTTGCAGCCATGAACGCCGGGCTGCTGTCGGACCCTGACGCGGAAGTCATCACCGAAGCGACCATGACCCTACGCGTCGACTTCCAGCACCGTCTTTAACCTGCGGCTTGTCGAAAACAAGGCCGGAATCTGTATCTCTTAGTGCGGACTTCTCCGCACCTGGTGACCTCGCTCGACCGGTCCCGCTGACGGCGCTGACACCCGTGACGGCTCGCCCCTTCCCCGATGAGGAGGACGGCCATCCGCACCGGTCGCACCTGGGTTCACCGCATCCCTTCACCCGTGACGCCCGGCCCCCGCGCGCTCTGATGCGAGGGCCGGGCCACCCGGAGGTGCCCACGTCCCATGACCCGCCACCCGTTGAAGAGGTCCACCCCGCCGCCGGGCCGCCCGAGCGGCGACCGCCGCCTCCAGCTCGTTCGTGGAGTACGGCTTCTCGTTCCCGCCGCCATCGCCGCCGCGGTGCTCGTGCTCGGCGCGGGGCCGGAGGCGGCCTTCGCCGCCGCGCCGGCCGAGACGGTACTCGCCGCCGATTCCATCGCCACTGTCCTGAACAACGTCCGGGCTTGGGCGATGGGTTTCCTCGCCGCCTGGGCTTCGCTGTGCCTGACCGTCGGCTTCCTGCGCTACACCAGCGGCGAGGCCGACGAGGTGGAGAAGGGCAAGAGAGCGCTGCGCAGCGCCGCCGTCGGCTATGCCGGAGCGCTGTTGGTCCCGCTGCTGCTCACGATCATCGCGGCGTGGACCGCATGATGGCCCTCCACCGCACCGCGCGCCGCCTCGTCGGGGCCGCGCTCGTGTTAGCCGCGATGCTGATTGGGCTGGCCGCTGCCGGGGCGGCGTGGGCGGATCCGCCTCCGGCTCCCGCTCCGGTTACGGGGACGCCATTCCCCACGCCGAATACGCCACCCCTGATTCCGACGCCACCACAGAACGGCCCGAGCCCGACAGCGCCGTCGTCTCCGGAGGTGCCGCAGCCGTCCCCGCAGCCGTCCCCGACTCCGGACAGTGCAGACGATGACGATCCGGGGCTGTTCGATATCCCTGGGCAGATCCGTAAGGCGATCAACGACTTTCTGATTTGGGTCGCCAAGAAGATACTGAACCCGGTTCTGGAGGCCCTCGGCTCCACAGCGCTGTCCACGCCGGACCTCACCGCGAACCCGGCGGTGACAGCAGTGTGGACCACGAGCATGGTCACCGCGAACGCCCTCTACGGGCTCCTCGTGCTGGCCGGCTGCTTCACCATCATGTCTCGCGAGTCCGTGCAAACGCAGTACGGGCTCAAGGAGATCGCGCCACGGGTGGCCGCCGGTGCGGTGCTCTCAAACTTGAGCCTGATCATCTGCGGCAAAGCCATTGAGGTGGCCAACGCGCTGACCGTCGGCGTCATGGGCCAAGGCGTTGAAGCTCAGGCCGCGGCCGACGCGATCGGCGAATACCTGACGTCGACGCTGACCGGCTCGTCAGTCAACATCATGTTCGGCTTGCTCGGCATCGCCGTCGCGGCGCTGGGCATCATCACGGTGATCACCTTCGTGATGCGGGTCGGGTTGTTCATCGTGCTGATCGGAATCGGCCCGATTGTGCTGGTCCTGCACGCCACACCCCAGACCGAGGGCATCGCCTACACCTGGTGGCGCGCAATCGGCGCGTGTCTGGGCTTGCAGGTCGGCCAGGCAGTGATCGTGCTGGTCACCGTGAAGGTGTTCCTGACCCCGAAGGGCATGGAAGTTCTCGGCGTGCCGGCCAGCAGCAAAGGTCTGCTCGGCGTGCTGGCTTGCATCACGATGCTGTGGTTGCTGATCAAGCTGCCTGGCCTGATGAAACAGTTCGTGCTCGGCCCCCTCCAGCTGCAAAGCCAAGGCCGGGGGCTGCTCGGGCAACTGCTTCAGGCGTTCGTCACTTTCAAGACCCTCGGCGCTGCCGCCGGGCTGCTTAGCGCGGGCCGCAACGCCCTGCCGCAGCGGGCCGCCATGAGCCGTCCGACGAGCGTGGTCAGGGCGGGGACTGCGACGCGATCGGTCCCCAAGAGCCGGGTCACGCCGTCCCCGGGGCGGTCCCGGCCGTCCCCGGTTGCCCCGGTTCAGTTCAGCCATGCTCCGGCCACCCAGACTCCGCTCGCCGCACCGGCAGCCGTCAACGGCCCGCCCGCGTTTAGCGACTCGCCGCAACCCGCCACGCCTATCTCGGCCCCAACCGGCACCGCTCCCGCCGTGCCGTTCTCTCACCTGCCCACCACCGGCCCGGCGATCGCTCAGCCGAGCAGGGCAGCGGCGACCCCGATCTTCAGCAACAGCACCCCTTCGCCTTCGAGCCCCTCGCCGACTAGGCCGCTACCTGAGGCAACGTTCTCCTCAGCACCGGCGAAGCAGACGGCACCAAGTCGGCCCCCAGCCCCGGTCACACCGGTGTTCTCCAACGTGCCGGCTTCGCGATCGAATAAGCCGAACACCTCGGACCCGGCGGCGGGTCAAGGTGCCACAAGGAAGGCGTCGACCGGACGGCCGACAGCGGCGCGGCGCGCCAACGATCCGCCGACCAATCCGAGTCCTCGCCGCTTGCCCACGCGGCAGGCACCTGCGACGACCGCATCGCCGCCACCTACCTCGTCAGTGAAGCCGCTCCCGCGACCCGCGCCACGCGGCACCACGACACAGGCATTTCGGCCCGCCGCGCCGTCGTCGTCTCCACAGGCCAGAGACACCGGGACGGAGCCGTCCCCGGCCTCGTCCCCACCGTCCTCGCCGCCGGCGCGGCGCCGTCCCCGAGGAGGTAAGTCATGAGCCGCCGTACCGACGAGCCGCCGATGCGCGCGCGCATTCCCGCTGACGTGGAGCGCCCGGACCGGGTCGTATTCGGGATGACCTGGCATCAGCTGGTCATTCTGACCATCACCGGCCTGCTGCTCTACGTCGCTTGGACCGTCGTGGCCACGCTGGTGCCACCGCTGCTGTTCCTCATTGTCGCGGTCCCGATCGCCGGAGCGGCGTTCTTCCTGGCTGTCGGCCGCCGCGACGGCATCAGTCTCGATCGGTGGCTGCTCAACGCGGTCCGGCACCGGCAAGCACCGCACCGGCTCGTCCCGGCCGATGGCGCTATCTATCCGGCCCCCGCCTGGGTGGCGACCACGGCCGGGCCGGGCGACCGGCTCCCGCTGCCTGCACCGCTGCAACTTCCGGCCCGTGGCATCACTGCCGACGGGCTGATCGAGCTCGGCTCGGACGGCACAACGAGCCTGGTCAGCGCCTCAACGGTGGCCTTCGGACTCCGTACGGCCACCGAGCAGAATGGCCTCGTAGCTGGGTTCGCCCGCTGGCTGCACAGCCTCGATGGCCCCACCCAAATCGTGGTGCGGGCCCGGCGTGTCCATCTGACTCACCTCGCCGATCGGCTCCTCGCCGACGCGCCTGGATTGCCGCATCCGGCCCTGGAAGAGGCCGCACGCGCGCACGCCGCGTTCCTCGACGACCTCGCCGCCCGGCGGGAGCTGCTGCATCGGCACGTCACCGTCGCGATGCGCAGCACCCGCGGCCCTCGTCACACAGTCCACCAGGCCGCCGAGACGGTCCGGGCGCTGTCGGGCTGCGAGGTCGCCGCCCGAACGCTCAACCGCGAGGAAACGGCCTCGGTGCTGGCCAGTGCACTCAGCCCGTCTCCCCACCTCGGCCCAGTCATCCGGACTCCGGCGCCTGATTTCGGCGAAAGTGAGCACCTGTGAACTTCTTGGCGCGTCGCCGCCCCCGCGCCTTCCCCCAGCCGGAAACGATCATCCCCGGCAGCCCGGACGCGGTCGAGGTCGGGGGCCGGTCGGTTCGGATCGGCGACGGATACACCGCCACCCTGGCCGTGACCGGCTACCCCTCCGAGGTCGGTCCCGGCTGGCTCGAGCCGCTACTGTCCTACCCCGGCCGCGTCGATGTGTCGCTGCACATCGAACCCGTCCCGCCGGTCATCGCCTCCCAGCGCCTACGCAAGCAGCGCTCGCGGTTCGAGGCATCACGCCGGCAGGACGCCACTAAGGGCCGCCTCGACGATCCAGAGCTGGACGCGGCCGCGGCCGACGCCGCCGAGCTAGCCTCCCGCCTGGCCCGGGGCGAAGCCCGGCTGTTCCGGCTCGGGCTCTACCTGACCGTGCACGCCGACAGCGAACCGGAACTCGCCGACCGCGTGACCGAGGTCCGCGTTTTGGCCTCGTCGCTGCTGATGGATGTCGCCCCCGCCACCTGGCGGCAGCTACAGGGCTGGATCACCAGCCTGCCCCTTGCCTTCGATGCCCTGGGAATGACGCGGGTGTTCGACACCGACGCGCTCGCCGCCGCGTTCCCGTTCACCAGCCCCGACCTGCCCAGCACCACCGGCGACGGCGTGCTGTACGGGCTGAATCTGCACTCGCCCGGCGTCGTGATCTGGGACCGGTGGGCGCAGCCCAACTACAACTCGGTCATCCTCGCCCGGTCCGGTGAAGGCAAGTCCTACCTGGCCAAACTCGACCTGCTGCGCAACCTCTACCAGGGCGTCGAAGCGTTCGTCATCGATCCCGAAGACGAGTACGTACGCCTGGCCGAGGCGGTTGGAGGGACCATCATCCGGCCGGGCGTCCCAGGCGTGCGGATCAACCCGCTCGACCTATCGGCAGGCGATGGCGAGGACGCGCTCGTGCGCAGGGCACTGTTCATGCAGACGTTCGTCTCGGTGCTGACCGGCGGAGCAGGAGTGTCGCCGGAGGAAGCCGCCGCCTTGGACGTGGCGGTCCTGGCCGCGTACCGGGCCAAGGGCATCACGTCCGATCCACGTACGTGGCGGCGGCCCGCGCCGCTGCTGGCCGACGTCGCCGCCGCCCTGGACGAGTCCGGCGAATCCGGGCGCGTCCTGGCCGCACGGCTCTATCCGTACGTCGCCGGGTCGTTCAAAGGTCTGTTCGACGGCCCGACCAGCACTGCCGCCGCCGGGCATCTGGTCGTGTACGCGATCAAGGACCTGCCGGAGGAGCTGAAGCCTGTCGGCACGTTGCTGATCCTGGACGCCATCTGGCGCATGGTCAGCTCCTCTCACCAGGCCGGCACCCGACGCAGACGTCTGGTCCTGGTCGACGAGGCGTGGCTGATGCTGCGCGCGGGGCTCGGGGCACAGTTCCTGTTCCGGCTGGCGAAGTCGGCCCGCAAGTACGAGGCCGGGCTCGGGGTGATCACGCAGGACGCGGCCGATGTCCTTTCCACCGATGTGGGCCGGGCGGTCGTCTCGAACGCGGCCACGCAGGTGCTCCTACGGCAGGCGCCGCAGGCCATCGACGCAGTCACCGAGGCATTCGGACTCACCGACGGCGAACGCGCGTTCCTGCTGTCCTGCTCACGCGGTGATGCCCTGCTCGCTGCCGGGGCGGCGCGGGTGGCGTTCCACAGCATCGCCTCCGACGACGTCGAACACGGCCTGGTCGTCACCGGCCCCGCCACGCCGCGCCGCTAATCCCTCGCTCGGATGGGAGAACCCGCCATGATCCTGTCGGCTTTTTCGTACCCGCTTTTCGGCCCCCCGTCCCCGCTGCTGGGCCCGTCTTCCCCGGCGTCGTCTCCGTCCCCGCAGCTGTCCCCGCTCGGCTGCATCCCGGGCCAGAACGGCATTCCCAGCTCGGTCACCGGCGAACTGCTGTGCGGCACTTGGGGCCAGACCGCCCCCGAGGCGCTCTGGCACAGCCTGCGTGACCGCTGGCCGCTCTGGGCGGCCGGCATCGCCGTCGTCATCACGCTCACGGTGGTGTGGCGAGTCTGGAGGCGCCGGGTGTGGCGCAAGCACGCCCGCACGGCGCGGTCGCTGGAAATCATCCCGCCCGTCTCGGCGAGCCCGGCCGCCACCGTCGGGCTCTGGCGGCTGCTCGCCACGCTGCTGCCCGCACCGAGCCGGTGGTCGCTACGCCCGGCCCGGCTGGTCTGGGAGGTCCGCGCCGACGCGCACGGAATGCGGTGCGGCCTCTGGCTCTCCCCGGGGATCACCGCGACCTCGGTTCGCCGCAACCTGGAGAGCGCCTGGCCCGGCGTCCGCGTCGAGGAAACTGCCGCTCCGCGCGTCCCGGCCACCGAGACGTCGACCACCGTGGCCCTGCGGCCCACCCGGCCCGACTGGCTACCTCTCGTGGAAGACCCGCCGACCGCGACACCGCGCTCCTGGGCGAAGGCCCAGCCGGACGAAGACCAGCTCCGCGCGGTATACGAGGGCCTCGCCGCGGCCGGGCGTACCGGCGGGGGTCTACTCCAGGTGCACCTCAGCCGCGCCCCGGCCTACCGGCTGCGGGTACTGCACCGGGCGATGACCCATCCCGAGCGTGCCCGCCGTCTCAGCGGCACCCTGCGGATGGCGGTCCTGCTCACGGACGGCCTGCGTAAGGCGTTGCTGGGCGTGACCAGCGTGTTCATGCCCGGCTCATTGAGCCATTCGAGCCGTCGGCGGACCACGATGACCGACCCGTACCTGACCGAGCTGGCCCGCCAGGCACGGCTTAAGTATCAGGCCGGGCCGCACTTCCTGGTCGCCGTCTTCGCCACCGCCGGCGGCCCGACGAAGGACGCCGCGCGCTCGGCTGCCGCCGCGATCACCGGCGGGTTCGGCCTGTTGTCGGCGCACTTCGGCCGTCGGCGCCTGCGCCGAGGCGCTCGCGCTGCGGCCGACCGGTGGGTCCGCCAGCCGCAGATGAGCCTCGCCGGGGTAGACGAGGTGGCGGCATTGGCTGGGCTGCCGATCGAACCGGCCGTGCACGGGCTTCCGGCCGCCGCGTCGCGGCGGCGGCCGGGTGGTCGCGACGTCTTCCGCGCTGGACCGGTCGTCGAACTCCGGACCATCAGGAGCCGTTCGGAGCGGCGGCGCGATGGTGACAGCGGCGAGCCGACGGCATGGAACGCGCCGTGACCGCCCCTGCGGCGAACCAGGAGCGACGGCTCACCCTAGTGCCGCTCGATCAGCGGCATGGGCTGGGCGGCAAGGTGATCGGAGTCGCCAACGCCGGCCCGCGCACGAGGATCGGGATTTCCCTGCCGGACTGCCGCTACCACCTGCACGCGCTCGGCCCGACCGGCACCGGCAAGACCACCCTGCTGATGCGGCTGATCCTCGGCGACATCGAGGCAGGGCGCGGGGTCGCCGCATTCGACCCGGCCAAAGGCGACCTCATCCGGGACCTGCTCGACCGGATGCCCAGCGCCGCCGGAGACCGCCTCGTCCTGATCGACCCGGACGAACGGCACGCACCCCCAGCGATCAACTTGTTGGACCCACGGGTGCACGGCGGCACCCCGCACGATGTGGCCGCCAACGTCACCGCCGTGATGTCGAAGGTCTTCGCCCGCTGGTGGGGACCACGCCAGGCCGACCTCTGCTATCACGGCCTGCTCACCCTCGCCTACCTCGACGGCTCCACTCTGCCGCAACTACCCCGGCTGCTCTCGGACGCCAAATGGCGGGCCGCCCGGGTCAAGGCGGTCACCCGCAGCCTGCACGCCTGGGAGGGCAACACCCTCGGCGAGTTCTGGGAGGGCTTCGACGCGCTTTCCGTGGGGCAACGCGCCGGGCTCGCCGCGCCGCTGTTGTCGCGGCTTCGCCTTGTGCTCGCGCACCCGTTCGCGATGGAGTTGTTCGGGGCGCCGGCGACCACGTTCTCGTTCGGCGAGATCCTCGACGGCGGCGTCCTGCTCGCCCGCCTACCCAAAGGTGTGATCGGGGAAG
Source organism: Paractinoplanes deccanensis (assembly GCF_016862115.1). Lineage (GTDB taxonomy): Bacteria > Actinomycetota > Actinomycetes > Mycobacteriales > Micromonosporaceae > Actinoplanes > Actinoplanes deccanensis. The sequence continues at coordinate 123,301 of NZ_BOMI01000037.1, forward strand.
ACGGTGCCCGGCTGATCGGCTCTCTGCTGCTGGCCGGGCTCTGGCAGGCCACGACCGCCCGCGCCCGCATTCCGGAGGATCGGCGGCCGGACGCCAGCGTGGTCCTGGACGAGTGCCACAACTTCCTGCACCTGCCGATCGGCATTGACGACGCTCTCGCCGAGTCCCGCGGCCTGCGCGTCTCCTGGTTGCTCGCGCACCAATTCCTCGGACAGCTGTCCGGGGAGATGGTCGAGGCGATCGACGCCAACGCCCGCAACAAGGTGTACTTCGCGCTCGCCCCCCGCGACGCCATCGACCAGGCCCGCCATCTGCGCCCGTACCTCGATGACGGCGACCTGATCCGGCTCGGCGGCTATGAAGTCGTTCTCCGTCCGGTGGCCCGCGGTCGTACACTCCCGCCGGTCACCGCCGACACCCTCCCGCCGCCAGAAGCGATCAAGGGCCGTGCCGTCGAGCTGCGCCACGCGGCACGCGAACTCACCGGCCTTCCTCGGGCTGAGCGTAAGCGGCTGCTCGGCCAGGCGACGGTCGCGGCCGGCGCCGATGCCGAGCTCCGCGAGGACCCTTCGGTGCTGCCACTGGTGGGTCGTAACACCTTTGCTGTTCAGGGCGAGAGGTCTAACGAGACCTCTAACGAGCGGTCCAACGAGGAACCCAACGGGGCCGAACACTCGCCTGAACACTCCCCCATGAACATGCCACCTGCCCTGGTGGATGACGGTGTGGAGGACTGGTGGACCGGAACCGACTGATAAGAGATATCCCTCCTACTAGCGCCACCGGCACGGCCTCCTCGCGAGGCCGACTCACCGCCTCCGTCGTAGCCGGCGAACTCACGAGAATCACACCCCGAGACCGTCACCTGCTCGACCTGCTCGATCAGCACAAGACCTTCACCACCGAGCAGCTCGTCGACCTCGCCTTCGGCTCCATTGGACGAGCCCGCAACCGGCTCAACACCCTGCACGCACGAGACATCCTCGACCGGTTCCGGCACTACCAGCGCCCCGGCTCGCAATCATGGAGGTGGACCCTCGGCCCGGTCGGCGCGGCCATCATCGCCGCCGCCAACGGAGCCACGCTGCCGCGTCCGGCCGCCGTACGCGACGTCACGGCCCGACTCGCCATGTCGCCGACACTGGCCCACCTGCTGACCATCAACGGGTTCTTCGTCGCGCTGATCGGGCACGCCCGCACCCACGACGGCGCGCGCCTGATCCGGTGGTGGAACGAGGCCCGGTGCCGGGAAACCGTCGGTGCGGTCGTGCGTCCGGACGGTCACGGCGTGTGGCACACGGGCGGGCGGGCGGTGCCGTTTTGGGTGGAGGCTGACCTCGGCACGGAAACGCTGTCGCGGGTCGCGGGCAAGCTTGCCGGATACGCCGCGTTACCGCCGTCACGGGCGCATCCGGTGCTGTTCTGGCTGCCCACCGGCGCGCGTGAGCTGAATTTCCACGCGCACCTCACCCGGTTAGGGGTGCCCGACGGGCTAACCGTGGCGACCGCCGCTGCCGACGACGCGGCCGGGCCTGGTGGCCCGGCGGGGCCGGTGTGGCGGGTCACCGGGCGCGGCGGGCGGGTGAGCCTGGCCGATCTCACCCCGGCCGGGGGCGGTGCCCGGTGGGACGCCTAGCGGCCGGTGTCGCGGTCGCGTTCCTGGCAGTCGTAGTAATCGTCGCCGCTGGAGCCGCCGGGGTGGTTGGGGCCGTGTTTGGTGGGGGCGGCGGGTACGGGGCCGGGTGTGCCGCGACGGTGACCACGCCGGGCGCGAGCACGGCCGGGTTGACCGCCGAACAGGCCGATAACGCCTCGGTGATCGTCGCCGTGGGTGAGCGGATGCGGGTACCGGCGCGCGGTTGGGTGATCGCCGTCGCTACGGCGTTGCAAGAGTCGAACCTGGTCAACCTAGGCGACTTGGGCGTGGCCAACGATCACGACTCGTTGGGCCTATTCCAGCAACGCCCTAGTCAGGGGTGGGGCACCCCGGCACAGATCATGTCACCGGACTACGCCGCCGGGAACTTCTACGAACACCTTCTAGCAGTGCCGGGGTGGGAATCGATGCCGCTCACGGTGGCCGCACAGCGGGTGCAACGATCGGCGTACCCAGACGCCTACGCCAAACACGAGACGCGCGCCTCGGTGATCGTGGTGGCATTCACCGGCGGGACGCTGCCCGCGTGCGACGGCGCGGCACTGAGCCCGGCCGGATGGACACAGCCCGTAGCCGGTGACGAGGCCGGTTCCGGGTTCCGCACCGCCGACCGGCCCGGTCATGACGGGGTGGATCTCATCGTCGGCCGGGGAACCGTGATCCGGGCCGCCTCGTCCGGGATTGTGGTCCGGGTGCGGTGCAACGTCGCCGGGCACTCGTGGGACGCCCCGTTTCACGCCGCCATGCCGTGCGACAACGACGGATACCCGGGCCTTGGTGGGTGTGGGTGGTACGTGGACGTCCGGCACGCTGGCGACGTCGTGTCGCGGTATTGCCACATGGTGCGCCAACCGATCGTGAAGGTTGGCGAGTCCGTGACCGCCGGTCAACCGATCGGCTATGTAGGCACCTCCGGCAACTCGTCGGGACCTCATTTGCACTACGAGATCCACATCGGCTATCCGGCCACCGAAAGCAACGCCATCAACCCCGTTCCTTTCATGATCAGCAAAGGCGTTTACCTTTAGCTGGAGAAGTGATTCTTCGCACATTAATGGGCTTGACTTAGTGGCCGTTTCGAGCGACAGGCTCACAGTCATGGTCAACGCCCACAGCGGCCACCCGCAACCCGCGCGCCCGGCCGTTGACCGGGTGCAGCAGGATGACTGGCCGATTTTTGACCACCCGCCCACGGCGCGCTACGTGCGCCGACACGGGCCGCCCTGACCGCATATACCGGTGCACCACGAAAATCGACCAGCGGCCACGGCGGGCCGGTTAAACGCGTTACCTGTCACGCGTCGCCGTCGCACGACCGAGCCAAATTGCGTTGCCGGTTGCCATGCCGGAAAGAGTCTTGAAAATGCGGGTTGACATTTACCCGGCGCAGAGCGTTCATGGACGTGGGCAGCAAAAACACCCACCAAAAGCGCACCGCAAATAGCGGTAACGCTATTCCCATCCCTATTTCCGGAGGTTTCTGCGTCATGGCTACTACCGCCGCCCCGTCCGCCGTCGAGTCCGTCACCGCCGCCCTGACCGCCAACCCGGGCGGCATGATCACCCGAGACCTCGCCGACGCCACCGGTCTTACCGTCACCGTGGTCTCGAAAGCGCTGTCCACGATGGAGACCACCGGGGACGCCCGCCGCGAAGCCGACCCGAAGGGCCGCAAGTCCGCTGACACCTGGTACCCCGCCGCCCCGGCCGACGACACCGCCCCGGCCACCAACACCCAGGCCGACGAGTCCACCGACGCCACCCCGGCCGACGACACCAGCCCAGCGGCTGACGCCCCGGCGACCGATGGCCCGACTCCGGTCGACGAGGCCACGGAAACCGGCGTTTACGCCGACCCTGCCGACGTCGTTCCGGCTCCGGCCGACCCGGTGACACTGCCGGAGGCCCCGGTGTCCGGTGCGCCGGTGGCCCCGGCTCAGCCCCACCTGTGGGTGCTGATGATGGCCGGTGTGCTGGGCGGTCACCCGGAGGGCGTCACCGCCGATGACGCAATCGACGAGAGCGGCCTGTCGGTCGTCAAGGGCGAGGCCGTCCTCGCCGCTATGGAGGTCGCCGGTGCCGCCCACCGCCTGCCGATCACCAACGACGGCACCGAGCTGTGGGTTGCCGGCGACAACACGAAGCTCGCAACGGTGGACCCGGCGAACGCGCCCGCCGTCATCGCGTGCCCGACGTGCGGGCACGAGCGCAAGATCCGCCGCGTATCGGCGCTGCGGCGCACGCCCACCGGCGGACCGGCCCGCGTCACCGCCGAGGTCAACACCGACGGGTCGGCGAAACTGGCGAAGGGTGAGCTGGTGCGCATTGTGGAGGCGTTCCACCGCGACCTCGGCCCCGGCCACGAGCTGTCCCCGAGCACGATCGGAAAGGCGATCAACCGGAGCCCCGGCGCGATCGTGAACGCCCAGCGCAAGCTCAGCGCACGCGGCGTGCTGATCATGACCCGCCCGGCACCGGAGACGTACGCCATGGCGGACAACGCCCCGGCCCCGGCCGACGATGTCCGCGCCCTCATGGCCCCGCCCGCGACCGACCCGGCGACCGGCTCCAACAACGCCGACGACCCCGACGACACCGAGACGTGCGACACGGCCGGTAGCGACGACACCGACGACACGGCCGGTAGCGACGACACGACCGGCACGGACACCGCTGACGCGGCCTGACAGGGACCTTCACCGGGGCCGGGCATCACGCCCGGCCCCGGCGCGCGTACACCCCGACCCACGGAAAGGCGCACTGATGACGACCCCACCGACCCACCCCGCGCACGACCCGGCCGAGCCCGGCTCGCTGCGGTGCCCCGAGTGCGGCGAACCGGCCCGCGCGGTCGCCCCGTCGGACTGGTCCATGCCCGCCGCCATGCCGCGCCCTGCCGCGTCACACCACGACGGCACCCCGCTATGCCCGGTCCCTGGACCGCATGGCTCACAACCGGCTGACCCGATCACCCACCCGGCTGCCCCGCCGACAGACGGCCTCGTGCACCTCGTCGCGGGCGGAAACATGGTCGCCGTGTTCAGCCACGCCGACACCGCCGCGATGCAACGGGCCGTCATGGAAGCCGCCGGACTCGACACCGTCACCGCACGCATCACATCGGAACAATGGGACACGGCCCGCCCACTGATCCTCACCGATAACCCGGACCTCGTCATCACCGACGTCCGGCGCGGCACCGACGGCGGCCCGGCATGACCGGCCCCGGCCCGATCCCGCCGGGCGTGCCCGCGTCGTTGGCCGCGCGGCCCTACGACACTCGGCGCGGCCTACCGATCCCGCCGGTCAACATGCACCCCGGCCCGGACGGCGGTACCGGCCCGCGTGTGGACTTCACCACGATCAACACCGTGACCTCGACCGAGCTCGCCGCCGCGCGCCGGTGCTCGCTGTGTGGCGACTTCATGGGCTATTGGGTGGCGTTTCTCGGCACGCCTCGCACGGCGGAGCTGCTGCGGTTCACCGACCCGCAGGGGCACCCCGACTGTATGCGTGCGGCACTGATGCTGTGCCCGCATATCGCGATTGCCCGGCACCGTCGCGCCCGTGCCGACCGGCCCGGCGCGGGCGTCATCCCGGCCGGATCTCACGGTGACAAACCCGCCGGGTGGACCCTAGGGATCACCCGGCGATACCGGATGGTGCCCGCCGACGGGTTCATCGTGTACCTACCGGCCCCGTTCCACACCGTGCACACCTATCTGTACAGCCCGGACGGGCGTCTATCCGACCGGGCAGACATCCCGTAGTGGCCGCACGGTGCGGCAGCGTCAGATTCGCTGGAGAAACCTCGATCGACTCCAGCCGACGGCCTTGAACCGCTCTTCCAGGTAGGAAACATTGACATTGACGGCAGGCCGTCGGGGCGCAACCCACTGGCGGCGTGCCACAGCCCCATCCCATCAGCACGGAAAGGAAACACAAGACGTGGCACACGAACTTGAAACTCTGGCCAACGGGCAGACCGCCTTCGCCTCCGCCCGTCTGTCGGCCTGGCATCGACTCGGCCAGATCACCGAGGGCTGCATGACCGCCGAAGAGGCGATGACCGAGGCGTGGCTCGGAGGCTGGAATGTTCGCAAGATCGCACTGTCCGGCACGGAGGTTACCGAGAACGGAATCACGCGGATCGACTCGCCGGACAAGTGGATGACCGTGCGGACGAACCCGCAGACCAGGACCACCGAGTACCTCGGGATTGTCGGCGACGACTACACCTGCGTGCAGAACGAGGAAGTTGCCGAGGTACTCAACCTCCTGGTCGACCAGTCCGGCGCCCACTTTGAGACGGGCGGCTCGATGCGAGGCGGACGAAGTGTCTTCGTCACCATGAAACTGCCCGAGGCGATGAAGGTCGCTGGGATCGACGACATCGACCTCTATCTGGCCGCGACCACAAGCCACGACGGCACCGCCTCGCTGCGCGTGGACGCCACCCCGGTCCGCATCGTGTGCGCGAACACGCAGCGCATGGCCTATAAGCGGTCGAAGGGCTCGTACACCTTCCGGCACACCTCCAACGTCAAGACCAAGATCTCCGAGGCGCGTGAGGCCATCGATCTGGTGTGGCGGCACATCGGGGCGTTCGAGGCTGAGGCCGAGAAGATGATCAACGACACGCTCACCATGGGCGAGTTCGAGAAGATTGTCGCCCAAGTCTGGCCGCTGGCCGATGACGCCTCGGATGTTACGAAGAACAACTCGAAGCAGCGGATGAGCACGCTGCGATACCTCATCCGGGACGCGGACACGCAGAAGGCGATCAAGGGCACCCGCTGGGCCGGATACCAGGCCATCACCGAGTGGATCGATCACTTGGCTCCGGCTCCGAGCGCCGAGATTCGCGCGACCCGCGCGTTGACCAGTGCGGGCACGGACATCAAGGCCCGCGCGTTCGAGCTGCTCACAGTCTGATGAGCCGCCGTAGGTACCGGGGCCGACACCACACGGCCCCGGTCCCGGCGGGCGTCACGGACGCTGTCCGGCGCGCCTCCCCGGACGCGACACCGACCCGGCCGCCGACCTCCGCCAGCGCGCCTCCCACGCGGCACCGGCCCGCCTCGGCGATACCGCCCCGGCGCACCGCCGCCCCGATGCCGGTGCCTTCAGCCCTGACTCTAACGATCTCGCCTTCGAGGGAGAGCCGCACCATGACCAGCCGAGACGACATTCTCGCCGTGGTTAACAGCCTGTGCATGACATGGGCCGCCGCGCAGGTCGCGCACGAGCGGTCCCGTACCGCTACCAACCCTGAAACCCAGGCGGACCAGCACGCCCGCGCACAGCACGCCCACGAATTGACGCAGCAGCACTACGACGCCCTCCTGGCACTGCTCACCGCCAGCGTGCCGGACGACGTGAGCGCGGAGGCGTTCCTTCCAGTGCAGCCGCTGCCCACCGGCGAGGTGGCCATCCACGCCCGCGACGACCGAGCAAACTCCGTACGGCTCAAACTCACCGGGGTGCAAGCCCTGACGGTGGGAGCACACCTAACCGCGTACGCCGCCATCAGCCTCGACCGATCTGGCTTGAAGGTCGCCGAGGCGCTACCGCCGCTTCCAGCCGATCCGGCGGCTTCGGTGCATCCCGCCCCGTCCCCGCCCGGAGGCACTGGACCGGCCCCGGTGGTGCCGGGCACGCCGCCGCCCGCCGTGCCGCGCCCGACGATCCGCTGACACGCGATTGGCGCGGCTGGGCCTTAACACCGGCCACGGTCGCGCCAGCACCTCCAGGGAGAAAGCTCATGCCTTTGATTGCCATAACCGACATCGCCTTCACCGCGCTCTCGCGCCGCGCCAAGGACGAGGGACTCGACCCGGCCGACTTAGTCGACGCCCTCTTACGCCCTCTCATCGATGAGGACGCTGACGTCTCCGTTGTGGCGCCGGCCGCCGTTGAAGTCGAGAACACCGCGAGCAGGGGCGTCGGATCGGAGCACCTCGGTGCCAAGCTGTCCATGCTCGTCGAGCAGTACGCCGCTGCTTACAGCCGCGCCGAGCAGGCGGCAGCCATCGCCCAGCGAATCGGCAGGCAGGAACGCGAGCGCGCCGAGGCGGACGCTGCTCTTGCCGGGCAGGACGCGATGGTGAGCAACGCCAAACTCATGACCGCGATAGACGCGCTGGCGACCGGCACCGTGAGAGCGGTCCCCGACACTCGACTCCCGGTCTGCACCTGGCAGCGAGGCGTGGTCGAGGTCCGTGCCGTCAGTAGCGACAACAGCCGCTCGGTGCGCGTGCGCTACACCCCCGCGCAGGCCGTCGCCGCCGGTGCCGCGCTCATCGCTTGCGCCGCCGTCTCCAACAGCAACTCGGTCACCCAGCTCCCCCCGATCCTGCCTCCGTTCCCGGAGCGAGTGGAGACCGGCGACTTCGCCGCGGCCGGCACGAGGAGGTCTCGATGAGCGAACCGTCCGAGACGCTCGACGGGGTGCGCTACTTCGACGCCTCCATCGCGGTCACGCTGCTCAACGGCATCCAACCCCTAGATCCCATGATCGCCGCCGTCCTTCGCGGCCTGAACCTGCGTATATACCCCGGTCGTCCAGCTGACGGTGACCGCAGCGACTACGTGGTGCTCGACCTGAACGGCGTCTCCATCGGAGTGCAGCGCCGTGCCAAGGCCCTTTACCTGCACGCCGATACCACCGAGACGAGCGACAAGGCCGTCGCGTTCGAGGTCAACGGTGGCGGCGAGAACGACTACCCCTTGATCTGAACGAGGAGAACTCCCATGGATCTCAACCTTATCGACAACACCATCGTCGAGCCGCTGCCGCGCCTGCACGACGTGGTCACCAGCCAGGGCCTCGAACCCTTCGAGCAGCGGCCCGGCGTCGTCATCGATATCTACCGTCAGCCGGATCACCCGGCCGGGGACCGGTACCGCGTCGAGTACCGAGACGGCAGCACCGAGTGGTACTGGGCCTCCGAGCTGACCGTCTTAGCGGACGCTTTCAGCCCTGCGGACGTCATCGCCGACCTCGGCTCAGCCCGCATCCAACTCTTCGAGGCGCTCACCAAGGCCGGGCAAAACGACGTGCTCACCGCCAGGCTCAGCGTACTGTTCGACAAGCTGATCGCGACGGCACGGACGTACCTCGGCGCAGACCTCGGCCACGGGCCGGACCACATCTCGAACTCGAGGCTCGACGATCAGGACGAGCCCGAGCGCCACCCCGCTGAAGGACGACCGGGCGTGACTGTTCGCCCCTCGACTCAACCGCCGCCGCAATCGCGTGAGGTAGCGACCACGGCCGACGGCCTCGCCCCTTACTACGAGAAGCGCGGCGTCGTCATCGATGTCTACCTGGCGCCCGAGCTACCCGACGGTGACCGGTACCGGATCGAGTTCCGGTACGGAGCCACCCTCCTCAACTACAACAGCACGCCAATCACCGAGCCACTGCCAGTAGACAGTCAACTCGCTGCATACGGACTCGCCGCCGCGCGCACACTGCTCGACTTCGCCTGCGCCAGCTGCCGGCCTGAAGACGTCCTCCAGATGAAGGTCAGTGCCGTCCTCGATCACCTGACGTACGTCGCCGCGACTCACCTTCCTCTCAATCTGAACAGGGAAGAGAGGTAGCTGTGACCCCCACCTGTACAGATGGTCGATCCATCGCGAGCCTGCCGCTGGCGCTAATGGCGTCGCTGGCCTGGGACGTTGCGGGCAACGAGCAGGAAGGAGTCGACCGATGACGCTCACTCCCGCGTGGATGTCGCCGACGCCCGACGAGATGCCCTTCCATTGCCGCACCTGCCGACGGGCGCTGCACCGGCACCAGGGACCCAGCGGCGCGCTCACGTTCCTACACCCGGCCGAGGTTCGCGGCGGCGAGGTCGATCACCAGGCTCGGCCGGCGCCGGTGACCGAGGTCGAGAACCCGATCATTGAGTGCGACTTTTGCTCCGGCCCGGTCGCCGCCTGGGTGTACGTGTGCGCCGACCAGGAGAGCGACCTCCGATACGTCACCCGGCGCACCGTGGAACTCGGCGACTACCAGCGTCGACACCACGCCGCCCGGACCCGCGCCGTCGAGACGGCTCTCGGGCCGGTGCAGATCTGGGGTGAACGGTGGAGTGCCTGCGACGGCTGCGCCGCCCTGATCCAGGAGCGTGACCTCTACCGCCTGATAGCCCGGGTCACCGATACCATGCCAGCCAAATTCACACGCGGCAAGCGGCTCATGCGAGTGCGCGGACACCTGCATGGCACCTACAGCACCGTGCTCAACACCCTACGGCCGGGTCGATACCGGATCACCGAGCACCATCCGCTCGGCCTATGGCAGGAGCCGAACCAGGCAGCGTCAGAGATCGTTGATGGCGGCCCGACGGAGGCGCCGCCAGAGGCCGAATAGTTCGCACTGCGGTGTAAAGATCCTGCGGCTGGGCGGCGGCCGGTCGGGGCACACCTGAAAGGGTGTGCGCAACCCCCGACCGGCCGCCTCGCCGCTCGTAGCCACCCCACGGCCCATCAGCCGTATCAAGCCTGAGCAGCGTGCCGCCGATGCTACCCAGCCATCAAGCTGGTATCGGCACTCCAGCACGCCCGCAACTCGGAGACCCGCGACAATGACGACCGTGGCTCGCCGAACCTTCTCTGACCGTGTCGCCCTCGACCGCGATGGTGTAGCTACGCAGACCGGCGTGGCGCGCACAACCGTCATCAACTGGATCCAACAGCGAGCCCGGTTCGGCTTCCCGGAGGGCTTCACCGACGACTCCGGCCGCGAGTGGTTCTGGGCCGACGACATCGACGCTTTCCACGCCGCCCATCAAGCCGCGAAGCTGGCCGAGCTGACGGAGGTCGACCGTGGCGGTGATCCGAACGAACTGGTGACCTCCGGAGAGGCCGCACGGATTCTCGGTTACAGCTCGTACCGCAACTTGCCGGTCGAGCTAACCGGGCACCCCGACCACGTCGAGATCCTGTCCGACGGCCGTAGGCGGCGATTCTGGTACCGGCGCACCGTGTGGGCGCACGCGGACGCCCGCAGAGGCCGCCAATCCACTGGTCACGCACCCCGCACCACCGGCCCGCGCAAGCCCCACCCCTACGCCGACGACCCTCGCCTGCAAGCCGCCGCAGACCTGCTCGCCGAGGCGGCAGCTACCGGACATGGCCGGCGCGGTCTCGGTGCCGAGCTCGCTCGCCGCCTCGGCGTTGCGGAGCGTACCGCCCAACGCCTGCTGACCGCCGCGGAGGCCGATCAACCGAGCTAAGGGCACTAGATACTGAGGGCATCGCCGAACATTAATCAAGCCCGTTGCTCTTGAAGCAACGCATGGATTCGTTTTTGAAGCTGCCACGTGTGACTAGTGTCGGCGAATAACTTCCGCGCCGGCTCCTTGTTTCCTGATATGCGACAGAGTAGGGCAACGGAAAGAAGCATCGAGGCACTGTCCGCCAATATTCCCAATTCCACCTCATTTGCCACATACTCAGGCTCGTGCTTCAGCTTGTTGTATGCACTCCAAAATCGATGCGACCACTCCCTGGAGTCACCCACCCAGCGATCAAAATGGCCGCCCACATGCCGCGCAATCGGCCAAGACCAGCCACATCCTTGGGAACCCTTTTTGCAGCATTTCTCCTTGACCCACTTTACTCTTCTTCTTCTGTGAGCTGCCACCCAGTACTCCATGGCTGCGGCGATCTCAAGCAGGCGGAGAGGAGCCGACGCTCGCCCTTGCCGATAGGGCTCAATAATCGGCCTTACCGCACGGAGGTGATTGTCGCATAGGACAATCCACCGCCGAAGTGCGGGCAAACCACCTATGTCCTCCAATCTCAGTAGAGGGAAATCTCTACTTTTCGCGGCCGTAGCGCCCGTGGGTGCCGCCATGAGCCAGCCATCCCAAAGCTGCGATCGATCAATCTCCGCACCATCGACGTCGGGTGTTGCACGACCGCTCTCTGCCGCAATAAAGCCTTCGTAGCAGAAGGACAGTAGGTCTTGCACACGAAGCAGAGGCTGACGTAAGTTCCACAAAGACTCCGCCCTACCGACGCTTCGGCAACTGAGTTCTACAGGCGCGTGGATGATCCTTTTGTCCGTCGAACCACGCGTATACCAATGGGCCGAGAGAACGAGCTCCCTGCCGCCAGAGAGGCGTATGCTTTGCTCTGGCTGCGACTCGACAGCGATCGTAAATGACTTTAGCTTGCCATCGTCACGATGCCCTAAAGACTCGACCGAGGTTGATAGTCCGAACCACGAGGAAATTCCGAAAAAGTGGGCTGAAATCGACTTGAGCCGCTCACTTCGGATCTTCTCTATCGGAACGTCGCGAAGAATGGTGCGACCCCGATAGTGTCGGGCCGACGCCGCACCCCCCATACGAATTTTCTGACCAGCACCCTTAAAGTCGAGCAGTAGCACTGTCCCATGTTCTGTGGATCCGGTGATTAACCGAGGGTAAGGAAGGTGACTCAACAATTCGTCTCGAAAGCTATCCTCATCAAGCGTTTTAAGTTCAAACGTATCGGGTGCGGTGAGGCTCAAGTAGCCCCGTTCGTAATCCGAATCCGTGTCCTTAGGGCCATCAAAACCCGGCCAGAACCAGCCCATGACGCCATCAGCAATAGCGAGGATTTCGTCTCCCATAAAACGCCTTTACCGGCTTCCCTGAGGGGCATCTAGACGGCGAGTGCATCACGGTCAGCATAGAGGAATGATTGACTGTCAGCTACTACTAACCGACCAGTTGTTCGTAAACGTTCAACCTTGACATGACCGGCATGTCTGGCGCCAAAGGCACGCGGCGCACTCTCGCCCATCCGCGCGCGCATTAATCCTTCGGCCTCGCGGCGAGCACCATGGCCAGCAGTTCCACGCAGGTGCGAAGGGCAGCACGAGCAAGATGCGCATCTAGACGGGCATCCCCGCGCGCGCCACGGCATGTTGTCGAGGGCAGGAGGTGACTCGACGGCGACGCGGGCGTTCGCCGTGCCGTTGCGCGGAGTGTCAGTCATCGAGCGCCCCCACTGGCGACGGGCCGTAGCTGCCGTTCCGCAACGCGGCGGGTGGCCTTCGAGGGTTCGGCGTCGAGGTCGGCCAGGCGATCCTCCAGGCAGCGGAGCGTCTGCCGGACCGCATCGGGGCGTTGTGCGCGGCCGTGAATGCGCATGATCCGCTGGTACAGCTCCTCGTTGATCGGGTCGAGGTCGGTGGCGCGTTGCAGGGCGGCGATTGCCTGCTCCGGCTGGTCGATCTCGATAATTTCGGCGATCCGCGCATACACGGCGAGGATCTGGTGCCGGTAGCTGCCTGCGTAGTCGGTGACCCAGGCTCGGTCCTGACCTTCGGCGAAGTCCCCGCCGTACAGCTCGGCGGCCTCGCGCAGCGCGGCGAGGGCGGTGGAGTCGTCGGGCGCGGTGTTGGCGCGTTCGATAGCGGTCAGCATCTGCCACAGGTCGACGGCGAACAGCTGTGAGTCGAGTTGGTAGCGGCTGGTCGCCGGGTCGTAGACCACGAACATTTCCTCGGCGCTGCCGGTGGCGGTGCGAAGGACACGGCGGGCGGTGTTGATGTCGGTGCGGATTCGTTTGGCGGCGGTGGCCATTTCAGTGTCGGGGTGTAGGTCTGCGGCGAGCTGTTCGAGGCTGCGGCCAGCTGGGTGCACGGCGAGGGAGGCAAGCACTGTGTAGGAGCCGCTGCGCATTCCAGTCGTGACCGGGCCGGTGTCGGTGGTGATCCGGACCGGGCCAAGCACCTGGAGCCGGACCGGTGCGGTGATCTCGACGGTTTGGGCAGGTACGGGCTCGGCTTCTTCGGCGGTGATCGAGTCCGATGTCGTGGTGGCGTCGTCGGCGATGCCGGCGGGGTCGTCGAAGTCGTATCCAGGTTCGGGCCGGGGCATTGTGTCGGCCAGCGCGGCGAGAACGGCGGCAAGGTCGGTGGCGGCGAGGGTGGAAAGACGACGTAGTCCGAGAGTCTGCTCGTCGCCAGTGGTGCCGTCCGCGGCGACCTCGACGGCGGTCATACCATCCAGCTCGCCGAGGACGACCGGATGCAGATGCAGTGCGGCGCGGTGCGCGCCGACGGCAAGCAGACGGCGCGCGTGCCGAGGGGCGGCTTCGATGAGCAGCACGTACGCCGGTTGGGCCTCAGCGTGGTCGGTGCGGGCGTTGAGGTCAATGATGCTGTCGGCGTCGAAGGTGTCGAGCAGTCTGCGGCGCAGGATCATTTCCTCTTCGGCATGGGTGACGGCCGCCGCAGCGTCGGCGAGTACGACGAGCCGTTCTCCGTCGTAACTGGTCCCGTCGGGGTCCAGCCCCACCAGCGGGGCACCAGCGGGCAGGAGACGGGCAAGAGTCTCGGTCGTGGTGATCACGACTGGGTGAGCTTCCGTACTCGGGGCGGCGCCGGTGGCGAGCACGGCGCTCAATAGGGCACGAGCCGCCGAATCGGCTCCGTCGCCGTGCAGGGCGAGACCGGGGCCGGGCAGCTCGAAGAGGCTGACCTCTGCTCCGGCGGCATCCACACCGATGGGCGCGGCGACAGCAGGCGCCATCGGCTGGCGCTGGGCCTGCTCGGGGTGCCGGAGCCGGTCAGCGGCGGTCTCGATCGGGGTCAGGGACTCGGGAAGTGGTGCCGGTTGTGGCTCGATCTGGGCCGGGGTGGGGACGACGAGCCGGGCGCGGCGGCGGCGTTGCAGACGGACGAGAGAAGCGACGGCAGCTAGCAACGCGGCCAGGCCGAGGCTGACCCACCCTTGCGCCGGTAGGACGATTCCGGACTCGTCGCGGTCGCGCCCATCATCTTCGGCTGTCGAGGAGGTGACCTGCGGTGCGGCGGTCGTGGGGCTGCTGTTTTCCGCTGGAGCGGTGGTTACCGAAGTCGCCGCGGAGGCGGTGGCAGAGCTGGCCGGCGCGGTACTGCTCGGTGCTGGGTTGCTCGGAGCTGGCGAAGCGGTGTGCTGCGGCGCGTTGGTGGTGGGCTGTTTGGTGGCGGCCGAGCTGGGCTTGGTCGTGGGCTCGGCCGGTGGCGTGGCGGAGGGCTTCGTGTGGAGTGGCGTGTCGTCACGCGCAGGCAGCGCCAGCACCCAGCCCACGTGGATCTCGTCAGGGTCTCTGAGCGCGTAGCCGTTGGCCTGCGTGTGGCCCCGGTTGAGCTTGTAGATCTCGCGCCACCGGTGCGGGTCGCCGAGCTTGTGCTCGGCGAGATCCCACAGGTTGTCGCCTACGACGACGTGGTGCACGCCGCCTGGTGCGTCGCGCGCCCACCCCGGAATGCCGGTGCCGATGTGCGCGGCCACTGGCCCGGCGGCGGCAGCCGTGATCGCGGGGCGGGGACGGGGAGCGGTCGCGGCCACGGGGGCGGGTTCTGCTGGGGTAACGGCGACAGCGGGCCGGTGAGCGGCGGCATCGACGGCGGCTGCGGACGCGCTGGACCCGCCGACCGTGGCAGTGCGGGCGACGTCGAACAGTAGGCCGCCGATGATCGCGCCGACGAGCACGGCCGCAACCCACCGGATCGGGCCACGCCCGGAGACCGGTGGCCGGAGCCTGCCCTGACGGGCAGCCGAAGCAGCGGCTGATGCCTCGATCACTTCGATGACGGTGTCGCGGACGAATTGCGCCCACAGCACCCAACCGATCGAGGCGAGAAGCGCCACAATCATCTGATCCGACCAGGGACTCGTGACTGTCACCATCAGCTCGGACGCTCCGGGCGGTGTGCCGAGCTGAGCCCAGCCGAGCCAGTCCAAGGGCCATCCGGCCGAGGCGATAAGCAGCCACGGCACTCCAGCGACGAAGCCGAGCATCACAGCGGCGGCGACCAGGACGCGCAGCAGGCGGCCCAGGGCGGCGAAGGCACGGAACATACCCAGTGCTCCTCGAAGAGGCTTAGGTGTTGGGGCCGTTGATGCCCTGCACCGCGACCGCGGTCGTGGAAGCCGAGACCCGCAGACTTCGTACGCCGACCAGTTGCAGTAGCTGAGTGCGGCTCGTGCGGCGCACGGTCACGGTGACGGTGGTGGCCGTGGCGGACGCCTCGCCGTCGACGCCGGCGCGGGCGAGCCAGGAGCGAGCCACGGACGCGGCGCGGCCGGGCTCGAGCTGGGCACGGCCCTGTGTGCGGTACAGGTACAGGTCGAGTTCTTGTGCTCCGGCGCGGGCGGCGGCCTGCGCGGTGTCGAGTGCGGACACCTTGACCGACAGCGCGAGCCCGGCGTCCAAGACGAGCCCAGCGACGGCGAACAATGCCACGCTGAACAGCACTGCGAACGGAGTGATCTGTCCGGCGTCTCGGCCACCGGTACGGCGGTGCACCCATGGCGCCACGGCCCCGAATCTCCGAATCATGGTCCCGCCCACCTGTCCACCGGCGAGGTCGTGCTCGCCTCCACCGTTCGACTCCCGGGAATGCCGAGCATGAGCAAGTCCGATAGGGCGACCTGGCACGACACTCGCACCGTCACGGAGCCGCCGGGCTGCTGGTTGCCCGAAACCGTGACGCTGGCCGAGCGGCAAGTCGCGCCGCGAGCGGCGAGTGTCGCGCGGGCGTTACGTTCCGCCTGCGCGACCCCAGCGCCCTCGCCGAGCAGCGACGCGGACCGGGCGCCACTGCTGGCAGCGGCCTCCGCGTCAATCTGTGCCGAGACGAGACGGCCGCACATCACCACGAACAGCAGGATCGCCACAAGCAGAGGCGTCAGCAGGGCCATCTCGGCAGTGCTGGCTCCGGCGTCCGGCGATGCGGCCGCCTGTCGGAGGCGGACGACCAGAGCCCGGCGAAGCTGCGTCACGACGCGCCTCCACCAGAGTTGACCCAGCGCTCTACCGGACGCACCACGACAGCCCGGACCTCCCACGCCATGCCCGGGACCACGGTCCCGGCACGGCCACGGATTTCCACGCGGACCTCGGTGGCGGTGCGAGTTACCGACACCGACGGGTTCTTCAGCACGCCGTTGCCGATCGCGGAGAGTGTGTCGCTGCCTGCGCCCCGGCCGGCATCGGCACTCGACTGGTAGGCGGCGGCGGCGTTTGCGGCCCGGCTCGCGGCGGCCTGCGCAACGTGGGTGGCGTGCATCCACACTCCGGCCTGGATGACCATCATGATGATGAACAGCAGCAGCGGCATGGCGATGACCAACTCGGCCGTCGCCGCGCCCTCGTCCGGGCGGGCGGCGACCCGCCCCCACCGGGCTCGCAACCGTCCAGCCGTGCCGAGCGCCGCCTTCGGTGGACGTTCGGCACGGCGGATCTGTACAGCGGTCATCAGCAGGCCCTCACCCGAGGTTGATGCTGTTGGCCTTGCCGGACACCTTGGCGTAGATGATCCCGATGGCGAGGATTGCCAGCGTTACCAACACGGCGGTAGCTACGACAGCCTCCGTGGTGTAGCCGCCGTCCTTCGTGGCGCGCACCATCTCCCAACGGTGGCGAATCTCAGCAGCGATGTAGGTCAGTACGGCGTTCATTTTCCTTCCCTCCTTAGCGGGCGACGAGGAGACTCATTCGCTGGAAGCTCACTCTGCGTGCGTAGGCGGACGCTGGTCCGAGGGTTAAAGACCGTTCATCACGGCCGCCATTGCCGGATAGCCCAGGAAGATGAGGAACCCGGCGAAGAGGAACACGATGGGCAGCGCCATGCGTTCGGTCGCCGCGTTCGCCTCGCCCTCGGCATCGGTGAGCTGCCGGTCGCGCAACGCCACAGCCCGCGAGCGCAGCGACGCCCGAACCCGCGCGCCCTCGGTGCCCGCGAGCCCGACGGTCGCGGCGAGCTGCTGCAACTCCGCGACCGTGACCCGCCGCCCCAGCGCTCCGAGCACCTCCCACGGCGGCACCCGGGCCAGCCGAGCTTCCGCGAGGGCATACCTCAGCTCTGTGTACGCCGCCCCTGAGCCGACCCTCGCGGCGTCGTCGAGCGCCTGGTCTACCCCGGCCCCGGACGCGAGGCTAATCACCACCAGATCCAGGAACGAGCTCAGCGAGTCGCGGAACGCCGCCCGGTACTTCGCCGCGTCCGCCCGCACGGATAGCTCGGGGGCCAGGAACCCGGCTGCGCCGAGGATCAGCGACGCGAAGGCGGGCGTCGTCATGCCGGTGGAGATGCCAGCGAAGCCGAGCAGCGTCGCGGCGGCCGGGGGCAGCAGGAGTCCGACTACGGCGGCGGTCGCTTGTTCGGCCAGGTGGACGTCAACCGGCTTGTCCAGTGCGGCGAGATCTCGGCGGGTACTGGCCACCGGGAGCCCGGTCGCCCGGAGCCACCGCACCGCCGGACGGCCCCACCGCCCGGTCCACCCCGACGGCGCGCCCCTCGCCTCAGCGGCCAGGGACATCGTCTGTGGGGCGTCGAGGGCCTTGTCCAGGCGCGGTGGCCGAGGGAACCAGCCGACAACGATCAGCCACAGCCCGAGGCCGGTGCCGAGACCGGCCAGCAGCACCATCCCGGTCATGACCGCACCATCTCCGCCTCGGACGGTGCGGCCACACCCGCGAGTACGCGCGCGGTGTCGCGGTCCCGCATCAGCCGGGCGAGCCACCAGAATGCGAACGCGAAGCACGCTCCGGCGGCCAGCAACACGAGCTGTCCGAACGGCGAGTCAAATGGCGCCAGATAGCCTCGGTTAAGCAAGGTCAGCACGCCGGCCATCGCCAGAGTCGCCCCGACGATCACCCGCGCGGAGGTTCGGTTGCGCTTGCGCCCGGCCGTGATCCGCTGCCGGGAAGCGACCTTCGCCCGCGCGGAATCCGCCAGCTCGCCAAGTACGTCGCCGAGCTGCCCGGCGCTGCCGCGCGCGGCCATCAGCAGCCCGGCTACGACCAGGTCGGCGGTCGGGTCGGCCAGCTCGGCGGCGAAAGCACGTAGCGCATCGGTCAGCCGCCAACTGCGCCGCAGGCGGGTCGCCAGGCGGGTAACCTCGTCGCGGATCGGCTCCGGGGCCTCGATCGCGCTCGCGGCGATGGCCTGTTCCAGTCCGGCCGCGCCGGACAGGTTGTCACGCAGCGACTCCGTCCAGGTGGCGATGGCCTCGATCCGGGCCACTCGGCGGGCGTGGTCGCGGTCCGGGCCAATGACCGCCGGAAGCACCCACGCCCCCACGGCCGCGAGCCCGGCGGCGACCGGCCAGCGGGTCAGCACCGCCACGACCAGCGCCACGGCCACGCACAGCCCAAGCCGCCGCCGGTCGACCGGTTCGCGGTTCGAGGTGAGCCTCGACCACCATGAAGGCGCATCGAGTTCCGCGGGCTTATCCTGACGGCCGGACAGCCCCACCCCTATCAGCACCAGCCCGAACGCCGTTCCCAGCCCCAGCAGCGCGGCTAGGGGCACCGTCATGGTCATGACGACCACCCGCCGCCCGGCGCGGAACGTGCCTGATCCAACAGGCTGGGATCGAATCCGGCCGCCGCCAGCGCCTGCACCAGCGCGTTCGAGGGCGGCGCACCGGGCACCGCCCACCCGTCCGGGCCGGGCCGGAAGATCTCATTGGAGGCGACCCCGGTGCCGTCGCTATCGACCACCTCACGGACCGAGGTCACGACCCGGCGACCGGTATCGGTTAGCGCGAGATGCACGATCAGATGCACCGACTCCGCGACCAGCAGATTCGTGGTGGCTGGATCCAACCCGGCCTGCGCTGCGTACAGCACGAGCTTCTTGAACACGCCGGCCGACGAGGAGGCGTGAATGGTGCCAAGCGAGCCGTCGTTGCCTTGGCTCATCGCGTTGAGCATCGGGATGACCTCGTTGCCCCGGACCTCGCCGACGATGACCCGGTCTGGCGACATCCGTAGGCCCGACCGGAACAGCTGCGACATGGTGAAGGCGCCCGCGCCCTCGACGTTGGCTTCCCGGGCCTGCATCGGCACCACGTCGGGGTGCAGCTCCTCGTCGGCGTCCAAGGCCAGCTCGTAGGTGTCCTCGATCGTGACGATCCGCTCGTCCGGCGGGATGACGGAGGCCAGCGCCCGGAGCATGGTGGTCTTGCCCGCGTTGGTCTGCCCGGCTACGAGAACGTTGAGCCGGGCCTGCACCGCGGCTGTCAGCAGGCTGCGGAGCACCGGGTTGAGGGTGGCGAGCTGCTCCAGTTCGGTCAGTGTGACCTTGACGTAGCGGTGCCGGCGGATCGAGAGTGCCGGGCGCCGGGTCACCGACATGATCGCGTGTAGGCGGGAGCCGTCGGGCAGCTGGAGGTTCAGCTCAGGCGATGCGCGGTCCCAGCGCCGTTCCTCCGCCCCTTCGCCGTCGGCTTCGGCACGGCCGGCGTCGGCGGCGAGTCGCCGGATCAGAGCCACCATCTCGGCGTCCGAGTCGGCGATCGGGCCGACTCGTTTGCGGGTGCCGTCGGCATGGCGCACGAAGACCCGATCGCAGCCGTTGGCGGTGATGCCCTCGATGCTCTCGTCGGCCAGCAGCGGTTGCAGGCCACCGGCCCCGAGCAGCATGTCCTCCACCGCGCGGGACACCCGTGACTCCACGTCGGGGCGTAGGGGCGGCCGAC
Source organism: Paractinoplanes deccanensis (assembly GCF_016862115.1). Taxonomy (GTDB): domain Bacteria; phylum Actinomycetota; class Actinomycetes; order Mycobacteriales; family Micromonosporaceae; genus Actinoplanes; species Actinoplanes deccanensis. The sequence continues at coordinate 143,443 of NZ_BOMI01000037.1, forward strand.
CGGCGCGCATCTCTTCCGTGGCGAACGCATCCAATGCCTCGGTGATCAGGCTCTTTGTAGCTTCCTGCTGCGCGGCGGCCGACATCGGTACGCCGGTCTCGGCCTCGTGCGCGCGGGTGACGCGGGTCAGCCGCTCGGCCACGTCGCGGCGGATCCGCCGGACCACCGTGATCTCGCTGACCTCGCCAGCCGGTTGCAGCATCCCTGCGAGGAGTTGCCCGTTCAACGTTGGGGCGAGCGGTGAACTCATCCGATGGTCTCCTCACGAGCCGGGTCGGAACTAGCAGGCGGCGCAACGGTCAGGTCGGCAGTGAGGCCGTCGAGCACGCTGGCGTAGGCGCGCATCAGGGGAAGCTGCCGCCACCGTTTCCCGGCTAGCAACTCCCCGGACAGCAGCGCCGCCGCTTTCCGGTCGTCGGGCAACGGGCCGAGCACCTCAACCGCGCCCGGCTCGCGTGCGAGCTCCTCCGCGACGTGGGTTTGCAGCACATGCGCGACTTCGGCGGCCGGGTAGGCCCCTCCGGCGGCGAGCAGTATCACCAGCCGACCCGCGCCGATATCCACCAGTTCCGCGAGGGCCTCCCGCAGATGCGCCAGCTCGTCGGCGCGGGCACGTGCCATCACGAGCACCACGTCGGCCAGTCGCAGCACCGGCCACGCCGCCGACCCGGTAGACAGCCGCCCGCAGTCGGCCACCACAAGCCGGTCGGGCGCCGTCAACACCGCCCGACCGGTCCCGGCCAGTTCCGGCAGCGCGGCCCGGGTCTGAGCGCCACCGGCCGGAGCTGCCACAACGGGCACCACGACATCGCCCACGACCGCCGGTTGCACCCCGGCGGCGAAGGCGGTATCCGGATCGGTCGCACCGCGTGCGGCGGCAGCCACATCCACCAGACTCGGTGTAGCGGCCAGCTCGAGGCGGCGCATCAGATCGCCGCCGGCCGGATCGCACTCCACCACGGTGGCTCGTGCGTTGGCCGAGGCTGTAGCCGCCAGCCCGAGCGCGGTCGTGGTCACGCCGGGACGGCCTTTGAGGTAAGTCACGGCCAGCAACGGCATCTCAGTTACCTTTCCGGTGCGGTCTGCATCAGCACCACTGCGCCCTCTGGGGCTGCGGCCAGCCGCGGCCCGTCCGAGGCGTCCAGCAGGAGCGTGATCACCGTGGAACCCTGGCCGTCGCCAGCGAGGTCCACGCCGAGCACGACCGCCCGCAGCCGGGTCGGCGCCGCTGTGGCCTTGGCCGCCGGATTCGCCTGGCCCTCTGCGCCTGTGCCGGTGGCAGAGACGAACACCGCCACCCTCGCCCCATTGGTAAGCCCTTGCGGATACTGGCCCGGCTTGAGGGCCAGCGACGCGGTGACTTTCCCGGGGGGCGGAAACGCCGCATCACCGATCAGAGATGGAGTCAGCAGCGTGCCGGCCAGCAGAGGCACCACCGCCGTACGGCCGATCACCTCTTCAGCCTGGGCGACCGGGATGAGCAACACTCCGGGATCGTCGGCAGCCGAAACCTGGGTAAGGTCCGCGACGGCAATGACCTGGCCCGCCGCGACCGGCCGGGCCACGGCCAGCACCTGAATCCGGTCACCGAGCCGTACCGCGCCCCAGGCGTACCCCAGCACACACACAACGACCAGCAGCGAACCCAACGCCACGAACGGCAACCTGCGGCGACGCCGGGCCGCGCGCCACGGGCCACGCCCAACACGCGGCGCGGCAGCCGCCGCACGACCGTCCGAACCTGTTTTCGGGCGCACGGAACCTAGCGCCATGACCAACGTCCTCCCCGTGTGGCGCTGCTACGACTGATGCTTACGATTCAGCGGTTGATGAGGGTCCTCGACTCTTGGACCTGGGCCTCCACCTGACCGGTCGTCGTCAATCCCGGCACAGTTCCGGTCTGTCCTGCTCCGGCCCAGCTCACTGTCCACTCCACCGTTGCCGTCACGGTGAAGGTTCCAGGCGTTTGGTAGGTGTGGCCGCAATCCGGCGATGGGCTCTCCGGGTCGAACCCCGGCGTCCATTGGGTGCCAGGTCCGGCGCAGTTGATGGCGGGCGTGCCATCGCCCATCGACCATCGCACTCTCACTGGCTGAGCGGTCGCTGTCACGCTTACGCCCGGAACCGAGGCAGTTGCCGACTCCGTCCGCCATGAGCCGGCCTCCAGTGCAAGCCAGACAGGCAAATAGCGCAGTTGCGGACCGGGTGGGTTGAGCTCAATGACAACCTTCGGGAGTACGAGCTTGGATCGCGCCTGCTGGGCCAATACCTCTGGTGATATCACCGGCGGCCCTCCCGGCACCCATACCGGTCCGCCGAATCCGGAAGAGGCTTGGCCGTCATCGCCGTAGCAGATCCGTTCGTACCATCCCCCAGCGCCTTCGGGCTGTCCGCCAAGATTTTCGATCATCGCGGGCGATAGCTCAGCCGGTTTGTAGTAGCAGCCATCCGAACCGGCTTGCCCACCGTCCCGTTGACAGGGGATCTCCTTCCCGGACGGGTTCCGGCACTTACCATCCCCACCTTGGCCGCCGCCGCCGTTGCTTCCGGAGCCGGAGCCTGGCTTCTGGGGCGTGCCGGCATTGACGTTGCACTCTGGCCGCGTACTGCCATCGCTGCACGTCACCCCGCCGGTTCCTGGGTCAGCGCGAGCCATCATCGGAAGGCCGAGAGCGGTGGAGGCCGTGATTGTGGCCACCAGCAGGACGCGCTTGAAAGGCGTCAGCATGTCCCGCTCTCCTTCAAGATAAAGGCGCTGACCTTCCATCCGTCAGCGGATCGCTTCACGGTGGCTGTAGTGCGGTGCCGGCCGCCGGGGACGTCGTTGACAAGCCCGCCACCGGCCTTGTATTTGAGCCAACTCTCGTCATTGACGCAGTCCACAATCGTGGCCTCAGTGGGCCGAGCCGACGGCGACAACTTCGTGATCTTCGGTTCAAGCTTCACGTCGCCCTTGGTGACCTGCTTCCGCTTGCGGTCCATGTAGAGAGAACTCGTGATCAGCGTCAGCGCTTGGTCCTGGGCGTACTTCCGCAGATCAGAGGACTCAGGATCCGATGTCGCCGCCGCTTCGACGAAGACCGACCACATGCCGCGGTAGGCGGCAAGAGCGTCGTTCGGAGCATCAGCGCTCGGACTGAGCGCCGCTGTGGCCGGCGAGCTAACCGGAGGTGCGGCATCTCCGACGCGTGGCTTATCACCGGTGCACGCACTGGCGAGCAAACTGACCGCGAGCCCGGCCAGTGCAAGCCGTGAAAACATCGGGAGTTACCTTTCCGGTCGCGAGCGTTCATAGTGGAGTTGGAGTTCCTGCCGCCGCGTCGACTCCAGCCTCACCGCAAGGTCACCAGTCGTGTTTACACCCACACCCACGAGTGATTGCAACCTCCGTACGTGTGCGTACGCGCCTTGCGAAAAGGGAATACACGTACGTCGAGGTACGCACTTGCCGTACGTGCCTCGCGCACGCACACTGACGGCGTAGTGGCATCCGTCGCCCCTCTTCGGGGACGCCCTTGACGACCCACCAAGGCGGTGAATCTGAGGAGGTCGAGTGGCTTGAACAGCTACAACCGGAACGAACGAACCCTCACGCTCCTCGGACGCAGAGGAGCCTACGAACTGCTGCTCGCGTTGAGCGTCCGGGACGGATCCGCAGCCTTCTCTGAGCTGGAAAAGGAGGCACCGCAGGTGATGCCTCTGCTCCGCGCCTTGATCACGGAGGGATTCGTGACCAGCGCAGGCCCCGGCACGCTGGACTTAGAGCCCGGGGCCGAGCTGCGGTTCTCGCTAACCGCTAAGGGCCAGGCCGTCACCGCCCATCTTGTGCGAATACAGCAGTGGCTGGCCGAACGGCCACCCCAGCCCCACATTGGACGTCTGCACTGACTGCCTAGCCAACGGCAAGCCGCCGAGCCGACTGCCCCGGCTCAGAGCGTCGGGAAAAATACGAGAGATCGTCACGTATTAATCGGAACGCGGTGTCGTTCGTCCGATTGATCCAATACAATGTGCCCCTTCCGGAGAGTCACGGGCTCGTAACTGAGGAGGTGGGCAGTGATGACCAACGAGCTGGAAGACATCCTCAACCTGGCCAAGCGGAAGCTAGCCGTCTCGATCTTGCGAGCCTTGAGAGACCAGCCCATGCGGTACTCCAAGCTCCACCACGCGGTGTCGCAAGCCAGCTCGCGCACGGTCCACGCGCGGACGCTGACCGACACGCTCAACTACTTGCGCGACACCGGCCTAGTTGACCATGTCCAGAATGAGAGCGGCGCCAACTACCAGTTGACCCGAGGCGGTCTCGAACTGGTGGACCTGTTGGCCGAGATCGAGCGGTGGGCCAAGCAGCATCGTACGAGCGGGCAGTAGACCAGGAGTGTTGGTCGTTGCCCTCGTTGCGGGTGCAGCTGGCATCGTCGCTGGCGTGCCGGCCACGGCACTCGCCTACTCGGTGCCCCTTGAAGGCCCAGTCCGGCTTTCTCCACGACAGTGGCGTTGGCATTCCGTGTCGGGATGGCGGGCTGTCGGCCCCTCGGTCCTCACCGGCGTTGTAGCCGCCTCGGTCTGCGCGCGTCTCCCGCTCTCGCTAGTTCTACCGGCCTTCTGGCTCTTCGCGGTCGGCGCCACGGCCTTGGCGATCATCGACGTTCGCACGTTCCGTCTTCCCCACGTACTGTCTGGAGCCCTGGCAGCCACCTTCGGCGTAGCGATGATCGCCGAAAGCCTCGCACGACAAGATGGGGACTCCTTGATCACAGCGTGCGCGGCCGGATCGGGAGCGTTCTTGCTCATGTTGGCTGTGGCGCTCATCCTGCCAGGCCAGCTCGGTCTCGGCGACGTAAGCCTGGCGGGAGTGATCGCCATGTCGCTCGGCTGGATTGACCTGGCTATGGCAGCCCGAGGACTTCTCATAGGCACCACGATTCAGGCTCTACTCGCCGGTGTTGCCTTCGCAATCTATGCCGGTGATCGCCGACGACGCATCGCGTTCGGGCCTGCCCTGCTCACCGGCTGGGTAGCGGCTGTGCTGCTCCAAGGCGCACCGGACTGGTAAACGCCGCGCGGCCAGCAGCCCTACTGACGGTGGTCGAGGGCTGGGACCGGGCGCTGACATGCCAAGTAGGACCGGGTAGCTTAGCCCCCGCGCCGGAGGTCGAAATCGCCTTCATCGTCCGGGTGACTCGGTGGATCTGAGGTGGCTGAGCACAGGCGCGGCGTGCAGTAAACGTTGCCAGGAGGCGGTCAGCTGGCGAATGCCGCGCTGTGGTGGACGGCCCGTGGGGTGGCGACGGCAGATTGGCGGGTGGGTGCAGGCTTTGCTGGCGATCCGAAGGGCCAAGGTGTCGCGGTCTTCACTGGCCGGAAGCAGCTGTGGGTGGGCAGCAAGTAGCTGGAGGGCGGCGCGGGTCCGGCCGCACCCGGCGAGGATCATGGCGTAATCGGCCAGGATGTGCACGCCCTCGTCTTCCGGGCCGTCCCCAGCTAACCAGGATGTCAGGGCGTGGTGGATGGCGGTGGTGGCTTCATCGCAGTGGCTGATGGCGTGCAGCGCCCCGGCCAGGTGACGCCGTCCGCTGACTGACTCATCCGGGTCGCCGACCTCCTCAAGAATGGTCAGTCGGGTGCGATGAATCCGATACGCGTCCAGCACCCGTCCTCGCTGAGACAGGGCCTGCCCATAGAGCAGCATCGCTCGCAGCCGAAGCGGCTCGTCGGGTTCCCACCGCTCGGCGGCCACCCGATAGGCGTACTGGGCCCAGGCCAGCCGCAAGGCCGGGTCCATGACGCGTTCGCAGTGACCGATCGCGGCGGCCACAAGCAGTGGATGGTCAGGTAGGTGAGCTGGGTCAGCGCCGTCGAGGAGCAGCTGTTCGCCGAGCGTCGGCCCGACCCGGTCACACCCTGGCGGGTCTGACTGGAAGCTATCGGGCTCGTCGTTGATCCCAGACATTGAGAGATGCGGGCGGCCGGGACGGAGGCGTCTGTGTACCTCGACCGGGTGCCGCTTGCCACGCATGATCGCTCTCCGATGAGTGTTTGTTTCGCTGGCTAGGAGGAGGGAGGGGCACACCACCGCGGTGCAGGCCACCACGCCCGCAGCGGTGTGCCCACTCGTCCGGCTCGGGTCCTCGGGGGCCCCTTCGTCCACGGGGTAGACCCGGCCGGGGTCGGGACGGCTCACCTGCGGGAATGCCGCCACATCTGGTACAGCGGAGGCCCTCCGCTGCCGGGCACGTAGAGATCGATGGGGTCATAGCCGTGCCGGGCGAACAGGAGGCTGTCGGCGTTGGTAGTGGCTTCGACGAAGGCGTGGCGGCCCTTCCTATCGAGCAGGCGGTGGTGGTGGTCAAGCAGTTGGCTGCCGAGTCCCTGACGGCGTGAGCCCGGCTGGACGGCAAGGTAGGCGAGGTGGTCGTGCCGGCCGGACGGGTGATGTGCGGCGCGGGTCTTGGCGAGTTCGACGAAGCGGCCCAGGTGCTCGCCGGTTGCTTCGGCCAAGCGGGACTTGAAGCCGGGAATGCGGGGGCCTTGCGTGCCGTCGAGTCGGTACCAGATCGCGGCGGCTTGACCTGCGCCGATGACGTCGACCTGTGCGTGAACCATCGCGTGCGGGACGATGATCCGGAAGAACCGGTGCAGCACCTGGTGTCGGGCGTGTTCGTCGCTGATCAACCAAGGGCCATGAATGCTGTAGGTAAAGGCGGTAGCCATGAGCTTGATCACCGGTTCGAGGTCGCGGGCGGCGGCCTGACGAACTGCCATTTCGCGTGTGCCAGTGCTGTCGGTCATGGGTTCCTCTTCGGCGTTGCCGCGCAGTCAGGGACGAGTCGATCAGGGTGTGGGGGTGGAGGGCGCGCCGGAGCAAGCACAGCGCGCCCTCCATTCCGGCCCGGCTCAGAAACCGGGACAGGGGGCTGCCGGGCCGGAGACTGTGGGAGGAGTTGCTAGTCCCGGAGCCCTGGAAGCCACATCGGGTACAGCAGCGGCCCGCGAGGGCCGACCTGGTACGGAGTCAGCAACGTGTAGCCGTGCCGCTCGTACAGACGGCGGTTCCGATCGCCGGTGGCTTCCAGATAAGCGGGCCGTCCGGCCGTGTCGGGATGCTTGTGACGGTGATCGAGGAGACGACTGCCGAGGCCCTTGTTCTGCAATGCGGGTTGGACGGCCAGGTATGCGAGGTAGTCGTGCTCTCGGCCGGCCGGATGGTGCCGGTGCATCGCCTCGTCCAGCGCCAGGAAGCGTGGGAGCCATTTGCCGACAGCGTTGACCAGCCGGATGTCATAGTCGGGCAGGTCGAACCTCAGGCCCTGTTGCCCCACTCGGTGCCAGATCGCCGCGGCGGCTGGCATCGCGGCTTCGTCTTCCATGATCAGGTCGACGTCGGCGCAGCCCAGGGCGTGCTCAGCGAAGATCTCGAAGTACGGCCAGTACCGGCTGGCGCGGTCGGCGATGTCGGGGACCAGGTACGGGGCGAGATCGCCGTGGAAGAACGCGGCCACTAGCAGCATCGTCAGGTGGTGCTGGTCGTCGGCGCGGGCGCGGCGGATGACCGGCAGGGGTTGTTGGGCGAGGGTCATCGGGCGCTCCGAAGCTCGGCGATGGCGCCGCCCTGCCCGATCCGCGCATAAACGGTGGGCTTCGCCAGCTTCAGGACCAGGGCGACGACCACACCGAGCAGCGCGAAGATCAGGATGGCGGACGGGAAGTACCAGCGCAGGCGGTCGCCCGCGTCGACTCCGAGCAGGAGGTGGAAGTTTGCGACCGTCTGCCAGAGGATGAGGCTGAGCAGCCCTCCAGCGACGATCGGGCACAGCACGCCCCGCCAGACACTGACGCGACGCGGTCTCGTGCGATCGATTCCAGCCCATGCGGGCGTGCCGCGGCTCGTATCGTGCGAGTCGGCTCGGCGGCGGGTCCGCTGCCGGATGAAGTAACCCAACATCGCGAATGAGGTCAACACCATCAACGTGAGCACGCCCAGGCCCGCCGAGGCGGTGATCCAGAAGAACAGCTGGGCATAGGGATCCCAGCCCGCGATCGTGTACAGGTAGATGACCGCGAATCCGATGAGTGTTTGCAGCAGCGACGCCGCCACCGGCGCCTGGGTCTTCTGCCAGGCGCGGCCGAACGCGGCGGGCAGGATCCCGTCACGGCCGAGCGCGTACGCGTACCGGTTCGACGTGTTGTGGAATGACAACGCCGCCGCGAACAGGCTGGTGACGAAGAAGATGTGCCCGGCGATGATGACGAACGCGGGCAGGTAGTCAGCGGCGAGGTTGAAGATCAGCGACGTGCTTTCCTCGCCAGCGCGCGCGACGATGTTGTCAGGTCCAGTGCGAACAGTCACAGCCCAGGCGCAGAAGCCGTAGAGCAACCCGATCGTGAGGAGCGCGGCGAACGTCGCGATGGGGATGGTCCGGCGGGGGTCTCGGGCTTCCTCGGCGAGAACGGTGGTGTTCTCAAATCCGACGAACCCGGCGATGGCGATGGTCGCCAACACTCCTGCGCTGCTGGCGAACAATGAACTCGGGGACAGGGTGGCGAAGCTGACGGTACCGCCCGCCGGGTGAGTGACGTGTACGGCGGCGAGGATCAGCGCGATGGCGATCTCCGCGATCAGCAAGGCGCCGAGCAGCTTGGCACTGAAGTCGATCCGGAGCAGGCCGAAGGTGCCGACGACGAGCCACGCGGCGAAGGCGCACCAATACCAGTCGGTGTCCCAGCCGAATTGGCTTTCGAGGAAGTTCGACGCCTCATAGCCGATGCCGCCGTAGAGGCCGACCTGCATGGCGTTGTACGACAGGAGCGCAACGAACGCGGTCATCGACCCGGCCACCCGGCCGAGTCCGGCGGTGACATACATGTAGAACGCGCCTGCATTCGGGATCTGCCGGGCCATCGCCACATACGGCAGCGCGAAGATGCCCAGGACGACAGCGACCGCGACGTAGGCGATCGGTACGCCACGCTGCCCGGAGATGGCCCAGGCTCCGGTAGCGCCGCCGGCGATGACGGTCAGTGGGGCAGCCGCCGCAAGGACTTGCACGAGAACGGCCCAGACACCAAGGCGGTTCTTGGCCAACCCGCTTTGGACGTTACTGAGGGGTGGAGCTAGGGCTGTCACGGGGACTCCAGGAGAAGTGAGGAGTTGTGCTGCGAAATCCGTGGCGAGCTCAGGCCAGCTGCCCGGTCTTGGCGTTGACCATTCGCTCGAGTACGTCCAGCAGCACGACGTCGTATGGCTCCTCCAGCTGCGCCGCTACTTGCTGCATCGCTGATTCGTAGGTGCCCGGCGGGGCCGCGAGCAGCACGTCGTGCAGCAGTCCGGAGGCGTGGCACAGTCCCACGAGGATGGCGTCGGTGTGCGACAGGGCACGTCCCGTGCAGCACTGATCTGACAGGCGCGCTCGCGGCCACGCGGCGTCGGTGCGTCGGGCCGGTTCGTAGACGTTGACCTTGCCCGTGAGACGCCGCCGATGGCTGACGGTGATCTCGTTGGCACGGCACAGGCGGTCCGCTACTTCCTCCTCGGCGGTGTCGGCGAGGAAGGCGATCCATTCCTTAAGGGCCAGGGACGGACGCTGCCCGAGAATCGTGTCGAGGACTTTGTGTCCTAGCGCGTCGCGAGGCACTGTCCCGCGCTGCCGGGCATCGTAAGTCGGTTCCACGATCTCGTCGTCGAGTTCGAACCAGGGACCGAGTTCGGCGAGCAGCGCGGCGGCGAGTGCCTTGCCGGCCAGGTCGGAATGCGCACGCAGAGTGCCGGTGCGATCGTCGAGCATGATGTAGAACAACTGATCAGCTAGAGGCGTCACTGGCATCGTGCACGCCGACGGCGGGTCCTGATGTGCTGGCACATCGTCGGCGAAGCTAGCGTCGTCGGCTGCCTGCGGATGCGCTGGCCACGCTGGTACCTGCAAGGGCGCCTGGTATGGAGATGGCGGCAAGTCCGGTCGGTGGGCTGGCGGCGCCTGCCATGCTGGCTCCGAAGCGGTGTCCGGATAGCCGGGTCCAGGGGTCGGCGCCGGTGGGACGCCGTAGCTGAGCGGCTGACCGTCGGCGTAGACGCGACCGGGCGGCGCAACGAATGGACGTGTATCCGGGGCGACAGCTGCGTGCCGGGGGCCGCTGCGGCCATCGCCGGGGAGGCGTCCCGGCTCTTGTCGCGGATGCGTCATGGCCGCCAGCACCTTCCTAGCTCTCCGGTGCGCCTTGGGCCGCCGGTATCGGTCGTGAACTGATGGGTGGTAGGGGAAGGGCCGGACGCGGCGGCGGTGACAGGGGAGAACGCGCGGCGCCCGGCCCTCCAGCGCGGCCCGGCCGATCGGGTATCCCGCGCAGGCGGGTCGGTCCGGGCACCGATCCCGGCCGCCGCGCCAACGAAGGCGATCGACGATAGATCCGGGCCTCTGCGGAGAGACGTGACAGCGGCCACCGTTGACACCGTGGTCAAACGCCGTGGTGTGGGAGGCCGAAGAGGGATTGCCTTCGCCGCGCTGGCGGGGCCGCTGAACGCGATGGCCCGTGTCTCGCGGCGGTCGTCGCTGTGCAGGCGGTGGCCTGGTTGACCGGGCGGCTGGCGGCCTGTGACGAAGCGGGCGGCTCCTTCATCGAACGCGTTGTCTATTGCGTCCAATGTGGACTTACGTACCGTCTTCTGAGCCATCGAAGGATCCTCAGAGTTGGATGCTGGTAGCGAGCGACGGGCAGGGGCGACGCAGCTGGCTGGCGTCGGATTGGACCGAGTGTGGCGTGGTCGAACCTCGCTGGCAGGATCGCCAGTTGCGGCCAAGCCTTGTTCCACCGTCGGGGAAAATGTGGAGGTTCATGCCGGCTGCCTCGGGGTCTGGGTGACGACGTGGGCCCCGTGCAAGTGCCTGCCGGGTTGGCAGTCGACTCGGGCGGCCAAAGCCTTCAGGGGTGCTTCCATCAGGACGGCCTCGTCAGCTACTACGGGTGAGAGCAGGTCGACGCTGTCGAGAGGCTCCATCGCACCCCCAAACAGGGCGGGTATGGGGCCGTCGATTGGCAAGGCCTTGGGCCGGCGGCAACGGTCATCCATGGCGGATTTTGCGGCGCGAAGCATCACCGCTGCGGCGGAATTGCCGGGAACCTTCTCAAACAGTCCCGCGAGCTGTTGGCGACCCTTCCCGCAGTCTGTGTGGTGATACTCGGCAATGGCCATGAGCGCGGCAGCCAGGACAAAACGGCTGAGGTTGGCCGTCGGGTCGTTGTGCGCACAGGCCCGCCGGTAGCTGTAACAGGCGTTGAGTACGGCATTGGGGTGAGGGCGCCCCTTGCTGTCGTGATAGCGCAGGTTCACGTCGGCGCTGACGGCCAGCAGGACGAGCACGCGGCCATGATCAGCTGCCGGTTGCATTTCCATAGCGCGTTCCGCTACGGCGGTGCAGTCGTCAAGAGCGACCTCAAGGTCAACGTAGGAGCTCAACTCGACCCGAAGGATGCTGAGATCCAAAATCTGTTCCGGAGCCAGACGATCGCTCTCCTGCGACAGCCGCCGATGGATCTCAGCGAGCGCGTCATTGACGCTGCGAGCGCCGGACGCCATGATGCTGCCCAACGGGCCACCGCGGCCGACCTTCGCTTGAGGCTTACTGGTCACGGCCGCGCCTCCCGACCAGCAACGCACGGCGCGCCCGGACTTCCGCCGCCTGCCTATCTCTGACCCGCCGGGCCGGATTGAGGTTCGGCTTCGCATCGGGTGCGAGCGTGGCGAGGCGGAGCTCAAGTTCCGAGTGAGACCCGGTCACGGCAACGCGTGTGGCAGCTGCCGCGACCGGGAGACTTTGGGTATGCAGGCGACTGGATGAGGGAGCGGATGTGGTCGCAACCGCCACCTCGTCCGAGCAGGCGAGCGGCGCCCGATGCTGATCATGTTCGGTCGTTGCGAGCATGTCCGTCACCTCCACGGTCCGGGTCGTTGGCAGCGTCCATCGATAAGGATTAGCCTGCTCGCGCGGTAGTTGTGCCACGCGCGTTCCGAGATCCAATGCTCACCCGTACGCTGTGCTCTACGGAAGACACTCCCCGTCCATATCGTGTCCCGGACATCCTGGACAGACGCGCACACTCGCAACGGGAGCCGACATGATCGACCGCTCAGAAACCTTCGCTGAGGCGCTGCGCCGGCTGATGAAGGAACGAGGTCACACGTTCCGGACGCTCGCGGTCGAGGTCAAAATATCGCGATCAAAATTGGCCAACATGTGCCAGCCAGGCACTCCCGTCACCGACGAGGACGCGGCCGCCTTGGATGTGGCTTTAAAGTCCGGCTTAGCCTTGGCTAATGCAGCCCGCAACGATCGTCAGCTGGCTGTGGCGGCGGTGCTGCACGGACGCAACCGCTACACCGACCTCGCCGTCTCCCTGAGCGGCGAGTTCGTAGTTCAAGGAGTGAGTGCTGTGGACCGACGAAGTTTCCTCCAAGCTGGCGTTCTTGTGCCTGCGGTCGTGCTCGAGCTCAGCCGGCTCGGGCTCAGCGACGCAATGACCGCGCGCGGCGACATCTCTGCGGCCGAGTGGGAAGAGATCGTCGCCGAGCACGGCTTCGCGTACATGACGACACCACCGAACGAACTCCTTGAACAACTGATGATTGACGTCCTCGCGATCCAGTACGCAGTCGACGGCGAGAGCGACGACAGCCTTCGAGCCCGCGACCTGCGCCGATGTGCCGCGCTGCTCGCCGCGTTGACCGCCATGACCCTGGCCAACCTCGGGCAGTTGCGTGAAGGACGACGATGGTGGCGCACCGCCCGCACGCTGGCGGACAGGTCCCAGGACCCAGCCACCCAAGCGTGGGTTTACGGGAGAGAGATCGTCCGCGCCCTGTACGAGAACCGACCCGTCGGCGCGATCATCAAGATGGTCAACAACTTCGAGGCCAGCCTGCCAGCAGTGCCCCAGGAATCGATGCTGGAGTTCGTCACCGGCAAAGCCCAGACCTTGGCCCTCGCCGGCCGCCGCGAGGAAGCCGAAGCATGCCTGCCGACGCTCGAAACGATCTGCGACGGCCTGCCAAGCTCGGTCATCGCGGACGGCGATTCGATCTTCGGATGGTCCTTGGATCGCCTCAAATTCACCCAGTCGTACGTGTACTCCTTCACCGGTGAATACCCGAAGGCAGCGGAGGCTCAGGCAGCCGCAATCGGGCTCTACGCCCCCACCTACACTCGCGGTCCAGCGCAGATCGAACTGCAACGAGCGATCTGCCTAGCGAGTGTTGGCGACTCGACCCAAGCGTCCACACACGCGCGTGCGATCATCGATGACCTAAAACCCGGCGATCGGATCCGGCCGGTCGTCGACCTGGGGTACCGGGTACTCGCCGCCATCCCACAGAAGGACCAGAACCTTCCCGAAGTCCGTGACTACCGGGAGTTTCTAGGCTTCACGAAAGAGATCGAGGTCTGAAGTTGGCACCCGGCACCACGAACCTCCAGCTCCGCCACACGGACGCCGAAGAGACACTCACCCTCCGGGACCAAATCCTCCCGGTGTACGCGTCATCGCACGCCGACCAGATGCATGACCCCTGGTTCGCACCAGAAAAGTTCTGGGAACGCCTCATCGACATCTACGCCAAGACGCGCGACTTCGACCTGGTCACAGCATGGCTCGACGGGACCGTGGTCGGATACGCGTTCGGAAGCCCCCGGGACAAGGAAGACCTGTGGCCGGCCATCCACAAGGTCTTCCCCCATATGAAGCCACACGGGCCGGTCTACATCTTCCGCGAGTTCGCCGTATCGCCGGAATTCCACCGCCGTCATATCGGCACGGCGATCCATGACGAGCTGCTGCGGGACAGGCCGGAACAGGTCGCCCACCTGCTTGTGCGGCCCGACAACGAAGCCGCCCACGCCGCGTACGGGCGCTGGGGATGGAAGTTCGTGGACAAGGTCCAGCCGTTCGAGGACTCGCCGACCTTTGATGCACTCGCGCTGGACTTGACCCAGCGGGCCTGACCCGCGCCGGTCAATGTCGGTGATCCTTGGGCGACGTTTGATGGCGCAGCGAAGGCACGACGATGGCCCCGAGGCTCGGGACTCGCGAGATGATCGGCCAGCCGCGGTTCCCTACTTTTGGCCGCCGGTCAAGAAATGAGCAAGGCCCAGCAGCAAGCCGACTGCCCCTGCGAAGGCGGCTCCGCCCGTAAGGATCGCGTTCGGGACCGTTGCACCACCGGCTTTCGCTAGGAGTCCGGCTGTTCCGGCAACCAGTGCAGCGACCAACAGCATCAGCAGCATCCAGACCCATCGTGGGGTTTCCGGCTCAGAAGAGCGCCTGACCTCTGGTTTGTGACACAGGTTGAGTTCCGGTTGGGTCGTGGTGGGTCGCTGACGTAAGCTCATTTCAGATCCGTTCTGACAGGATTGGGTCGAGGACGGCACCCGCGCCAACGGGTGCCGTCGCCATATCCGGCCAGGTCATGACAGGTACGGCGATACAGCGAGCCATCCTCGTGCACGTGCAAATGCTCGTGCATCGGTTCTTGCATCCGATGTGGATGCCAGAGCACTGTAGCGCACGAGAGCGCCATTTACCCTCCTCGCCAGGGTCACTAAGGGTGACATCTTTGCGTGACCATGCGGTCGCTGAGCGATACTCTGGCCATCGCTCCTGTTGTCCTATCCCGTCACCGCTCCCCAAGTCCGGATGGGTTTGCCCCACCCCCCAATTGGGATTCAACTAGTGGTTGATTCCTAAACGGGAGGCGGAGTAGTTTCCGGGGCAACATCACTCACAGTGATTTTTTTGATGTGACTCTCTAGTCGTATGAATCTGTTCTAGCGACAAGTCCTCTTGTTGGGAGTTCAGCCGGCAAGGAGCGCTCATAGTCCTAGGCGGCCCGAGGTTGGTCCCCATCTAGTCAGAGATCCAAGGAGGCAGGCAAGAACCCGGCGCACAGGCCGATTCGTCCGTTGCCCCCAAGGTCAGGAGCTGCTGCGCGTTGCCCAGCAGGACAGATAGCCTCGCGTTGATGGCCGCCCCTGGTCCCGGTTGGTCGTCTTCAGGCGCCCCGGCGCGGTGGCTGACGGCAGATAGAGCCTCCTGCCGTGCGAGGCGCAAGTCGATGTGTTGATGTAGGGCGGCGATCACCGATGTAGGCGGTGTCGTTCCCAGGTCTCCGCTGCTTCGGCCATCGCCTTCTTCCAGGAGACCGGCTCGGTGTTGGCGATTTCTGTCCACATTTTGGCGAGCGCCGCGGCGAAGATGTCGATCGAGCGCGGCGGCGCGTCTTGCCACGCGGGTGCCGGGGCCACGCAGGCTTCGGCTTCGTGGGGTGTGTGTCCGGCGTGGATGAGGCGCACGATGAGGCAACTCGGGTCGATGAAGGCGGCGCCGAGGGTCGGCCATGCCCAGTCGAGCAGGCAGGCGGTGGGGCCGTCGATGAGGACGTTGTCGTGGGCGTAGTCGGTGTGCAGGAGGGTGTCACCACGCAGGAGGGGCAGGTCGGCGTGGTCCATGTATGCCGCCCACCGTTTTTCGGCGCGTTTGAGCTGGGGCAGGTCGGGACACCATACGAGCGCCAGGCGGCGCACCGCGTCGACGACCTTGGGTAGGTCGGTGGAGCCCGGCGAGTAGTCGGCATGTCGGCCGGCTGCGGCGCGGAAGCCCAGCAGGCTCCAGCCGTCGATCTCGGTGTGCCACAGGAGTTCGGGTGACAGCAGGCTCACGTACGGGCTGACGGCCGCCTCGCGGTGCTGGGCGGCCGCGCGCGGATCTTCGGTTCGGAGCCCTTTGACGAACACGGAGCCGGCCCGGGTTTCGAGCAGCGCGGCGATCGAGGAGTTCTTACCGGATGGGGCTGTTGTGGCTGCATATACCGGTCCGGTGCAGGCTTCGATAGCTTGCCGGATGGGTTCGCTGAGCTGCTCCCAGTCGGTGCGCTGCATGATCTTCCTCGCGGTCGCGGATCATGAGGCCGCCTCGCCGTCGCAGAAGCTAAATCACAATATCGGGACAGCGCAGCGCGGATCGTCCCAGTATGTGATCCGCGCTCCGCTGCTAGGTACCAGCACTAAGCGCCTTGTTCGGCAGCCTTCAGCGCTTCACCGACCGCGGCCTCCGGTGTATCGACGTAGCGAATGCCCGGAACATGCTCGCCGTCCGCTTGAACGACTCGCCATCCACCCAGAGTAAAAACAGGCACGTCACCGCGACGCATTGCAAGGGCGACTTCGCTCAATGTTCCCCAAGAGCCACCGATGCTGATGACCGCGTCGGCACTCCATACGATGATCGCGTTGCGGGCCTCGCCCATATTGGTCACGATCGTCGCTGAAAGGTCAGGAGAAGCACCTTCTCTGCTGTCATTCGGGCGCACGCCGATCACCAAGCCGTTTCTTGATCTAGCACCGGCTGCCACGGCTGCCATCACCCCTACACCGCCGCCGCACACGATCACGGCACCTTGTTCCGCGAGCAATTCGCCTACGCGCCGGGCGTTAGCCTCGTCAGCTTCGGTGCAGAATCTTGGACCGCACACGGCTACCTGGATTGCCATAAAGGATGCACCCTCCACAGTTTGATCGACTTAGTTTGCCAATTCCGGCAGCTCACGCGTCGCGGTGTACGCGCAAAAAAGGTGAATCCGCTCTCTCAGTTCGGCAGCTAAAGCAGCATTGGAAAACTGCTGTCCGCTAAGCGTTCTGTCAATCGCAGACATCCGCTTAACCACGGGGAGCGTCCTGCTTTCAGCCGGAAGCGCGAAGACCGGTGTGAGGTGTTCCTGTGCCGCATGAAGATCGGTCAGTGCGAGGTGGGAAGCGACAAGATCAAGCTGTGCGGCAGCTACGAACTCGGGGCACTTGTCGACGTCGGCTTGGCCAGCAAAGAGAGCGAGTGCCTGCTCTGCCTCGGCTGCCGCTTTCCGCGCGTTGCCTCGTCCGCCGAGCGCTAGGCGGACCTCGCTGGCGTAGTAGGCGGCCTTGCCTGGGGCGAATCGGAAGACGCCACCGGGGTTGTCATCGCCAGGAATGACGTGAGACCGGGCTGCCTGTGACGTACCTAGCGCCCGCTCGGCCTCGCGGTGGTCGGCTGCTGCTGCGTATGCCCGCGCCTCCTGGCTCGCTAGCCGCAGCAAACTCGTGCCCATTGTCGCGTAGCGCTGTCCTGAGTGGGCGAGATCGGCTGCTCTTCGGTAGTCGCCGTTCCAGAAGGCGACGTTTGACTGTACCCAGCGAACGTACGAGCGAAGTTGGTCGTCCTCGGCGAGGTCTGCGCAGAGCCACGCTGTGCGCGTGTGCGTGTCGGCGGCGTAGCCCTGGCCGAGATCAGCGCATGTATGCGCCAGGAGTGCACACAGCTGGCCGGCCACCCGGTATAGGCCCGGAAGGACGGCAGGACGCTGCCTCTCGTCTAGCAGCTCGAAGACATCGGTGCGCAGCTGGGAGATGGGCCGGAACATCGTGAACGGTGGGCGTAGCAGGTAGTCACCGGCCAGCTTGCGCACGTCGGCATCAAGCTGCTCTAGGACATCTTGGTCTACGGCGCCTCGCTTCTGCCGTACGAAACGGGCAGCCTCCTCGGCGGACATCGCGATCTCCTCGCCTAACGTGCCATCGACGCTAGCGTGTTCCTCCTGGGTACGCGCTGCTTCAGACGGTACGTCGCTGGCCGGCATCGCCAGAGAGGGAGTCGGAGTCGTCACAGGTACGGCGGGTCGCTCGACGGATGTGGGCATAGCAGCGCTCCGGCCCACGGTGAACAACTGCGCGGCCGTTAGCCCCGGAAACATCGCCTCAAGGACGCGGCATGCGTCCGGGTGAGGAAGGCTCTTCACCTGCCCAGCAAGCCAGCGCGCCAACTGCGAACGGCTGGGAGCTGAACCCACTAGGTCCCGATCAAGATCGCCAGCGATGCGGTCCCACTCCTTGCAAAAGGTCGACCACTTTTGCCAGTGCCGCTCACGTAGCAGCGCCTTGAGGAGTGTCGGTTGATTGCTCACGGTGGCCGCCTTTCGGCTCACGCACGCTGTCGATGCCCACAGGGTAACGGCAATGTTGGCGCTCGCTAACACTCGCCGGTTCCGGCGACACCAGACGACATAGGAATGCGACAACCGCGCGACACGGATGCGGTGTCCGCGACTCTCGCACGGTCGAGACGCGACCGTGCGGCGATCCATTCTGTGATCGCGGGCTACAAGGCGATCAGCTGAGCGCCAAAGCGAAGTGGGTGTGGACTCGCTGTCACGTTACTGCACATGACGGCGTGCAGGTTGTAGATCATGCGCCTCCAGGCCCCGGATCACATCCTCCGCATTTTTTGATGTTGGCGGCAATCCGAGGGGTGGATGCATCGTGGCCAGGCCGGATGACACGAAGATCAAGCCGAACGATCTGTTGAGGGTGGCGCGGCTGCGGGTTCTGTCGCCGGCGGGGTCGGGCCGGCCGTTGTCGCGGGCGGAGTTGGCGGAGTTGGTCAGCGCGTGGGTGTATGAGCAGACGGGCCTGATCGATCCCTTCGACGCCAGCGACGTGGCCAAGCTTGAGCGCGGGGAAGTCCGGTGGCCGCGTAAAGTCCGCCGTCGGGCGCTGCGTCACGTGCTCGGTGCGTCCAACGATGCGCGGATCGGCTTGTTGTCGCCCTATGTGAATCGGAGCAGCGATGAGGCGTTCATGGCCAAGCATGGCCTGACGCCGCCGGATCCGGGATCTCGTGAGCTGGTGTCCGTACCCGCCACGGTGGTCACCACCAAGTCTGTTCCGACCGGGCAGGGGCCAGTGGGGAGTCCGACGGTGTCGTGCACGGTGGAGGGCACCGAGTCCGGTGGTGTGCGGATCGTGGTGAACCTGGAACCGGGGGTGCCGGGTGCTGAGCCCGCGGTGGTGGTGACCTCCGGGCCTGTGGCCGAAGTCCGCAGTCTTCCCGGTGTTCAGCCCGCGCGGCGGGAGTTGTCGGCATGAGCGCCCTCGATCCGGGGTCAGCAACCGCGTTCTTCGCCGCTGACGCGAGTCCGAGGGGCGGTGAGGTCGTGACGAAGAGCGACGTCGTACCCAACGAGCTGTTCTGGGATGCGCGAATGAGGGCTGGCCTGTCGCGTCCGGCGGTGGCGGATCTGGCTAATCAGCAGTCGGTGATGGCGACGTGTGAGCACGAGCCGCTGACGGAGAACTACATCGGCCGCATCGAGCAAGGCCGTATCGGCGGGGGCATGTGCCCGGAGCGCCGGTCCGCGCTGTGCCGCACTCTGGGCGTAGATGATCCCGCGAGCATCGGCCTAATCAGCGAGCGCAGGCGTCCTACGCGTTCGGCCGCGTGTCGTCCTCGGGCTGGCGAACCTGGGGCGGTGCCGGACGGTGAGCAGGTGCGTGAGGCCTTCCGGGTCCTCGGTGTGCGGCTGGCGGCAGCGCGTAAGGCTGAAGAGCTGACGCAGCAAAAGTTGGCCGCGAAGATCCCGTACTCCCGCAGCACCGTAGCCAATGTGGAGATGGGCCGGCATGAAATCGCCCGTGCTTTCTGGGAGCACGTGGATCCCGTTGTCCGCGCTCGCGGCGTGCTCCTGGCCGCCTACGACGAAGCGTCCGCCCTGTCGCGCCAGGTGCGCGCGCTCGAAGAACTCCGGCGTGGCGGGGCCGACAGCCCTCAGGATGCCGCCGGGTTGCCCGAGAGGGGTGCGTCGTCCGCTGGTCATCCTGCGACGTCCGGGCCTGTCGCGGCGGTGGCGGGGGCGGTGACGTTGACCGTGACTCCGACGGCGGCCGGTGGGGTGCGGATCGTGATCGAGACGGGGCCGCCGGATGATCCCGGCGCGGATGTCGGGTCGGATGGCGAGGGTGCGCGGGTTCTGCCGCTGGTGGCTCCAGCGCGACGCGGTGCCCGGCGTGGTCGGCGGCTGGCGTGAACGGCTCGTTGTGGGAACTGCGGGTCAAAACCCTGCGGTCGGCGCGGGGCGCCCGGATTCCATAGCGCTAGGTCCGAACCTATGGGGAGGCGAGTGGTGATGGTGCAAGCGTTCGGGACGCGGTTGGCGGTGCGGCCGGTGCCGCTGGCGGTGGAGTTGTCGGCGATCCAGTACGACGCGGAGCGGCGCGCGCTCGCGTGCGCGTGGCACATCGTATGCGGCGCTGGCGTGACCGACCCGAAGCTCGTCGTGAGCTGCCTGGTCCGGCTCGGGACGGCCGACCTCCCCTGTGGGTGTCGGCCCACGGCCATCGCCGCAAGCAGGCGGACACGAGGGCGGGACACGGCCGTGCTCGGCGAGCGGCTCACCCTCGACCAGGCGCTCGCCGAGCGTGTCACTCATCGGCGCTATGCCCCGGCCCCCCGATGCTCAGGATGCCGGGACGGTCATGAACTCCGTTGTTCACAACATGCATGTAATGAAGGGAACCACTGTGACTGACCCACCCGCCGAATCGCAGCGGACCGCCAGGCCCGACGGACAACCCCGCGAGGACGGCGTCAAGGACGTCGATCGCGCGGCCGAGCTACGCGCCGACCTGGTGGAAAAGCTTCGCGCTGAAGGGAAGATCGTCAGCCCCGCGGTGGAGGCGGCCTTCCGGGCGGTGGCCCGCGAGCGCTTCCTTCCCTCCGATGTGCCGCTCGAGACGGCCTACGCCTACGACGACGCGGTGGTCACCAAGCGCGACGAGCACGGGGTGGCGTTGTCCTCGGTGTCCGCGGCCTACATTCAGGCGCGGATGCTCGAACAAGCCGAACTCCGACCACGCGCGACGGTCCTGGAAATCGGCTCCGGCGGGCTGAACGCCGCGCTCATTGCGGAGATCGTCGGGCCGCAGGGCCGGGTGGTCAGCGTGGACATCGACCCGGAGGTCACCGACCGGGCGGCGAAGCTGTTGGACGAGGCGGGCTACGGCAGCCGCGTGCGAGTCCTGGTCGCCGACGCCGAGCACGGCGTGCCGAACGAGGGCCGGATCGACGCGATCATCGTGACGGTCGGCGCCTGGGACATCCCACCAGCCCTGCTGGCTCAGCTCGCCGACGAGGGAACTCTCGTGCTGCCGTTGATCATGAATGGCGTCACCCGCACGATCGGCTTCCGCCGCGAAGGTGACCATTTGGTCAGCACGTCGGTCGAGGTGGCCGGCTTCGTGCCGATGCAGGGCGCCGGCCGTCACCCGGAGCGGGTCTTCGTGCTGACCGACCCGAACGGCAAGCAGGTGAAGCTCCGATTCGACTCCGGTGTCCCGGCCGACATGAGCCCGCTCGACGCGGTGCTCGCCACCGAACGGACGGAAGCGTGGTCGGGCGTGACGATCCCGCACCGGACGTCCTTCGCCGACCTGTACCTATGGTTCGCCTGGCACCTGCCCGGGTTCTGCCTGCTGACCGTGGACGACGGCACCGAGCTAGCCAACGAGCGCGGCACCTGGTTCCCGTTCGGCGCCGTACGCGGCGGCGGGTTCGCATACCTGGCGATCCGACCCGCGATGGAGGGTGCCGGGGTGGAGTTCGGGGCTCGCGCCTACGGCCACGACCGGGAACTCGCCGCCATGGCGCTGGTAAAGCAGATTCGGGCATGGGACCGCGACGGCCGGCACGCCGAGCCGGTGTTCGGCTACTGGCCCGCAGGCACCGACGTAACCCGGATTCCCGCCGACGCCGCCGTCATGGACAAGACGCACGGCGTCGTCACGATCTCCTGGCCGGCCCCGTGAGTGAGCAGCGCGCGGCTCGCCCGCACCGGCCAGGTGGCCAACAAACCCTCCGCACCCCGTAAGGAGATGATGTCGATGGCTCCGCCGACTGCGGTCCTCGACGCACCCACCGCCCCCGAGGCCGAGGCCGTCACCGACGACGACTTCGAGCTCGACATGCGCGTGGTCGAGGCCACGACGCCGCTGGAGGTGTTCATGTGCAACACCAACGACGGCTGCGGTTCGACGTGTAGCACGAGCGCCTGCTCCACGTCCTCGTACGACCCGCGCTGACCGCGCAACACATCCCCTCTGACGCCGTCGGAGCCCGCGCCGCCTCGCGGGCTCCGACGGCTTCACCCCTTGGCTCGCTTGGAGGAGCGGCATGCCGACCGTTGTCCACCCCTACCGGCCGGTCGGCCCCGTGCTGGTCCGCGCCAGCACCACCCCCGGCGCCGCCGACAGCGCGCCACCGTCCGGCTCGGCCGCATCCGACGAACTCGCCTGGCTGGCCACCCAGTGGTCCCAACCCGAGCTGCGCGACGCGGTCACCCTGGCCAGTCCCGACCTCGCCGCACGCGTCCACCAACTGCTCACCGACGGTGACCCGCCCACCCGAGCGGTCCACCGCGTCGTCACGGCGACCGCCTCCTACCTGGCCCGCTGGCAGCGGCGAGCCACCCCGTTCGGGTTGTTCGCCGGTGTCACCGCCGTCACGATCGGCCCCACCGTCGCGCGGATCGGAGAACGGCACACCGCCGTGGCTCGGGCCGACGCCGACTGGCTCACCCGGATCGTTGACCGGCTGGAACAGGACCACGGCCTACGCCGCACGCTCATGGTGGTCGCCAACAGCGGCGGCCACGTCCGCGATGGCCGGTTCATCGTCGCCGCCCGCCCGGCACCCGGCCAGCGCTCGCCCGGCCCGCTGCGGGAAATCTCCACGCGCTGCACCCAGCCGGTGCGGCTAGCGCTCGCCCACGCGGCCACACCGGTGCGGTTCGACCACCTTGCAGCGCAGCTCGCCGGGCAGCTTCCGCAGACCGAGCTGCGCACCATCGAGGCGCTCTTGCACGGCCTGATCGACGGCCAGGTCCTGATCACGAACCTGCGCCCGTCGATGACCGCCGTGGACCCCCTCGCCCACGTGCTCGCCGCGCTTGGGGAGGCCGACACCCAGAATCTGGCCGAGATTCCCGCGCTGATCGACCGACTCGACGACATCCACGCAGAACTGCGCCGCCACAACAAGCAGGCCGATCCTCGGAGGCAAACGGCGTTGCGCGCGGTGGCCACCGAGATGATGGCCGCGATCGTGCCGGCAGCGGCCGAGCCGCCGTTGGCCGTGGACGTCCGGCTCGACGCGACCGTCAGCTTGCCGCAGCGAGTTCTCGATGAAGCCGCGTGCGCGGCCGGGGTGCTGCTGCGGGTCACCACCCAACCGTTCGGGTCACACGCCTGGCTGGACTACCACGCCCGCTTCCGCGCCCGGTACGGTTCCGGCGCGGTCGTGCCGGTCCGCGACCTCCTCGCGGACTCCGGCCTCGGCTATCCGCCCGGATACCTGGGCGAACCACGGGCACGACCGGCGTGGCGCACGCTCACCGAACGCGACGCCTACGTGCTGGCGCTCGTGCAGCGGGCGATGCTCGACGGCGCCGACGAGATCCGCCTCACCGACGCCGACATCGAGGCCCTCACCGTGGGCGACCCCGCCGCTGCCGTGCCCCCGGCGCGGCTGGAACTCGGCGTCTCCGTGCACGCCGTCTCCACCGAGGCGATCGACCGCGGACAGTTCGAGCTGCGGATCACCGCAGCGCCCCGCACGCACACCAGCATGGTCGGACGGTTCGCCCACCTGTTGACCGCCGCCGACCGTGACCGGCTGGCCCGCACCTATCCGCCGGGCCACGGGCGGGGTCTGGTCGTGGCGCAACTGTCGTTTCCGCCCCGCCGGGTGCACAACGAGAACGTCGTGCGCGTGGCCCGGCGAACCGCCCGCGTGGTGTCGGTCGGCGAACACCCGAACGGCGACGTGATCCGCATCGACCACCTCGCCGTCACCGCCGACGATGACCAGCTCTACCTCATCCACGCGCCGACCGGCCGGCGCGTCGTCGCGTACCTGCCACACGCCCTCGCGGCCGTGCAGATGCCGCCGCTGGCCCGGTTCCTCGCCGAGGTCGGCGACGCCCGCACCGCCGTCTTCGGTCCGCTCGACCTCGGCGCCGCTGCCCGCACCCTGCCGTATGCGCCCCGCATCCGCTATCGGCAGACCGTGCTCGCCCCCGCCCGCTGGTGGCTGACCACCGCCGACCTCACCGCACCGCACCCCGACGGCGACAGCGAGACCTGGGACAAGGCCCTCGACCGGTGGCGACGGCACTGGCGTGTCCCAAGCAGGGTGATCGCATGCCACGACGAACTGCGCCTCCCGGTCAACCTCGACGAGCCAAACGACCGGCGGCAACTGAACACCCGACTCAGCCGCGCCAGCCGGCTCGAACTCCGCGAGGACGCGCCCACCGACGGCGACGGCTGGCTCGACCGCCCGGCCGAGCTCGTCATCCCCATGACCCTCACCACGCCGCAAGCCCGGCCGGTGCCGGTCACCGCCCCGCCAGGCCGCACCTATCGGCCCGGCGCGTCCGCCGTCGTCCACGCCCGGCTCATCGGCAATCCCGCCCGCTTCGACGACCTCCTCACCAGCCACCTACCCACATTCGCCGACGGCCTGACCGACCACGGCCTCCTGCGCTGGTGGGTCAGCCGGCACCGGGACATGATCCGCCTGGACGCCGACCAGTACCTGTCCGTCTGCTTCCGCCTGAAGTCACCCACCGGGTACGCGGCCGTCGCCGCCCGCCTCGGACAGCTCGCCGACGACCTGCACGCCAGAGGGCTGCCAAACGATCTCGTCTTCGCGGAATATCACGAGCAGCCCGGCCGGTACGGCGACGTGCCAGCTCTGGCCGAGTGCGCCTTCGCCGCCGACACCACCGCGGCGATCGCCCAGCTCCGCCTGGTCCAGCAGACCGGCATCTCCGGTCAGGCGCTCGCCGCCGTGTCCCTGGCCGAAGTCGCAGCCGGATTCGCGCCCGACCCGGTAACCGGCTACGAGACGCTGCTGGAGCAGCTCAAACGGCACACCGACCCGGTCGACCGCGCACTGAGCGACGTGGCCCGCAACCTCACTGACCCGGTCGGCCTGTTTCCCCGGCTGCGCGCACTCGCTGGCGGTGAAGCCGTTCTCGCCGCGTGGGACGCCAGACAACAGGCACTGCGCGCCTACTACAGCGCGCTCGACGACGAACGTGCCTCAGCCCGCGTACTCCGGACGCTCCTGCGCGAGCACCACCACCGAGCCGTCGGGGTCGATCCCGACTTCGAGCGCCAGACCAACCACCTCGCTCGCGCCGTCGCAATGCGATGCCTCCACATCGGCAGCCTCAACCTCAGAACCGTCCAATGACCGCCGCCACACCAATCACCCTCACCGAGACCGAATCCGGTGCGCAGTCGCTCGCCTCCGGAACCGCCGGGCACGCGCTGCTCGCGGTCGAGCGGGCGATCAACGGCGGCGCCAACTGGACAATGGCTCAACATCTGATCAAGCAGGCGGCGGCCCGGGTCGACGCCGCGCTGCATACCGGGCTTTACTACGGTGCGCCGGCCATCGCCTTCCTGCTGCACTCCACGATGGCCGACGGCCGCGACCGCTACCACGCCGCCCGGCAAGCCCTCGACCGGCACGTCCGCAGACTCACCCGCACCCGCCTTGCCCACGCCACCCAGCGGCTACACGATGGCCGGCCGGCCACCTTCGGCGAGTACGACCTCTTCACCGGCCTGATTGGCTTCGGCGCCCTGCTGCAACAGTTCGCGCCCGACAGCCAGGAGTACGGCTTGGTGCTGTGCTATCTCGTTGAACTGGCCCATCCCCGCTACCACGACGGTCTGCACGTTCCCGGATGGTGGGTCGACCATGACCCTGATCCGCTCTACCCGACCGCCGGCGGGCACGCCAACCTCGGGATGGCCCACGGCGCGGCCGGGCTGCTCGCGCTGCTCTCCAATGCCGCCCGCCTCGGCCATCAGGTGCCCGGCCAGTCCGAGGTGATCGTCTGGCTGTGCGGCTGGTTCGACCAATGGCGCCAGGAGTCCCGGCACGGCCCCTGGTGGCCGCAGTGGATCACCCGGGACGAGCTGCGCACCGGCCACCTCACGCACGGCTGCCCCGGCCGGCCGTCGTGGTGCTACGGCACCCCCGGCATCGCCCGCGCGCTGCAACTGGCCGCCATCGCCACCGGCGACCGCGCCCGTAAGACCGTCGCCGAACACGCCCTCGCCGCCTGCCTCACCAGCCCACAGCTCGACCGGCTCACCGACCCCGGCATCTGCCACGGCCTCGCCGGGCTGTACCAAACCGCGCACCGGGCCGCCGCCGACACCGCCAGTCCCGTCATCGCCCAGCAGCTCCCCGCCCTCGCCGACCGCCTCACCGCAACCGAAGACGGGGACGGCGACGACAGCGGATTCCTGACCGGCACTATCGGTGTCCGGTTGGTGATGGAAACCATCCGCGCCGGCCAGACCTACACGAGGTGGGACGCATGCTTGCTGATCGCCTAACAGTCAACCCCGGGCAGCTCGCCCAGCGGGTGGAAGCGGTGCTCGCCGGCACCGCTGTCGAACACTCCGCCGTCGACGGCATCGACCTGACCGACGCGGTGGAAACTTACCGAGCTGCCGGGCGGGCCGCCCTGGACTGTAGGCAAGAGCGCGCCTGGTTCCAGGCGCGGATTACTTGGCCGGAGTGGGTCGACGCCGAATCGGTGTTCGCCGCGCACGTCGCACCCCGCCTGGACGACGTCCGAGACGGACCGGCCTGGTGGTTCCTGCGCAAGTACCCGCACTGGCGGCTGCGGGTTCGCACCTGCGACCACCGCGCGGTCGAGACCCTTCTCGATGACCTCTCATCGGCCGGCACGATCGCCGGCTGGCAGCCCGGCATCTACGAGGCCGAGACCGCCGCCTTCGGCGGCGAGGTCGCCATGGCCATCGTCCACGACCTGTTCTGCGCCGACAGCCGAGGCGTGCTCACCTACGCCCGTCAGCACACGCCACCGCTCGGCCGCCGCGAACTGTCTCTCCTGCTCCTCCAGGCGCTGAACCGGCATGCCGGGCTGGACTGGTTCGAGATCGGCGACGTCTTCGCCCGGGTGGCCCAGATGCGACCCACCCCGGCCGACCACGACACTCCTGGGATCGACGCCTTGGCCGCGAAGGTGCATCCCGTGCTGGCAAGCGACATCACCACCGAGATGCCTCTGTTCACACGCGGCGGACCGGTCGCCTACGCCGCCGACTGGCTGGCCGCGTTCATCCAGGCCGGCCGGCTGCTCGGCGAAGCCGCCGCCACCGGCCGCCTCGACCGCGGCCTACGGGCAGCTCTCGCACAGATCGTGATCTTCCACTGGAACCGGCTCGGCTTGCCCGCCCATACCCAAGGCATCCTCGCCCACGCCGCGAAAGCCGCCACCCTACCTCGGAGTTGACCCATGCCTCCGTCACCGCTTACTGCCGCCATCCGCCGGTTCCCGCTGCTCGGCCGCCCCCGGCCCGACTGCCCAGCGCTGCCGCTGCGCATCCAGGAGATCGCCGACGCCGTGGACGCCGCACGGCAGAAGGCGGACCACGGCATGGCCGACGCCGCCCACGCCCTCAACAAGGCCGCCCTGATCGCCAGCGACGCCGGCATGACCGACCTCGCCAGGCACTTGTGCTGGCAGCACATCGACACCTACCGCCATGCCGGACGGCCCCTGACCATCCTGGAAGCCCGCTACCTGCTCGAACCGGTCCTCAACCTCGCCCGCCTCCAGATCCGCACCGACCAGGGCACCGCCGCCGTACGGCTCCTGGAATCGATGTACTCGGCCGTCACCAAGCGCTGCGATCTCGTCGTCACCGACCGGACCCTGCCGCTGGCCAACCTCGTCGGTGAACCCGCAGACCGGCGCCAGCTACGGCAATGGGTCTGGCTCCAACTCATCGGCGAAGGCGTCCGCGCCCTCGCCCTCGCCGGCCGATGGGACGCCGCCGCCGAACACGCCCGCCACTACAACGGCATCGGCGACCACCTGATGGAAGGCCGCCAAGCCGACATCATCAAGCACTGCCTGCGCGGTGACCGCCCGCAGGCCCGCACCGTGCTTGCGGAGACCACTACCACCGAGCCCTGGGAACAGGACGTTGCTGCCTGCCTCCATCTGATGTGCCTCCATGCCAGCGACGAACCGACCGCACCAACCGACTCAATGCCGCTGCTACAGGCAGCCGTCACCCGGTACGACGGCTGCATCGGCACCGCCAACTACGCCTCGTACCGCGCCCGACTCGGCCTCATCATCGCCACTCTTGCCGACAGCATCAGCCCAAGCATGGCGACCAGCCTGCTCAGCCGGGTCGCAACGAACGCGATCAGCTCCGCAGACGGATACGCGGCCCGCGACGTACTCGGCTTCCGCGACCTCATCGAGGGCATCACCGACGCCCAACGTAGCGGTCTCAACTGCCTCGCCGGGGAGGCAGGTCTTGCGATCGGGACGCTGCCCGAGTCAATCCTGCAGTCGCTGACCGCGGTGAGCGACGAGGCAGCGGCCGTGCTGCATGCCGCGCTTGCGGCCCGCAGCGTCGTTCACACCAGTGTGGCCATCAAGAGCGGGGTGACGACGCGGTGAAGGGCAGCGCGGACCTCGCCGTGGCGCGGTCGTTTACAGATGCCCGGTAGAAACGGTCCCGTCCGGCTCATGGACGCATGCGAGTGCGTGTGAGCGGAGAACCAAGATTGCTGACGCCTACCTCATCTCCCGGCGTGCACCGGCCGAGACGCGGAGTCGCCGGACCTCAACATCGTTCCGACGTGTCTGACCGACGCCGTGAACGCCAAGACCTGCGCGCCGCCCTACACCGTCGTTCAACAGCCGGCCGGACCAGCCGTCGACCTTCCGTACCTGCTCGCAATCTGCTGGCAGCTACTTCTCCGACACAACTCGCCTAACGCAAGACACGCTTTACGGTCATGGCCAACAACCAATAATGTTGGGGCGGATCATCGGAGTCGCTGCGCCCACGCTACAATGGCGCGGCCCAGCGAAGGGAGAAAGGTGGCAGGGCAGGACGACCGCAAGGACGGTCCGCGTCCAGCGAGTCGTACCGCGCCATGGCCGCCGGCTCAGGTGGAGGTCAAGCCTGATCCCGTCGATGACACGCGTCAGTACGCCGCGTCGGTCGTGAGCCCCCTACGCTATCCCGGTGCCAAGCGACAGCTTGTTCCGCTCATTGAGCGGATAATCGCCGGAAATGTTCCACCACCTCGATTGTTCGTGGAGCCCTTCTGCGGAGGAGCGACAACTGCGCTGCGACTGGCCGGCACCGGGGTCGTTGAGCATGTCGTGCTTGCAGACGGCGATCCTCTGGTGGCAGCGTTCTGGTACACGGCCGCATTCGACACAACGTGGCTGATAGACGCGATGCGCGAGGTGCCGGTAACAGTAGAACGGTGGAAGTGGTGGCGGAACTGCAATTCGACTTCAGTTCGGGACCTAGCGCTCAAATGCCTTTTCCTCAACCGAACTACGTTTTCTGGGATTCTGCATGGTTGGGCCGGCCCGATCGGCGGCCTGAACCAGAACGCCGAGACCAAGTACAAAATTGACTGCCGCTTCAACAAGGATGCCCTCGCGCAGCGCATCAGCGCCGTCGGGCAACTAGCAGACACGGGGCACATACTTGAGGTGTGGAGTCACGACTGGGGAACCAGTCTAGACCTTGTCGGCAGTCGGTACCGAGGGCTTGTGGGGCCGGAAGAGGCGGTGGTGTACCTCGATCCACCGTATGTTGAAAAGGCCCCGTATCTGTATCAGTGGTCCTTTCAAGATGATCAGCATCGCGCCCTCGCACAGGTGCTTTCCGGCGACACCCCGTTTCGGTGGCTGTTGTCATATGACGACAACGCCCTCGCACGCGCACTGTATCCTCCCGCCGAAAGGCACCACGTACTACACGCCATGCACCGGTACACCGCAGCAGGGCTAAAGGCGGACGAAAAGAAGGGGAAACGACAAAGAACCGTCCGCGCCGAGCTACTCGTGACCAACTTCCCGGACATCCCAGAGTCGGACGACTACCACGTCGTTGGTGACACCACGTGCGTCTCATGCCAGAAGGCCGACTCGGCAGACGCGGACCGGAGCTAAGAGAGGGCTTCCGTCCTCGGCGGACAGACGGCATCATGATTGATCGTGTCGTTGACGCCACTGAGTGTATTTTCTGATCTTGTTTCGCGATGCGCCGCCCGGGGCGCCGTGACCGGCACTGAGCCGCCGACCACCCGAGGCGCACGATGGGCCTCTGGTCGATCGCCCCAAGGTGTCGTGCACTATCGCTCCTGATGCAGCCGCTGTCGCGTAGAGCCGTCGGTACTCCGAATGGGTGAAGCCGCAGCTTTTCTGTCGTACCCCCCTGGTACCTCTATCTGCGGTGCGTTCAGCGTCCAGCGGGCGCATGACCAAGGAGGATTCACGTGACCATGTTGTCCGGCATCGCCGGGGCTGCGTCGGCTGGCGGCAACCCGCTCACCTGGCTGCTCGACGGTGCTAGCCGCCTAGGCGGCATCTATCACCTCGGCTATGACCGTGCGACCGTCATCACCGACGATCTGGTCAAGCGCGACGCTGGCGGAGTGCCCCGCAACGGATTCCTCCTCGCGGCGGCGACGAAGCCGACGAAGGAGACCAACGCACCGCTCGATGAGGAGGAAGTCATCCTCCTGCGCGTGCGTAGCACCGCGGCACTGCCCAATGAGGCCGAGTTGGTCGCGACCCGGCTGGCCGCGATGCGTGACGCCGACATCCGCGACAAGACTCCCTCCGAAGTAATGGACAACCTCACCTCGAGCCAGACCCAGCTATCGGCGTTCGAGTGTGACGTGCTCGGCACCTTCTACGCCGACACCGTCGCTCGCCGGCCCTTCATCCAATGGGGCGCCGACATCGACAACGTCTACGCCGGCGCCCGATACTTCGTGTACCTGCCCTCAGCCGAGGTGTTGTCGTTCGTCGCCTCCTACCCTGAGCGGACTGAGCAGGAGATCGCCGAGTCGGCCACTCCAAGCCTGATCGAGTTGGGCACCGTGCGGTTCGCCTCGACCCGCCGTCGGGCGACAGCGGCGAAGATGGATGCCGTGCCGGTGAAGGTTCGAGTCACGGACTTCATCTCACGCAAGACAGCCGTGCTCGGCATGACGCGCGTGGGCAAGTCCAACACCAACAAGACGATCTGCACGGCTGTGTTCGAGCATGCCGCTCGCACAAAGGTCAAAATCGGACAGTTGATTTTCGACCCACAGGGTGAATACGCCAACGTCAACGACCAAGATAAAACCGGCCTGAGACTGCTCGGTACGGGAAGCGACCTGGTGCACATCTACAAGATGCGCCCGGACGCGAAAACCGGGCAGGAGTTCCCGCTGGCCGTCAACTTCTTCGACACCGACGAGCTGCCTATGGTGTGGGAGTTCGTGCAGAACTCTTTGGCCGACGTGACCACCGCCTACGCCAACGCGTTCAAGACCGCGGCCATCTTCGACCCGGATCGCACCGACTTCCCCAGCGGCCCGGCCGGTGACAAGGAGTTCTACGACGAGCTGGGCAAGGCGCAGCGTGCCCGGTTGGCGTTCTACGCTCTGTTGTCCAAGGCCGACTTCCCGCCGCCGCCGCGCGGGTTCTCGCTGTTGTTCAAGATAAACAAGCCGCTGCGGGAGGCATTCGAGCAGGTCCGCCCCCAGCACATCCGAGTCGTCAACGAGCGTCAAGGCTTGTGTGCGGTCGACTCACCGGTCGCTGCGAAGCGGCTGATGGACTGGCTGTCAGCGCGGATCGATGAGGTGGTGACGGGGAGGGTGCCTGCCCAGTACGCCTCGCTCGACCTCCAGTCGTGGCAAAACTGCGACGCGTTCATGAACATCCTGACCGTGTACGACGCGAAGGTGGGCAGCGTCGTACTCAATAAGATTCGTCTGCTGACGGACTTCCACGACCCGACTAGCACCGGTGATCTTGCTGACCGGGTGTGGGCGGACCTGAAGGAAGGCCGGATGGTCATCATCGACCTGTCGATCGGGTCGGACCAGGTCATTAAGATGCTCTCCGAGCGCCTGGTGGTCCGGCTGATCGACAAGGCGAACGACCGGTTCCGCAGCAACCAGCCCGCCGTGCCGATCCAAATAGTCGTGGAAGAGGCACACAACCTGTTCGACCGTGACAAGTCGGGCAAGTCGAAGGTGCAGGATGACCCATGGGTACGGCTCGCCAAGGAGGCCGCCAAGTACGAGATGGGACTCGTCTACGCCACCCAGGAAGTCACCAGCATCGACAAGCGGATCTTGTCGAACACGTCGAATTGGGTGGTCGCTCACCTGAACTCGGACAACGAAACGCGGGAACTGGCCCACTACTATGACTTCGGGGTCTTCGCGGACGGCCTCCGCAAGGCCGAGGACAAAGGCTATGCCCGAGTGAAAACCTTCTCCGGCAAGTACATCGTGCCGGTGCAGATCGCCAAGTTCGACCACGACATGATCAACCGGGCGCGGGCCGCAGCCGGTCTCCCGGCCATCTCGGTCGAGGATTGAGGGCAACGAGCAGATGTCGTACGACCAGGAACGTGCTTCCCGCATAGGCCACGTGCCCACTGTTCTAAGCCCCGCCGTGGCTGAAGCGATGAAGCGTTGGGTGACCCCTTCAGTCAGCGTCGAGGAACCAACACAGATCACCAGCCGGCTCATCCCGCTGGATGAGGTTCCTCGCGACCAGCGCCCCGATCCGTCGTTCACCATCGCCTTCGACGGCTCCAACCAGGAAGTCGAGGCCCGCGCGGGATTCCCGTCCGTGCGGGTGGGCTTCCTGCAGATCGCGGGCGTCTACGTCGACATCCTGCGCTTCCTCAATGCCAACCGCAGCGGCCTGGTCGACGCCCGGGAACTCGAACGCGCCCAAATCACTCAGACGGTCAACGCTGTACTGCCGGGCTCGAATGTGACGATCAAGGGGTTCACCGGCAAGGAGTCCTGGCGCGCGGAGTTCGACCGTGCGCTACACGAATCCGGCATCGACGACTTCGGCGCGAAGTTCACCCTCGCTGACGCCTTGATGACCATCCACGGCGCCCCGGGCAGGCCGGCGCCTCACGCCGAACTCGCTAAGTGTCCCAGCTGCGAGAAGGCCAGCTCTCCAGTGCAGACCGTCCCACCTGGCGGCGGGCGCTGCAGCCAATCTGGCTGCGGCGAGGCACTGCATTTGGCCGACGTGCTTCGCGTGTACGAGGAATTCAGCGACGAAGGGGAGAACCTCGGCCCCCTGAACCGAGCGATGAACATCGCCGAACGGCTGTTGCTTGTCGCATATATTGACGGCTTCTACCGCGAGGACCCAAGTAGGCTTTCTCAGGGACTGTTCATCACCGACGGACCCCTGGCCCTCTACGGACCGATGGCTCCGATGAAATCGAAGTTTCTGTCCTACTGGGAGCAGCTATGCAGTGACCTCGACCGCCGCGACATCGCGGCGCCGTTGCTTGTTGGCATCGAGAAGACGGGCCGCTTCGTAGACCACGCCCGAGCCATCCAGGATCACATCAAACCGGGCCACGTGATGGTCCTCGATACGCCGTACGTCAACCAGTACATCGTTAACCAAAAACCCGAACATTTCTACGGTCAGGACGAGTTCTACGGACGCCGGTTCTTCTACCGCACCACGACAGGGGAAGTTCTTGTCGTCACCGTGCCGCGGCTGCCGAGTGGCAGACCTTATGAGAAGCCGCAGAAGAATCCGGACGGCACCTTTGTCTCTGGGCCAGAAGAGCAACTGGCCTCGTACCCGACGCTGCGTGCCACACTTGAGGCACTCGACCTTCTACAGACTCGCCTCTACCCCAACGCCGTCATCCCCGTCGCGCTGGCACACTCGGCGTCCTCGTTGCCGCTAGGGACCGGTCGCAGCGTTCTAACTCTTCTTGCCCAGCAAGCGCTAAACATGCCGCGCGACACGATCAGTCTCAGTAGGTTCAAACCGCCGCGATACGGTCAGAGGTAGGCGGGAGGGTCTTTTCTCGCCCCCGCATACCTCCCACTTGCGGCTACCCGCGCCCTAACGTTGCCTCACCCGCCACGCCGTCCCTGGTGAGGCGGCAACTCCTTCGGCGACCCAAAGCGCCGGATCGGCCCGGCCATACATCTCGCGCAGTCCGCCGTCAACCCAAGGCGAGACTGCGAGACCGCAGCGGGCCAGGATCAGCGGAAGGGCACGGGCAACGCGTCGCCGGGCCGAAGAACGACAATGCCGTCGAACTCCACGAAGCCGTCGGGCTCCAGACCATCAGGCAACCTGAAGAACCGTGCTTCCAGACCCCCGGCAAGCTCACCAGTGCGTGTCACCGGGATCGGCCCACGGTCCCGCTCGGCGAGCGCAAACGAGGCTCGGTGACCGAACAGCCCAACCAACCCAGCCGGCACGAACTCGTCGCCCGGCATCAGTACCTGCCGACGCCGCACGCCGGGCTCGATCTGCGTTACGTGGATGACACTCTTCGGCGACAGCGACCTACCCGCCGCCACCGGCAACTCCATCCGTTCCGCCGCAGTAATCCACCGGCACCGATGCTGGGCATCAGGCCGCTGCTCGAACCAGGCCGCGTCCGTAACCATGAGCGCATCCAACGACGTCGCCATGGGGCAGGTTGGCTCATGGACAAGTGTGCCGCCCGACGGGCGCTTGCCACAGTCCGGGCATTTAGGGCCGGCAGGGTGTCCGCTGCGACGTCGACTTGCAGGCACGGTTTATCAGACTCCTCGCCCTGTCAGGCCGCCTCAAAGCGGTCTCTAAATACCATACCGATCGATGTCACGCAGGGCGGCCGTGAAGGGGCCAAGGCGCTATGGCGGACGACGACCGCGCCGCCCTGAGGCCGAAGTCCGGTGATCAGCTCCGGGTGTTACCGAGGATCAGAGCGCGTGTCCTGGGCGCATAGCACCATCTTCGTACTAGTGTACGAGAGTTCGCGATCGCCCCGGTCGAAGGCTGGTACCGCGAGCTCAAATAAGGGCAAAAAGCGCGCAGCGAACATTGCGACTCGAACTGGAGGGTGACCGTGATGGAGCAACGCCAGGCGGCAGAACTGACTTGGGTATTCCGCCCGGCTTCAACGCGACCTGAGCGTTTCCAAGCCTTGGCTGGCACGCCAGTGCACGGAACCGGGCCGGTCTCGCCCGACGGAGAGGCGGAGGTCGTCCTGGGCGACGGCACTCGTCTGCGCGCAACACCAGCCGAGATCGTCGCCGAATAGCGTCAGGATCGGTAAGACCGCAACCTGGGGCTGTGCCGAGGTTATCCACAGGGCGTCCCAACGGCTGTGGATTCTGCGATGCTCGACAGGTCGTCGAGGTCACTCCCTCGCATCGCCGGCCACGGCTACGAGCAGGTGGGGCGAGGCGAGCAGCAGCGCCATCGACAAGCGGCGGCCCGCCCGCGATGTCGCAGACGGGCCGTCGCCCTTTGCCTCAGTGCCAGCCTCGGCGCCCGGCATCACTCGCACAAGGCCCCGGCACATCGCGAAGAACTGCGCGACAAGATCGTCAGCGTCGGAGAACAGTGACGTCTCTTGTGCGAAGTCAAGGGTGATGTATGCGACCTCGAATGGCGGTGGCGAAAGCGACTAACTGCTCGACCGTTCCTTGCTCTGCTATGCGTCGGAGCGCATATCCAAGGGCTTGATCGTGGAAGCCTTGTTTGCTCACCCATTCGATAATCTGGTCGAGGTCTATCGGAAGTTTCTCGTCCTGCATGTTGCCGCGCACTCGACCCTGCAATTGGCCCAGTGGCCGACCGATGCGTCCGCGATCACGTGGCGTCGTGGCCGGCGATGACTCCCTATTATTTGCCGATTTCGGATCTACGATTTGGCTGCGCCGGGCCGGCCAGTTGCCCTCCGGCAATTTGCGAATCTCCTGTCGCCTCTTCACGAGAAACGATGGACCGAAATCGCTCGTTACCCATTGCCAAACGCCGTCTTTGCCTTCAACGGGATCGATTCCGTGGATGGGTTTGACCCAACCAATTCCGCCGATCGCCACTTGGCCTCCCGCCAGTCCAACCGCTTCGAGTTGACTCCGCGGCGGTGACCAGTGCAAAAGATCTGGGTAACTGAATGTCTCGGTAGGGCCATTCGTTGCAATCGTCGCGAGCCGAATTGCTTCCTCGCGCATGTAGGCCGAGTCTAGCAATGGCGCCGGCAACGTTGGCTCATCTGAAACACCGACGATCGCCGCCGCCATTGTGGCGATGGTGTCGGTGTCCGTTTGGAGTGAACGGGCTGCGAGTAGGCTGACGGCTGCCGGATCTGATGGGAGAGCGGCGGCTAGCACGAGTGCCGCGACTGCCGTGGTTGTACCGCTGCCTCGCTGTGCTGGATCCGTAAGCTTCAGGGCTGCAATGAGGCCCTCGTACATCCTTTCGGGGCTGTCTGTCGTTTCGGTAACTTGCTGAGCCGTGACGAGTAGCTCGCGACATTCATCAACTGTGACATGCCATGCTTCGGCAAATGGGCGACCGGTAGCCTTTTCCCACGATGGGCGCCACAACGAAGCTAATTGATGATTTCCGTCGATTAGCTCGACAGCTTTGTCGACGACGTTGAGTAGTTCAGGCAAATCTTTGAACTTTGGTGCGACCCCAGAGTCAATCGCAACGCCTAGTGCAACGGCGTGCAAGACAGCGCCAACCAATGCGCGGGGGTGGCCGTGGGTTGTCGTTCCGTTGACGATGACATCGAGGAGGTGCGGTCCGAGGCTGGCAGGACTCTGAGCAGACCAGATATGCGGTTGAATACGCATGGCGACGCCATTGCCGCCAGCATCGTGCCATCCTTCAAAGAAATTGCCGAACCATGGGATGTTGGGCTTTGCCAGGTTGGCCGCCGCCGCCTTGCTCGCACGTCCGCCGCCTAGGGCATAGGCCGGCCATACCGGGAGTTCTACACGTGCAAATGCCTCTACATCGAACCCGTGGCCCGAGATCGCCCTCGCCGTGGCCAGGCGTAGCTGAGTGTCATCTGAATAGCATCCGGCGGGAAGAGTGACTTCTACGCCGAATCGTCCTCCTACGCGGCGCACCCATTCCACGGGCTCCACGAGCGGACGACCGCCGAGCCGCCGGCTGAGGCCATTTTCATCCGTGAGTTCTGAGATAAAGCCGACAGCGTCGGCCCAAGCCGCCCACAACATTGAGGAAATGGTGCGCTGCCGGCGCTTCGCCTCGCTTTGAGTCTCGTTCACTGGAATACCTCCGGCCTCACTGTGACTGGCACTCGCGGCACATGCGGGAAGATCGCAAAGAGCCCGTGCACGTGATCCACATTCTCGCCGTCACGTACGTATATGGCCGTCAGCTTACTGATCGATAATTCGCCGGGATACAATACTTCCGCCTGAGGGTCGGTGGTCCACTCCAGCGGCATTCCCTGGTACCGGACCTTCCTTGAACCGTAATATCCCCATTCGACCGACCCCGCAAAAAGCTTGCGCAGCGCGGGCGCCCCCATGCCGCGTTCAACGCAATTATGATATGTGTTGTTCGTGGTGGTGAAATAGACCCCAGGGTCGGCCAGAATGGAGCGATCGAACGCCAGTACGGCCCACCAGGTCTCGCCATCGTTATGCCAGCTATTTGCTGAAATTCCAAGCATTCGCCCGTTAACGCGGCTTATGGACAGATTGACGTAATCAGTCCAGTCGGCATCCTTTAAGCGGTCGGTGCAGTTTGGTTTATATATGTGCTCAATGTAATGATCCGCGTCTAGTCGATCACGTGACCGGACCGCGCCGGTCGCGAAGATCCCGAGCAGGCCGTTGCCGGTTGTGAAGTGCAGTACCTCGGTGATCCCTCGTTCGGCGACGTATGTGGTGATCTCGTCAGTTTTGGCCGGTCCGCCGCTCACAAGGTCACCAACTCGTAGGTATCGGGCTTGAGCAGACCGAGGACCGTCGAGGGGTCGTCCGATTTGTAGCCAATGATGACAGATTTCCGTGCCCGGCCTACGGCCATCGCGATGAGGCGGCGGAGTCGGTCGAGCTGGGCGTCTCCGTCGCCGCCACCATGCGGCGTGACCTCTTGGTTGAGGCCCGGCATGATGACATGGTCGAACTCCAGGCCCTTGGCCGAATGGATCGTGCAAAGTGCCACTTGCTCGGGGCCTGTCGGCCATGTGCTTGCCCGGGTCAACTCCGTCCATGGAATCCCAGCCGCCTTGAGCCGTGATCGCAGGTAGTCAAACCATCGTCCGCCACGGGGCTGGAGGAACACGACCGACTCGCTGGTCAAGTCCACGGTGTTCAAGAGCCTGGCCAAGACGTAGTCGACCTGGCGGCTGTACTGGCCCGACACCACCACCGGCAGCGGTCCGTCAGACTCGCACGCTTCAAAGTCAGGAAGTGTGCCGTCATCCTCAAGCGGAAGACCCTCGACGAGGGGCCGGGCAAAGGCGGCGATCTGCTTGGTGTTGCGGTAGTTGCGCTTGAGCGGGTGGATCTTGGCGAACGAGTCGATCCCGGCTTCCTTCCACGTGAAAAACCGTGGGTAGATTCGCTGGGCCGCGTCGATCACGAACGTGGCCGAGAAGGGATCGTTGAGGTGCTGTAGCACCGTGCGGATCTGGTTGGCGGAGAAGTCTTGGGCCTCGTCGATGATGACAACGTCCCACGGGGGTACATCGTCGACCCGCCCAGCCGCGACGGCGATATCGTTCCAGTCCATCAACCCCTTCTGCTTCTTCAGGTCGATGTACGGGAAGATCACCTCGTCCAACAGTCGTCGCCGCAGCCCCTGGTCCACCCGAGGGGTGGCACCGCGCCCACCACGCCGGGCCGGCAGGTAGGCTTCAAGGTCATCCAGCTCGAACCGGCCTAAGACGTAATCAACCTCCTCAATAAGGAAGTCGGTGTCTCCGGCCAAGGGCCTGACCAGGGGCCGCAACAGCTTCGCCGAGTCGTCTCGGTCCAGAATCTCGGCGCCGCCCAAAAGGTCCACGGCCCACTTTCCGAAGGTCAACACTTGGAGTTCCAGCCCGACGTGGCCAATGACCTGAGCCCGAGCAAGCTCGCTGATGTATCCCTCAAGAGTTCGGTTGTAGGTCAGTACCAGCACCCGAACCGGGGCTTCCAGGCCGAGTCGGGCGCGGCGTGACGACCATGACTCGCACAAGATCCGAAGACGATAGAGAGCTGTCGTTGTCTTTCCGCTCCCAGCGGCACCGCGGATGAGGACATACCCCGGCTTGGTGTCCCCGAGGATGGTCAACTGTTCGGGGGTAGGGGAGATAGGCGGAAGGATCCGCATGGCCGCCTCCTGGCGGGTCGGGGCTCGGTGTGCCGAGCTCACATGGCGGCCATATTACTCCGCCGACGCCCAACGAGCAGATGCGTCCCTTCTTCTTCCCCTTCGGCTGGTCCGCCTCGGCATGCTACGCGGCGCGGACCGCCGGGTGGGGGTTGATTCCGCTGGCGTTCGAGCGCCAGCGGACGAGATCCTCCGAGGCGCCCAGGTGCCGGCCGTCTGGGTGTGGTCCAGGCCAGCGAACTTGACCTGCTTGATCGCCGCCTCGGGCACGGGCCCGGCAACTGGTTTGCCCACGCCAGGCGCCCCCACGATCGTGGAGGTCACCTGGCCGACGGGTGGTACCGCACGGTGGGACAAGGGTGACATGAACGGCGGTCCGCATGGTTCCTGGGCGGACGAGCTAGCGGCCAACACCCCAGTTCGCACGCCGGGGCGGCGGAAGGGGAAGGGTCACGCTTACCACCAAAACACGGCCGGATGTGTCGCAGTTGTTTGTGGTGCCCCCGGCAGGGCATCAACCTGCGCCAGCCGCAGGCGGCGGTGGGTGCGCTGACACGGAACGGCCCCCGTTTACCCCCCGAAACCCGTGCATACTGCTGACCAGTCCTGACAAGTAGCGATCATCTTGGGTTGGCTTTTTGCAGGTCAACGCCAAGTTCTGGTGCCTGATGACAAGTCAACAGGCGTGATGGTTGAGGAGCGTAGGTTGACGGTTCAATTCGCTGTGGGCACCGGGCAGCCCGTACGCACCGGATTTGGTTCGCGGGTGGACCTTGGTGTGTCGCTGCGTGGCCCCACCGGGTTGGTGCGTGGTCTATAAGTGATCCATGCGTGATCCACGGTCCTGGTACCGGATGTCACACGTCAGCCTAAGCCGGCATTCCGAAAGCACGGACTTGCACGCAAACTGGTATGTAGCCGCGTAAGGCGACACGACGCGGTAGCGCCTGACAGGCAGAGCAGCGGACTCTTAATCCGCGGGTTGTAGGTTCAAGTCCTACGCGGCGCACCGGTGATCGGGGCTCTGATCAGACCTTCACGTCTGATCAGAGCCCTTTTCGTATCCCTTGCGGATGGTTGTGTGATCCATGTGTGCTCTGGGTCCCTGACGGCCGCCGACACGAGCCGCCAGTCGCCGCCGTTCCGGCCCAGGTGGCTCAGATCCTGGACCCCGCAGTCACCGTTTCCCGCCCTGCACCACCGTTCCAGTTCCTGGTCGGTGAGTCGGATCGGAGAACAACACTGCGGCGTCATCGCTCTCACGGGCGAGGGCCAGCGGCCATCGACCACCGACCTGCGCCAGAGATGACACCGGCCCGCCGGCGCGCCAGTGGATTCGGCGTACCGGCACGCGCGACCAGCGTTGTCCGAGCGGAAAAGTGTCATACCCGAATGCGATCGTCTGCCGGTGGCGAAGAGGAACCTGCTGCGGGACACACACCCTGACCTGTATGCGCAGTTGCACCCGGCGCTGAACGACAACGTCGCGGAGATCGCATCTGGCTGCGCACGCAAGAAGGTCTCCGTGACGAACTCGCTCGCAACGAGGTCGCCGCACAGCTCGACCCCGAAGGGAACAACGGCCTGCTCGCCAGCAAGATCGTCTTTGGTAGTAACGCCAAGGTGTGGTGGCGCTGCCCGTCCTGACCGCCCGTGGGCTTCGACGGCAGCCTGGTGCGGGATTGCCGTGCAGGAGGCGCTCTTCGATCGCGCTACCTTCGCACCGGACCCTCCATGAGTCATACGGGGGTCGGCGCCGCCACCAGCGCCATCTCCGAGTACCGCGGCGCGGGCCACCCGCCGCCGCCGAGCGACGCGCAGCTTTCCTGCTCGCTGACAACGGCTGGATGAGGCGCACGACGGGGCAGCTCGGGTCGATGAAGGCGGCTCCGAGGGTCGGCCATGCCCAGTCGACCAGTCGGGCGGTGGGGCCGTCGACGAGGACGTGCGAGGCGAAAGCCGAGCAGGCTTCAGCGTCGATCTCGGTGTGCCAGCGGAGTTCGGGTGACAGCGCCCTGATCCTTGGCCCAGCGGTCGTCCCGGAGCTGGCAGGCAAAGTGGTCACCGCGTTCGCCTCAAGCCCTCGGTCAAGGATCCGACAAAGTCCATCCACTCGAGCCGGTTGTGCGAATCGCCGTCAGATGGAAGCTCCGATACGTCGTGGGCTTGGCCGTGCACGAGGAGGGACCTCACATGGGTACCAAGTTTCTGTCCACACCGAACCGGTCGTGGAGATGGCGACTGCTGGCGACGGTGGTGGCCGCGGCCGCGGTCGCCGTTCCCAGTCCTGCGATCGCGGGGAACAATTCGGGAGTCAACGCCGGTTTGCGTGACTTCGACGCGGTCACGACGGTCAATGAGAACAACGTCTGGAAGCACATGGCGCTCATCCAGGACCGCTACGTCATCTACAACGACAGGGGCATCATCGAAGGGCCCCGCCGGATCCAGGACAAGTGGCCCTTCCTGCCGGCCCTCTTCCACCAGGATCTGGACGGCGCCTCGGTCGACTTCCTCGGGCCGGGCTTTCGCTGGATCTATACCTTCACCAAGGGGCCTTTCGTCATCACCTTCCAGGACAGCGGCATCGTCGCCGGCCCGATCCTTCAGGTTCAGGACTATGACGGCATCTCCAGCTACAACCCCGGGCAGGGCATCCCGGTGAGCTACTTCGCCGTCCGGGGCTCGCAGTTCGTCACGTTCACC
Organism: Paractinoplanes deccanensis; assembly: GCF_016862115.1. Lineage (GTDB taxonomy): Bacteria > Actinomycetota > Actinomycetes > Mycobacteriales > Micromonosporaceae > Actinoplanes > Actinoplanes deccanensis. The sequence goes on from NZ_BOMI01000037.1 coordinate 185,234, forward strand.
AACCTTGCCGGTCCGGCGGTGAACACGCCCCTGTCGAGCATCCCGGGGGTGACCGAGCAGTTCACCCACGACCTCGACGACGTGTCCGTCGAGCTGGAGAGGGGAAGCCTGAAGTACAGCTTCTACCGCGACAACCAGCGGCTCATCGTGCAGAACGGCAGGGTTCTCGAACTTGCCGATCTGGCGCAGAAGTGGCCCTTCCTGGTCAACTTCCGCCAGCCATAACGAAGTCAGCCGTAACGAGGAACGACGCTCGAGGGTTGCGGCGACCCGGCCAGGGTCGCCGCCCCGGCGGCCTCATTCTCCCCCTCGTGAACGCCGAGAGTGCGACCGCGCCGTGAAGGGGCGGACGCGTCTATAGGCTTGCCGGGTGAGTCATTTTGATGTCCTTGTCCTCGGCGCCGGGCCCGGGGGATATGTCGCCGCCATTCGTGCTGCGCAGCTCGGCAAGACGGTTGCTGTGGTCGAGCACAAGTACTGGGGTGGGGTCTGCCTCAACGTGGGCTGCATCCCGTCCAAGGCGCTGCTGCGCAACGCCGAGATCGCGCACATCATCACGCACGAGAAGAAGACGTTCGGGATCGAGGGGGACGCCACCATGTCCTTCGCGCCGACCCACCAGCGCAGCCGCAAGGTGGCCGAGGCGAGCGCCAAGGGCGTCCACTTCCTGATGAAGAAGAACGCGATCACCGAGATCAACGGCTGGGGCACGCTGACCGGGCCGAAGTCGATCGACGTCGACGGTGAGCAGCACACGTTCGACAACCTCATCATCGCCACCGGCGCCACCGTGCGGATGCTGCCCGGCATGACGACCAGCCAGAACGTCGTCACGTACGAGGAGCAGATCCTCGACGAGAAGCTCCCCGGCTCGATCATCATCGGCGGGTCCGGCGCGATCGGCGTCGAGTTCGCCTATGTCCTGGCCAACTTCGGCGTCGACGTGACGATCGTCGAGTTCCTCGACCGGATGGTGCCCACCGAGGACGCCGACGTGTCGAAGGAGCTGTTCAAGCACTACCGCAAGCTGGGCGTGAAGGTGCTACTGAGCACCAAGGTGGAGCAGGTCGAGGACACCGGCACCGGTGTACGCGTCACGGTGAGCCCGGCCGGCGGCGGCGAGTCGAAGGTGCTCGAGGCCGACCGGATGCTCGCCGCGTTCGGCTTCGCCCCGCGCACCGAGGGCTACGGGCTGGAGGCCGCCGGGGTCAAGCTCACCGATCGTGGCGCGATCGAGGTCGACGCCCGCGGCCGTACGAACGTCGACGGCGTCTACGCCATCGGCGACGTGACCGGGAAGCTGATGCTCGCGCACACCGCTGAGGCGATGGGCGTGGTGGCCGCCGAGACGATCGCCGGCGCCGAGACCCAGGAGATCAACTTCGACATGATCCCGCGGGCCACCTTCTGCCAGCCGCAGATCGCCTCGTTCGGCTACTCCGAGGAGCAGGCCCGGGCCAAGGGGTACGACGTGAAGGTGGCCCAGTTCCCCTTCTCGGCCAACGGCAAGGCCCGCGGCATGGCCGAGACCGCCGGCTTCGTCAAGATCGTCGCCGACGCCGAGCACAACGAGATCGTCGGCGCCCACCTGATCGGCCCCGAGGTCACCGAGCTGCTGCCGGCCCTCACCCTCGCCCAGATGTGGGACCTGACGGCCGACGAGGTGGCCCGCAATGTCTTCGCCCACCCGACCCTGTCCGAGGCGGTCAAGGAGGCGATCGAGGGCATCGCCGGCCACATGATCAACCTCTAGCGACTCAGCGACACCGTTGGGACGCGCCGCGGCCGCACAGCTTCCTGGGCTGTGCGGCCGTGATCTTTATGGAGCCCTCCTGCCTGCGGTCAGCGTGGCATTGTGGCCCTCGATGGGGACGGGAGAACGATGACGAGTGTTCGTGCGGCGACCTCGATCGACGAGGTCGCCGAGCTGTGGAAGTCGCTCGTGCGGCATCACTACGCGGTCGGCTCCGCGATCAGCCAGGCGGGCGAGCCGATCGGGCCGGAGCAGAGCTGGCTCGCCCGCCGCCGGCAGTACGAGGCGTGGTCGCGGGAACCGGGCTGGCTGCTGCTCGTCGCGGAGCGGGACGGTGAGGTGGCGGGCTACGCCGCGGCCCGGATCACGCCGTCGGCCAGCGCCTGGGACTTCGGTGATCGGGTCGGGCGGCTGGAGACGCTGACCGTGGCGCCGGCGGCCCGATCGCACGGGCTCGGCACGGTGCTCGTCACCGAGGTGCGTAGGCACTGGCGCGACTGCGGGATCCGAGCCGCGACTGTCACCGTCATCGCGGGTAACGACGACGCCCTGCGCTTCTACGAGAGACTGGGCGCTGTGGACTTCAGCCGGACGGCCGTCTTCCCGATCTGACCGGCACCAGATCGACGAAGGTCCACGATGTCGCGTCAGGCGAGGATGACAGTCTTGCCGGGGAGTTCGCCCGCGGCGGCCTGGGCGTGGACGGTGGGCAGGTCGGCCAGGCCCACCCGCTGGGCGATCTCGACGCGCAACTCGCCGGTGCCGACCCGGGCGGCCAGGTCGGCGAGCTGGTCGGCGTCGCTGCGGACGTACAGGTCGATGCCGCGCACGCCGCGGTGCTCGTCGGAAGGGGCGGGCATCCAGACGGTGGTGTTGACCAGGGTGCCGCCGTCACGGATCAGCGTGAGCAGCGCGGCCAGCTGGTCAGGGGTGATCGGCGCGAGATTGAGGACCAGGTCGACCGGCTCGGTCACCTCGGCGGTGGTGTGGCCGATCACCTCGTCGGCGCCTGCGGCCTTCACGCGCTCGGCGCTGCGCGGGCCGGCCGTGGCGATCACGTGGGCGCCGATCTCCTTGGCCAGCTGCACCGCGTACCCGCCGACCGCTCCCCCGGCGCCGTTGATCAGCACCCGCTGGCCGGCGGTCAGTTTGCCGTGGTCGAACAGCGCCTGCCACGCGGTCAGGCCCACCAACGGCAGCGCCGCCGCGTCGGCCAGCGGGATGTTCGCGGGGGCCCCGGTCAGGATCTCCGCCGGCGCGATCACGTACTCCGCGGCCGCCCCGTTGCCGGTCATCGGCAGGAAGCCGATGACCCGGTCGCCGACCGCGACGTCGCTCACGCCGTCACCGAGCGCGTCGACCGTGCCGGCGACGTCGATGCCGGGAGTGTGCGGCAGCTCGACCGGGATCGGGCCCTGCATGTAGCCCGCGCGGATGTTGCCGTCGACGCCGTTGAACGACGTCGCGGCGACCCGGATCCGGACCTGGCCGGGGCCCGGAGCGGGCTGCTCGACATCCTCGTGGCGCAGGACCTCGGGACCACCGAACTCGTGAAAACGCACTGCCTTCATTGCCGCACCTGCTTCCGTGAGCGCCGTCGATCGGCTTCACTCAACTTCGCAGGATCCGGCGCGGTTAGCCTGGGCCGGCCTGGCCCACCTTGATGATGGCCGGTTCGCCCGCGTCGACGACGATCTCGGCCAGACGCGCCGCATCGGCCGATCCGGGCGCCGCGGTGAGCATCAGAGCCGCCAGGTCGTCGCCCGGGATGGCGAGCAGGCTGCCGACGAGCGTGACGGAGCCGCCGTCCGGGTGGAGGAACGCGGCACTGCTCTCGTACGCTGTCACCGGCCGGGGCGCGCGCCACAAGGTGTCGAACAGGCCGCTCCGGCTGCGCATCTCGTCCACCAGGGCGGCGAGCGACGCGTCCGCGGGGTACCGCAGCAACGCGTTCCTCAGGCGGTTGACGAGGATCGCCTCGTGATCGGTCGCGTCGGCCGCGGATTGCCGGAAGCCGCTGAACGGATCGCAGAACGTACGCCAGGCGATGTTCCACTCCCAGGGATCCCCGGTGAGATGCCAGTGGCCCAGGGCCAGGAACGCGCTGTTGACCGCGACCAGGTTCATCGCCGCGTCGGAGACGAACATCGGAGTGTCCGTGAACCGCTCCAGCAGCCGCATCGCACCCGGGCCGACCTCGTTCGGCACCTGCCCGTCCGCGGCGGCATACCCGGCCAGCGCGCAAAGGCGCTCGTAGTCCGCACGCCCCACCCGCAACGCGCGGGCGATGGCATTCACCACCCCGGCCGACGGGTGGCTGCGCCCCTGTTCCAAGCGGCGTACGTAGTCCGCGGACATCCCCGCGAGCTCGCCGAGCTCCTCGCGCCGCAGCCCGTTCACCCGCCGGCGGCCGACCGGGAGCCCGACAGCCGCAGGGGCCGTCCTCTCCCGCAACTGGCGCACCGCGGCGCCGAACTCGTGACGTTCCACGGCCCCAGTCTGCCGGGCCGGTTCCAGCGGCGGTGATGGCGTACCGCTACCTTCTCCTGGTGGCTCGCCATGACGCCGTCCGAATCGGACGGACCCTGAAGGGGCTCGGCCCGGTCCTGGCCGTGGTCGTCGCCGCGGCGGCCGTAGCGGGTGCGGTCGCCTGGGCCGAGGTGCCCGCCAGGCTCAGTCTGCACGGCGGGTTCGTCGACATCTCTGCTTACCGGTACGGCGGCCGGCTGGTCCTGGACGGTCTGCCCCTGTACGGGTCTCGTGACCCGGCGACCAATCTGCGCTTCACCTATCCGCCGTTCGCCGCGTTGCCGATGGCGCCGCTGGCACTGCTGCCGTTCTGGCTCGTCACGGCGTTGTGGACGGCTGCTTCGGTGGGCGCGCTGGCCGGGGTCATCCTGGTGGTGGGCCGCGCGCTCCGACGTCCCGTTCCCGGATGGCTGGTCGCGCTGCTGACCGCCGGCGCGTTCGCTCTGGAGCCGGTGTGGCAGAACCTCACGTTCGGCCAGATCAACCTGTTGCTGATGCTGGCCGTCCTCGTCGATCTGACTTATCCGGAACGGCGCTGGTCAGGCGTACTCGTGGGCATCGCGGCCGGGGTGAAGCTGACGCCCCTGGTGTTCGTCGTGCTTCTGGTGCTGGCCGGCCGGCGGACGACAGCGGGGCGGGCGCTGCTGGCCTTCGCCGGCACCGTCGCGATCGGCTTCGCGACGATCCCCGGCTCGGCCAGGACCTACTGGGCCGACAATCTCGTCAAGGCGGGCCGGGTCGGGCCGCCGGAGCTGGCGCACAACCAATCGGTGTTCGGGACGCTCACTCGGCTGCTGGACGGTGTGCCACCGACTCTGCTGTGGCTCGCGGTCGCCGGTCCGCTCGCTCTTGCGATCGTCGCCCTCGGCGCCGTGTGGTGGCGCCGCGGCGACCGGGTGCTCGGGGCGGGCTTCGGAGCGCTGGCCATGCTGCTCGCTTCGCCGGTCTCGTGGTCACACCACTGGGTGTGGGCCGTGCCTGTCGGGTTGGCGCTGTGGACGCACAGCCGATGGGCGAGTCTTCTCTGGACCGCGGTGTTCGTGGCCCGCCCATTCGTGTGGCCGCCGTGGGGTGATCGCCGCGAGTACGGCTGGGGCCCGATCGAGCACGTCCTCGGCAACGCCTATCTGATCGCCGCGCTCGTCCTGTACCTCTGGGCGGCGGTGCGGCTCAGGGCGCACGGGACAGGTCCGGCCCCAGGCCGTAGCCGGCGTGGATCTCCACCGCGCTCACTCCCAGCGCGTCGAGACTTCGGTGCCGTTCGCGGTACGCCCTGATCTCCGCCGTCACGTACCGGTCGACACCCGGGTACGGATGCCACGCTCGGCGCAGTAGGCGAGCATGCGCCCGGGAAACGTGTGCGGGTTGCCGTCGAGAGGGTAGTGCCGCCCGCATCGCTCGGTGTCGAACCACAAGAACGGGATCGACATCGGGCGGCAAGGGCGGGCGAGCAGGATAGGTCTCGGATCGGAGCGCCAGAAGCCTGTCCACAGTGATGTGCTGCCGGCCCACGCGACCAGAGGCTCGTCGGCGAAGTCGGCGGAGGCCTCCGCTTCCCTGCGGGCCAGGCCGAACTCGCCGTGGACGGGGCGGTTCGCAGATCTAAGCGAGCTTCGGAACTTTTGTCTGACGGAGCAAAAGTTAGTTCTATCTTGGACTATCTTTCGCATGAGGCGCGCGATACCGTGCTGACATCTAGGCGTAACACCGTTCACATGTGTGACGCCGGCGCTTCGGCAACGCCGGCTCTCTTCCGTTCTGTCGCTTCTGACATTCGTCCTGTCGTACCCGACAGCGGCTCCCCCGTGGGCCGCGGTTGGAAGGTGGAGAAGTCATGTCCGAGCCGCAAGCCAAGAAGTCCCTCACTCGCCGCCGTCTCCTCACCGCCTCGGCCGGCGCCGCCGCGGCGCTGGGTGCCGCCGGGCTCCCGATCCTGTCGACCGGCACCCCCGCGATCAGCCACGGCAAGCTGCGCGCCGAGCCGCTCGTCCCGGCCCGCAACCGGGGAATCATCCTCTACAGCGTCCGCGACCGGATCTCGGCGGCGCCGGACGACTCCGGCGTCCCGTACGGCTTCGAACGGGTCCTCGCCCGGCTCGCCGAGATCGGCTACAAGGAAATCGAGTTCGCCGGCTACAACCAGCACACCTCGATCCTCGGCCGCCAGATCACGCCCGCCGAGATCCGCAAGATCCTCGACGACAACGGCCTGGTCGCCAGCGGCACCCACACCCAGATCAACGCGGCCACCTTCGAGCAGCAGCTCGACATCGCGCAGACGCTGGGCATGAAGCACATCGGCACCGGCTCCGACCCGACCGGCAGCGCCTACCGCAGCGACTGGGACGCCGCCGCCGACCTGTGGAACGAGCTCGGCCGCACGGCCCGCAAGCGTGGCCTCAAGCTCTACACCCACAACCACGACGCCGCGTACGGGTTCCTGCTCGACGCCGGCCCGCTCGACGCCAACGGCAAGCCGACCCGCTCCACCGGCACCCGCAAGCTCGAGTATTTCTTCACCAAGGCCGATCCCCGGTACGTCTTCTTCGAGATGGACATCTACTGGGCGTACGTGGCCCGGTTCAAGCACCACACGTACACCGACGCCTGGGGCCGCACCAAGACCGACCTGTTCGACCCGATCCTCACCGTGGTGCCGCGCACCGAACGGTTCCCGCTCTTCCACGCCAAGGACGGCGACAAGCAACCCACCCAGGCCAACGGGTACGTGATGACGCCGCTCGGCGAGGGCGACATCAACTTCCAGCAGTTCTTCGAGGAGATCGGCGAGCAGAACTACCACCACGCGAACTGGGAGCAGGACACCGCTCCCGGCGGCGCGGCGAACCCGGGCCAGTCTCTGAGCTTCGCGGAGCTGAGCTACCGGAACATGTCCGAGCTGACCATCTACCGCCGATGAACCGGCGATGGCTGGCCGCCGCCGCGGCCGCGGTCATCACGATCGGCCCCGCGACGGTGGCCCACGCGCACCCGGGCGGTCAGCAGCCCGACGTGCTCGTGTTCACCGAGACCGCCGGCGTCCGGCGTGACTCGATCGACAAGGGCGTCCGGACGATCCGCGACCTGGGCCGGCAGCACCGTTTCAGCGTGACGGTCAAGGCCGACTCGTCGGTCTTCACCGCCGCCGGCCTGGCGAGATACGAGGCGGTCGTCTTCCTCAACACCACCGGCGACGTGCTCGACGACGCCCAGAAGAGCGCTTTCGAGGCGTACATCAAGAGCGGTAAGGGTTTCGTCGGCGTGCATGCCGCCGCCGAGACCGAGCCGGGCTGGACCTTCTATCGGGACCTGCTCGGTGCCGCCGCGACGAGCGCTGCCACAGGCGAGAAGGCCGTGACCGTGGCCGACCGGGTGCACCCGTCGACCGCGTCGATCCCGCGCACGGCGACGTACACCGAACAGTGGTACACGTTCGACAAGGACGTGACCGGCGTCTCGCACGTGCTGGCGAGCACGGACAGGCCGCTCTCCTGGTGCAAGGACTTTCAGGGTGGACGGTCCTGGTACACGGGACTCGGGCACGCGACGGCGACGTACGCGAACAGCTCCTTCAAGAGGCACCTGCTGGGCGGCATCCAGTGGGCGTCGGGGCAGGTCCCCGGCGACTGCGGCGCCACCGTGCAGAGCAACTACGAGAAGGTCACCCTCAACGACGAGCCGGGCGAACCGATGACTCTCGCGGTTCTGCCCGACGGGCGGGTGCTGCACAACACGCGTACGGGAGAGGTGAGGCTCTACGACCCGGCGACCGGCCTCAGCCCGGTCATCGCCGAGATCCCCGTCTACGTGCACGATGAGGACGGCCTGCAATCGGTCGCCGTCGACGCGAACTTCGCCGAGAACCGTTGGGTCTACCTCTATTACGCGCCCAAGCTGGACACGCCGGTCGACAACCCGGCCACGCCCGCGGTCAACGAGGGCGACGCGCCCGCCACCAGCACCGACCCGACCGTCTGGGACAAGTTCAAGGGCTACAACCAGCTCTCCCGGGTCAAGCTGGTCGAGACGCCGTCGCCGCACCTCGACCTGAGCACCGAGCAGCAGATCATGCGGGTGCCGGTCGACCGGGGCAACTGCTGCCACGTCGGCGGCGAGGTCAAGTTCGACGGCAAGGGCCTGCTCTACCTGGTGACTGGCGACGACACCAACGCCGGCGGCTCCGACGGCTTCACCCCGATCAACGAGTCGCCCACGCAGGGTCCGGCCTACGACGCGCAGCGCTCCTCGGCCAACACGAACGACCTGCGCGGCAAGGTGCTGCGCATCAAGGTGCGCGGCGACGGCTCGTACACGATCCCGTCCGGCAACCTCTTCCCGCCCGGCAAGGCCAAGACCCGTCCGGAGATCTTCCTGATGGGCGTGCGCAACCCGTTCCGCTTCGACGTGAGCAAGAGCGGTTACGTGTACGTGGGTGACTACTCGCCCGACTCCCGGGTGCCCAACCCGGCCCGTGGCCCCGAGGGCACCGGACGGTGGATCGCCACGAACAAGGCCGGCAACTACGGCTGGCCGTACTGCTACTCGCCGGACCTGCCGTACATCGACTTCGACTTCGTCACGCGTACGTCGGGAGCGGCCTTCACCTGCACGACGCCGGTGAACGAGTCGCCGCGCAACACCGGGCTGCGTGAACTGCCGCCGGTGCGCGACCCGCAGCTGGCGTACACGTTTAACGCCGTCACCCCGTGCCCGACCGCCTACCTCCAGGATCCGCCGGTGGCGTGCGGCTTCGACTGGCCGGCGCTGGGCACCGGCGGGGTGGGGCCGATGGGCGGCCCGCAGTACTCGTACGACCGCCGGCTCGACAACGACATGAAGTTCCCGGCGTACTACGACGACACCGTGGTGCTCGGCGAGTTCACCCGGAACAAGCTGTTCGCGCTGCGCACCGACGGCAGGGACAAGCTGCTGGCCATCGAGCCGATGCTCACGGGCTTCACGTGGGCGAATCCGATGGACCTCGAGTTCGGGCCGGACGGGCAGCTCTACGTGCTCGAATACGGCAACGGCTTCTTCCGGGCCAACCCGGAGGCGCAACTGTCGACGGTGCGCTACGTGAAGGACGGCCGCTCCCCGGTCGCCCGGATCACGGCGACCCCGCTCTCGGGCCAGTCGCCGCTGACCGTGCGGTTCTCCAGCGCCGGCACGTCCGATCCCGACCCCGGTGACACGATCACCCTGGCCTGGGACTTCAACGGGGACGGTGTGGTCGATTCGACCGCCGCCGAGCCGGCCTACACCTACACGTCGAACGGCACCTACAGCGCCCGGCTGACCGTCACCGACAGCACAGGGCGCACGGCGGTGGCCACCCGCACCATCACGGTGGGCAACACGGCACCGGTGGTCGAGGTGGTGACGCCCGCCAACGGGTCCTTCTTCAACTGGGGTGACACCGTCCCGTTCGAGGTGAGGGTCACCGATCCCGAGGACGGCGCGGTCGACTGCTCCAAGGTCGAGGTGTCCCTGGTGATCGGCCACGACGAACACGGGCACGGCATCAACTCGACGACCGGCTGCACGGGCACCCTGCCCAGCCCAGCCGACGGAGCCGACCACGCCGGCGGCTACCTGTTCCTGGGCGTCAGCGCCACCTACACGGATGCGGGCGGCCTCTCGGCGACGGGACAGGCCACCGTGCAGACGTGGCGCCAGCAGGCCGAGAACGCCCAGGTCAAGAGCGCCGTGGCCGCAGCGGTCACCAACGACGTCGACGGCTCCGAACACCTGGCCGCGATCGACAACAACGACTACATCGCCCTCCGCCCGATCGACTTGAACGGCATCACCTCGGTCACGCTACGAACGGCGGGTGGCTCCGCGGCAACGGCCGGCCAGCCCAGGGCGACGGTCGAGGTCCGCAGCGGCTCCCCCACCGGCGAGCTGGTGGCCACCCTCCCGGTGAACGCCACGGCCGGTGGCGCCTACTGGGCGAGCCAGACCTTCCCGCTGAGCGGGGAGGCCGGGGAGCAGGAGCTCTACTTCGTCTTCAAATCCATAGCCGGCGGCCCGACCACGAACCTGTTCACCTTGAACTGGGTCGAGTTCGGGGCCGCCTCCTGAGAGTGGCGGGCGAGGGCCGGACCGCCGAACCGGCCCCGCCCGTCCACCCCGCCATCCATCGCCGCGCCAGTCGACGGTGGCCAGACCTGGTCGAGCCCTGGTCCGCAGTCATGAAGATGAAAGATGCGCCCGAAGAACTGACATACGCACCGCAGCGAATTACGAGTATTCGAGCTCTCGAATAATCCGGCCTGCTTGCTCCCGATGGTCTATTGAGCTGGGCTCGAACTCGCTCAAGTCATCTTCCGTAAGGAATAGGCTTCCCGCAACAATGTACCCGCCCCGACCCCGTCCATCCATTAACGAAAACACGTAACGTCCATCGGTTTCTCTTTCCTCGAGGCCAAACATGCGTAACGCTTCTTCAGTTGGAACAACATCGACCACTAGTGAGTCATAGCGCTGCTTCAACTGCAATGTCCGTACCGCACGAAACATCAAATCTACACGGGTATCCGCACCGGGAGCGATCCCGCTTCGCAGTAGTGCGACGCTGTGGCTCACCTGGTAGGACCAGAACTGGAAGCGGCGATCAAGAACAATAGGCACTGACAGTGTGCGCACAACACCTCACTAGCTAAACGGGTTGATCTGCTTTATTCCTTCGACATAGAAGTCAATCTTCCCTAAGGTGCCCGCATCACGGAAAAAGGCCAGCTCCAGATCTGTTGCACCGCCAATTTGCCGCGCATTGCGCAACAATGACTGCCCCACCACAGAGGCCACTCCGTCCTCAACACCATGCATGCTGTCCAGATTGAAGGAGACACGAATCCCGGGATTGTCGAACTTGAGCAGATTGGCGGCGGTCCACACCGTACCGCGCCAATCCGTGTCATTCATTAGCGTTTCGGCACCATTTTTCTTAGCGAAGTCGTCCAAGGCGTCACCCTCAAGGCCCAGTGCGACATGCTGGTCTCCACAATTGTGGACCAACACCGGCGTGTTGCCGACCACCACATAGTACGTGTGGATCCTGTCGACGGTCAGGTCGTACATGGTGCGGGTACCGGCGTAATTGACGGTTCCCGAGATACCGACCGAGGTGGAATGGTCGGACCGCAACCTGTCACCGGCGCTCAGATCGCCCGCGTCCATCCATCGCTGTTGGGCAGAGCTCCAGAAGGGGTGATGCTGCGTGGTTTGGACAACGGCAACCCGGTCACCGACCTGCACCGTTAGATCGGTCAAGACGGCGCCACGATCGACCGCGGCGGCGTCATCCCGTGGTGGGCGACCGCCGGTCCCGTCGAACCTCGGCAGATCCCCGCCGGCCGGCGGTCCAGAGCGCAACCACCACCGCAACCGCGGCCACCAGGCCGGCAGCCCACGGGATGACCTTGCGGAACGGCGAGGGCTCCGCGGCGATCGTCGTGGTGATCCACTCGCTGATGTTGTCGACGCGGGCGCTGTAGTCCGGCCCGCTGTGCGGGCACCCCGGTCCCGCGCTGACCACGCCGACCAGCGCCGGCGCCTCGCCCTTTCGCTCGCGGAAGTACGGCCCGCCCGAGTCGTGCGGGCACGGGCTGGTGTCCTCGTTCGGCGCCACCCCCGTCATGCCGAGCAGCGAGTCGCCCACGCTGTCGATCCGGAAGCGGCCGGTCTGCAGGCGGGTCACCGGCACGTAGGCGCCGTCGCGCGTGGTCAGCCCGAAGCCGGTCAGGCGCACGGTCTCGCCCACCTCCGGCGGGGTCGTCGCGAGCCGCAGCGGTGTGACGTCCGTTACCGGTGAGGCCAGCTCGGCGAGCGCCACGTCGGCGGTGTCCGACTGGCGCACGGCCACCACGTCGACGTCGTGGCCGCCCTTTCCGGCGACCTTGACACGGCCGACCGTCGCCGTGGTGCGCTCCGCGACGGGGTGGCCGACGCGCTTGCCGGACGCGTCGCGGAAGCAGTGACCTGCGGTGATCACCCAGCGTGGGGCGATCAGCGCGCCCGAGCAGGAGCTGTCCCGGGTGCCGTGGTCCTCGGTGGGCAGGCCCTTCATGGTGAGCAGCACCGCGAAGGGGTAGGCGCCGTCGCGCGCGTTCTCGCCGTACGCGATCGCTGCTGCCGGCGAAGCGGGCCACAGCACGACGAAAGCGGCGAAGAACGCGGAAAGGATTCTGAACACAGGAGACCATGGTTATGAGCGGGTGGTCGGAGGGGCGTCAGCAGCGCCCTTATGAATCCTTTATGCGAGCTGTGCGAGCGTGACGCGGTGCGAGTGTTGGTGGCGGAGGACGAGCGGGTGCTGGCCGACACCGTGGCGGAGGGGCTGCGGCGGCTGGCCATGGCGGTCGACGTGGTCTACGACGGCGAGGCGGCGCTCGAGCGGCTGGCCGTCAACCGGTACGACGTCGCCGTGCTCGACCGGGACATGCCGGGGCGTACGGGCGACGAGGTCTGCCGCTGGATCACCGGCACGCAGAGCGAGACCCGGGTGCTGCTGCTGACCGCCGCGGCCGGCATCCGCGACCGGGTCGAGGGGCTGGGCCTCGGCGCCGACGACTACCTGACCAAGCCGTTCGCCTTCGCCGAGCTCGTGGCCCGGTTGCAGGCGCTGTCGCGGCGCACCGGTCCCGCGCTGCCGCCCGTGCTGGAGCAGGACGGCGTGGTGCTCGACGTCGCCCGGCACACCGCGAGCCGCGACGGCCAGATCCTCGCGCTGTCGCCCAAGGAGTTCGCCGTGCTGCACGTGCTGCTGCGCGCCGGCGGGCGGGTCGTGAGCGCCGAGGACCTGCTCGAACAGGCGTGGGACGAGCACGCGGACCCGTTCACCAATACCGTACGGATGACCGTGATGACCTTGCGGCGCAAGCTCGGCGACCCGCCCGTGATCCACACCGTGCCGCGCGCGGGATACCGACTCGGTTCATGATCCGCCGCCGCGTTCTCCTGCTCTGCGCGCTGGTCCTGCTCGCGTCGCTCTTCGTCCGGCAGCTCGCCGAGCGGCTGCTGGCGCTCTGGTACGACTTCGGGCCCTCCTGGTGTGCCACGCCCGGCCCGGACAGCCCCTCGGCCGTGTGCCGTCAGCTGTTCCGGCATCCGAGCATCCCGATGGTGGCCGCCGAGGCGATCGTGCTGGTGCTGCTGCTTCTCGCCTGCCTTCCCCTCGTACGCTGGTGTCTCGCTCCGCTGAAGAGCCTCGTGCCGGTGATCGCGAACGTCGGCCCGCAGAACCTGGGTTATCGCCTGCGCCCCGAGGGCGGCGACGAGCTCGCGGTCGTCGGCCGGGCGATCGACGACATGATGGACCGCATCGCCGTCGGCTACGAGGCGCAACGGCGCTTCGCCGCGGACGCGTCGCACGAGTTGCGCACCCCTCTCGCCGTACAGCGGACCCTGATCGAAGTCGGCATGGCCCACGCGCTCAGCGAGGATCAGCTCACCCTGCTCACCGCCCAGTTGCTGGAGACTAACGAACGCAACGAGCGCCTGATCGAGGGTCTGCTGGTGCTCAGCGAGAGCGACCGGGGCCTGCTGTCGCGCACCCCGCTACGGCTCGACGAGATCACCGCCGAGGTGCTGGACGCGTACGAGTCGCGCGCCGCCGAGGCCGGGCTCACCATCTCGCGGGAGCTGAGCCCGCGGGTGGTCGAGGGCGAGCGGGTGCTGCTGGAGCGCCTGGTCACCAACCTCGTGCAGAACGCGATCAAGTACAACCGCCGGGGCGGGACCATCGACGTGCGGGTCGGCGACGATCCGGCCCTGCTGGTCGCGAACACCGGCGACGACGTGCCGCCCGACGAGGTCTCGGCGCTGTTCGAGCCGTTCCGGCGGCTGCACGGCGCCCGCATCGACCACAGCGGCGGCGCGGGTCTCGGCCTGGCGATCGCCCGTTCGATCACCCGGGCGCACGACGGCATCATCGCCGCGTCCTCCACCGGCCGTGACGGCCTCCGCGTGCAGGTGTCGTTCCCGCGCCCGTTGACGAAATAGTCACACATCTGAAACCTTGAATGCCTGCCCACGAAAAAACTCAGCAGGCTTCGCGAAATTTTCTCGTAGCAGGCCGAATCTTCGGGGCAGTAACTCCCCTCCATCCCCGGCCGGCCGCCGGGACCCCCGAACCTCGGCGGCCGGCACCCCCGCAGAACAGAGGTCTGCCCATGAGAAGACGGAGACTGTTCGCCGGCATCGCGGTGGCCGTGCTGGCCGCAGCGGGACTCTCGCCCGGCGCGGCGCACGCGGCCGGCGGCCCCAACCTCGCACCCGGCAAGCCCACCTCGGCGAGCGCGGCCAACGGGCCGTACGTCGCCTCGAACGTCAACGACGGCAACGCCGACACCTATTGGGAGGGCCCCAACAACGCCTTCCCCCACTGGGTGCAGGTCGACCTCGGCACCGCCACCGCCATCGACCAGGTCAAGCTCAAGCTGCCACCGGCCGCCGCGTGGGCCACCCGCACGCAGACCCTCGCCGTGCAGGGCAGCGCCAACGCCTCCTCGTGGTCGACCCTGTCCGCCTCCGCCGGCCGCACCTTCAACCCGGCGAGCGGCAACACGGTGACCGTCGACTTCACCGCGGCGAGCGTCCGATACGTCCGCGTCACCATCAGCGCCAACACCGGCTGGCCCGCGGCCCAGCTGTCGGAGCTGGAGATCTACGGCACGGGCGGCACCAACCCGGACCCCGATCCGCCCACGGGCACCAACCTCGCCGCCGGCAAGCCGATGGAGGCGACCTCCTCCGTCTTCTCGTTCACGGCGCCCAACGCCAACGACAACAACCTCGCCACCTACTGGGAGTCCAACGGCTTCCCCGCGACGCTGACCACCCGCCTGGGCGCCAACGCCGACATCACCGGCGTGGTCGTCAAGCTCAACCCCGACCCCGCCTGGGGCGCCCGCACCCAGGGCATCCAGGTGCTCGGCCGGCAGCAGGGCGCGGCCGGCTACACGTCGCTGAAGGCCCGCGCCGACTACGCGTTCGGCGGCGGCGGCCAGAACACGGTCACCATCCCCGTCACCGGCCGCGTCGCCGACGTGCAGCTGCAGTTCTTCACCAACAGCGGCGCGCCCGGCGGCCAGGTCGCCGAGCTCCAGGTCCTCGGCTCGTGGGCGCCCAACCCCGACCTCACGGTCACGTCCGTGACCTGGTCGCCCTCGGCGCCCGACGAGGCCACCGCGATCACCGTCTCGGCCACGGTCCGCAACGCGGGTTCCGCCGCGTCGGCGGTCACCTCCCTGGACGTACGCCTGAACGGCACCGTCACCGGAAGCGCGAGTGTCGGCGCCCTCGCCGCGGGCGCCTCGGCGACCGTGCAGGTCGACGCGGGCCGCCGCGCCCAGGGCAGCTACCAGGTGTCGGCCGTCGTCGACCCGGCCGACACCGTCGCCGAGCTGAGCAACGACAACAACACCCTCACCGCGTCGTCGGCGCTGGTCGTCGCGCAGGCGCCCGGCCCCGACCTCCAGGTCACGAGCGTGACACCGTCGCCCGCCAACCCGGCTGTCGGCGCTCAGGTGAGTTTCGCCGTGGCAGTCAACAACAGGGGTACGACGGCAGCGCCCGCCACGATCACCCGGGTGACGGTCGGCGGCACGACCCTGAACGCGAACACCGGCACGATCGCCGCCGGGGCCACCGTCACCGTGACGGCCGGCACCTGGACGGCGACCAGCGGCGGCGCGACCATCACGGCCGGCGCCGACGCGACGAACGTGGTCGCCGAGACGAACGAGAACAACAACAGCCGTACGCAATCCCTCGTCGTCGGGCGCGGAGCGGCGGTTCCCTACGTCTCGTACGAGGCGGAAAGCGGCACGTACAGCGGAACGCTGGTGGAGGCGGACGCGAAGCGCACGTTCGGACACACGAACTTCGGCACCGAGTCGTCCGGCCGCAAGTCGGTGCGGCTCGCGAGCACCGGCCAGTACGTGCAGTTCACCTCGGCCAACCAGGCCAACTCCATCGTGGTGCGCAACGCCATCCCGGACGCGCCCGGCGGCGGCGGCATCACCGCGACGATCAGCCTCTACGCCAACGACCAGTTCGTCCAGAAGCTGACCCTGTCGTCGCGGAACAGCTGGCTGTACGGGACGACGGACGACACCGAGTCGCTGTCGAACACGCCGTCCGGCGACGCGCGCCGGCTCTTCGACGAGTCGCACGCGCTGCTGTCCCAGTCGTATCCGCCGGGCACCCGCTTCAAGCTCCAGCGCGACGCGGGCGACACCGCCGCGTACTACGTGATCGACCTGGTGGACCTGGAGCAGGTCGCGCCGGCGCTCTCCCAGCCCGCCGGGTGCACGTCCATCACCTCGTACGGCGCGGTCCCGAACGACGGCCTCGACGACACCGCGGCGATCCAGCGCGCGGTCACCGACGACGAGAACGGCGTGATCGGCTGCGTCTGGATCCCGGCCGGCCAGTGGCGGCAGGAACAGAAGATCCTCTCGCCGGACCCCACCCGCGGCCAGTGGAACCAGAAGGGCCTGCGCAACGTGGTGATCCGCGGCGCGGGCATGTGGCACACCCAGCTCTACACCAACACCGAGCCGCAGAACGTGGTCGGCAACATCAACCATCCGCACGAGGGCAACGTCGGCTTCGACATCGACGACAACACGCAGATCTCCGACCTGGCCATCTTCGGCATGACCACGAACCGGGCCAACCGCGGCCACGGCATCAACGGCCGCCTCGGCAAGAACACGAAGATCAGCAACGTC
This sequence comes from Paractinoplanes deccanensis, assembly GCF_016862115.1. Lineage (GTDB taxonomy): Bacteria > Actinomycetota > Actinomycetes > Mycobacteriales > Micromonosporaceae > Actinoplanes > Actinoplanes deccanensis. Next base: position 202,256 of record NZ_BOMI01000037.1, read on the forward strand.
TGGATCGAGCACGTCAACGTCGGCGCCTGGGTCGGCCGCGACTACTCGGACACCCCCGCCTACTGGAACCCCGGCGACAACGTCGAGTTCACCGGCATGCGCATCCGCGACACGTACGCCGACGGCATCAACTTCAGCAACGGCACCCGCAACTCGCGGGTCTTCAACTCGTCGTTCCGCACCACCGGCGACGACTCGCTGGCCGTCTGGGCGAACCCGCGCGTACGCGACACCTCCGTCGACGTCGCCTCCAACAACCACTTCGTCAACAACACCATCCAGCTGCCGTGGCGCGCGAACGGCGCCGCCATCTACGGCGGCTTCGGCAACACCATCGAGAACAACCTGATCGCCGACACGATGAACTACCCCGGCATCATGCTGGCCACCGACCACGACCCGCTCCCGTTCAGCGGCACCACGCTGATCGCCAACAACGGCCTCTACCGGGCCGGCGGCGTCTTCTGGAGCGAGGCCCAGGAGTTCGGCGCCATCACCCTCTTCCCGGCGTCGAAGGACATCGTCGGCGTCACCATCCGCGACACCGAGATCATCGACTCCACGTACGACGGCATCCAGTTCAAGACCGGCGGCGGCAACATGCCCAACGTGGCCATCACCAACGTCCGCATCGACAAGTCGAACAACGGCGCCGGCATCCTGGCCATGGCCGGCGCCCGCGGAAACGCCACCCTGACCAACACCACCATCACCAACTCAGCCGACGGCGACGTGGTCATCCAGCCCGGATCCACGTTCACCATCACCCGCAACTGACCGGCCGGTTCCCGGGCCTCGCCACGAGGCCCGGGAACCCGCCCCGGCACGGTGTTATGGTCCGCCGATGACCGCGGTGTGGGGACGTGACCAGACCGGCAGATGGCAGCCGATGGCGGCCGGCTCCTACGCCGCGGAACTGGAGTTGCACCAGCTCGTCGCGGAGGGCTCGCAGATGTTGCCGCTCTCCGGCTCGCCCCGCCTCACCGTCGTCGGCTCGGAGGTGCAGCTCGGCGCCGGACGGGCGGACCTCCTGGCCGTGGAGTCGACGGGCCGCATGGTCGTCATCGAGATCAAACTCACCGGCAACCGACTTCCGCGTGGCGGCGGCGCAGGCGCCCGCGGAGTTTCGCCCGCTGCTCGACCGCCTCATCGCCTGGGCGGACGACCTCAACCGGCGCGGGCTGGTGCGACTGGCCACCTACCGCGGCAAGAACCAGATCACCACATTGTTGCCCCGCCTGCGCGGCGACGACGCCGGGCTGGCCACCGTCTACCTGGAACCGAAGAACGCCTACATCCAGTTGTGGCCGACGGTCTTCAAGCGGCGAGCCCCCGGCTCCATCGCCGAGGTCACGAGCGAACTGGGCACGGAGATGAAGCCGCACCAGCGCATCTTTCAGGTTTCCGACGGACTGCTCAGCGCCTTGACGGCCGCCTACGAGGAGGCGGCGGGCCGGCAGGCCCCGCCGAAGTGACCGCGGTGCGCTTCCGGATCAACGAAACCGGGACGCGGCACTCGCTGCCGTTGCGCTCGAGCACGCAAGGCAGGCGGGAATCGCGCTTGGGTCTCGGGCGGGGCCGCCGTCAGGCAGGGACGATGCCGGTCACGCCCACCTGTTCCCAGGCGCCGGCCACGGCGTCGTGTTCGGTGCTTGCCGGGCCGTAGAGGCGGGCTGCCGTGGTGGCGGTCGTCGCGGCGAAGTCGGCGAACCGGGTCCGGGGCGTCGAGACCTGGACCGCCTCGTACCAGATGCGGCCGGCCCGCTCCCAGGCGTGACCGCCGAGCGCGGTGGCCGCCAGATAGAACGCCCGGTTCGGGATTCCCGAATTGATGTGTACGCCGCCGAAGTCGCCTTGCTGGGTCTCGGGAAGGGCTCGGTAGTCCTTCATGTGCGCGGGTTGCGGGTCCTTGCCGACCAGCTTGTTGTCGTAAGCCGTGCCCGGTGCCTTCATCGAGCGCATGGCGTCCAGCCCGATGCCCGGAGTGAAGATGGAGCCGCCCAGCAGCCAATCGGCTTCGTCCACGGTCTGCCGCAGCGCCCATTGCCGGACGAGGCTGCCGAAGACGTCGGCGACGGACTCGTCGAGTGCCCCGGACTGGCTCCGGAACTCGAAGTTCGCCGTGGCCGCGGTCATGGCGTGGGTGAGCTCGTGACCGAGGACGTCGAGACCGTACGTGAGGTCACGCATCACCTTGCCGTCACCATCACCGATCTTGATCTGCTGACCGTCCCAGACCGCGTTGTTGTACCGGTTCGCGAAATGCACGTAGGCCCTCAGTCCCCGGCCGGAGTCGTCGATCGAGTCGCGGTGCAGGACCTCCCGATAGAAGTCGCGGACAACGCCCAGAGCGTCGTAGGCCCGATTGACCGTCGCGTCCTCGACCGGTGGCTGGCCCTCGCCGCGTATCAGAACCCCGTTGTCCGGGGTCTCCGCATGCCGGCAGTCGAACACTTCGCGGGCGGCTCCGGTGCGCGTAATGCCCGTGCCGGCTTTCCGCTCGGAGCGCTCGGCCCGCAGGTGGGCGGTGGTGCGCAGCGTGGCGCGAGCGGCGTCGCTCAGGTCCGCGTCGGCCGCGCCACTGAGCTGATCGAGCACGTGGGGCGGAACGAAACAAGCCACAGGTTCCACCATCGAACCGTCTCCTCCGTCAGAACCGGACCTTCCTCCCCGCGTTCGACGGATCGCGGGCAGCCGAGTTCACGGCTAAACCCGCCAGGGCCCTCGGCCGTACGGGCGAGGGGCCCCGGCGGTCAGCCTCAGCGCGCGGCGCGCAGGATCAGGTCGGTGACCGCGTCCGGGTGGGCGACCATCGCCGCGTGCGAGCTGTGGATCATCACGGTGCGGCCCTTGGCGGCGCGGGCGGCCATGGCCTTCTCGGCTACCGGCGGGATGGTCTGGTCGTTCAGCGACACCAGGTACCAGGCCGGGATCGTCTTCCAGGCCGGCACGCCGGTCTCGCCCTCGAACGCCGCCGTGGAGAGCGGGCGCTGCTGGGTGGCCATGAGCCGGGTCTGGCTCAGCGGGGCGTCCGCGGCGAAGAGCTTGGGGAACCAGGCCGGGTCGACGGTGGTGTCGACGTACCCGCCCGCGTTCGGGTAGGGGCGCTTGACCAGGTGCGACACCAGCACCGAGTTGTCGCCGCCGGCGAGGGCGCCGGCCTCGGCGATCGTCTCGCCCTGGTCGGGGGCGTACGCCGAGACGTAGACGAGCGACTTCACGTTCTTGTTGCCGGTCGCCGCGTTGGTGATGACCGCGCCGCCGTACGAGTGGCCGACCAGCACGATCGGCCCGCTGATGGTGGCGAGGAAGCTCCTGAGGTAGTCGCTGTCCTCGGCGACCCCGCGCAGCGGGTTGGCCGGCGCGATGACCGGATAGCCCTGGGCCTGGAGCTTCGCGGTGACCGCGTTCCAGCCCGAGGCGTCCGCCCAGGCGCCGTGCACGAGCACCACGGTCGGCTTGACCGCCGGCTGCGGGCGGCGCCATCCGCCGGACTACTGCAGTGACGGGCGTGGCACGTGACCGGGGCTACTGATCGAGAACGGACAGTGTGTCCGTTCCGTTGACCGTTTTCTCCCTAAGACTCCCCGGACGTCGTCGGGCCGGTCTGGGGAGGCTGTGGGTTTGCAGGGTCGCGTCAAGGTGCCCGTACATCCCGCTCTCTCCGGCGAGACGGTCCTGCTTCCGAACAGGTACGACTATCCGGCGTACAGCGTGCTCGCCGGGCCGCCGCTCAGGGTGGAGGAGGCCGGCGGGACGATCGCCATGCGGCGGCTGGCGCGGCGGCGGCCGTTGACGACGCTGGCGATCACGGTGCTGGCGTTCGCGTTCGAGACGACGTTCTTCTTCTGGCTGGTGTCGTCGATCGAGCTGCCGGACCGCGACATGCGGCCGTGGCTGTTCGGGGCGACCGCCGTCATGATCGTGGCGACCGCGCTGATCGAGCTCTTCCGGCTGGTCAACGTGGTCACGCTGTGCCTGGCCACGATCTGGGCCCGCGATCCGCAGCCGGTCGTGCCGTCGCGGGAGCTGCGGGTCGCGTTCCTCACGACGATCGTGCCGGGCAAGGAGCCGATCGACATGGTCGAGCGGACGTTGCGCGCGGCGCGGCAGATCCGGCACGGCGGGGCGTACGACGTCTGGCTCCTCGACGAGGGCGACGACGACGCCGTCAAGGCCATGTGCGCGCGGATCGGGGTGCGGCACTTCTCGCGCAAGGGCGTCGAGGCGTACAACGCCGCGGCCGGCGCCTTCAAGGCGCGCACCAAGCACGGCAACTACAACGCGTGGGTCGACCGGCACGGCGACGCGTACGACGTCTTCGTCTCGGTCGACCCCGACCACGTGCCCCTGCCGAACTTCTGCGAGCGGCTGCTCGGCTACTTCCACGACGAGGACGTGGCCTTCGTGGTGGGGCCGCAGATCTACGGCAACTACGACAACGTCGTGACCCGCTGGGCGGAGTCGCAGCAGTACCTCTTCCACTCGCTGCTCCAGCGCGCCGGCAACCGGCACGGCATCGCGATGCTGGTGGGCACCAACAACGCCGTACGGATCAGCGCCCTGCGCTCGATCGGCGGTCTCCAGGACTCGATCACCGAGGACATGGCGACCAGCCTGGCGATGCACGCGGCCCGCAACCCCGCCACCGGCCGGCGCTGGCGCTCGGTCTACACCCCGGACGTGCTCGCGGTCGGCGAGGGGCCCTCCTCCTGGACCGACTACTTCAGTCAGCAGCACCGCTGGTCGCGCGGCACCGACGAGGTGGTCGTGACGACGTTCGGCAGGCTCGTGTGGCGGCTCGGCTTCCGGCGCAGCCTGCACTACGGGCTGCTGATGTCGTACTACCCGCTGACCGCGCTGGCCTGGCTGCTCGGCGCCGTCAACGCCACCTGCTACCTGGTCCTCGGCGCCAAGGGCGTGCAGGTGCCGCCGGAAGTGTGGCTGATGTTGTACGTCGACGCCGCGCTCTTCCAGGTCGGCCTCTACGTCTTCAACCGCCGGCACAACGTCTCGCCGCACGAGGAGGCCGGGTCGTCGGGGCTCACCGGCATGATCGCCTCCACGCTCTGCGCACCGATCTACGTGGCCTCGTACGCGGGCGCCGTGCTGCGTCGCCGCGCCGGGTTCGTCGTTACTCCCAAGGGCGACTCGACCAGTCCGGACCGCCTGAGCACCTTCCGGCACGGCCTGCTCTGGGCCGCCTTCTACGCCGTGCTGCTGATCAGCGCGCCGATCGGTGATCACGTGAACGGCGCGATGTGGCTCTGGCCGAGCCTCAACCTGGCCATCTGCCTCATGCCCACCGCCATGTGGCTCGGGAGAAGAAGAAGGAAGCGTCCATGAAACCCCGTCCGAGGCCGACCGTCGCCCGGCGCCTGCTCAGCTACCTCGTCACCCTGGTGGTGCTGGGGTTCGTCGTCGCGGTCAACCGGCCGATGATGGCCGCCGCGAACGAGGCCTACCGCGAGTTCACCATCAACCGGCAGTCCTACAAGGAGAAGCACGGCCACTGGTCGCGGCTGCACGTGCCGCAGCGGTTCCGGGTGAACGCGATCCACGCCGCCCTGCTGCACACCGGCAAGGTGCTGATCATCGCGGGCAGCGGCAACAACCGCGAGGCGTTCGAGGCCGGCACGTTCCGGACGGTGCTGTTCGACCCGGCCACCGACCGGTTCACCGAGGTGCCGACGCCCACCGACGTCTTCTGCGCGGGCCACACGTTCCTCGGCAACGGCAACGTGCTCGTGGCCGGCGGCACGAAGTCGTACGAGAGACTGGAGCGGGACATCACCCACGCCGCCGGGGTGATGAAGCTGAAGAACGAGTCGCCGAACGGCGGCACGCGGACCTTCCCCAAGGGCACCACGCTGCTCTCGGCCTCTGGTGATCGTTATCGGACACGTGCGCAGGTCACGCTGAAGCCGGCGACGGCGATGAAGCACGGGAGCCAGACGATGATCCACGCGTCCGAGGTGGAGGTCTGGGTCGACGCGGAGAGGCCCGGCGACGGCCCGATCGTGCGCCGGCCGGCCCAGTACCGGGTCGCGGGCCTGACCGGCGACGACCAGCGCAACATCTACGGCCTCGCCGACAAGATCACCCGCGAGAAGCAGGAGTACGGGGGCGACCGGACGTCGTACGAGTTCGATCCCCGCACCGAGCGCTACGTGCGCGTCGGCGACATGGTGAAGCACCGCTGGTATCCGACGCTGACCGAGATGCCCGACGGCAACGTGCTCGCCGTCTCGGGCCTGGACGAGTTCGGCCGGCTGCTGCCCGGCGACAACGAGCGCTACCTCGTGGGCCAGAAGCGGTGGGAGGCCACGCCCCGGCTCAAGCGCCAGTTCCCCACCTATCCGGCCTTCCACCTCATGGACGACGGGCGGCTGTTCTACTCCGGCGCCAACTCCGGCTACGGCTCCGACCGGATCGGGCGTACGCCGGGGGTCTGGGACCTGACGAAGAACTCGTTCCGCGAGGTGCCCGGCCTGCGTGACCCCCGGATGACGGAGACCAGCTCGTCGGTGCTGCTGCCGCCGGCGCAGGAGCAGAAGGTGATGATCTTCGGCGGCGGCGAGGTCGGCGAGTCGCCGGTCTCCACCGCGCGCACCGCCATCGCCGACCTCAACCAGGCGCGCCCGGTCTATCGCCCCGGCCCCGACCTGCCCGAGCCCGCCCGCTACCTGAACGCCGTGATCCTGCCCGACGACACCGTCTTCACCACCGGCGGCTCGTCGGGATACCGCGGCGGCCCGTACCGGGGCGAGCCCCGCAGCGACCTGTTCAACTCGCAGATCTACCACCCGCGCGCCAACCGGTTCGCCAAGGCCGCCGACTCGACGGTCGGCCGCAACTACCACTCCGAGGCCGTGCTGCTCCCGGACGGCCGGGTGATCACGCTGGGCAGCGATCCGCTGTACGACGAGAGCGGGCGCAACCCGGGCACGTTCGAGCAGCGCATCGAGGTCTACAGCCCGCCGTACCTCTTCAAGGGTGACCGGCCGGTCATCACGGGCGGGCCGCGCGCCGTCGCGCGGGGCACCAACGCCGCCTTCGCCACCCCCGACGCGCGGAGCACCACCACGGCCCGGCTGATCCGGCCGAGCGCCGTCACCCACGTGCTCGACGTCGACCAGCGGTCGGTCGCGCTGCCGTTCACGCGCAACGCCCACGGCGTCACCGTGCACATCCCCAAGCGCAGGGGCCTCGTGCCGTCCGGCTGGTACATGCTCTTCCTGGTCGACGGCCGCGGCGTGCCCTCCGAGGCCCGATGGGTGCGGGTGCAGTGAGGCGCCGCTCCGTGCTCATCACCGTCGCCGCGCTCGCCGTCGCCGGCATCGCCACGCCGATGGCCATCAGCGCCGGCCAGTCCGTCTCGGCACCCGAGCCGGTCGCGGCCCCGGCGCCACAGGAAGCGTGGGACGGCCGCCTCACCGGCCAGGGCCTCTACGTGGCGCCCGGCGGCGCGGCGGCCGATCAGGTGCGCGCGTGGGAGGCCGCCGGCCGTACGAGGGACGCCGCGCTCATCCGGCGCATCGCGGACCGGCCCATGGCCACCTGGTTCACCGACGAGGCCACCGGATACGCGGCCCGCGCCCGCCAACTGGTCACCGACGCCGCCCGGACCCGGACGCTGCCGGTGCTGACGCTCTATCACATCCCGAACCGGGACTGCTCCGGTCACTCCGCAGGCGGAGCGGCGAGCGCCGTCGCGTACCGCCAATGGGTCAACGCCCTCGCCGCCGCGATCCGCGGATATCGCGCGGTCGTGGTGCTGGAGCCCGACGCGGTCGCGCAGACCGTGCGCGGCTGCCTGGCGGGCGCCGCGGCGGCCGAACGGTTCGCGCTGCTCACCCACGCCGTGACCGTGCTGCGCGCGAACCCTGGCACGCTGGTCTATCTGGACGCCGGCAATCCGACGTGGATCCGCAAGCCGGCGCAGATGAGCGCGGCGCTGCGCCGGGCGGGCATCCAGCGGGCGAGCGGCTTCGCCCTCAACGTCGCCAACTTCGAGACGACCGCCGACAACATCCGGTACGGCACCGCGCTCTCCCGCCAGCTGCGCGGCACCCACTTCGTCATCGACACCAGCCGCAACGGCAACGGCCCGGCGCGAGTGGGCGCGGGCGATCACCACTGGTGCAACCCGCCCGGCCGCAAGCTCGGCGAGGCGCCGACCACGCGCACCGGGCACGCGCTCGTCGACGCGTACCTCTGGGTGAAGAGACCCGGAGAGTCCGACGGCGCCTGCTCCCCCGGTGCGCCGCCGGCGGGACAGTGGTGGCCCGAGTACGCGCTGGCGCTGGCATCATGACGGCGTGACGCTGATCGACATCGTGCCGCCGGAGGTGGTGGTCGTCGAGTCCTTCGGCGACCACCCCGGCGAGGAACCCTTCCCGGGCGAGGAGCATCTGATCGCGCGCGCCGTCGAGGGGCGGCGCCGCGAGTTCATCACCGGCCGGCGCAACGCCCGCGAGGCCCTGGGCCGGCTCGGCTTCGCGCCCGCGCCGATCCTGACCGGACCCCGCCGCGAGCCCCTGTGGCCCGGCGGGGTGGTCGGCAGCATCACGCACTGCCGGGGCTACCGGGCGGCCGCGGTGGCGCTGTCCCGCGACGTCACGTCCGTCGGCGTCGACGCCGAGCCGCACGCCGCGCTGCCGCCCGAGGTTCTTCCCGGGGTCACACTGCCGGTGGAGCGCGAGATGCTGCACACCTTGGACAGCGGCGACACCCACTGGGACCGGCTTCTGTTCAGCGCCAAGGAGTCCATCTACAAGGCGTGGTTCCCGATGACCGGGCGCTGGCTCGGCTTCGAGGACTGCGTCCTGTCGATCGACCCGCCGGCGCGGACCTTCGCCGGCCGGCCGCTCGTCGACTCGCCGCTCCCCGAGTTCCGCGGCCGCTACACGATCGACCGCGACCTGGTCTTCACGGCCGTGACGGTCACGGCAGCGGTGACCAGCGGGCGTTGACGAAGTCGGACCGGCCGCCCTCGAGGCGACCGAGCAGGATGCCCTCGCGCAGGCCCCACGGCGTGATGCGCAGCGACGTCAGGCCCAGGCCACGCATGACCTCGTCGGCGACGATGGAACCGGCGACGATCTGGCAGGCACGGTGCTTGGAGACGCCGGGGAGCTTCGCGCGGCGCTTGGCGGGCATGGCGGCGAGCCGGTCGGTCCACGGGCGCAGGCGCTGCCGGTGCAGGCGGCGGGCCACGTACGGGCCGCGGCACATCGGGGCGGCGCCGGTGAGGCGGGCCAGCTGCTGAAACGTCTTGGAGGCGGCGACAGCGGTCGTCCGGGACTCCCACGACGTGCCGGCGAGGGCCCGGCGCACCTCGGACCGCACGTGCTGCCGCAGGTCACGGGCCGCCCGGCGGGCCGGTGACTCGCCGCCGCGCAGGAACCGCCGGGTCAGGACGCGGGCGCCCAGGTCGAGCGAGACCGCCCAGTCGGGCTTGAGGTCGCGCCCGAAGGCCAGCTCCACCGAGCCGCCGCCGATGTCCGCGAGCAGCAGCGGGCCCGGGTTCCAGCCCTCCCAGCGGCGGGCGGCCAGGAAGGTGGCCTCGGCGTCCTCCACGCCGGTGAGGGTGCCGAGCCGTACGCCGGTGGCGGCGGCGACCTCGGCCAGCACCTCGTCGCGGTCCGGGGCGTCACGGATCACCGCGGTGGCGTACGGCAGAAGCTCCTCGACACCCACCCGGCGCGCCTCGGCGACGGCCTCGCCCACCGCGGTGATCAGCCGCCGCCGGCCCGCCGAGCTGAGGCCCCCGTCCCGGCGCAGGTCGCCGGCGAGATAGGTGTGGGTCTTCCACGAGCGGAACATCGCGCCGGGCTCGGCGATCGTGAGATTGACCGCGTTCGATCCGACGTCGAGTACTGCCGCGCGCATCGTCTGGTGCCTCCCCGCCGAGGTGTGCCCGGGCCAGGGCGGGTACCACGCGGGGCGCCACCCTAAACTCGGCGCCCCGCCATCGCGTTTTCGCGCCGCCGCGGCGGGGAATCCGGGACGCATGGAACCGAACAATCCGACCGAACCGCTCCCGATCGCCCGGGTGAACGTGGGCATGACGGTCTTCGACGCCACCGGCGACGAGGTGGGCTCCGTGGCCGCCGTGCAGATGCCCGGCACGCAGGCGCGCCCCGACACCGCCGCCGGCGTGGCCGAACACCTGATGACCAGCGGCTACCTGCGCATCGACGGCACCGGCCTGCTCTCCAACGACGTCTACGCCGCCGGCGACCAGATCGCCGACAGCGTCGAGGGGCAGCCGGCCGTGGTCAACCTGCGGGTCCCGAGCGACGAGCTCTACCGCGCGGCGAGCTGACCACCCCTGAACGCCTCGGCGGCGCCGGCGCGCTCCAGGGGAGGCGCGCTCCCCCTGGATCGTTTCGACGACGTCGCCGAGGCCCGGCCGTCCCCACGCGCTACCCGTGCTCGATCAGTCGGTCGTCACGGACGGAAGCCGGGCCGAACAGCGCGAACCCCACCGTCGTCGGGTCATCGTCGAGCAGACACGCGCGCGCGTCCGAGGCCGCCACATCCTGCCGGTTCGTGAGCGCGACGGGAGCGGTCGCCCGCGGCTCGAACGGGTCCATCGGCCGGGAGGGGACTGCCCGAAGGACCGCCACGCGTCGGGCCGTCCGCCTCACCCAGCGCCGAGACGATGCCCGTCGCCTCGCCCTCGTCGCGGGCCCGACCGCAGGGCGTCGATCAGCTGCCGCTCGCCGGACGGACTGCACCGAACCGCCTCGGCGACTGCTTCCTCGCTCCAGCCCGCGTCCTCGTCGAACAGGTTCACCAGACCATCCCGTCATTGGCAGATCGCGCTCGTCGTCGCCGGGCTCGACCGTCGGCCGAGTCGTCGAGCCGAGCCGTCGAGCCGAGCCGTCGAGCCGAGCCGTCGGGCCGACAAGATCGGACGTGCCGACGCCGTGGCCCCCGCCCAGAAGGGGCCCCGTCGCGCGAGGCCATTCTTGCCGACAACGGGGGATCTTGCGGGCGGGCCTGTGGATAACCGCCACTGTGGATTGCGCCCGTGCGGGTCGTGCTGGGCGGGGTAGCGTGTCAGGAATGCGCGTTCTGGTGATTGGTGGGCACGGGAAGGTGGCGCGGCTGCTGCTGCCGCTGCTCGGCGAGGCGACGGCGGTCTTCCGCAATCCGGATCATCAGGCCGACGTGGCGGCCACGGGGGCGGAGCCGGTGGTCTTCGACGTCGAGAAGGCGAGCGTCGACGAGCTGGCCGAGCTGATCGGCGGGCACGAGGCGGTGGTCTGGTCGGCCGGTGCGGGCGGGGGCAATCCCGCGCGGACGTACGCGGTGGATCGCGACGCGGCGATCCGGTCGATGGATGCCGCTCAGCGGGCCGGGGTGCGGCGTTATGTCATGGTTTCGTACTTCGGGGCGGGGCCCGAGCATGGCGTGCCGCCGGAGAACGGGTTCTTCCCGTACGCGGAGGCGAAGGCCGCCGCCGATGCTCATCTGCGGGCGTCGGAGCTGGACTGGACGATCCTCGGGCCGAGCGCCCTGACGGACGAGCCGGGCACGGGGCGCATCGAGACGGCGGCTCAGGGCGCCACGTCGGGTTCGGTGTCGCGGGCCGACGTCGCGGCGGTCGTGGCGGCGGTGCTCGGCGAGCCGGGCACCGCGGGACGCACGATCAACTTCAACAACGGTGCCACGCCGATCGCCGAGGCCATCAAGCTTCCCTAGGCGAGATCACCACTCGTCGTCGGCGGCGGGAGCGCTCCACCAGTGCGGATCGGCCCGCGGAGCCTCGGACGCCGGCGCTACGTAGGCCTCCGGCACAGAAGCGGAGGCGCCGCGAGCGGGAACGTCGTGGGCGGGAACGCCGTGAGCGGGAAAGTCGTGAGCGGGGGCGCCTTGGGCGGGAACGCCGTGAGCGGGGGCGCCGTAAGCAGGGGCACCGTAAGCAGGCGCGCCGTCAGCAGGGGCACCGTGAGCGGGGGCACCGTGAGCAGGGGCGCCGTAAGCAGGCGCGCTGTAAGCGGGAACGCCGTGAGCAGGAACGCCGTGAGCAGGAACGCCGCGAGCGGGAACGCCGTGAGCAGGGACGCCGGAGACGCGAGCGCCATGAGCCGGATCGCCGTAGGACGGCTCACCCTGGACCGGAGACACGTAGGGCGGGGAAACAGGGACGGGCGGCCCGTAAGCAGGAGAAACAGGCGCCGGTGCGCTCACACGGCCCGAGAACGGTGGATTAGCGGCGCCATATCCGGATAGCGGCGTATGTGGGCCAGCAGGCGGGCGGGGCTGGGGGACGGCAGGCGGAAGCGCCTCGCGATAGACCGACTCGGCCGGGCGGCCGGGATAGGCAGGCGCCGCGGGGTGGTGGCCGTAAGGGGTGGGCGCTGACGGATCGCCGGGATAGGCGGGCGCGTGACCATAGGGAGCGGACTCGATCGGCCGGCCGTAAGAGGCAGGCCCGACGCGCTGATCGTCAGGAGCGGACGCAATCACGGGGCCGTAAGACCCGGGCTCGACCGACCGGCCATGAGAGGCCGCCGGGATCGCCTGGCCATGAGGGGCGGACGCAATCGGCTGACCGTAAGAACCAGGCGCAACAGGCTGACCGTAAGGAGCCGACCCAACAGGCTCACCATACGAAGC
>NZ_BOMI01000038.1 GCF_016862115.1 Paractinoplanes deccanensis
CCGTAAGAAGCCGGCCCAACAGGCTGGCCGTAAGAAGCCGGCGCGATCGGGTAACCGTCTGGGGCCGCCGCCGGATCGGCTCGATAGGTGGCCGCCGCCGGGTGCCCCTGAAGGGCTGGCGCCATCGGATACCCGTAAGCGGGCACCCCCGGATGACTGCGCCGGGACGCCCGGTCGCGGTACAGCGGCTCGAGGGGCTCCGCCCGATAGGACGGCTCGATCGGGTGGCTTCTGTTCGGCGGGCGCCAGATCGGGGGCGCGCCCCACCAGATGACCTTTTCGCCGAGGGGGCGGACCCACGACGGGATCTCGGGGGCCGGCAGGGCGACGCGCACCGTCTGGGGCAGGGCGGCCTGGGCGGCGCTCTCCTCGGGCTTTGCCGTGACGTGGGTGGCGGGGGCCGTGGCCAGGACCACCGCGGCCATGATGGTGGCCGCGCCGGCTATGGCGGCGGGGAGCAGCCAGCCCTCGCGGACCGTGTCGCCCAGGAAGGCCATCGCCACCACCGAGGGGGCGCAGACCTCGGCCGTCCAGTGGATCGCGGTGACCGGGCCGACGTCGCCGTGCTGGAGGGCGTGGGCGTAGAGCATCATGCCGGTCGCGGCGAAGGTGAGCAGGGCCAGCGTGAGCGGCTCGGTGACGATCGCCAGGGCCGTCTGGCCGGCGCTGAGGCCCTCGGGCACCGGCAGGGAGCGGCCGATCAGGGCGGCGCCGCCGAGGGAGAGGCCGGCGAACGCGGCGATGAGGCCGCCGGGGGCCTGCACCTTGGCGGCGCCCCAGCCGACCAGCACCATCACCATCGCGGCGGCGCAGAGGGCGAAGCGTAGCTCGTCCGTCGTGTGCACCTCGTCCTGCGGGCCGGCGGAGAGGGCCAGGAAGCTGAGCGACGCGATCGTGACGACGATCGCGAACGAGTCGCGTTTGCGCAGGTGGCAGCCGAGGGCGAAGCGGGCGACCAGCACGGTGATGGCGAGGGAGCCGGCGAGGATCGACTCGACGACGTAGACGGCCAGCTCGCGCAGGGCGATCATGGCGCCGATCCAGGCGAGGATGTCGAAGAGGATGCCCAGCAGGTAGAGCGGGTGGGCCATCGTGCGCACGGTGCCGACGCTGCGGCGGGCGCCGACGGCCTGGAGGATCGAGGCGGTCGCGTAGCAGAGCGAGCCGAAGACGGTGATGCCCAGGGCGACCCAACCGGCGGTGGTCACGTCAGCCACCCCCTGCCGAAGGGAAAAGTGACGCTTCGTATTCGAGCAATCACGCTCTGATGATATGCGTCGAAGTAAGCGAGCGCGAGAGCTGGCCCAAGACCAACTACAGGTCGACGCGGACCAGGGGCTTGCCGCCGTACGTCTCGACCTCCACGGCCGACACGTCGGCCGGCGCGACCAGGGCGCTTCCGTCCATGGTGGTGCCCGCGGAGGCGCCCGCCTCGGAGACGAGCCAGCTGCCGGCGAGCTGGCGGGAGCCGTCCTTCGCCACGACGTAGAGGCGGCACTGCTCGCCCGTGGGAACGCCGCCGACGGTGGCGCTCAGCCGCACCCAGCCGGCCGCCGGGCGCACGGTGACGTTCATGCTCGCGCCCGTGGCCTCGTTGGTGGACGCGCCGGAGACCGCGGGCGGCGTGGAGACCGGGGACGGCGGGGGCGCGGCGGCGGCCGATGCGGACGGCGCCGAGCTGCGCCCGGCCCAGGCGCCGCCGCCGAGGGCCGCGATCGCGACCAGCGCGGCCACCAGCGACCACAGCACGCGGCGCCGTCGCTCGCGGGCGGCGCCCTCCTCCCGTACCTGCTGGAGGGTCCTCTGCAACAGCAGATCGCCACCCTGCGGCGGCCCGTCGAGGAACGCCTCGGGCGGCACCTCGCCGAGCAGCTCCTCGGTGGCGCGCAGCTCACCCACCTCGCGCCGGCACGTCTCGCAGCCCTCCACGTGCGCGTGCACGGCGGCCCACTCGTCGTCGTCGAGGACGCCGAGGGCGTACGCGCCGAGCTGATCCGTCGCGTGCGCGCTCACGACGAGGCCTCGCGCAACCGGAGCAGCGCCTGGCGACTGCGGGTCTTCACGGCCTCGGCCGGAACGCCGAGCGAGGTGGCCGCCTCCTTGACGTTGCGCCCCTGGAAGTAGAGGGCGTTCAGCACGTCGCGCTCCTCGCGCGGCAGCGCCTCGACCGCGCGCAGCAGCTCCAGGTTGCCGGCGGGTGGCACGGCGGCCGCCCGGGGACGGGCCCGCAGCCGCTCCACGGCGAGATCGCGCGCGATGGTGAAGAGCTCGGCGCGGTCGGCAGCGTACGAGGCTCGCACCAGCGTCTCGCGGACCACCTCGGCACCCTCGTTGTGGTCGCCGAGCAACCTCGAGGCGTACGCCAGCAGCGCCGCGCCGTGCTCGGTGAAGAGCCGCCGCACGAGCACCTCGCCGGCGGTGCGGTCGCGCCGGCTCACTCCCCCACCCGCAGCACCGTGAGCGTGTGGTCCTTGCCGTTGGAGATGTAGGCGAAGCGGCCGTCGGGCGCCACCGCGATGGTGCGCGGGCTGCCGCCGACCCGCACGGTGGCGGCGGTGGCGCCGGTGGTCGTGTTGAGCACGGTCACCGTGTTGTCGCCCTCGTTCACCACGTACGCGTGCCGGCCGTCCGGCGCGACGGCGACGCTCTGCGGGTCGCGCCCGACCTTGAACGGCCCGCTGCGGCGCAGCGTGTTCGCGTCGATGAGGTCGGCCGTGTGCGCCTCGTAGCCCGCCACCAGCACGACCCGGCCGTCCGGCGAGACCGCGATGCTGTGCGGCGCGCGGCTCACGTCGATGGTCCGGAGCAGCCGGTTGGTCCGCATGTCGATGACGGAGACCTGGTTGGACTCGTGGTTGGCGGTGAACGCCCGGCCGAGGTCGGCGGAGAAGCCGACGGCGTGCGGGTTGGGCGGCACGGTGATGTTGGCGATCATCCGGAGGCTGCCGGCCGCGAAGACCTCGACCCGGCCCTCGCTGTGGATCGGCACCCAGAGGTCGCCGTCGGGACCCACCGACAACGTGTACGGCTGAAGGCCGGTCTGCAGGTAGCGGACGACCTGACGGGTGCGCGCGTCCACGACGGCGACGCCGCTGCCGGTGCGCTTGTCGTCCTCGTACATGGACACGAAGACGAGCCGGCCGTCGCGGGACGTGGTGACGAAGCGGGGCGTGTTGCGCAGCTGCACCGAGGCGACCTTGCGGCTCGGCACATCCATGATCGAGAGGATGTGCGAGTCCTGGTTGGCGACATAGACCGTGCGGCCGTCGGGCGAGACGGTGACGCCCTCGGGCTCGGTGCCCACGCGGACCGTGCCGGCCACGGCGGGCTTGGCGACGCTGCGGACGCGCTGGCCGAGCGGCACGCGGGTGACCTTAGGCGAGGCCGGCGCGGCGGGGCCGACCGACTCGACGGCGGGCAGCTCCTCGGTGGGCCCCGCGACCACCTGCTGGGCGGGCGGGTCCTGGCCGTCGTTGAGCAGGGCCATCGCGACGCCGGCGCCGCCCAGCACGACGAGCGTGGTGAGGATGGCGACCAGCACGGTGGTGCCGATCTGGCGGCGCGGGGGCGGTGGCGGCGGGGGCAGCACGGTGAGCCGGGCCGGGCCGTAGCCGCCGTAGCCGGACACCCCGTCGTAGGTCCGCACGCCGGCGACCGGCTCGGCGGGCACGCGCTCCATGGCGATCGCGGCGGCGACCTGGCCGGTCACCCGCACGTCGGCCCAGCCGGCCGGGCCCCGGACGGTGACCGATCCGTCGAGCCAGTCGGAGCGGGGCAGCCACATGATCCGCAGCTGGCGGTCGGTGAGCATGGCCCGCAGGCCGGGACCCGAGACGGTGACCGTGGCGCCCGCGAGCGCGAGTGGCGGGCCCTCGACGCGCACGTCGGCGACGAGGCGGGGCGTCTCGGCCGCGACCACGCCGAAGTCGATGCGGTCGGGGTCGAGGCGCACGGCGGTGCGCTCCAGGGCCGCGGCCGCGGCGGCGGAGACGCTGCGGCTGTCGTCGTCCATCATCCCCTGAAGTGCCTGCCGGGCGGCGGCGGCCGCCGCGAGGTCGGCGCCCCACGCGAGCTCGGCCAGCTGCTCCACGGCGGACAGGCGGCTCTCCCGGATCGGGCTCCCGATCTCGGCCAGCACACTCGGAGGCAGGTGCTCTTCACTCATAGTGTCACCGCGATCATCATGCTGTGACGAAGGCACCTTATGGAAGACACAGAGCGAAGTTGGCACCTGTTTCGATATGCATCGTTGTCGCTAAGATCCGCCGGTGCCTCCCACCGTCGCCTCCCTGACCGGGTACGTCGAGCGCGATCTCGGCGCTGACCTGGACCGTTTCCTTCCCCACGCCGAGACCGCCGTCGTCACCGGCGCCAAACCGGTCGAGCCCTTCCTCGCCCGCCTCGCGCCGGCGGACGCGGCTTCGCTCGCCGCCTTCGACCGTCGCGTGCGGTCCGGGACGATGCCCGACATCTGCGACATCGCCGATTGGTCGTACGGGTTCGACTTCGCCGGGAACGGCTGCGGGATCCTCGACTCCGGCTACGAGACCGAGCTGTCCGACGACGACGTCTACTCGATCGGCGCGGACGGCGGCGGCAACTACTACGTGGTCCTCACCAACGGGCAGGTCGCCGTGTGGTTCCACGAGGAGGAGGTCGTCGAGGAGGGCACCCGGTTCGCCAATCTCGACGTCTTCGTCTGGCACATGGTCCGTTATCGGGCGGTTCGCGACGGTGTGCTGAGTCGCGGCGAGGTGGCGGCCGATTTTCGGGCGCTGGGCCAGGACGGCGCGCTCGCCGACGAGGCCGGCCTGCTGTCCGCCCTCAGTTGAGCTGCCAGATGGCCAGGTTGAGGGCGCTCGCGTAGGTGACCCACGCCCAGTACGGCAGCAGCAGGAGGGCGGCGCCGCGGCGCACCCGCCAGAAGGCGACGACCGTGGCGCCGATCAGGGCCCAGAGCACGACGATGTCGGCGAAGGCCAGGCCGTACTGGCCGGCGCCGAAGAACAACGGCGTCCAGATCGCGTTGAGCACGAGCTGGGCGGCGTAGAGCCAGATCGGCGCGGCGAGGCCCACGCGCTGCCAGACCAGCCAGCCGGCCACCGCGATCATCGCGTAGAGCACCGTCCACACCGGCCCGAACAACCAGGACGGCGACGCCCAGGCGGGCTGCTCCAGGCCGTTGTACTCGGCGGACGTGCCCGAGACGCCGAGCGCGCCGATCGCCGCGGCGACGAAGACGGCCGCGCCGAAGGCGAGGAGGGCGAGCCAGCGGTGCGCGGTGTGCGGGCTTCGGGCGGCGTACGACATAAGACCGGATTGCCCCCGTACCGGGAGGTGAAACGCCTTATGAAAAGCGGCGCAAGCTCTTAGCGGATTTTGAGAAAGCGCTCCTAGAGTCGAGAGATGACTGTTGCGGGTGTGCCGTGATGGAAGTTCTGCGACCGCCGGACGCCGCGCCCGAGCCGCCGCCGGCGAAGAGGAAGATCTCGCTGCCGAAGGTGCCGGGCCGCAAGGTCCTGATCGGTGCGGTCGCGGTCTGGGCCGTGGCGATCACCGCGGTCGTGCTCTTCCGCTCGCCCGAGCAGCCGGCCGCCGCTCCCCGGCCCGCGCCGTCACCCTCCGCCCCGACGGGGCCGCTGACCGTGCCCGAGGTCTATCAGGCACTGCGCCCGTCGGTAGTGCTCATCAAGGCCGGCGGCAGCAGCGCCGGCGCCGACAGCGGCACGGGCTTCATCATCAACGCCGACGGCACCATCCTCACGGCCTATCACGTGGTCGAGGGCGCCAAGACCATTCAGATCTCGTACGCCGACGGCAGCGAGACGGCCGCACAGCTCGCGAGCTCCGCCCCCGAGCAGGACATCGCGACCCTCACCCCCGCGAAGCTGCCGGAGACCGTCGTGCCGGCCGTGCTCGGCGGCGGCGCGGCGGTCGGCGACGACGTGGTGGCGATCGGCAACCCGCTCGGCCTCACCGCGACCACCACCAGCGGGGTCGTCTCCGGCCTGGAGCGCACCCTCTCGCGCGACCGGGGCGGCGACATCGCCGGGCTCATCCAGTTCGACGCGGCGGTCAACCCGGGCAGCTCGGGCGGGCCGCTGATCAACGACCAGGGCCAGGTGGTCGGCGTCGTGGTCGCGCTCGCCAACCCGACCGACGCGGGCACCTTCATCGGCATCGGCTTCGCCGTCCCCATCGGCGCCGCCCTCGGCGCCGGCGAGGGCGACGGGCAAGCACCCCCTCTCTGACAAGGACGGACGCATGAACCAGCCGGCACGCGGCCCCTACAACTGGACCGACGCCCCGGCGGCCTCGGCCGGGCCGATCGAAAAGGTGCTCTACGAGGTCAAGAAGACCATCGTGGGCCAGGACATCCTGCTCGAACGGCTCCTCGTGGCCCTGCTCTCGCGCGGGCACATCCTGGTCGAGGGCGTGCCCGGCCTCGCCAAGACCCTCGCGGTCAAGTCGCTCGCCGAGGCGATCGGCGGCGACTTCCACCGGGTGCAGTTCACCCCCGACCTGGTGCCCGCCGACATCGTCGGCACCCGCGTCTACCACCAGCCCACCGGCGAGTTCCAGGTGCAGCTCGGGCCGGTCTTCACCAACCTGCTGCTCGCCGACGAGATCAACCGCGCCCCCGCCAAGGTCCAGTCGGCGCTGCTCGAGGTCATGCAGGAGCGCCAGGTCACCATCGGCCGCGAGACCCACAAGGTGCCCAACCCGTTCCTGGTCATGGCGACGCAGAACCCGATCGAGACCGAGGGCACCTATCCGCTGCCCGAGGCCCAGGTCGACCGCTTCATGATGAAGGTCCTCGTCGGCTACCCCAGCGCCACCGAGGAGTTCGTGGTGGTCGAGCGCGCCCTGCAACGGGCCGCGGTCATCCAGAAGATCATCGATCCCGAGTCGCTGGTGGGGCTGCAAGAGGAGGCCGATCGGGTGTACGTCGACCCATCGCTGATCGAGTTCGCCGTCAGCCTCGCGCACGCCAGCCGCGACCCCGCCCGCGTCGGCCTCACCGACCTGGCCCGCTACGTCACCTTCGGCGCCAGCCCGCGCTCCTCGATCAGCCTGGTGCTCGCCGCCCGGGCGCTCGCCTACATCCGCGGCCGCGAGTACGTGGTGCCGGAAGACCTGACCGACCTGGCCCTCGACGTGATGCGGCACCGCATGGTGCTGTCCTACGAGGCGCTGTCCGACGAGGTGACGCCCGACCTGATCCTCTCCAAGATCCTGGCGAACGTCGCGATCCCGGAGCCCGCCGGCCGGGGCCGCTGAGCCATGACCACCCCTCCGGACCGGCTGCTGCGGCGCCTGGAGTGGCGGCTCGGCCGCCGCCTCGACGGCCGCCTCCAGGGCGCCTACCGCACGGTGTGGCACGGCACCGGCATCGACTTCACCGACCTGCGCGCCTATGTGCTCCAGGACGACGTCCGGCACATCGACTGGAACGTCACCGCCCGGCTCGACGAGCCGTACATCCGGCAGTACACCGAGGACCGCGAGCTCACCGCGTGGCTGGTGGTCGACCGGTCGGCGTCGATGCGGTTCGGCCGCGGCGGCGGCAAGGACTCCGTCGCCACCGAGCTCGCCATCAGCCTGGCCCGCCTGGTGTCGCAGGGCGGCAACCGGGTCGGTGCCGTGCTGTTCGACAACGGCAGACACGAGATCATCCCGCCCCGGCCGGGCCGCGACCAGATTCTGCGGATCACGCGGTCGCTGACCGCCGTGCCGGAGAAATCGTCGTCGGTCACCGACTTGTCCGAGATGTTCAAGCTGGCCGCGCTGACCACCGCGCGCCGCCGCAGCCTGATCTTCGTGATGTCGGACTTCATCGCCGAGCCGGGCTGGGAGCGCGCGCTGGCGATGCTCACCCACCGGCACGAGGTCGTGGTGATCCGCGTCGTCGACCCCAGCGAGATGGAGCTGCCCGACGTCGGCCTGATCCTGGTCGAGGACGCCGAGACCGGCGAGCAGCTGCTCGTCGACACCAGCGACCCGCTGCTGCGCGGCCGCCTCGCCACCCAGGTCACCGCTCGCGAGGACCAGGTCGCCGAGGGCATGCGCAAGGCCGGCGTCGCCGCCCACCGGGTCACCACCGACCAGGACATGCTGGCGGCGCTGATCGAGATGGTCCGCACCTCCGGGCGGGGGCGCCGATGAGCTTCCTCTATCCCCTGGTCCTGATCGCCGCGGTGGTCGTCACGGCGGCGGCGGTCGCCGGCTACGTCGCGCTCCAGCGGCGCCGCAGCGCGGCGCTGGCCGCGGCCGGTTTCGCCGGCCTGGTCTCGCGCGGCTCGGCGGTGCGCCGTCACCTGCCGTACGCCCTGATCCTGATCGCCCTGCCGGTCCTGCTGGTGGGCCTGGCCCGGCCGCAGGCCGAGCTGAGCGTGCCGCGGGTCTCCGGGACGGTGCTGCTGGCCTTCGACGTGTCGAACAGCATGCGCGCCACCGACGTCACCCCGACCCGGCTGGCCGCGGCGCAGCAGGCGGCGAAGGACTTCGTCGAGGACCAGCCCGACACGGTCGACGTGGGCGTGCTCGTCTTCGGCGACCAGGCGCTGCTCACCCAGGCGCCGACGGACGACCACAACGCCGCGATCGCCGCGATCGGCCGGCTCTCCGCGAGCGGCGGCACGTCGCTGGGCCAGGCGATCCTGGTCGGGCTCGGCACCATCACCGGCAAGCCGGTCGCGCTGCCCGCCGACGGCGCCGCGCCCACCACGCAGGACCTCGGCTACTGGCCGTCCGCCACCATGGTCGTCTTCTCGGACGGGCAGGAGACCGGCGGGCCGGACGTCGAGGCGGCGTCCGAGCTGGCGGCCGCCGCGGGCGTGCGCATCCAGACGGTCGGCGTGGGCACGGCCAAGGGCGCGACCGTCGAGGTGGACGGCTTCCAGCTCGGCACCCGGCTCGACGAGCAGGTGCTCACCACCATCTCCCAGGTCACCGGCGGCTCGTACCACCCGGCCGGCGACGCGGCGGCCGTGTCCGAGACGACCAAGTCGATCGACCTGCGGCTGACCGCCAAGAAGGAGCCGGTCGAGCTGACCGGGCCGTTCGCCGGTGCCGCGCTGCTGCTGCTCATGCTCGGCGCGCTGCTCGGCACCCGCTGGCACGGAAGGATCGTCTGATGTCGTTCAGCTGGCCGTGGGCGCTGCTCGCGCTGCTGGCCGTGCCGCTGCTGCTCGCGGCCCGCTGGTGGCTCACCAGGCGCCGCAAGCGGACCGCCGTCACCGTCTCGAGCGTCGCGGTGATCCGGGCCGCCCTGCCCGGGCGCACCTCCTGGAAGCGCCGCGTCCCGGCCTGGCTCTTCCTCGCCGGGCTGCTGCCGCTGGCGCTGGGCATGGCCCGCCCGCAGGCGACGGTGTCGGTGCCGTCGAACAGCACGTCGATCCTGCTCGCCATCGACGTGTCCGGCTCGATGTGCTCGACCGACGTGCAGCCCAACCGGTTCTCGGTGGCGACCGACGCGGCCCGCAAGTTCATCGAGGAGCAGCAGGACGGCACGCGGATCGGGCTGGTGGCCTTCTCCGGCATCGCCGGCCTGCTGGTGGCGCCGACCACCGACAAGGACGCGCTGCTCGACGCGATCGGCACGCTGCGCACGGCTCGCGGCACGGCGATCGGCCAGGCGATCCTGACGTCGATCGACGCGATCGCCGAGGGCAACCCGAACGTCGCGAAGACCGGCTCGGAGCTGGCGGCCCCGGCCACACCGGCGCAGCCCGGCGACTACGAGCCGGACACCATCGTGGTGCTGACCGACGGCTCCAACACGACCGGCGTCGACCCGGTGACCGCCGCCGAGCAGGCGGCGGCCCGCAAGGTGCGCGTCTACACGATCGGTTTCGGCACGACCGAACCGGCGCCCATGGTCTGCACGGCCGACCAGATCGGCGGCGATTCCCCGTTCGGCGGCGGCCGCTTCGGCGGCGGTGGCGGGCGCGGCATGGGCCGCAATCAGGAGATCGACGAGGAGGCCCTGACAAAGGTCGCCGACGTGACCGGCGCCAAATACTTCCGGGCCGAGGACGCCGATCAGCTGGTGGACGTGCTGACCGATCTGCCGCGCGAATTCAACCTGCGCAAGCAGGAGGTCGAGGTGTCGGCGTGGTTCGTTCTGGCGGGCGTATTGCTGGTCTTTGCCGGGGTGGGCCTCTCGCTCTGGTGGAACCGGGCGCCGCTGCCCAAGTCTCACCCACCGTCATGAGCGGCGGTCGCCGTCGCGCGGCCGCCCCTCCCTCAGCATGACCCTACGGCTACTCAGCGTGATGTCGCCGTTTTTCCATAGGAACGGCTTAGGCTTCGTACAGCGAACGCCTCAACTTCGGCATTTACCTTTTCGGTGTACCGAGCAACGCTCCCGCCGAAAGGAAACAGTTGACGATGATTCGCTCCGCCGTCGTCCCCGCCGAATCCGCCGCAACCCAGGTATTTGTCGACTCCACCGGGCGGCGCAAGCGCCTGGTCGGCGTTCTCGGCTTTTTCGTCGCCCTTTTCGCCACCCTTTACATGGCCGTTGTGGGCGCCAGCGTCGTGCAGGCCTCCGATTCAGGCCTTTCCACCAAGGCGACGGTCTCCACCTCGGCGACCGCGAGCGCCACCGCGTCCGCGACCGCGTCGGCCTCGTCGTCGGCCTCCTGACGCCGTCACGACTTCAGGTAGCGAACGTCCCAGAAGAAGCACTCGCCCGCCTGGCGCGGCGGCCCGAGCACCTCGGTCAGCGTGTCTCGCACGGCGCTGCGGCTCCAGGAATACGGCAGGACCACCACCAGCGAGGTCTCCCAATAGCGCAGGTCGTCCCGCACGCTCTGGATCTCCGCGGGCGTCAGCTTGGGTCCCTTCCCGCGGTCGTTGACCCGGACGAGCAGATCGCTGGTGTAGCGCCGCGGCGGTTCCCACGCGCCGGTGATGTCCTCGGGTGGGTTGTGCGGGCCCATGAAGTAGCCGCGCGGCGCCCGGAACTCCAGGCCGGACATGGACACCACCCGCATGCCGTCGATGCCCTGATTGAAGTGGTCGGGGAGCGGCACGGTCAGCACGCTGCCGCCGTCGGTCACGTAGGGCCGGTACATGCGCTCGGTGAAGAACGGTGGCAACGGCGCCGCCGTGATGGTCGGCAGGGGCAACGGGAAGAGCGGGACCAGGGCCGCGGCCATGCCACCGGCGAAGGCGACGCGGCCGCCCCGCACCCGCAGCGAGCGGGCGCGGTCGACGCCGAACGCGAGGAGCAGGCCGACGAGGACGGTCGCGGGCAGCGCGTACCGCGGGACGGTGACCGTGTCGAACAGCGGCAGGTGACGGACCCAGCCCAGCGGCGCGGGCACCGTGCCGGGCTCGGCGGTCAGCCGGAAGTGCCTGCCCAGCGACAGGACGAGCATCACCAGCGCGGCGACAGCGATCGCCCGGGCGATCAGCGAGCGCCGGAGCAGCACCACCGAGACGATGATCATGACGCAGGCGCCGGCGCCCCAGAACGTGTTCGCCTCGGTGATGCTGCCGCTCAGCTGCCGGGCGAGCGACTGGTCGCCGGCGATGGAGAGCCCGGGGTACGCCACGATCGCGCCGAGCGAGGTCGCGTACTGGTCGATCTCGAACGGCTGCCCCCGGTAGTGACCCGGCCCGGCGAACTGGAACCAGAGCGGGTAGGCCACCGCGGCTCCCGCGACCGCGGCCGCGACCAGCAGCCCGGTCACGAAGCGCCGGCCCTCCTCGCGGACGAGGGCCGGCCGGGCCACCACGTAGACCACGGTGATCAGGCCGAGGACCATCGCCGTGAAGAGCAGCAGCTCCTCGTTCAGGAAGATCTGGATGACCACCAGGACGGCCAGGGTGACGCCGCCGCGGACCGCTCGGCCGGGCTCCCGCAGCCGGATCACCTGCCAGACGATGAACGGCAGCACATAGCTGGAGATGAAGTTGAGGTGCCCGCCGGCCTGCGAGATGAAGCCGGGGGCGAACGCGGCCCACAGGCCACCGATCCAGGCCG
Source organism: Paractinoplanes deccanensis (assembly GCF_016862115.1). Taxonomy (GTDB): domain Bacteria; phylum Actinomycetota; class Actinomycetes; order Mycobacteriales; family Micromonosporaceae; genus Actinoplanes; species Actinoplanes deccanensis. The sequence goes on from NZ_BOMI01000038.1 coordinate 11,996, forward strand.
CCGTCCGGCTCAGGCCCAGGCGGTTGAGCAGCCAGTACCAGGCCGCGGCGGTGCCCGCGAACCCGGCGACGGCGAGCACCGCGGCGGACACTCCCGGGCCGAACCAGTGGGTGATCGGCGACAGCGGGATGCCGGCCGCCAGCATCGACGTGTTGGCCATCATGTTGACGCCGTCCGGCGCGTTGAGCCGGTCGGACCAGAGCGGCGAGGCCCCGTCGAAGACGACCCGCTCGGCGTGCGCCATGAAGAAGACGAACAGGTGGTGGTCGGGCATGTTCGCGGCCAGCAGGCGGTTGCTCGGGTCGGCGAGCAGCCGGCTCATCACGTAGATCGACAGCGACAGGTAGCCGGCGAGCGCCAGCACGTGGCCGCCCACCCGGCGGAGGGTGGATCCGCGCGGCGTCTGCGCCGTCTGGGCCGGCGGCCGCTCTTCCACTGTGGACCGGGGTGGGTCCGCGATCGTGCTCATGGGACGACGAAGCCTTTCGATCACGCGGAACGGCAGGTCTGCACCTGCTGACGACGGCCGCACGCCCCAGGCCGGCGGCCGCTCAGGCTAGCCGATCTGTGTGCCGGCTGTGTGCCCCGAAGTCACCGTGTGAGCAACGCAACTCTGCGTGCTGCCGACATCACGTGGTGAATGTGGCGAACAAGGTCGTAAAGGCGTAGTCCGTCTGCGCGATGCCGCTGCACGTGGCGCTCACCGTGCCGTCCGGGCAGCCGTCGTTGTCCCGGTTGACCGACCAGAAGCGCACGAAGGCCAGGCCCTTCTCCTCGGCCCAGTCGAGCAGGGTCGTGGCGTCGGCGACCGTGGTGGTGGCGTAGGAGTCGTTGGTGCCGATCATCGGGGTGACGCCGAGCATGCCGTAGATCTCGGTGTCGCTCTTGCCGGTCCAGACCGAGGCGACGTCGTCCTTGACCGCCTCGGCGGCCGTGGTCATCGCCGTGCCCCAGCCGGCGGTGCCGCCGTCGAAGTTCATCGTCATCGCGTTGACGGTGACCTCCAGATCGGCCTGTTCGGCGGCCTGGAGCAGCGCGATGCTCGCGTCGGTGAGGCCGAGCACGGTGCCGCCGACCGGCACGGTCAGGGTGATCGAGGTGCCCCGGGCGGCCTGGAGCGTGCTCAGCGCCTTCACGACCGTGGCGGCGGTGACCGTCTGCTCGATGTCCACGTCGAGGAAGTTGCTGCCGGCCTGGTCGAGGGCGGCCTCGTACTGGGCCGCCAGGTCGTCGGCCGAGGTGCAGGCGGTCTCCAGATAGGTGCCGCTGGCACCGCCGGTGGAGACGACGGGGGTGCCGCCCGCCGCGGTGATCTCGGCGATCGAGGCGGCGACCGTGCTGTCGTCGAGGGCCGTCTTGCCGCCCCAGGTGGCCGTGCACGAGCCGGAGCTGTCGGCCAGCACGAAGGCGAGCGTGAAGTCCTTCTGGCCGGTCGCGGAGGCGATCGCGCTGATGTCGGCAGTGCCGCTGACGATGTCGACGTACGGCGCCACGGCGGGCGGGGAGCCGGCGTACGACGGGGAGGCCGTGACCGAGGTGCCCGGATCATCCGACGACGAGGAGCACGCGGCAACGCATACCAGAGTGACGGCAGAGGCGAATGCCATTCGGGCGGACACTCTCGCACTATCCCATTGCGCGGCGCACCCATATCGGCAATTCGTGAAATCGGAGCACAAGGCATAAGTACGCTGAATCGTGTCCGTCGAAACGTCGAAAGAAACACCGCCGGCCCGCGCTCGGCGGCGTATTCGCGTCCCCCAGCCGCGCTGGATCCTGCTCGTCGTCGTGCTCGGCCTGTTCGCCAGCATCCTGCTCGTGAACGGGCTCGTGACGGGCGAGTTCACCCAGGACGGCGCCGCGGAGTCGACGTCGGAGACCGGCGAGGTGCCCGACGCGGCGCTGACCGGCGGCCCGATCATCCAGACCGACGGCACCACCACGACCACGGTCACCGTGCCGGACAACAAGATCGTGCTGACCTTCGACGACGGCCCGAGCCCGGAGTACACCCCCGAGATCCTCGAGGTCCTCGACAAGTACGACGTGCCGGGCGTGTTCTTCCAGATCGGCTCGGAGATCAGCCGGTACCCGTCGATCGCGAAGCAGGTGAAGGACGCCGGTCACGAGATCGGCATCCACACCTTCACCCACCCCGAGATGTCGACGAAGTCGCAGTGGCGGCGGGACGTCGAGATGTCGGAGACGCAGTTCGCGCTCGCCGGAGCGGCGAACGTCTCCAGCGTGATCTTCCGGCCGCCGTACTCGTCGACGGTGGCGGCGCTGGACAACCCGACCTGGTCGGTGATGGCCGAGATGGGCGAGAAGGGCTATCTGACGGTCGTCAACGACCTGGACAGCCGGGACTGGGAGCCGGACACCACGACCCAGGACATCATCGACGCCGTGCTGCCCGACGACGACGCGGGTGCCATCCTGCTGTTCCACGACGGCGGCGGCGACCGGTCCAAGACGGCCACCGCGCTCGAGTCGGTGATCCCGTACCTCAAGAACGAGGGATATTCGTTCACCACGATCACGGCGCTGACCGGGATGTCGACGGTCAACCCCAAGGCCACCACCGACGAGCGGGTCTACGGGCTCGGCATCGTCGGCGCGGTGCAGGTGGCCCAGAAGATCACGGACTGGTTCGCGACGCTGCTGCTGGTGCTCGGCGTGCTGATGATCCTGCGGTTGCTGCTGATGCTGGGACTGGCGCGGCGGCACGCGCGGCGGTTCCGCAAGAAGGACAGCGCGGGGTGGGGCCCGCCCTACACGGAGCCCGTGACGGTGCTCGTCCCGGCGTACAACGAGAAGGAGATGATCGCCGACACGCTGGGCTCCCTGGTCCGGTCGACCCACCCGATCAAGATCATCGTGATCGACGACGGCTCCACCGACGGCACCGCGGACATCGCCGAGTCGCTCGGCCACCGCAACGTCACGGTGATCAGGCAGCCGAACGGCGGCAAGTCGGCGGCGCTCAACAACGGCATCGCGCACGCCGGCACGGACGTCGTCGTGATGATGGACGGCGACACGGTCTTCGAGCCCGAGACCGTGGCGCTGCTGGTGCAGCCGTTCGCCGACACCGGCATCGGCGCGGTCGCGGGCAACGCCAAGGTCGCCAACCGCACGGGCATGATCCCGATCTGGCAGCACATCGAGTACGTGGTGGGCTTCAGCATCGACCGCCGCGCGTACGACATCATGCACTGCATGGCCACCGTGCCCGGCGCGATCGGCGCGTTCCGGCGCGAGGCCCTGGAGCAGGTGAACGGCCTGAGCGAGGACACGCTGGCCGAGGACACCGACCTGACCATCGCGATCATCCGGGCCGGCTGGCGGGTCGTCTACGAGGACCGCTCGCGCGCCTGGACCGAGGCGCCCTCGACCATGGCGCAGCTGTGGAAGCAGCGCTACCGCTGGAGCTACGGCACGATGCAGGCGATGTGGAAGCACCGCCGTGCCCTCTTCGAGCGCGGCCCGGGCGGCAAGTTCGGCCGGCGCGGACTGCTCAACCTGGCCCTCTTCCAAACCCTGATGCCGCTGCTCTCGCCGCTGATCGACGTGTTCCTGGTGTACGGCCTGATCTTCCTGGACCCGCTGCTGACCCTCGCCGCCTGGCTGGGCGTGCTGCTCCTCCAACTGCTCAGCACCATGTACGCCTTCCGGCTCGACAAGGAGTCGATGCGCCCGCTGTGGCGGATGCCGCTCCAGCAGTTCGTCTACCGCCAGCTCATGTATCTCGTGCTGATCCAGTCGATGCTCTCGGCGATCCGCGGCATCCGCCTCGGCTGGCAGAAGCTGCGGCGCACAGGCGGCCTCAACGCGCTGATCGGCCAGCAGCTCCCGACCGGGGACGGTCCCCGGCCTTCATAGCGAACGCATGGACTGCGCACAGACGCAGCGCCGGATCACGCTTCTACCGTCGCCTGCATGTGCGGAATCGTGGGATACGCCGGCGAGCGGCCGGCCTTGGAAATCGTGATGGACGGCCTGCGGCGCCTGGAGTACCGCGGCTACGACTCGGCCGGCGTGGCGGTCGTCGACGGCGGGCGGCTGCACACCGAGAAGCGGGCGGGCAAGCTCGTCCACCTCGAGAAGGCGCTCGCCGAGGGCTTCCCGGACGGGCCCATCGGCATCGGGCACACCCGCTGGGCCACCCACGGCGGCCCGACCGACCGCAACGCGCACCCGCACGTGGCCGGGCGCGTCGCCGTGATCCACAACGGCATCATCGAGAACTTCGCCCGGCTGCGCGCCGCGCTGGAGGCCGACGGGGTCCGGCTGGTCAGCGACACCGACACCGAGGTGGCGGCGCACCTGCTGGCGGCGGAGCTGGCGGCCGTACGGCACGAGCGCGTCACCGGACCGCAGGCGCTGGCCGAGGCGATGCGCCGGGTCTCGCGCCGGTTGGAGGGCGCGTTCACGCTGCTCGCCGTCGACGCGGACACCCCCGGCGCGGTGGCCGGCGCCCGCCGCAACTCGCCGCTGGTCGTCGGCCGCGGCAACGGCGAGAACTTCCTCGCCAGCGACGTGTCGGCGTTCATCGAGCACACCCGCGACGCGATCGAGCTGGGCCAGGACCAGGTCGTGCTGATCACCCCGGAGGGCATCGAGATCACCGGCTTCGACGGCGTTCCCGCGACCGGCACCGACTACCGCATCGACTGGGACCTGTCCGCCGCCGAGAAGGGCGGCCACGACTACTTCATGCTCAAGGAGATCGCCGAGCAGCCGCGGGCCGTCGCCGACACCCTGCGCGGGCGGCTCACCGCGGACGGGCTGGTCGACCTCGACCTCGGCGGCCTGGACCTGCGCGACGTCGACAAGGTGTACGTGGTCGCGTGCGGCACCGCGTACCACTCCGGCATGGTCGCGAAGTACGCGATCGAGCAGTGGGCCCGCGTCCCCTGCGAGATCGAGACGGCGAGCGAGTTCCGCTACCGCGACCCGATCCTGGGACCCGGGACGCTGGTGATCGCGATCAGCCAGTCCGGCGAGACCATGGACACGCTGATGGCGCTGCGGCACGCCAAGGAGCAGGGCGCCCGGGTGCTGGCCATCTGCAACTCCCACGGCTCCACCATCCCGCGCGAGTCCGACGCGGTGCTCTACACCCACGGCGGCCCGGAGATCGCCGTCGCGTCGACCAAGGCGTTCCTCACCCAGCTCGTCGCCGGATACCTCGCCGGCCTGCGGCTCGCCCAGGAGCGCGCAACGATGGACCCCGCCGAGGTCACCCGCCACCTCCAGGCCGCGCCCGCCCAGCTGACCGCCCTGCTCGACACCATGGACCCGGTTCGCAAGCTGGCCCGCGACCTGTCCGCGGCGCCGCAGGTGCTCTTCATCGGCCGGCACGTCGGCTTCCCGGTGGCCCTGGAGGGCGCCCTGAAGCTGAAGGAGCTCGCCTACATGCACGCCGAGGGCTTCGCCGCCGGCGAGCTGAAGCACGGCCCGATCGCCCTGATCGACGACGCGACCCCGGTGATCTGCGTGGTCCCCTCCCCCGGCGGCGTCCTGCACGACAAGGTCGTCTCCAACATCCAGGAGGTCCGCGCCCGCGGCGCCCGCACCATCGTGATCGCCGAGGAGGGCGACGAGGCGGTACGCCCGTACGCGGACGCCCTGATCCCCGTGCCGCCGACGCCCGCGCTGCTGGCCCCGCTGATGACCACGGTGCCGCTGCAGATCCTCGCCTGCGAGATCGCCGCCGCCCGCGGCCACGACGTCGACCAGCCCCGCAACCTGGCCAAGTCCGTCACGGTCGAATGACTCAGGCCGGCTCGGGCAGCGGCTCGCCCGTCTCCAGCAACGTCTTGAGGCCGGCGATCGGGGCCGGCCCGGCTCCGACTCCAGCACCACCTGCTCGGCGTCGGCGATGGGCCGGCCGCGCTCGATCCACGTCCTGGGGGATCCGGGCCGCCAGTCGGTCTCGGAGGTCACGCCCCAGTAGCGGCCGTGTAGGCCGGATCGGTGAGCGCCTGCCACAGGCGTTCGGGCGTGGTCCTGATGGAGGTCGTGTAGACGAAGGGCTCCAACGATCAGGCAGCCATATGGCTGCCTTTCAAGGGGGCGAGGACGTCGAGGGTCCACTGCCGGAGGGTGGTGGGGGTGGTGTTCGCGGGAGTGCGGGGCACGCCGTTGTCGAGGCCGGCGTTCTTGGCCAGGGCCATGTCGAGCATGGCCTGGGCCATCGCCTCCGAGTAGCCGTTGGCGATCATCGAGTCCTTGAAGGCGCCGGCGGGGGTCTGCTCGTAGCGGACCGGGCGGCCCAGGACATCGGCGATGACCGCGGCCGTCTCGTCCCAGGTCAGGTCCTCGGGGCCGAGGACGGGCACCTCCTCGGCGCCGGTCCAGCCGGTGTCGAGCAGGAACCGGGTGGCGACGGCGGCGATGTCGCGGGTGGCGACGGTCGGCAACGGGCGGTCGGGCACGTAGGGGCCGCGGAGCACGCCCTGCTCCACGATCGGTTTCGCCTGCCAGCCGATGTTGTCCATGAAGGACGGCATGGCCAGCGCGCGGTAGGGCACGCCGGTCGCCGCGATCAGGTCGTCCATGGCCAGCGTGGCGGTGACGTGGCCGGCGCGCGCGGCGACCGGGGTGCCACGGCCGAGGGCCGAGATGCCGACCACGCGGCCGACGCCCCGGGCGGTGAAGGCCTCGATGCCGGGGCGGGCGAAACCGGAGTAGGCCTCGTCGGCGGAGGCGGCGCGTGGGTCGGCGGGCACGAGCCACAGGACGGCGTCGGCGCCGGCGAAGGCCGCGGCCACGACGGCCGGATCGCCGTGGGAGCCGGGGACGACCTCGACCCGGCCGGCGACGCCGGGAGCGAGGCGGGCGGGGTCGCGGGCGATGACGCGCACCGGCGCGCCCGCGTCGAGCAGGTTCTGGACCACCTGGCCACCGATCTGGCCGGTGGGAGCCGTAACAACGATCATGCTTCGAGTCAACGCGGCCGGGGCGCAAAGCGGAAAGACCAGCTCAGTCCGGATTGATACCGTGGTGGTATGAGTGACCTGGAGACGCGGCAGCTCCGCTACTTCGTGGCGGTGGCCGAGGAGCGGCACTTCGGGCGCGCGGCCGAACGGCTCGGCATGGCCCAGCCGCCGCTGTCGCGGGCCATCCGCGAGCTGGAGCGCCAGCTCGGCGTCCAGCTGCTGATCCGCACCACCCGCCAGGTCGCGCTGACCCCGGCCGGCGAGACGCTGCTGGCCGACGCGCGGGTGGCCCTCGACGCGGTCGCCGCCGCCCAGCGCCGGGCGCGCCGGGCCGGGCAGCCGGCCCGCACGCTGCGGCTGGCGCTCAAGGCCGACTACGACGCCGGGCTGCTGCCGCGCCTCCTCGACGCCTACGACGTGATGCCGGTGGAGCTCATGCTCGGCGGGCGCGGCGAGCAGGTGCCGGCGCTGCACGACGGACGCGCGGACGTGGCGCTGCTGCCGGGGCCGTTCGACGAGCGCGGGCTGGACACCGAGCCGCTGGTGACCGGTCCGGCCGTGGTGGCGCTGGCGGCGGCCGATCCGCTGGCCGCGCGTACCGTCCTGCGTCTGCCCGATCTGGCGGGCCGGAAGCTGCCGGACGGAACGGACGCCTCGCAGGGCCGCATGGCGTCGGCGCCCGCGCGCCCGCTCGACCTCTCGCAGATCTTCAACCTGGTGGAGGTGGGTGGCATCGTCTGGTTCCTGCCGGACTGGGTGGCGCGGCGCTTTCCCCGGCCCGGCACCGCCTTTCGCCCGGTCGAGGGGCTGGAGCCGGTGACGCTGAAGGTCGCCTGGCCGGCCGCGTCGCGCTCGCTCGAGGTGGCCGCGTTCGTGCGGGTCGCCCGCGAGATCGCGCAAGCACCGGAGGCGGCGCTGCTCGGGGGCTGAACCGGGTGCCGGTGCCGCGCTACTCGGGGGCCAGCACGGCGGGGACCTCGTGCCGCAGGGCGAGCGCGGTGGGCAGCACGGTCGCCGTCAGGACGAGCACGAGGCCGAACGCGGCCACGGCCAGCGCCGGCAGCACGCCGAAGGACGGGAACACGCCGGCGGCCCAGGCACCCGCGAGCGCGGTGGCGAGCACGGACACCCCGCCGAGCAGCAGGGCCGTGCCGACGTAGATGACGGCCTCCCAGGCGGCCGCGGCCAGCACGGTGCCGGGAGTGCCGCCGGCCGCGACGATCAGGGCGAACTCGCGTTCCCGGCGGCGGCTCGACATGAAGACCGTGGCCACCGCGCCGAGGACGGCGAGCAGCAACGGGCCGCCCAGCAGCAGGACGACCGAGCCGGTGGTCAGGTTGCCGCCGTGGCCGGCCGTGCCGTTCGCCGAATAGAGGCCGCCGGCCAGCGCGATCGCCACGGTGAGCGGGCTGATCGTGGCGGTGCTGCGGCCCACGTTGAAGGCCGTGCTGTTGCGGGCCAGGAACCACGGGCCCTCGGCGGGCACGAGCGACGTCCAGCCGCGCACCAGCCGGGCCAGCAAGAGCGGGCCGAACGCGGCGAGCACCCCGGCCACCAGCGGCGCGATGAGCATCAGCGGCACGGCCAGGGTGTCCGGGCCGGTGCCGGGCAGCGTCGACACGATCGCGGCCACGATGCCGAGCGTCGCGATCCCGCCCACCCAGCGGCCCACGGTCATCCGGCGGTCCGGCGGCTCGATCTCGCGCAGCGACTGGATCGGCGGGGTCCGGGAGGCGCGGCCGGCGCTGCGGGAACCGCCGATCGTCAGCACGACGACCACGAACAGCACGACCGGGATCGCCGCGGCGAGGCCGAACCGCGGGTGCAGGGGCTCCAGCTCCGGCGAGCCGGCGAAGGCATACCGGTGGAGCGGGCCGAGGACCGGCAGCGCGACCAGACAGCCGAGCACCGCGCCGAGCAGGGACACGACGAGGAGTTGGCTGGTCACGACCGTGCGCACCAGCGCCGGGCGGATGCCGACCAGCTGCCACAACGCGTACCCGCGCTGTTGCAGGGTGACCGTCAGGCCCGCGACGGAGCCGACCACGATCAGCGCGGTGACGATCGTGAACGCGGCGACGACGCCGCTGATCCCGTACAGGGCAAGGGCCTCGTCGCCACCCACCGCGAGCGCCGTGGCGATGTCGCCGGCCACGACGGCACCGACCAGGGCGGTGGCCGCGGCGATCAGGAACGTGCCGAGCCAGACCCGGGCGTTGGCGACCAGGTCGCTGAGGACGAGCTTGACCACTCAGGACTCCCCGAGCGCGGCGAAGACCTCGGCGGCCGACGGACGCGCCAGCTCGCGGTGGACCAGGCCGTCGCGCAGCACGACGACCCGGTCGGCCCGCGCCGCCGCGGACAGGTCGTGCGTCACCATCACCACCGAGCGGCCGTCCGCCGGCACCTTCGCGAGCAGGTCGAGCACCTGGGCGCCGGACGACGTGTCGAGCGCGCCGGTCGGCTCGTCGGCGAAGACCACGTCCGGGCGCACCGCCAGCACCCGCGCGATCGCCACCCGCTGCTGCTGACCGCCGGAGAGCGCGGCGGGCCGGTGGGCGGCGTGCCCGGCCAGGCCCACGTCCGCCAGCGCCCGGTCGATCTCGGCCGCGTCGATCCGCCGTCGCGCCAGGCGGGCCGGCAACGCGACGTTCTCCCTCGCGGTCAGCGAGGGGATCAGGTTGTACGCCTGGAAGACGAACCCGACGTGATCGCGCCGCAGGCCGGCGAGCGCGCCGCGCCGCAGCGAGCCGAGGTCCCGGCCCAGGATGCGCACGCTGCCGGAGGTCGCCGGCTCGAGCCCGGACATGCAGTAGAGCAGCGTCGACTTGCCGGAACCGCTCGGGCCGACCACGGCGAGGAACTCACCCGGGTCGACGCGCAGGCTGACGCCGCGCAGCACCGGGGTCGTCCCGAAGGACTTGGTAAGACCGTCGACCTCGACTGAGAACATCATCCCGCCAGAAGTGAGCCGAGCTCGCGGCGTCCGCTGACGCCGAGCTTGGGATACGCGTTGTAAAGGTGGGTGCCGACCGTGCGCGGCGAGACCCGCAGCTGCGCGGCGATCTCCCGGTTGCGCAGGCCGCGCGCGGCCAGCTGGACGATCTGCCGCTGCTGCGGGCTGAGCCGGCCGAGCGGATCCCCGGCCGCCGGCACCGGGTCGGCGCCCTCGCCCGCGGCGGCCAGCTCGGTGCGGGCGATCTCGGCGTGCGGCCCGGAGCCCATCGCCTCCAGCGCCCGCAGCGCCGTGCAGAGCTGGGCGCGGGCCTCGAGCGGGCGGCGCTTGCGGCGCAGCCACGCGCCGTAGTGCAGGCGGGCCAGGGCCCGCTCGAACGCCCACGCCTCGCCCTCCGGGTCGCCGACCGCGACGCGGAAACGCTCCTCGGTGCGCTCGTCGTCGGTCAGCGCGGCCCGGGCGTGCGCGGCCAGCAGGCGCATCCGCGCACGGCCGGGCAGCGGATATCCGGCGACGAGCTCGGCGCCTTCCGCCTCCCGGCCGGCGTGCGGCGCCATCACGGCGAGGCCGAGCAGCGCGTAGGCCCCGGCGTCCGGGTGGAACCGGCCGGCGTCGAAGAGAACCTGGAAATGCCGGTACGCCAGCGCGAAATCGCCCTCGGCGAAGGCCGCGTTGCCGGCGGCCACCTCCAGGTAGTACCGAAGCCGGCGGTTCTGGTGCAGGTCGATGCCGTTCCAGGCGGGCTCGGCCAGCTCCCGGGACCTTGTGGCATCGCCGAGCAGCGCGGCCATGACGGACTCCTGGAGGGTCACCTCCCACTCCAGCAGCGGCAGGTCGGCGAGCGCGCAGAGGCGGCGGCCCTCGGCGAGCACCTCGGTGGCCTCGCGCCATCGGCCCTGGTCGCCGAGGTTGGTGGCGTAGGGAAGCCGGGCCTCGGCGACGCCCGCGAGGTCGCCGGCTCGGCGGACCGTCTCGAGGGCGCCGGCGCGCAGCGTGGTCGCGGTGCGGAGGTCGCCGGCGGCGTCGGCCAGGTAGGCCAGGAGAGTGGCCCGGGTGGGATCCTCCGGTGGCGGCATCGAGAGCGGGAGCGAGCAGATGTACGGATCCGCGGCCGCCTCGACCGCGGCCCGGAGCAGCCTTAGCTCACCGGCCTCGCCGTCGCCGGTGCCGGTTGCGGGGAGGGCGTCGGCCAGGCGGGCGAGGCTTCCCACGGTGGCGCGGTGCTCCGGGAGGCCGGACAAGCGGCTGACGTTCGCGGCGGCGGCGGCCATCAGCAGGGCGTCGAGGCTGGTGCGAGGCGGGCGGCGGCGGCAGCTCTCGGCCAGCAGGTCCATGGCGGCGCGCTGGCGGCCCTGGCGGGAGTGGGCCAGCGCGACCGTGCGCGCGGTGGCCGGGGCGAGAGCGGCCTCCTGGTCGAGCGCGGCGAGGGCGGCATGCAGGTCGAGCACCCAGGTGGTCTGGCCGGTGGCGCTCGCCGCCTCGATGGCCGCGGCGTAGCGGCGGGCCGCGTCGGCGGGGTTCGGCGAGAGCTCGGCCGCGTTCTGGAGGGCTGCCGCGTCGCGTCCGCCGGCTCCCTTCTCCAGGGCGGCGGCGATCGTCTCGTCGGGGCCGGTCGCCTCGGCTGCCAGGTGTCGCGCGTGGGCCAGGGAGTCGGGTGGGAGCACCGCGGCGAAGCGGCGGTGCAGGCCGGTGCGCTCGACCGCCGGGCAGGAGCAATAGGCGGCGATGCCGGCGAGCGGGTCGGCCAGGCGCAGGGTGTGGCCGTGGCGTTCCAGCACGCCGAGGTCGAGGGCGAGGCGCAGGTCGCCGTCGGAGACCTGGGCGGCGGCGAGCACCTGGCCCAGGCTCTCGTCGCCGGCGCGGGCGCTGACCTGGCGGACGAGGCGCAGCACGGCGGGTGGCAGCTGGGCCAGGTCGGCGGCGTGCCGCTCGCGGATCGGCAGGGCGCGCTCCAGCGTGGGGCGCAGCACCTCGTCGCTGGTGGCCCCGGCGAACGCGACGGCGAGGTCGAGGATCGCCCGGGGGTTGCCCCGGGCCCAGCGCAGGATCTCCAGGCGTCCCCGGCCCCGCGGCACGGCGGGTTGGCGGCCGAGCAGCTCGGCGGCGGCCTCCGGCGACAGCGGGTCGAGCGGCAGCACGGCGACGCCGGCCGACCGGACACCGGCGGCGTGCCGCGCGCGCACGCCCAGCAGGAAGACGACCGGGCGGCGCACGACGGCGTCGACCAGGCCGCGCAGCACGTCCGCGGAGAGGCGGTCGATCAGGTGCAGGTCGTCGACCACGGCGAGCACCGGACCGCGGCTCGCGGCGGCGGCCAGCAGGGCGCGAGCGCCGGCACCCAGCACCTCCGGATCACGCGAGCGCAGCGCGAGGACGGGGTCCGCGTCCCGCCGGTCCTCTTCGGACAGATCGTTTGCCAGGGGCCGCAGCGGTCGCAGGAGCTGGTGCAGCCCCATGCCGTCGAGGTCCTGCTCGTCGCGGTGGCCGGTGGCCCGCAGCACCCGGAAGCCGCGGCGGGCGGCCCGGTCCGCGGCCTCGGCCAGCAGGCTCGTCGTGCCCCGCCCGCGGCTCGCCGTGACCGCGATCGCGGCGGCGTCACGGCGGTCCGGGTCGAGCAGCGCCTCCAGCGTGCGCAGCTCGTTCTCGCGCCCGATCAGCTCGGTCATCTCACCACCTCCGGCACCACGTCGCGAAGCTGGTCGCGGCGCGCGACGCCGAGCTTCGGGTAGATCTGATAAAGGTGGAACCCGATCGTGCGGGGCGACAACCCGAAGTGTTCCGCGATGGCACGGTTGGACATTCCGCGCACGGCCAGACGGGCAATCTGCTGCTGTTGAGCCGTGAGCAGGGTGAAGGCGGACCGCTCGGCGTGCTGGGCCCGCACCACGCCGCTCGCCCGCAGGTGGGCGCGCACGGCCTCGGCGTCGCGGGTGGCGCCCTGCCGCAGAAACGTGTCGAGCGCCGAGACGAGCAGCGGCCGCGCCTCCACCGGCTGCCGCCGGGCGCGCAGCGCCTCGGCCACCAGGGCCTGGGCGACGGCGTGCTCGTACGGCCAGCGCACACCGGCGTCGCGCTCGGCGAGCAACCGCCGCGCGCGGTCGCCGTCGAAGTCGAGCAGGGCGAAGGCCAGGTCCCAGGCCCAGCGGCGCCGGGCGCTCGGCGGATCGGCCCGGCGGCGCGCCGCCCGCAGCAGCGCGAGCACCTCGTCGCGGCGGCCCGCCTGGAGCGCCGAGCCGGCCAGCTGAAGGACGACGCGCTGGGACATCAGGAAGTGGATCGGGGTGCCGTCGGCGGCGAAGACCGCGCGGTAGTGCTCGACGGCGGCCTCGTGCTCCTCGGTCGCGGCGGCGAACTCGCCCGCCGCCCGGTGCAGCAGGTACGCCACGAACGGGCTCTCCGCCAGCGCCGGATCGCCCGCCTGGCCGAGCAGGCGCCGGGCCCGCTCCGGGTCGCCCCGGCGGACCGCCAGCACCGCCCGCTGCGAGACGACGGCCCGCCGCACCGGGCTGGCCGAGTTCGCGCCGACCAGGTCGTCGGCGTCGGCCAGCAGGCGGGCGGCCTCGTCGAGCCGGCCGAGGTCGAACAGCGCCTCGACGAGCGCGACGGTCGCGGTCGCCAGCACGCCGATGGAGCCGTCCGCGTGCACCCGGTCGACAGCGCGGCGGTAGAGGTCGGCCGCCACGTCGACCTCGTCGGCGATCCAGGCGACGCCGCCGATCGCGAGCAGCCGCACCCGTTCGGCCGCGCCGTCGAGCGGGTCGAGCAGGGTCGAGCCGGCGAGCGGGCCGGTGCGGGCGACCCAGCCGGCCGGGTCGGCGACGCACTCGGCGAGCGCGCGCAGCGCCTTGTTCGGGGAGCCGGCCGGCAGGTGCGCCATCAGCCGGCGCAGCGTCGCGACGGCCTCCGCCGCGCCGTCGGTGAGGACGGACCGGGCCGCGATGGCGAGCACCGACGTGGTGAGCCCGGGATCGGGCAGGCCGCTGCGGAGCAGGCGCTCGGCCAGCGCGAGCGTCTCGCCGGCGGAGCGGTACATGTGGATGTTGCCGGTGACCGCGACCGCGCCGGCGAGCAACCGCGGGTCGCCGGTCGTCTCGAAGACCCGCGCGCTGAGGCGCCGGCTCCACTCGATGTCGCCGCAGCGGTCGGCCTCGGCGGCGGCGCGGCCGTAGCGCCGGGCCGCCTCGTGCGGGTCGGTGCTGTTCTCCGCGGCCCGTTCCAGCAGGGCCGCGGCCTCCAGGCCCCGGGCCTGCGCGACGGCGGCCCCGGCGGCGCGTTCCAGGGCCACCGCCATGAAGTCGCCGGCGGTGCCGCCGACGTGGGCGACGTGCCAGTCGCGCGCCGCGGACTCGGCCGCGACCGCCGCGAGCCGCGCGTGCGCCTCCTGCCGGTCGCCGAAGGGCGCGGTGAAATAGCAGACGGCGCGGACCATCGGGCGCGCGAAGCTGAGCCGTCCGCCCACCACGCCGACCAGCCGGGCCTGCTCGGCGGGCGCGCAGTCGGCCAGGCTCGCGCCGGCCGCGGCCAGCACGTCGCCGAGACCGTCGTGCTCGGACGCCGCCGCGTAGAGCAGGACCCGCCGCGTGGCCGGCGGCAGCCCGTCGAGCCCGGGAGCGAAGGTCCGGGCGAGCACGCCGGTGACGCTGACGCGGTAGTTCGGCCGCAGCGCCGTGAGGGTGTCGCCGGCGACCGCGCGGGCCAGCTCGGTGAGGGCGAACGGGTTACCGGCGGCGTAGTGCAAGATCTCGGCGCGGACCGCACCGCGCGGCGGCACCGGGCGGCCGTCCAGGACGCCGGCGGCGGCGTTCGGGCTGAGCGGACCGACCGGCACGAGCGTCACCTCGGCGCTCACCCGGCCGAAGGCGACCAGGCCGCGCGCGGCGAAGACGAGCAGCAGGCGCTCGCGGCTCAGCCGCCGCGCCACGAACATGAGCAGGCCGACCACGTCGGCGTCGCCGTCGCCCACCCCGTCGGCGACGATCATGACGGGGCCGCGGCGGCACAGGTCCGCCACCGACGAGAGCATCGTCATCCGCAGATCGACGGGATCGGCCCCGGGAGCCGCGGACAGCAGTGCGGCGGCCTCGACCACACGGAAGCCACGGGCGGCGGCGTCGGCGGCGCAGGCGCGCAGCAGCGCGGTCTTGCCGATGCCGGCCTCGCCGTGCAGGACGATCACCTGCCGGCCGTTCCCGGCGTCGCGCACCGCCCGGCTCAGACGGTCCCGCTCCGCGGCACGACCCGGCAGTTCGGCGACAGCCGGGCCGCCGCTCTCGGCGATCATGGTCATGGTGCCTCCCCTCCGCTTGGGATCTAAGCTCTGAGCTGCGGAAGCGACCATGCAGAAAGCAGGCAGAACACTTCTGCCGGTCGTCGCCCGTGGGTGCGAAGTAGCGGAAAACGGGCGTAGAGACCGGTGTTATGGGGAGGGTCATGTCGGCGGTTCCGCTGGGGCGGCGGCTGCGCGGCTTGCGGCAAGCGGCGGGGCTCACGCTGGAGGCGCTCGCCGCGCGCTCCGGCGTCAGCGTCCGCGCGATCAGCGACATCGAGCGCGGCCGGAGCCTCGAGCCCCAGGCCCGGACCGTTCGCGCGCTCGCCGACGCCCTGGAAGTGGGCGACGCCGACCGGACGGCGTTGTACGAGGCGGCCCGCCCACCGGCCGCGGAGGCACCGCCGCTGTGCCTGCTCCCGGCCGACCTGCCGGACTTCACCGGGCGCGCCGCCGAGCTCGCGCGGCTCGGCGAGCTGATGCGGCCGGGCGGTTCGGTCGTGCTGTGCGGCCCGCCCGGCATCGGCAAGACGGCGCTCGCGGTGCACGCCGCCCACGCCTCCTGCGACCGGTTCCCCGGCGGGCGGCTCTTCGTCGACCTCCGGGGCCTGGAGCCGGCGCTCGTCGCGTACCGCCTGCTGCGGGCCTGTGGGGTCGAGGAGACCGCGATCCCCGCCGCCGCCGAGGACCGCGCCGACCTGCTGCGACGCACTCTGGCCGAGCGCACGCGCCTGCTGATGCTCGACAACGCCGCGGACGAGCCGCAGGTCCGGCCGCTGCTGCCGCACGACGGCGTCACCACCGTGGTGATCACCGCCCGGTCGCCGCTGACCGGGCTGATCGGCGCCGAGCGGCTGCGGGCCGGGCCGCTCGGTGACGACGACGCGGCGGCGATGCTGCGCGCCGTCGTCCACGCGGACGGCGACGACCCGGCGCTGCACGAGATCGCGCGGCTCTGCGGCAACTACCCGCTGGCCCTGCGGATCGCGGGCAGCCGCCTGCTCAGCCGGCCGGGCTGGACCGCGGCGACGCTCGCCGACCGGCTGGCCGACCCGGCGCGGCGGCTCGACCGGCTGGTGGCGGGCGACCTGCGGATGCGCGACGCGCTCGCGAGCGCCTGCGAACGGCTCTCCCCCCGGAGCCGGTCCGTGCTGCGGGCGCTCGCGCGCGGCGAGACCGTCGACGCCGACGACCAGGTCGACGAGCTCGCCGAGGCCGGGCTGATCACCCGTGCGGGCGTACCGGAGCTCGTCAGGCTGTTCGTGCTCACGACACCGTGACGGCCGGCCGCCGGAACGTCCGGTCGTCCTCGGTCCACGGGCCGATCTCCTCGAGCGGCTCGGCGATCAGCGCACCAGCCGCACGGGCCGGGCGCCGACCGGGACACGCACGATCTGGTAGGGCGGGATGCGGTCGTCCACACCGCCGTTGAAGAGCGGGGAGCGGGGCAGCTGGTTGACGCTGACGTAGAGGTGGCCGTCCGCCGCCAGCGCCAGGGTGTCCGGCCAGAGGGCGCCGGGCGCGTGCAGCAGCGTCGACCAGGTGCCGTCGGCAGCGCGCTTGAGGACGGCGCTGTGCTCGTACGCGGTGGCGTACAGCGCTCCCTCGGTGTCGGACTCGAGACCGTCCGAGGCGCCCTTGTCGCCGTGGTCGGTGACCTGCCGGGCGACCTCGTCGTCGCGCAGCGAGCGGTCGAGCAGAGCCGCGGTGGGCACGCTGTAGAGCCGGCGGCTGGAGAGCGGGCAGAACCAGAGCCGCTCGCCGGTCGCGTCGATCGCGATGCCGTCCGCGCCGACGACGTAGTTGTCCCGCACGACGCCCTGCACGACCGCGCGGAAGCCGTCGACCGCGCGGGTGCTCGCGTAGCCGCGCAGCCGCGACCAGCTCTCGCCGGTGGCCAGGTCGACGACGATCAGGGCGCCTTCGGGCTGCGAGTCGGTGATGTAGGCGTACCCGGCCTCGCCGCGGGAGAGGTCGAAGCGCACGTCGTTCAGATAGGTCGTGGGCGTGAGGGCCGCGGCCGACGGCCGGACGATCCGCACCAGGCCGCCGGTGGCCGGGTCGATCTCGACCAGCTTGGGGCCGTTGTCCACCCAGGGGGCGAAGGCGAGGCTGCCGGTGTCGAGCAGCCAGAGGTGGCCGCGCGGGTCCACCACGACGCTCTGCACCGAGATCAGGTGCTCGTCGTTGAACTCGCGGCTCGGATACGGGACCGGCTTGCCGTCGACGATCTCGGCGACCGTGTAGGGAACCTCGTCGCCCCACCGCGGCACCGAGACGAAGACGCGGCCGTCGTCGGTGACGGTCACGCCCGTCGGCATCAGGTCGTGCAGTTCGGCGACTACCTCGAAGTCCGGCGCGACCCACGCGCCCAGTGCGTCAGCTGTCATGGGCCCAGACTGTCCGGCTTCGCCCGCCCGGCCACCCGTACGTCGACTGGCCGGTGCCGAGATCCCAGTCGACATACGCATGGTCGCGCGCTCTCCCGGGGGCACCGTCGCGGGAAACGACCGAAAGGACCGACCATGCGCGCGGTAGCCGTCACCTCCGCCCATCGCCTCACCGACGTCCAGGCCCCCGAGCCCACTCCCGGGCCGCACGACCTGCTGGTGCGGGTGCACGCCGTCTCCGTCAACCCCGTCGACGTGCAGAGCGCCGGCCGCGGGCACGGCATCCTCGGCTACGACGCCGCGGGGGTCGTCGAGGCGGTGGGCCCCCGGGTCAGCCGGTTCCGGCCCGGCGACGAGGTCTACTACGCCGGGAGCATCCGCCGGCAGGGCAGCAACGCCGAGCTCCAGGTGGTCGACGAGCACATCGTCGGCCGCAAGCCGGCGAGCCTGGACATGGCCGAGGCCGCGGCGCTGCCGCTGACCACGATCACCGCGTGGGAGGCGCTCTTCGACCACCTGCGGCTGGACGCGTCGAGCTCCGGCACCATCGTGGCGCTCGCCGCGGCCGGCGGCGTCGGCTCGATGATCACCCAGCTGGCCCGGGAGCTCACCGGCCTGACCGTCATCGGCACGGCGTCCCGCCCGGAGTCGCGGAAGTGGGCCCTGGAGATGGGCGCCCATCACGTGATCGACCACCACGCCGGCCTCGCCGATCAGGTGCTGAAGCTGGCCCCCGACGGCGTCGAGTACGTCTTCTCGCCGCACTCGAAGGGCAACGTCGACGAGTTCGCGAAGCTGCTCAAGCCGTTCGGTCACGTGGTCGCGATCGACTCGGTGGACAGCGTGCAGGAGCTGAAGTCCAAGAGCATCACGTGGCACTGGGAGCTGATGTTCACCAAGCCCCTGTACGCCCCGGACGACGACAGCCAGGGCCGCCTGCTCGACGAGGTGGCCCGCCTGGTCGACGCCGGCCTGATCCGCACCACGCTGACCACCCGGCTCGGCCCGGTGAACGCCGCGACGCTGACCGAGGCGCACCGCCTGGTCGGCACGGGCAAGGGCTCGAACGTGGGCAAGGTCGTCGTCGCGGGCTTCTGACGCAGGCGCAAAGGGAGGGCCGCCGGATCGGCGGCCCTCCCTTTCCCGCTGCGTGTCAGGCGGAGAAGTACGGCGTGAGGACGGCGCGGGCCAGGGTGTGCCCGGCCAGGTTGAAGCCGAGGAACGCCGGCGTCGACTCCTTGTCGATGCCGATCGACTCGACGTCCACGGCGTGCACGGCGATGAAGTAGTCGTGGCGGCCGCTGCCGGCCGGCGGGGCGGCGCCGATGTAGCGGCGCAGCCGGGCGTCGTTGGCGAGCTGCCACGCGCCCTCGGGCAGCAGGGCGTTGTCCGCGGAGCCGGCGCCGGTCGGCAGCGAGGTGACGGTGGACGGGATGTCGGCCACGGCCCAGTGCCAGAAGCCGGAGCCGGTCGGCGCGGTGGGGTCGTAGACGGTGACCACGAAGCTCTTGGTCTCCGCCGGGAAGCCGCTCCAGCTCAGCTGGGGCGACACGTCGTCGCCGCCCGCGCCGAAGACGCCGCTGGCCTGCGCCGGCTTCATCTCGGCGCCGTCGGCCACGTCGGTGCTGGTGACGGTGAAGGCCGGAACCTTCGCGATCAGGTCGTAGGGGGTGCTCACGGTCGCTCCCGCAGGTCGAGGTCGTCAGGGACTCCTCGAACGTAGGGAGGGCGGCGCCGGGCCGTATAAGTCGCTCGACCGGGCGGTTCGAGCGCCACCAGCAGGGCGACGGCGATCCAGACGTACGTGTTGCTGCCGACCGCGGCGAGGAAGCCGTCCGCGCCCGCCCACCAGAGCCAGACGACGCTGCTGCTGAGCACGACGTAGGCGGCGAACAGGAGCGCGAGGGCACGCCGGTCGTGCCGGCCGAGGGCACGGTCCACCAGCAGGAACATCGCGGGCAGCAGCCACACCAGGTGGTGCACCCAGGTGACCGGGCTGAGCAGGCAGGCCACGATGCCGGTCAGCGCGAAGCCGGTGACGTCGTCGCGCACCCGGCGGACCGCGAGCCACCAGATGACGAGGATCACGGCGGCCGCGACGAGCCACCAGACCGCCGGGGCGCCGAGCCGCGCGACGACGCCGCGCAGCGACTGGTTGGAGACGTACTCGAGCTTGCCGACCCGGCCGGTGTCCCAGAGCGTCTCGGTCCAGAACCGGCGCGACGTGTCCGGGGCGACGAGGAACGCGAGCAGGGTGGCGCCGGCGGCGGTGGCCGAGGCGACGGCGGCCGCCCGGTACTGCCGGGTGAGGATCAGGTAGCCGATGAAGACCGCGGGCGTCAGCTTGATCGCGGCGGCGATGCCGATGCCGAGGCCGCGCCACTGCGTACGGCGAAGGTCGGAGCAGACGAGCACGAGCAGCGCGAGGTTGACCTGACCGAAGCTGAACGTGTCGCGGGCCGGCTCGAAGACCAGGACGGCGAGGAAGACCAGCGAGGCGGACATCCACAGCGGCCACCCGTGGCGGCGCAGCACCGGCACGACGTACCAGCGCAGCAGCACGGCGACGCAGGCCGCGTTGAGCACCACGCCGCACGCGACGGCGACCGGCCAGCTCGTCAGGGCGAGCGGGCTGAACACCAGGGCGGCGAACGGCGGATAGGTGAAGCCGTACTCGGTGCCGTCGTAGAGGAAGTCGTAGAGCTCGCCGCCGTCGACCAGCCAGTAGTGCACCGCGCCGCGATAGACGCCGAGGTCGAAGAACTCGCGGAACGTCGGCACCGTCACCAGGAAGACGCCGACGGCGATCGCCGTGACGGCGACCACCACGATCTGGGCACGCGGGCGGAGAGTCATCGGGTGGCCAGCTCTCGGGCGGGCACGGCCGCCAGCCGTACGAGGAGGAAGCCGGACACGCCGAGAAGCGCGCCGGACGTGGCGAGCAGGAACTCCTCGGCGTCGACCGCGAACCCGTCCGGCAGCACGGCCAGGGCCAGCACCGCGCAGGCGACGGCGAGCGCGCGCCGCACCCAGCGGTGACCGGCCGCGGCCGCGAGCGGCACCAGGCCCCAGATCAGATACCACGGGCGCAGCGCCGGGCCGAACACGACGACCGCGACCAGCACGATCCCGAGGCCGTAGAGGACGCCGAGCTCCTTGATCTGCGACCAGACGAGACCCGCGACGATCAGCGTGGCGAGCACGCCGGCCCAGCGCCACAGGTTCTGGGTGAACGCCGCGCCGACGCCGTCGTCCTCGAGCAGGCCGGCGGTGGCGCGGCCGAGCACGTTGACCAGCGACAGGTTGTGCGGCGAGATCGGGGTGTCCAGCGTGCCCAGCCAGCCGTACCCGGTGCCGGCCACGGCGGTGAGCGCGGCGGTCGAGACGGCGGCCGTGACGGTGACGGCGGTGGCCGCCCGGAGAAGCCGCAGGCGCCCGCCCATCCGGCCCGCCCAGATCAGCGCGACGGCGGCGAGCCCGGCGACGGCGGGCACCTTGACCAGCGCGGCGGCGACCACGAGCACCGAGCCGAGCACGGGGCGGTCCCGGACGGCGGCGGCCAGCCCGGCGGCGAGCAGCCCGACCATGAGCGCGTCGTTGTGCGCCCCGCCCACGAAGTGGATCAGCACGAGCGGGTTGAGCACGGCCAGCCACAGCGCCGAGGACGGCCGGATCCCGGTGCTGCGGGCGAGGATCGGCACGACGTACGCCAGCAGGGCGAGCCCCGCGACCGCCACCAGCCGCATCGCGACCACCCCGCCGAGCAGGTGCTCCCCGCCGAAGGCCCGGGCGACCGCCAGGAAGACCGGCCCGTACGGGCTGGGCGTGTGCTGCCAGATCTGAGGCACCTGCGCGGCGATGAACCCGCCGAGGCTCGCCGGCCCCTGCCGATAGACGTCGAACCCCCGGCCGGCCATCAGCCCCTGCGCGAGATAGCTGTAGACGTCCCGGCTGAACACCGGCGGCGCCAGCATCAGCGGCGCCGACCAGAGCGCAGCCGTCCACCAGTGCGCCCGCACGTCGTCGCCGTGCCGGGTCGCCTGGCCGTACCACCACCAGGCGAGCAGGAGCAGGGCGAGCCCGCTGTAGACCGCGACCAGCCCGAGCCGCACATGGGTCAGCCCGGCGAAGAAGCTCACCCCGACGGGCAGCGCCCCCGCCCCCAGCCCACCCACGGCGACAAGCAGACCCCCGGCAAGCCCGACGGCGCGCGACCCGCCGTGATCCCCGAACACCGCAGCACCATCTCAGTGACGGGTGTCGAAGCGGGGACAACCTCCCGACCGCCACATGACACCCACGTGGCGACCCGCCGGGTCAGGGGTTGGTCAGGGTGCGCAGCGGGGGGAAGCCGTTGAAGCCGACCGAGGCGTAGGTGGCGGTGTAGGCGCCCGTGCCGAGGATGCGGACGACGTCGCCCGCGCGCAGCGCGAGGGGGAGCTCGTAGTGGGCGTGCTGGTACATGATGTCGACGCTGTCGCAGGTGGGGCCGGCCAGGATGACCGGGCCGGTGGGGCCGTCGTCGTGGGCGGTGGCGAGGGCGTACTGGATGGCCTCGTCCTCGGTCTCGGCCAGGCCGCCGAAGCGGCCGACGTCCAGGTAGACCCAGCGGGACTCGTCCGAATAGGACTTTTTGGACACGAGGACGACCTCGGCGTGCAGGACGCCGGCGGGAGCGGCGATGTAGCGGCCGGGCTCGATCATGAGCTTCGGGGCGCGGTGCCCGAAATGCCGGAACAGCGCCGCGTGGATGGCCACCGAGTAGGCGGCGATCGGGAGGGCGGAGACCCGGTAGTCGACGGGGAAGCCGCCGCCCGCGTTGAGGATGCGCGGGGAAAGTCCACTTTGTTCCAGCGTACGGAAGATGTCGGCGGCCAGGGCGACGCTGGGCTCCCACCGGCCGGGGTCGAGCTGTTGCGAGCCGACGTGGAACGCCAGGCCGGCGGGGTCGAGGCCGCACACCGCGGCCGCCTTCATCAGGTCGACGGCCATCTCGCCCGTACAGCCGAACTTGCGGCTCAACGGCCACCGGGCGCCGTCGGACGACGCCAGCAGCCGGCAGATCACCGCGGAGCCGGGCGCATGCGTGACGATCTTGTCAAGCTCGCCGGCACTGTCGAAGGCGAACAGGCGCACACCCCGGGCGTACGCGTACGCGATGTCGCCGGGCTTCTTGATCGGGTGCCCGTAGCTCAGGTCGGCGGGCGACGCGCCCGCCGCGAGGCAGAGGTCGATCTCCGTACGACTGGCCACGTCGAACCGGCAGCCGGCCTCGACCAGCGCGCGCAGCAGGGCGGGCTCGGGGTTGGCCTTCACGGCGTAGTGGATCTCGGCATCCGCGAAGGCCGAGGCGATCCGGCGGTACTGCTCGCCGGCCACCTCCACGTCGATCACCAGGCAGGGGGTCCGGCCTACGGCGCCGAGCGCCGTCAATTCCTCATCCGCGGTCACGGTCATGGCGAAGAGTCCTCGGTCGAGTGGCGGCAACTGCACACAGAGTATCGCTGCGAATGCGTAGAGTTGTCGATCCGTGGATGAACAGGCAGGTTTACAGTTGTCGCCGTGTCTGAACGGCTCGACCTGCTCTCGACCGCGGAGCAGCATGCCTACCGCGTGCTGGTGAGAATGGCCGGCGCGACCGCCGGCGACCTCGCGGACCAGGACGGCCTCTCCCCCGCCGAGGCCCGCGACGTGCTGGAGTCCCTGCACGGCAAGGGCCTGGCCACCGCGGGACCAACCTTCCACGCCCTGCCCGCCGACGTCGCCCTCGGCGACGCGCTGCTGCGCGAGCAGCAAGCCCTCGAGTCGGCACGCCAGATGGTGGCCGCGCTCAGCGAGGAATATCGCAGCAACACCCGCCGGCGCAGCGCCGAGCACCTCGTGGAGATCGTCGTCGGGGCCCGGGCACTGCGCGAGCGGCTGCGCGAGATGCAGGACTCGGCCGAGGAGGAGATCCTCTGGTTCTGCCGGGCCAACCCGATCGCGATGCAGGGCCCGGAGAACACCGAGGAGAACTCGGCGCTGGAGCGCGGCGTCCGCTACCGGGCGATCTACGAGCGGGAGCTGCTCGAGAAGCCCGGCGAGCTGGACAGCATCGTCGAGGCGATCGGCCTGGGCGAGCAGTCGCGCACGCTGCCCACCCTGCCCGTACGCCTCGCGATCGCCGATCACCGCCTGGCCGTCTGCCCGCTGGTGCCGGACGCCGCGCGGGGCGTCGGGCAGCCCACCGCGGCGCTGATCCGCCCCAGCGAGCTGCTCGACGCCCTGGTCGCGCTCTTCGAGAGCTACTGGGACCGGGCGACCCCGCTGCTGCCGGACGGCGGCGCGGCGGAGGAGCCCGACCGGTTGTTGCTCTCGCTCTTCGTCTCGGGCATGCCGGACAAGTCGATCGCGACCCAGCTCGGGGTGAGCCGCAGGACCGTCCAGCGGCGGTTGGACCGCCTCATGGACATCGCCGGCGTCGACACCCGCCCCGGGCTGGCGTTCCAGGCCGCCCGGCGCGGCTGGCTGTGACGCAGGTGGCGCACCGTCACGCCGACCGGGCCGGCGTTGTGCTCGATCGGCCTCATCACGGCCTGCCGTAGGCACGGATCACGGTCTGCCGCACGGTGTTGCCGGCCCGGTCGCTCGCGGTGACCCGCAGCGAGACGGCTCCCCGGCCGGGCACCCAGGCCCGCCAGGTCCCGCCGTCGTCCGCCGAGTATTCGACCTTGACCTGCTTCGCGCCCGGGACGCTGACCCGCAGCGGCCCGGTGGCGATGCCGTTCAGGGTCACCGGCACGTCGTACAAGGGCTGGAGCAGCGGCAGCGCACCGTCCTTCGCCGACCGGAACGTCCACTCGGTCGAGGTCGACGTGCCGTACAGCCACTCCTCGCCGCCACGCTTGGTCGTGACCGTCAGCGTGTAGGCGGCGTCACCGGCGGGCACCGCCACGTCCCGCCACGCGTTCGGGAAGTCGCCCAGCGAGGTGCCGTTCCGCGTCAGCGTCGCGGCCTGACCGGCCTGGTCGACCTGGTAGTGCCCGTCGGCGTCGACGAAGTCGGCGATCCGCAGCCGCAGCACGTTGCCCTCGCGGGCCCCGGAGCCGGCCGGCCGCAGCACCGGCGCCGCCCACGTCTCCGCGGAGGTGCCGGCCTTGCGGTACGAGGTCGGGTCGTCCTGGAAGCCGCCGTCGAGCGACGCCCCGATCGAGTTGAACGGGTATTCGTGGTGGACCTGGTGCTGCCACACCGTGTCACCGGTGGACACCCACTCCTCGCGCACCGACGGCGTCCGCACCGCCCGCTGCGCGTCGTTCCAGGAGTACTCCTGCGCCGGCCGCCAGCCGAACCGCTGCTCGCGGACCCAGTCGAACCCGCCGTTGTCCTGGTAGCGCGTGGTGATCCGCTGCGAGTTGGCCGCCGTGACCCGGTGGACGATCTGGCTGGGCACGCGGTCCTTCGAGACCTGGAAGACGTCGTACAGGTAGGGGCTGTCGGGGGTCAGCGTCAGCGAGATGGAGCCGTGACGCTTGCGGGCCTCGGCGAGGAGCCGCTGCCCGTCGTCGTTCGGCACCACGGCGTTGACGATCGGCATCCGCTCGCCGTCGGGCTGCCAGGAGCCCCACGCGGACATCGTGCCGGGGAAGACGACCAGGGCGACCGCCGCTCCGGCCTCCGCGGCCTGGAGCGCCGCGTCGTAGTAGTTGTCGGTCTCGAGCACGACCGCCTTGCCTCTGACGTCGCCGTCGAGCCCGGCGACCAGGTCGAACCGCCTCGTCCCGCTCCAGACCGGCGAGCTCGCCGTCAGGTTGAGGTCGACGCCGGGCAGCGACGAGCGGACGATCGGGGCGACCAACTGCCAGCGGGAGGAGAACTCGTAGCTGCCCTTGCGCAGCTTCGCCGTCGGGGTGACGTTTACCGCCTGCACCGAGCTGAAGTTCATGAACCCGTTGATGATGCCGCGGCCCGATCCGGTCACGCGGTGCACGTAGTAGCTGAACACCGTCTGCTGCTCCGCCGGCCGGGGCGTTTCGATCTTGACAGGCTTGGCCGTACGGGCGTCCAGCGTGATCTCGAGGTCGCGGTCCACCCGCAGCTCGGGGTTGGTGATCAGCGTGTCCTGCTCGTCGAGCGGGTAGCCGTCCGCGATCGTGGCGTCGAGCAGGTAGTCGCCCTCGGCCACCTCGTACGTCCTGGTCTGCCCCGCGAAGATCGCGTCGAGCACGTCGAAGCGCGGGTCGTCGCCGAACATCAGCATCGCCGAGACGGCCGCCGGCTTGCCGGACCGGTCCACGGCCTTGACGGTGACCTTGTGGTGCTCCCGGTCGAGCGTCCCGGCGAGGGCCGTGGTGACGAGCACGCCGCCCGGCGCGGTCGCGGTCAGCCACCCGCCGATCTGGCCGGGGTTCGTCAGGTCGTACGTGAGGACCACGTCCGCCTTGCCGCCCGCCGGAACGGTGACCGTCGACGCGGAGGGCGTGATCGCGGCCAGGTCGTCCGTCAGGGTCAGCGTGACCGGCGCGCTCCCGGCGTTCGTGTAGGTCACCGTCCTGGTGACCGGCTTCTCGCCCAGCTGGTGGAGGCCGAAGTCGGCCACGCCCGTGCCCGCGACCTTCTGGGTCGTGGCGCGGGTGAGGTCGACGCGGCCGGCGCCCTGCGCGAACACCGGGGTGTCCGGCGTGGTCCTCGCGGTGCTGACCAGCGCCTGCTTGATCTGCTCGCCGCTCCAGTCCGGGTGCTGCTGCGCGACGATCGCGGCCGCCCCGGCGACGTGCGGCGTGGCCATCGAGGTGCCGGACGCCGAGGTGTAGAGCTCGTCCACCGGGGTGCCCATCGTGGTGCCGGCCGCGCGGGCCGCGACGATGTCCACGCCGGGCGCGGTGATCTCGGGCTTGAGGCCCTCGTCGCCGACCCGCGGCCCGCGGCTGGAGAAACCGGCGATCCGGTCGTCACGGTCGACGGCGCCGACGGTGAGCGCGCCGGTGGCCGCGCCGGGCGTGCCGACCTTGTAGCTCGCACCCTCGTTGCCGGCCGCCACGACGAAGAGCGCACCGGTCGACGCGCTGAGCTCGTTCACCGCGGCGCTCATCGGGTCGGTGCCGTCGGTCGCCTCGCCGCCGAGGCTCAGGTTGACGATCCTGGCGCCCTGGCCCGTCGCCCACTCCATGCCCGCGATGATCCCGGACTCGTACCCGGAGCCGCTGTCGTCGAGCACCTTGCCGATCAGCAGCCGCGCGCCGGGGGCGACGCCCTTGCGGGTGCCGTTCGAGCCGGCGCCGGTGCCGGCGACCGTGGCCGCGACGTGCGTGCCGTGCCCGAAGTGATCGCCGGTGTCGGCGCTGCCGCTGAAGTCCCGGGCCTCGTCGATCTTGCCGGCCAGATCGGGGTGGCTCGCGTCGGCGCCGGTGTCGAGCACCGCGACCGTCACGCCCTTGCCGTCGAGCCCGGCCGCCCACGCGGTGGGCGCGCCGATCTGCGCGGTGCTGCGGTCGAGCACCGGCTTCACCTTGCCGTCGAGCCAGATGTGCGTCGCGGTGGTCGCGGTGCGTGCGCCGGTCGCCGCCGTCACCTGGGTGCGCCAGAAGGCGGCGAGGTCCTGCTTGCCGGCCTTGACGGCGACCGCGCCCAGGCTGGGCAGCGCCGTGCCGTCGCCGCCGAGCGTGCGGGCGCCGGCCTGCGCACCCTGCACGATCAGCGGGAGGGTGCCGCGGGCCGCGTCGCCGTAGCCCTGCTCGATGAGGTGCTGCACGTCGAACAGCTCGGCGTCGAGCCGGCCCTCGCGCAGCAGCGGAAGGGCGTCGGACGGCAGGACGCGGACGCCCTGCTCGGTCTCGACGGTCGAGAATCGGACGCGTTCCCGTCCGGGCCCCGGCCGCACCGTCGCCGCGACCCGGTCGTCGCCGGCGGGGGCCAGCTCGACGACGTCGCCCGTGACGAGCGTGATCGTTTGCGCAACCGCGGGGGGAGCGGCGGCGGGGACGGGTGCGGCCGGGGCGGCAGCGGCGGCGGCAGGGCCTGGCGGTAACCCGGCCGCGCCGCCGGCTCCGATCAGGACGCCGACGAGGGCACCGGTGAGACGCTTCGATGCTGGCAAGGTCGGGCTCCTTAGCGTGCTGGGTGACACGCATTCTGGAGTTCACCTGTTGCTTGCCGGGAGATCTGTTCGCTGCCGCAGTGGCGACATGGCGCGATGTGGACAACCGTTGTCCTACTGCATGGACAGCGCCACCTGACGTGCCTGGTGCAGGTCGGTGAAGCCCTCCAGGCGGTACGTGCGCACGTTGTCGTCCCAGATCAGCGTGGGTGTGGCGAGGCGCGCGGTGGCGGTGCGCTCGACGCCGGCGCGGTCGATGTAGGTCAGCGTGTGCGGGCCGGGAAGCCAGGCGGCGAGGGCCGTGCCGACCTGGGTCAGCTCGACCTGCCCGGCCTGCTTGAGGAAGGCGGCGGCCGACCCGTCGATCTGGTCGAGCCGGATCGATCCGCCCCGGTAGAAGAGCGAGACGACGCGGCCCTCGTCGGCCAGCTGCACCCGCTCCGGGTCGCCTAGGGCGGCCGGGAACCGCACGAGCTTGCGGGCCTCGTCGAGCGGAAGGTCGCCGGCGCCGGGCAGCGGGCTCGGGCTCGCGGCGGGTGGCGGCGGGGCGGCCTCGCGGCGCACCTCGATGCCGGCGACCCGCAGCACCTCGGTCACCGCGCCGACCACGGCCGCCCTCGCCGGCGCCACCGCGATCACGGTGCCCACGACCGCGGCCACCAGACCGGCCACCCACGCCTTCCAGCGGCTCACCCGCCTCGCCGTCCGCGCGATGCGGGACCGGACGGCCGCGCGCTGGTCCGCCGGCTCGGGCACCTCCAGCCACGTGGCCAGGTCGCGGAGCTCGGCGATCAGGTCGTCCTCGCGGTCAGGCACCGGCCACCTCCAGGCCCTCGCGCAGCCGGGCCAGCGCCCGGTTGGTCCGCGACTTGACCGTCCCCTTCGGAACGCCGAGGGCGGCGGCGGTCTCCTGCTCGGAGAGGTCGAGCAGGAAGCGGCAGACGAGCACCTCGCGGTCCCGGTCGCCCAGCTTGCGCAGATGCTCCACCAGGTGCTCGCGGCGCTCGTGGGCCATGGCGGAGTCGGCCGGGTCGGGCGCGTCGGCCCGCGGCCCCTCCGCGACGGCGGCGCGCAGGGCGAGGCCGTCGCGGCGCTTGCGGGAGCGGTGCAGGTTGCGCGTCTCGTTCGCGACGATCGCGAGCAGCCAGGGCCGGAAGCCGGACTCGCCGCGATAGCGCGACAGCTGCCGGAATGCCTTCACCAGCGCCTCCTGCACCACGTCGTCGGCGTCGTCACCGGCGCCGAGCAGCACGGCGGCCCGGTGCGCGGGCGCGGTGTAGCGGGCGACCAGGACCTCGTAGGCCCCCAGGTCGCCGTCGCGGGCCCGCGTCACGGCCGCCGCGTCGTCCAGCTCGGTGGTGTCGCTCAGCTCGGATACCTCCGGTCGTTCGCACCGACACTGCCCTGACACCGCCCGCGCGGAAAGGGTTCCCGGAACCTCCGCGCGGCGGCCGGTGTCATCCGGGCATGACCACGCGCCGCACCTTTCTGGCCCTCTCCGGAGGCGTTGCCGCCCTCGCCGCCTGCCGCGAGCCGCAAGCCGTCGCCGCGCCACCACACGTTCCGGACCTCGTGCTGGCCGACAGCGGACGGGGCCTGGTGCGCCTGACCGGCACCGAGTCCCGCCCGCTCGGCGCCGCGGCCGCCCTGAGCCGGGACGGCACGATCGCGTACGTCGCCGGGGAGACGGGCCTGACCCGCGTCTACGCCGCCACCGGGGCACCCGTCCACAGCACGGAGATCGGGGGTGGATGGGTGCCCCGGGTGGTCGCCGAGGCCGGCAACGTCTGCGTCCTGACCAGGACGGCGCACGCGGAACCGCCGGCCGCGCGGACGACGAGCCCGCTGCTCGTGGTGGCGGACCAGCCGCTGCAGAAGTACAACCTGCCCGGCGTGGTCGAGCCGGACGCTTTCACGTCGGACGGCGCCGGGCTCTTCGTGCTCGAGTGGCTGCCGGCCGCGCAGCCGGACCATTACCGCGTACGGCTGCTGGATCTGGCGACCGGGCAGCTCCAGCCGTTGCTCACCCGCGACAAGGTGCCGGTCCCCGCGGGCGCCGAGGAGGAGATGCGCGGCAGCGGACGGCAGGCCGTGCTCTCCGGCGACCGCAAGGTGCTCTACACCCTCTACACGCACCAGCCGGACCACCAGCACACCCGCAACCTGCTCCACGGCACGCGCAACGACGTGCACGCCTTCGTCCACGTGCTGCACCTGGAGCAACGCTGGGCCTACTGCCTCGACCTGCCGGACCCGTTCGGCCACGGCCTGCCGGAGGGGCACGCGCTCGCCGCCGACGCCACCCACCTCGCCGTCCTCGACGCCGCGAGCGGGTCGATCGCGTTCGCGTCGGCGGCCTCGCTCGCCATCGAGAAGGTCGCCCGGATCCCGGCCCTCGCGGCCGCCGGTCACCTCGCGCTCGGCCGGGGACGCGCCTACGCCGCGTGCGGGACTGACGTGCACGTCGTCGATCGCGCCTCCGGCCGGGTCACCGCGCGGTGGTCCCTCGCGGACCCGGTGACCGGCCTGCGGTTGAGCCGTGACGGCAAACGGTTGTACGCCGGCGGCCGCGACCGGGTGGCCTGGCTGGACGCCTCGTCGGGGAGCCTGCTCGGTCGCGTGCCGGTCGAGGGTCTGACCGCCCTGCGGCACGTCGGCTGAGGCGGCGAGCTTTTTGCCGAGCTACCGGAAGTTTCGGCCATACCCCTTCCTGTCGGCTGATCACTCTCTCCACCACGTGCTGGCCAGCGCTTCTGAAAGTTTCGATAGATTGCCGTAAGTTAAAGGTTGACTCATCCGTGTCGCGCTCCCCAAGATGGGAGCCAACGACGATCGTCGATTCGCGTGGCGGGCCGCTTCCACCGGTGGCCCGCCCGCTCCCCCTTACCGACGAGAAGGTGAGTCACCGTGCACAGACGGATCCGTCCTCGATCCCTGTTGATCGCCGGCACCGCCGGCCTGCTGGCCGCCGCCGGAGCGATCGCGCTGGCGCCCTCGGCCAGCGCGGCCACCACGCTCGGCGCCTCCGCCGCGCAGTCCGGGCGCTACTTCGGCGTCGCGATCAGCGCCGGCAAGCTCGGCGACTCCACGTACACCACGATCGCGAACCGCGAGTTCGACATGGTGACCGCCGAGAACGAGATGAAGCTCGACGCCACCGAGCCCAACCAGAACCAGTTCAACTACTCCAGCGGCGACCGGATCGCCCAGTGGGCCACGTCGAACGGCAAGCGGCTGCGCGGGCACACCCTCGCCTGGCACTCGCAGCAGCCCGGCTGGATGCAGAACATGAGCGGCACCGCGCTGCGCAACGCCATGCTCAACCACGTCACCCAGGTCGCCACCCACTACCGCGGCCAGATCTACGCCTGGGACGTGGTCAACGAGGCGTTCTCGGACAACGGCGACGGCTCGCGGCGCGACTCCAACCTCCAGCGCACCGGCAACGACTGGATCGAGGCGGCGTTCCGCGCGGCCCGGGCGGCCGACTCCGGGGCGAAGCTCTGCTACAACGACTACAACATCGACAACCCGAGCCACGCCAAGACGCAGGCCGTGCTGGCCATGGTCCGCGACTTCAAGGCGCGCGGCGTGCCGATCGACTGCGTCGGGCTCCAGGCCCACTTCAACAGCGGCAACCCGGTGCCGTCGAACTTCCAGACGACGGTCTCCAACTTCGCCGCGCTGGGCGTGGACGTGCAGATCACCGAGCTCGACATCCAGGGCTCCGGCACCGACCAGGCCAACAAGTACCGCACGGTCGTGAACGCCTGCCTCGCGGTGGCGCGCTGCACCGGCATCACCGTGTGGGGCGTGCGCGACAGCGACTCGTGGCGCGCGAGCGACACCCCGCTGCTCTTCGACAACAGCGGCAACAAGAAGGCCGCGTACACGGCCACACTCGACGCGCTCAACGCCGCCGGGCCGGGCACCCCGACCACGCCGCCCACCACGACGCCGCCGGCCAACGCCTGCCCCAACGGCTACGTGGGCCTCACCTATGACGACGGGCCCAACCCGAGCACGACGAACCAGCTGCTCTCGGCGCTGCGCTCGGCCGGGCTGCGGGCCACGATGTTCAACACCGGCCAGAACGCGGCGGCCAACCCGGGCCTCGTCGCCGCCCAGGTGTCCGCGGGCATGTGGGTCGCCAACCACAGCTACACCCACCCGCACATGCTCACCCTGAGCCAGGCCGAGATGTCGTCGGAGCTGTCACGCACCCAGACCGCGATCAGCAACGCCGGCGGCGGCACCCCGGTGATCTTCCGTCCCCCGTACGGCGAGACCAACGCGACCCTGCAAGCGGCCGCCTCGGCGCTGGGCCTGCGCACGGTCACCTGGGACGTCGACTCGCAGGACTGGAACGGGGCGAGCACCGCGCAGATCGTGCAGGCCGCGAGCACCCTCACCAACGGCCAGCTGATCCTGATGCACGACAACTACCAGACGACCATCAACGCGATCCCGCAGATCGCCGCCGGCCTGGCCCAGCGCGGGCTCTGCGCCGGCATGATCTCGCCGTCGACCGGCCGCGCCGTCGCACCGTCCGACGGGCCGACCACCCCGCCGACCACCCCGCCGACGACCACCCCGGCGCCCGGCGGCAGCTGCACCGCCACCTACGCCGAGGGCCAGAAGTGGTCCGACCGCTTCAACGGCCAGGTGACCGTCAGCGGCGCCACCAACTGGATCGTCACCGTGACCGTCCGCTCGCCCCAAAAGATCATCGCTACCTGGAACGCCTCGGTGAGCTGGGACTCGACCGGCAACGTGATGACCGCCCGCCCCAACGGCAGCGGCAACGTCTTCGGCTTCACCATCCAGCACGGCGGTAACTGGACCTGGCCCTCCCTGACCTGCCGAACAGCCTGACCCTTCGGTCGGAGTGGCGCCGCGCAGTTCGAGATCAAGTCGGTACATTGGGGACATGGCAACGATCTCTCTGCGCGGCGCTCTGCTGCGGTCGTTGCCTGCCCTGCTCCTGCTGCTGACGCTGGGCCTCGTCGCCCCCGCAGCGGTCGCCGGGCCGGTCACCGCCGGGGTCACCCACAGCACCAGCTCCCCCGCCGCACCGGCCGCAGGGTCCACAGCCGACACTCCGGAGTCACCGGATGCGGCTCCCGCGCGCACGCCCGGCGTTCCCGTCGCCGACCGCACGCGCGTCCTCTCCGCTCAGCACACCGCCGGCGCCCGCGGATCGCGCGCGCCTCCGTCCGCTCTCGCCTGACCATCCGCTGACGCCGCGGCCCTGCCGCGCCGCGCCTCGATGGTCACTGCCCTCTGCGGACTTTCTCTTCTTCTCGAGCGGACAGGACTCCCATTCCCATGAACGTCGTTGCCGAAATGCTGCTGACCACGCCCGCCCCCGCCGCCATCTGGGCGACCCTGATGCTGCTCACGCTCCCCGCCGTGCTGGTGCTGGCAAGCCCCCAGGGCGTACGCCACCCGCGCCGCGCCCTGCGTGACGTGGCCGCCCTGATCCGGGAGCGCGCCGACCGCCGCCGGCAGCGCACGCTGGAGGCGATCGCCGCCACCCAGTACGCGGACGAGGTGCGCGTCGCCGCCGACCGCGCCGAGCTCGCCGCCGCGCGCTGGCAGGAGCGCTGGGAGCAGACCTCCGACGACGTCACCACCGCCTGGCTGGCCTGGCTCGACGCGGACGCCCGCCTGCGCGCCCGCCGTTCCGCCGCCGCCTTCGGCACCCCGTGGAGCGCGCAGACCCCCACCGAGTACGCCGCCCGCGAGCGCTTCCTGCACCGGGCCGTCCGCGAGGCCGCCGCGCACGGCTGGCTGCCCACCGCGGCCGTGGCGGACGCGCTGGCCGGCCGCGCCGGATGGGATCCGCGCCTGCACCCGCTGGAGCAGGAGCTGGTGGTCTGCCGCGCCGCCGAGGGGCACCTGCGCGACCGCTACGAGCGCGCCGTGCTCGCCGAGCGGGCGGCCCGCCACGACGCCTGGCTCGCGCGGACGACCGGCGACAGCCTTCGCCAGGAGTCGTGGGCGGCCACCGACCGGGCGACCCGGCTGCGCCACCTGCTGCTGTCCACCGCCGCCGGGCACGCGGGGCACGCCCTGGCCGCCCGTCCCGGCTACCTGTGACCCCATCGGGTCATCCGCGGGGGCAGTCGCACAGATTCGCCGCTCGCACGGGCCGGGATTCCGCTCCACTCGTGGCATGACGATTGCACGTACGACGATCGGCGCGGTCTCCGCCGTTGTCCTGGCCGCCGCCACCGCCGTTGCCACGGCTCAGCCGGCGAGCGCCGCGCCTCCGCCCGGTCAGCTGGAGTTGCGCTACCTCGGGGAGTTCGCCGGCCCGGCGCTGGTCGCCGACAGCAGCGGCAACGGGCTCCACGGCACCGTGCTGACCGGCGGCGGTGGCGCGGTGACCTCGGTCGAGGAGGGCGGCAACCACTTCCTGCGCTTCCCCGGCGGCAGCTGCACGACGGCCCCCTGCCCGCAGGCCCTGATCCGGCCGGCGAGCACCGTCACGCTGGCGCCCGGCGACGAGGGCGAGGGCCGGTTCGTCCACAGCGCCGACATCCGCCTCACCGAGCCGCCGCCGGCGGAGGCCGGCATGAACGTGTTCCAGTTCGGCGCCGCCGCGGCCGGCATCAGCCAGTGGAAGCTCCAGGTCGACTACGGCCGCCCGTCGTGCCGCTGGTCCGACGGCACGAACTTCGTGCTCCTGCCGGCCGGCCCCGAGGGCTTCACCTTCACGGTGGGCCGGTGGTACAGGGTGAGCTGCGTCCGGCTGTCGCCGGTGCTCTTCCAGATCAGGGTCGACGATCCGGTCACCGGTCGGCAGGTGCTGCCGCCGGCGCAGCGGACCGGGCCGCTCGAGGACATCCTGCCCAGCGGCAACGTGGTGATCGGCGCCAAGCGCGTCAACGCGGCACAGAGCGACGTCGACACCGACCAGTTCCACGGCGACCTGGACAACGTCGAGTTCGGCCGCCGCATCCTCCCGCCGGACGATCGAGGCCTCTAGATTCGACGGCATGACGACGCACTGGACGCTGGGTTGTGACGCGGCGGATCCCCACCGGCTCGCCGCCTTCTGGGCGCTGGCCCTCGGATACGTGCCCGAACCGGGATACGACGAGCCGGACGGCGCGTCGATCGTCGACCCGGACGGGCGCGGCCCGGCGATCGGCTTCCTGCGGGTGCCGGAGCCCAAGACCGCCAAGAACCGCATGCACGTCGACCTCCGTCTCGGCGGCGAGCCCGCGATCCGGGCCAAGGCCGCCGAGCTGGAGGCCGCCGGCGCGACCACCGTGCGCGAGCAGCGCTACGGCGGCCGGTTCGCCCACGTGGTGATGCTCGACCCGGAGGGCAACGAGTTCTGCGTGGCCTGAGCGAGCCCGCGGCTACGGCTTCGTCAGCAGGCAGCCGGACTTGCTCAGGTCGATGGTGCGCGACGCGGTCAGGCAGGTGGTGAACCAGTACGTCTGCTGCCCGTAGCTCTGCCCCTGCACCGCGGTGGTGGTGCCGTCCGGGTTGACCTCGCACGGGTTGTTCAGCGTGCACATCTCGCCGTCGTCGTTGCCGGTGTTGTTGATGCCGACGACCTGGCCGCTGGTGGCGCTCACGATCGGCGAGCCCGACGTGCCGTGGATCGTGTCGCAGGCGGCGTCGTACCGGATCGAGTCCCGCCAGGTCCACTGGTCCTCGCGGAGCTGGCCGACGAAGCCGTCGACCTTGCAGTTCCAGATGCGCTTCCAGTAGCTGGACGGGATCGCGATGCTCGTGCCGGCCGCCGGTCTGGCGCTCGCGATGGTCAGCGCGGTCGCGCCGTAGCGGGACTGGAGCGTGGCGTACGTGCTGGTGAGGCGGTAGAGCGTGACGTCGGTGCCGGTCATCGTGGCGTAGAGGACCCGGTCGGCGCGGACCGTGCCGAGCGAGCCGCCGGAGCTGTTGAGCAGCGTGCCGGAGCGGCTGGACGTGCGGTTGACCAGCACCTGACCGGCGCTGAGGAAGCCGCCCTCGTAGCAGTGGCCGTTGGTGAGCATCATCGCCCGATCGCTGCTCACCGAGCTCGGGTAGCGGACCAGCGAGGCGGAGCAGTTGCTCAGGGCGATGGTGTTGGCCAGCGTGGTGGCCGCGACGGCGTGAGCGGGCGAGGCGGGACCGGCCAGGACACCGGTGGCCGCGGCGACAGCGGCGGCGGCGAGGGCGAGTGCACGGCGTACGCGCATGGAGGTTCCTTTCTGCTTGTGGCAGACCGACCCTCGCATCGCCGACGAATCGATGTCAATCTATAGCGTTCGCGTCATACCGACGGC
Organism: Paractinoplanes deccanensis; assembly: GCF_016862115.1. Taxonomy (GTDB): domain Bacteria; phylum Actinomycetota; class Actinomycetes; order Mycobacteriales; family Micromonosporaceae; genus Actinoplanes; species Actinoplanes deccanensis. The sequence continues at coordinate 47,915 of NZ_BOMI01000038.1, forward strand.
ACCATCCAGTCGAGGACGGGAGTGGCCTGCAGCGTCACCAGCACGCACATGACGAGCAGGAGGATCGCGCTCCAGCCGACGACGCGGCGGAAGATGTCGCCCTCCTTGCCGGCCATGCCGACGGCGGCCGCGGCGATGGCCAGGTTCTGCGGGCTGATCATCTTGCCGAGGACGCCGCCGGAGGAGTTGGCCGCGGCCAGCAGGACCGGGTCGAGGCCCGCGTCGGCGGCGGTCTGCACCTGGAGGGCGCCGAAGAGGGCGTTCGCCGAGGTGTCGGAGCCGGTGACGGCCACGCCGATCCAGCCGAGGATCGACGAGAGGAAGACGAAGAACGAGCCCGCGCCGGCCAGGAACTCGCCGAGGGTGGCGGTCTGGCCCGACTGGTTGAGGACGTACGCGAGGGCGAGCACGGCCATCACGGTGACGATCGCGTGGCGCAGCTCGACGTACGTGTCCCCGTACGCCCTGAGGGCTCGGCCGGGACGCACGCGCAGGACCACCGCCGTGAGGATGCCGGCCAGGATCATCAGCGTGCCGGCGGCGGGGAGCCAGCCGAGGGTGAACGTGGTCGATGCCAGCGGCTGGCCGTTCTCGCCGAGCACGTGGAGGCCGGGCCAGGCGAACTTGACCGTCCACGGTGGCTCGGCCAGGGCGTCCTTGATCGGGCCGAGGTTGGCCACCGAGAAGATCGCGATGATGATCAGGTACGGGGCGTAGGCGCGCGCGACCTCGCCGGCGGAGTCGTGCTTCGGCTCGGCCTCCAGCACGGCACCCGAACCGCCACCGGTGGACGACAGCACCGGGGTCGCGGCCGGGCGCCACACCCGCAACAGCAGCACCACGGCCGCGGCGGCGGCGAGCGAGGCGACGATGTCGGTGAGCGGCACCGAGATGTAGTTCGACGCGACGAACTGGGCCACCGCGAAGACCACGCCGGCGATCAGGGCAGCCGGCCACGTTTGCTTCACGCCCCGCCGGCCGTCGATCACGGCCACCAGGATCAACGGCACCACCACGGCGAGCACGGGGGTCTGGCGGCCCACCATCGCGCCCAGCGTGTCCGCGTTGAGCCGGGGATCGTCGGCGGCGCCCGCGGTGACCGTACCGAGGGTGGTGATCGGTGTCGCGAGGGCGCCGAACGCGACCGGCGCGGTGTTGGCGATCAGCGCGACGGCCGCCGCCTTGATCGGGCGGAAGCCGAGCGCCATCAGCATCACCACGGTCACCGCGACCGGGGTGCCGAAGCCGGCCAGCGCCTCGAGCAGCGCACCGAAGCAGAACGCCACGATGACGGCCTGGATACGCAGGTCGGGGCTGACCCGTTCCATCGAGCGGCGCAGCACGTCGAAGTGGCCGCTCGCGACCGTCAGGTTGTAGACCCAGATGGCGTTGATGACGATCCACAGGATCGGGAAGAAGCCGAACGCGGCACCCTCGCTCGCCGACAGCAGCGCCTGGCCCACCGGCATGGAGTACACGGCGACCGCGACCACCAGCGCCACCGCCAGCGAGATCACGCCGGCCAGCCAGGCACGCATGCGGACCACGCCGAGCAGGACGAAGAGGGTCAGCAGGGGCAACACGGCGAAGATCGCCGAGATCGCGACGGAGTCGGACACCGGGTCAGTCACGATACGGAACACGCCATCCATGGACCACCATCCAAAGTTGTCGATATTCCCTGGTTGAAACGCCATGGTTGCCGATCGACGCCGATGGCGCATCTCGGGATTAAGAAAATGCGCCACCACGTCGAACCGAAGAACATGATCGACGCATGGCTGGACGATGAGGTGCCCCGCCTCAACCGCGCCATCCTCGACGGCGACGCCGCGCCCGGCATGCTCGCCGACCAGGCCCGCGAGATCCTGCTGCCGCACCTGCCCGCGGTCGGCCGGCTCCACCCGGTCGAGGCGCAGCGGCTGGTGGTGCGGCTCGGCTTCCTCGGTGCGTCGCTGTCGCGGCACTACCAGGAGTGGACGCCCGGCGCCCGGCATCAGCCCGAGCGTGCCTTCGAGGGCCTGCTCGCCGGCGCCGACGAGCTGCCGTTCCGCGACTACTTCGCGGCCCTGGCCACGCACACCGGCAAGGGCCACTACGTGCGGGACAGCTACGCCTCGCTGGTCCGGTGGAACGTCGGCACGCTGCGGGTGATGCGCGACGGCGAGTGCCTGGCCGAGCTGCCCGGCGTCTTCGACGACGGCCGGATCCGCAGCTACACCGGCACGGGCAGCGAGGAGCGGTTCTTCCTGCTGGTCAAGCGGGGCGAGGCGATCGAGCTGGCGATCAACGACGTGCTCGACCCGCTGACCCGCGACCACGCCGGGCTGCTCTGCGAGGACGCCGTCTGCCGCGTACGGCTGGCCACCGAGCTGCTGGTCGCCCTGCGCAAGCTGTTCCTCGACTTCGCCTCCGCGCCGCCGGAGGAGAGCATGCCGCCGGAGTTCTTCATGGACGTGTTCCGGCAGTTCGCGGTGCACTGGGCCGAGGACGACATCCCGCCGAGCGGCGCCCTCGACCCGGAGGCGCTCAAGCGCGACTTCCTGCTCGGCATCGCGATCCCCGGCTACGACCAGCACGTGCGCCGGATCTTCCCGGCGCTGCTCGACAGCGAGCGCGCCCAGCTCGACGAGCTGATGACCCAGCCGCCGCTGCCGGAACGGATGCTCGACGCGCTCGACCTCGACCCGGGCGACCTGGCCGTGGCCGAGCCCGCCGACCTGGAGCGGCTGCTCGGGCACCACCCGGCCCTGGCCGACTGGCACCGGCTGCTCACCGAGCACGCCCGGGCGGCCGGGGCCCACCTGATGCTGAGCAAGAAGTTCCTCTTCAAGCCGCAGCGCAAGCGGGACGCGGACGGGCTGGGCGACCAGCCGCTCGTCTCCAACCGCGCCGGGACGACCGGGATGAACGAGACGTTCCTGGAGAGGCTGACCCGGGCCCGGCAGGACCACGTGCTCGCCGGCCTCCAAAAAGTCGCAAAAGCGCCCCGGATCCCCGCCGCGCGGGTAGCGTCGGTGTCCGTCGCACAGGTGGGATGAGAGAGGTCGCCGATGGGCGCTCGGCCCCTGGTGGAAGTGGGCCCCCAGCAGCTCATGGCCCTCATCGACCACACCTCCGCCGTGATTTACATGCGGGACGTCGACGGCCGCTACCTGCTGGTCAACCGGGAGTACGAACGGCTCTTCCGGCTGCGCCGCGAGGACATCGTCGGGCTCACCGACCACGACCTGTTCCCGGAGCCGCTCGCCGACGAGTTCCGCGCCAACGACCTCGAGGCGGTCGCCCGCGGGGTGCCGGTGCAGGTGGAGGAGCAGGCGCCCGGCGACGACGGCCTGCACACGTACATCACCGTGAAGTTTCCGCTGGCCGGTGACGACGGCAAGGCGTACGCCGTCTGCGGCATCTCCACGGACATCACCGAGCGCAAGCGCGCCGAGGAGGAGGTGCGCCGCCTCAACGAGGAGCTGGAGCAGCGGGTCGAGCAGCGCACCGCCCAGCTGGAGGCGTCGACCCGGGAGCTGGACGCGTTCGCGTACTCGGTCTCGCACGACCTGCGCGCTCCGCTGCGGTCGCTGGAGGGCTTCAGCCAGGTGCTGCTCGAGGACTACGCCGAGGTGCTCGACGCCGAGGGCCAGCGCTATCTGTCGCGCATCCAGGCGAACGCCGAGCGGATGGCGCAGATGATCGACGACCTGCTGCACCTGTCCCGGGCCACCCGCAGCGAGCTGCGCCGCGAGCACACGGATCTGAGCGCGCTGGCCCGCGAGATCGCCGAGGAGCTGACCGCGTCGGACCCGGTGCGCACGGTCACCTTCGACATCCCCGACGGACTGGAGGCGATGGGCGACCCGCACCTGATCCGGCTCGTGCTGCAGAACCTGCTCGGCAACGCGTACAAGTTCACCTCGTACGAGGAGGATCCGCGCGTCACGATGTCCGCCTCGATCAAGGACGGGGTGCACGTCTTCACGGTGCGCGACAACGGCGCCGGCTTCGAGATGCGGCACGCGCACAAGATGTTCGACCCGTTCCAGCGGCTGCACGCGCAGAGCGAGTTCGAGGGCACCGGCATCGGGCTGGCGATCGTGCACCGCATCGTCACCCGGCACGGCGGGCAGATCTGCGCCGACGGGGCGCCGGGCGAGGGCGCGGCCTTCTCGTTCAGCCTCTCCCCCGCGCCGGACGGGTGGACCATCCGATGATCCACGTCCTGGTCGTCGACGACAGCGAGGACGACGCGCTGCTGGTGCACCGCGGCCTGCGCAAGGCCGGCCTGGAGATCAGCATGGCGCGCGCCGAGTCGGCCGAGGGCGTCGCGGCCGCCCTGTCCGAGCGCACGCCCGACGTGGTCATCTGCGACTACAACATGCCGGGGGTACGGGCGGAGGACGTCCTCGACCAGGTCCGCGAGCACGATCCGGAGCTGCCGTTCCTGCTCGTGTCCGGCCAGGTCGGCGAGGAGACGGCGGCCGCCCTGATGCGCGCGGGCGCCCGCGACTTCGTCCTCAAGGACCGGCTGGCCCGGCTCGCGCCGGCCGTGCAGCGTGAGATCCACGAGGCCGCGGAACGCCGCCAGCACCGGCACGCCGAGATCGCGCTGCGCGAGAGCGAGGAACGGTTCCGGCTGCTCGCCGAGCACGCGCACGACGTCATCTTCCGGTTCCGGCTGCACCCGGCGCCGGCCATGGAGTACCTCAGCCCCGCCGTCCAGTCGATCACCGGCCATCCGCCCGAGGACTTCTACGCCGACCCCGCGCTGATCTTCCGGCTGGTCGACCCCGAGGACCGAGCGGCGCTCGAACGATCGTGGCAGTCGCCGCAGCCCGGCACGCTGGCCATCCGCTGGCACCACCGCGACGGCGGCGTCGTCTGGATCGAGCAGCGGGCCGGCGCGGTCACCGGCGCCGACGGCCGGCCGGTCGCCATCGAGGGCATCCTGCGCGACATCAGCGAGCGGGTGCGCGCCGAGGAGGACCGCGCCGAGATGGAGCAGCAGCTACGCCAGGCCGAGCGGCTCGACTCGCTGGGCCAGCTCGCCGGCGGCATCGCGCACGACTTCAACAACATCCTCGCGGTCATCTCCGGCTACGCCGCGATCCTCTCCGAGGAGCTCGGCCCCGAGCATCCGCTGCACGCCGACTCGCAGGCGATCGAGCAGGCGGCGGCGCGCGGCAGCGGCCTCACCCGGCAGCTGCTGATCTTCAGCCGGCTGGAGCCGTCGCGGCCCGAGACCCTCGACCTCAACGCGGTCGCCACCGACATGCAGCGCCTGCTGGCCCGCACGCTCGGCGAGGACATCGAGCTGCGGACGACGCTCTCGCTCGACCTGCCGCCGATCACCATGGACCGCAGCAAGCTCGAGCAGGTCATCATGAACACGGCGATGAACTCCCGCGCGGCCATGCCCTCGGGCGGCCGGCTCACCCTCGCCACCGGCGTCGACCGCGAGACCGGGCACGTCTGCCTCACCATCGCCGACACCGGCTGCGGCATGGCGCCCGAGGTGGCGTCCCGCGCGTTCGAGCCGTTCTTCACCACCAAAGGCCGCGGCAAGGGCACCGGGCTGGGGCTCGCCACCGCGTACGGGGTGGTGTCCGACGCCGGCGGCACGATCACCCTGGAATCCGCGCCCGGCGAGGGCACCACCGTGCGGGTCTGCCTGCCGCCCGCCGAGGTGACGGCGCCGGCCGCGACGCTGGTGCCCCGAGCGGCCGCGGACTCCGGCCAAGGGCGCAGCATCCTGGTCGTCGAGGACGAGGACGGCGTCCGCGACATCGTCTGCCGCATCCTGCGCAAGGCGGGGTACGAGGTGCACGCCGCCGGCGACCCGCTCGAGGCGCTGCGCCGGTGCCGCGAGGAGGAGCTGCGCTTCGACGCCCTGCTCACCGACGTCATCATGCCCGGGATGTCCGGCACCCAGCTCGCCGCGGAGCTGCGCCGCACCCGGCCCGGCCTGCCGGTGCTCTTCATGTCGGGCTACACGAGCGGCCCCGCGCCGGGCGGCCAGGAGATCCCGGCCGACGCGCCGTTGCTGCACAAGCCCTTCCAGACCGAGCACCTGCTCGGCACGATGCAGCAACTCCTGCCGCGCTGAGTCCATCTGCCCGTCACCTGGCGCGCCTAGCGTCGCCGGGTGGAATACCTGCTCCTCTTCTACGGCGTCGCCGGGGCCTACATCGTCGCGGACATCCCCGGCGGCCCGATCCCGGTCCTTCTGCTCGCGGCCGCGCTGGTGGTCGTCTCCCTGAGGCGGACGAAGGTGCCGCTCCTCGCGGCGGCCGCCCTGCGCCCGGCACTGCCCCGGGTGCTCGCCCTCTGGGCCGTGGTGTCGCTGGCCGCCGTCGCCGCGGTGGCGCTCCTCGACCGCTCACATCTGTTCGACCTGCCGCGCGAGCAACCGTGGCTCTGGCTCGCGATCTGTGCCGGCTATCCGCTGCTCTCGGTCTATCCGCAGGAGTTGCTCTACCGCGGCTTCCTGATGCACCGCTATCCGTTCGGCGGCGGGGCTCGTGCGGCGGCGGCGAGCGCGGCCGCGTTCGGATTCGCCCATCTGCTCTTCGGCAACGTGCTCGCCGTCGTCGCCACGCTGGCCGGCGGCTGGCTCTTCGCCCGCCGCTATCAGCGCACCGGCTCGCTGCTCGTGGTGTCGGTGGAGCACGCCCTCTACGGCATCACGATCTTCACGGTCGGGCTGGGCCGGTTCTTCTATCACGGCGCCTGACCGGCCGGGGCTGGGCTCCCCGGCCAGGGCCGGCCGCTCCCCTCAGGCGCCGCCGACGTGATGTCCTGCAGGTAGTTGGTGGAGAGGTGCGCGCAGGCGACGTTGTCGACGCTGGGGTTGCGCTGGTGGTGTCGAACCGTCCGGTGTGGATGACGTAGTTCGTCCACTGGGGCCGGTCGGCTCGAACGCCCACTGCTTGTTGGTGTTCGCCGGGCACATCGACGCACTTGCCGCTGCTGACGTTCTGCAGGATCAACTGCGGCGCCGGAACGGCGCGGTGGATCCACTGTGGTGCAAAAGGCTGGTGCGACACGTGCGCGACTGCCCGCAGTGCGTGCTCGGCCAGCACGGCCTGGTCGCGCCCGAGGAACTGCTGCTCGGCATGGTGGCGCTGCCGGTGCCCGCCGCCGTCGCCGCGGGCATCGCCGGCGTCAAGGCCGCATCGATGCTGCCCAAGATGCTCGCCGTCGCGGCGGCCCGCCACAACCTGTGCTTCGTGTTCGGCTCGGGCGAGGGCAACCGGGTGCGGGGCAACCGCTTCTCCGGCAACGGCCGGTCGGGCCTGGATCTGAACTTCGCGAGCCCCGTGACGGTCGAATACAACTGGTCCTACGACGACGGCGAAAACGTCCTGGCCGGCGCCGGCCACGCGCTGCGCCACAACGCCGCCTGGGCCAGCGCCAACCACGGCTTCACCGACGACGCCGGGGCCATCAGCGGGTTGACGCTGACCAACAACACCGCCTTCGCCAATCGCGGTTCCGGTCTCGCCCTCCCGGGCGGCCCCGCCACGTTACGGGCAAATGCCGCGATCTCGAACGGCATCGAGCCGGCGGGGGTCGCCCCCGGTTCCACCGAGACCCGCAACAGCTGGCAGGAGAACGGCTGGTCCGCGGCGACATTCCGCTCCACCGACCCGGCCTCGGCCGAGGGTCCCCGCGCCGCCGACGGCACTTTCCCGGAGACGCATTACCTGGTCACCGGCAACGGGGTAGGCGCCTCGATGCGCAACTGAGGGGACGAAGCCGCTCGCAGCCCCGCCACCATCGTGTACATCGTGGCCGGCACTTCGTTCTCGTAACATCAACCGACCGATGTTTCCTGGCACCGCGAATGCTGATCTCGGGTGATGGCAGCACCTTCTCGGAGGCGAGATGGATTTCAAGAACACCTGGCTCAACCTGCTTTTCATCGCAGGCTCCGGAATTCTGATCAATCTGGCCACTCGCCCGATCCAGAAGGCGCTGGCGAAGTCCAGTTCCACCGTCGCGAATCGGCGACTTCGCAAGAATGCCAAGTTCAACCACGACGTCGGGTGGTACGCCCGCAATCCGCAGGCTCTCGGCTTCCACGTCGGTCAGGCCGTTGTCCGATGCGTCACGCTGCTGGTCACGTACGTCCTGTTCATCGCCATCACGATCACCACCGGCGCCAGCGGGCAGCGAGACGTGTTCACCTCGGCCATGTTCGTCGGCGGCCTGATCGGCAGCGCGATTTTCGGCACCATGCTGGTCACCACCGCCGAGAACGCCTTCGTCCTCATGCAGGAGGTCCGGCAGCGGAACAACTGGTTCCCGCCCGGCCTCGCCGACGAGGCGAGCGCCGACGCGCCCGCGGCCGAGAGCCCTCGCGCAGGCTCACCGTGAGGCGGCGCACGGCGCCACCGGGCTGGTCGCGCTCGGCGCCACCGCGGAACCGTCGGCCCTGACCGCCGGAGGCCCTCAAACGGAGAGAGGACCAGTCCTCAACGCGGACCGGCCCTCTGACCTTGACTACCTCTGGGGTGATCGACGGGACTCGAACCCGCGACCCCCGGGACCACAACCCGGTGCTCTACCAGCTGAGCTACGACCACCATGTTACGAACCAACACTGCGCACGGGAACGATCCCCGTGGTGCCGGACAAGCATAGCGGAATCTCGGCGGGGGTCGTCGAGTGGGTTACCGGGCGCGCCGGGGTGACACCTCTTACAGCTCGGCGGCTATGCCCTTGGCCGTCTCGACGTCGGGGCCGGGCAGCGGGACGAAGATCGTGCGGCGGTAGTACTCCAGCTCGCGGATGCTCTCGCGGATGTCGGCGAGCGCGCGGTGGGCCAGGCCCTTGGCGGGCTGGCCGAAGTACACGCGCGGGTACCAGCGGCGGCACAACTCCTTGATCGAGGAGACGTCGATCATGCGGTAGTGCAGGAAGTCGTCGAGCGCCGGCATGTCGCGGGCCAGGAAGCCGCGGTCGGTCGCGATCGAGTTGCCGCAGAGCGGGGCCGTGCGCGGGTTGGGGACGAACTGACGCACGTACGCCAGCACGGCCTCCTCGGCCTCGGCCATCGTGATCGTCGACGCGCGCACCTCGTCGGTCAGCCCCGACTTGGCGTGCATGTCGCGCACCACCGGCGGCATCGCGTCGAGCGCCGCGTCGTCGGCGTGAATGACCAGGTCGACGCCCTCGCCGAGCACGTTGAGGTCGGGATCGGTGACCAGGGCGGCAACCTCGATGAGCTTGTCCTTGCCGAGGTCGAGGCCCGTCATCTCACAGTCGATCCACACCAGAAGATCCGCCACCCGCACAGCGTACGCCGCAACCCCCCGAACCGCTGCGGCGCGTTTCGGAGCCACCCGTCCGGGCACGGAGGACGCAATACCCGCTTTCAGGCGATGACTTCCCAGTTGGTCCGAGTTCGGGCTAAACTGGTCTTAACGGACGAAGCCCCCCTTCGGTTACTCCGTTCCCCCGGTAAAGGGCCTTCCGCGTCGGCAGCGCGGAGGGCCCTTTCGGCGTTCCTCGTCCCGCTGAAGAAACGACGAAGGCCGCCCCGTTCGGGACGGCCTTCATTGGTCGATGATCAGGCTTCGGACGGCGGACCGGAGCCCTCCCGAGCCGGGTCGGCAGCGCTCGCCGTGGTACGGCGCCGGCGGCGCTGACCGGAAGCGGCCAGCAGTTCGGCGGCTTCCTTCTGATAGGCGGCCAGCCAGCCGGTCGGCGTCCCGCTCCGGGCCGGGATGGTGCCGGTGCTGGTCCGCAGCGGCACGTCCGGCTGCCGGGTGGGCTTGACCACCGGCTGCTTCGGCTTGGGCGTCTTCGCCGCCGACTTCGCCGAGGTCGCGGCCTTGCCGCCGGACCGGGTCGACGTGCTCTTCGCCGGGGCCGCCGGCTTGGTGGCCTTCGCGGGCCGCCTGCCACCGGCCACCGTACGACTCGGCGCCCCCGCGCCCTCCGCCTCGACATCTGCCGCCGGCGACGGCTCGGGGGGTGTCTTCGCTCGAGCGGCCCGGCTTCGCGTGGCCTTGGCAGGCTTAGCCGCCCCGTCTCGTGGGTCGCCATCGCCCCGTCGGCCGGCCCGCGTGCCAGCGGCCGGGCGGTCCGCATCCAGCTCCGCGCCGGGCCCTCGGTCGGACGCCGTCGCTTCGGCCGCGGTCGTCTTCGGCTCCGCTTCGGCAGCCTTCGCGTCGGCCGCAGTCATTTTCGGCTCCG
>NZ_BOMI01000039.1 GCF_016862115.1 Paractinoplanes deccanensis
GGTCGTATTCGGCCCTGCCTGGACGGCCTTCGCTTCCGCCGTGATCGGCTTCGGCTGCCTTTCGGCGGCAGCCTTGGCCTCCGCAGCGGCGCGGGCGGCCACGTTCTCCGCGGCCCGGCGCCAGGCCGCCGGCGCAGGGCGTCCCGACCCGTTGCCCGGCAGGCGCGCGGCGAAGTTCGGAGTCAGCGCCCCGTCCACCCTGCCCTGAGCCTGGGCGAGCAGCCCAGCCTCCGGCCGTCGACGTCCCATGGCCGACTCCTCTCCCTGCTCGGTGATCGCTTCCTTCGCAGGTACAACGGACTGTCGGGACGTCATGTCATCACTCGGCCGGGCGTCCACCTCCCCGCCCGGCTTCACGGGAGTGCCGGTGCCGGTGTCACCAGTCACGGCGCTGGGGTGAGGTGTTGTGCCGGCCATGTCCCGGGCGTCGGCGCGGTCAGGCGCAGGCGTCGTGCCGGCCACGCCCGGGGCATCGGCGCGGTCAAGCGCAGACGTCGTGCTTCGGGCATCGGCGCGGTCAAGCGCAGACGTCGTGCCGGCCATGTCCC
>NZ_BOMI01000040.1 GCF_016862115.1 Paractinoplanes deccanensis
GGGCATCGGTGCGGTCAAGCGCAGGTGCAGTGTCGGCCATGCTCCGGGCATCGGCGTGGTCAAGCGCAGGCGTCGTGCCGGCCGTGTCCTGGGCGCCGCCGATCCCCGCGGACTCCTCCGTCCTCGATGGCGAGGGCCGGGACGGAGAGGGAACGATCGGACGCGACGGCGACGGCGACGGCGGCCGCGGCACCGTGGGACGAGGCGGAGCCGGGGCGGTCGTCCCGGCCGGAGTGCCGCCGCCTTCGAGAGTGGCCGGAGGCGCGGATACCTCGCTCGGCGGCGGGAAAGCCGACACCGGGACCTGGCTTGCGCCGGTGGCCTCGGTGCCGGCCCCCATGGCCGACCGGCTCCCACTGGCGGATGGGGTGTTGGCCGGCTCGGAGTTGGTCTTGGTGGGCCGGGTCCCCATCGCTTGGGCGGCCGGTTCGCCGGGGCGAACCGTGGCGCTGACAGCGCCCGGCGCGGCCGGGCCGGGCTCTGCGGCAGAGCTCATCGCTCGGACGGGCAGGCTCGGCTCGATCGGTTCCGGCGAGTCGGCGGTGAGGACCGCATCAACATCTACGGCCGAATCGCCCCGAACGCCAGGATCAACCGGAATACCGCGATCAACATCACTGCCTGGGTGAGCCCCGCCACCAGCCGCAACGTCCCGCCCGGCCCGAGAGTCACCACCCCGCTGCGCGGCGCCACCGGAGTTGGAGACCTGAGCCCTGGAAGCTGGGCCGGCGGGGACATTCGCCGGCCCATGAGGACGGTCGGAGGGCGGAACGTTCTCCGGCGCATCACCCGCCGGCACGAAGCCGGCGGGTGTGGGACGCCGGCTCGGGGAGGGACGGCCGGGGGCCGCCGATTGACGTCCTACTCGCGGTGCATCGGTGCGGCGTGGGCCGGTGGCGCTCCAGTCGGTGGCCTTCGGGCCGGTGACCACGGACACCCGCTGGCTCGCCATGCGTGGATCGCGTCCGGACTCGGCCGCCCGGCCTTCGTTGCGGGGCTCCCTGTCTCGCGTGTCCTTGGCGCGCCGGTCGTGCCCGCCGGCCTGCGCATGGGCGTAGGGGCTAGTGGAGTCGTCCGCGAGAACGGGCTCGTGGTCGGAGGCAGTGTCCTTGATGTCGCCGCGGATGGCACGGGCGTCAGCTGCTCCGGCCGCGTAGGCCGCGGCCACCGCGTTCACGGAGATCGCCTCGGCGCTTCCGTCCGGCGTGGACGCGCCGTCCTCCGGCACCGCGGATCGGGCGGGACGGTCCTCCGCACCGGACTCCGCCTCATCTGCAAGAACGGAAGAAGCGGGCGCCTCGGCAGCGCTTCGAGACGGATGCGGCGAGGGCTTGCTTCCGGCCGGGCGCCCGTGACGCGGCGCGTTCGACGGCCGGTCGGGTGCCGCGACGGGCGCGGACTGGGCCTTCGCGGCCTCCCTCTGCGCGAGATCGGCAGGAGCCGCGTGCGCGAGGTCGGTTGAGGAGGGCGCGGACTGCCTGCGGTCGGCCGGAGTGCTCAGGTCGCCCTGCGCGCGATCGGCTGGGGCGTCCGGCTCCACCTGCGCGGTTTGAGCCGACGGGCCGAAAGCAGGCCGCGGAAGGTCATCGGAGGCCGCCTCCGCAAGACCGGCGGGACCGTTCGCATCCGTCTGCGCAAAGTCGGCCGACGTGTGCGCAGCTGCCGGCGCGAGGTCAGCCGAAACGGCCGGGGCCGCCTGCGCGAGATCAGCCGAAGCAGTCGGAGCCGCCGGCGCGCGATCGGCTGGGGCAGTCGGCGCCGCCGGGTCGGGCGGAGTGCTAGGAGCGGACGCCTGGGCCGCGGCCTCCATGGCGGCGGCTCGGCGGCGGGCTGCCTCGGCGACTCGGGCTGCGGCCTGGGCCTCGGCCTCTCGGGCTCGGGCGGGGGCGGTTTCGGCTACCCAGGCGCCCACCGCGGAGGCCTGGAACATCGGGATGTCGGTGGGGGCGGTGGAGCGGCGGCGGGTGGCTCGGTCGGCTCGGGTGCCGAACAGGGGTTCGGGCACGCTGGGCGGGTCACCCAGAGGCAGGGAGACGGGGCCGGTGGCGGATTGCGCGCCGATGAAGCTGAGGGGCTCGCCGGGGGCGGGGGTCCGCTGGCCGCTCGGGCGCGCGGCGCGGGCGGGGATCGTGGTGGTGGCGGTGGGCGAGGCGTCCGGCTGACGCGTCTGCGCCGAGCCGGCGGCAGCCGAACCAGCGAAGGCGGAAGGCGAACCGGCGGAAGGCGAACCGGCGGCAGACGAACCGGCGAGAGCGGAAGGCGAACCGGCGGCAGGCGAACCAGCGAGAGCGGAAGGCGAACCGGCGGCAGACGAACCAGCGAGAGAAGGAGGCGCGCTGGCGGCAGCTGAACCGGCGCCGGGCGGAGTGGCGAGAGGTGACCCGGCCAGAGCCGGCACCGCCCCGGCCAGGGCGGGCTCCCCCGACGGCGGCCAGTCGAGCGGCGGCGGCAGGGCTGCGGCGCGGCGTTTCTGGGCGTCGGCGAGGGTTCGGGGGCGGTGGGCGCCGGGGCGGGACGGCGACGTCAGGGGCAGGGGTGCGCCGATGGCGGCCATCAGGTCGGGGACCTGGCTCGGCTCGACCACGTACACGATTTCGCGGCGGCGGGACGGCCAGGCCAGGGTGATCAGGCCGGTCATCAGGAGCAGGGTGCCGAGGGTGAGCAGGCCCCACGTGCTCGAGTTGAGCCAGCCGGGGCGCAGCTCGGCCGTCGCGGTCAGCTGGAGGGCCGGCTTGGCGCCTGGGTCCATCACGACCAGGCTGTACGGGCCTCCGGTCACGTCGCCGGGTGTCCAGGAGACCTGGCCGAGGCCGGAGCGTGTCCAGAAGTCGGCGCGGCCGGGGAGCTGTGCGGGCGCCGTACGGCCGCGGTTGAAGCCCGTGGCGACCGGGAGGGCTCCCGTGCCGATGTCGACGGTGCGCACCGTGGAGAAGGGCACGCCCGCCAGGTAGCGCTGCACGGCGGCCGTGGGTGCCAGGCCGACGAAGGCGGGACCGTCCTGGGTCTCCGCCAGCACGCGGAGCTGGGCGTCGCCGATGCGGGTGAAAGGAGCGTCGTCGCGCAGCAGCCGGTCGACGTCGGGGACCACGAAGGCGTATCCGGCGGTGGACAGGCGCTGCAGGTCGCCGCTGAACGCGCCGCCCTGGTCGCGGTGCTGCATGGCGGCCCACAGGGCGGCGCCGGCCAGCAGCGACGGCAGGCCGATGGCCAGCAGCAGCATCCCGAGAATGGTGCGGAACAGCCGCATCAGCTTCTCCCCCTGTATCAGGACATACTGCGCAGACCATACAGAGCCAAATACCCCCAAAGTGGTCAAATTGCGTGTGAATCACCAACAGGTACGGCGGAACTACTTGATGGTCGCCGTGGTGGTGAGCGTGGACTGGTCGATGTCGCTCGTCCTGGCCGTGATCTTGAAGGTCCACTCGCCGGCCGCGGGGAGGGCGATGTCGCCGACCGCGTGGAAGTCGGTGATCCGGAGCAGCGGGATCTCGATCGGCTCGATGTTCTTCGCGGGCAGCGCGGCGGTGGCCTTCCACTCGACGACCGTGAGCGGCTTGTTGTCGGGCGTGAAGGCGTACAGGTGAATGGAGTTGTTGCCGACCTGCGCGGGGAAGACGTCGATCTGGACGGCCATCTTGGCGTCCGTCAGGGTCTTGGTCACCGTCGTGGTGGTGTCGGCGGAGGAGGCGGCCTCGGCCGTGCGCGGCGGCGAGATCTGCACCAGCGCCGAGGTCACGCCGAGGATCACGGCGGTGATGGCGAGCTCGATGGCGACGATCTTGCGCAGGCCGCGGGGCTCGGCTTCGGCGGACTTCGACCGTACGAGGCGACGGGACCACCACGCCACGCCGAGCACGAGCGCGGCGAGCCCGACCTTCACCAAGATCAACTGGCCGTACGTGCTGTCGACCAGCCCGCGCAGCGACGACACCTCGATGAGCGCCTGCACGACGCCGGCCACGATCAGCGCGCTCACCGCCGTGGCCGCCCAGCGCGACCAGATCGGCAGGATCGCGCCGAGCTCGCGCTCGTCGGCCTGGCGCAGCAGGAAGCCGACGAGCATGACCAGCCCGCCGAGCCAGACGGCCATCGCGGCCAGGTGGATCGCGTCGACCACGACGGACACCCCGGCCACGGGCGAGGCGGTGGGGTGGCCGGTGAGCGGCCAGGTGGCGATCGCGGCCACGCCGAGCACGCCGAGCAGCGCGAGGTCGGCCTTGGACTCGTTGCCCCGGCCGCGCAGCAGCGGCCGGAGCAGCAGGGCGGCCGCGCAGATCACGCCGAGCCGCACCAGCATGACGGCGCCGAACGTGCTGCCGAGCACGTCGCGCAGGTCGCCGACGCGGACGTCGAAGAGGGTCGACCCGGTCGAGTAGGGCGCCTGGAGCCAGAGCGCCATCAGGGTGCTCAGGGTGACCAGCCCGACGCCGGTCCAGATGAGGCGGGCCGGGCCGCGGCGGCTGAGCCGGTGCGGCCAGAGCAGCGCGAGCACCAGGACCGGGCCGACGAGGAGCACGAGGCCCGCGTACCCCAGGTATTTGCCGACCGGGATGAGCGCGCGGACCACCGGGTTGACCTTGGTCTCGTCGACCGAGGCGGAGGGCGGCGTCGAGGCGGCGCCGACCGAGAACGTGATGCTGCCGCCGACGGGGTGGCTGTCGGCGGAGATGACGCGGTAGCTGACCAGGTAGGTGCCGCGGCCGCCGCCCGAGCGCAGCGGGATGGTGACCGTGCCGCCGTCGACGGTCGGCTCGCCCTGGTCGGCGCGGCTGCTGTCCGGCGCGAGCACCTGGATCTTGCCGGAGAGCAGTTGGACGGACTCGCTGAAGGTGAGCGTCACCTTGTTCGGCGCGTCGGGGACGATCGTGCCGTTCGCGGGGTCGCTGGCGACCAGGGCCGCGTGCGCGCTCGCGGGAGCCGCCGGGCCCAGCAGCACCGCGAAGAACCCGACCAGCAGACCGGCAAGTGCCGCGAAAGCCCGAAAAATCCGGCGTCGCTCCGTGCGCCTCCCATAAGTCACGCAGACATGCTGCCCGATCCGATCCTGAACGCCCACTGGAGGGCCGGGTAAGTGGACAAATCGAACAACAGCGGGGCGGGCGAGCGGGGCGGGCGCGGGCGAGCGCAGACACGCAGGCCGGCGGTGGGCACCCATCGAGGGACGGCTTTCCGCGTACGATGACCGCCATGGACGGCCTGGAGGAGACGACGGAGCGTGCCCGTGCAGGTGACTCCGCCGCGCAGGCGGCCCTCGTCCGGGCCACCCAGGCCGAGGTCTGGCGATTCTGCGCGGCCCTGGTCGACCCCGGCGCCGCCGACGACCTGACGCAAGAGACGTTCCTGCGTGCCTTCAAGGCGCTCGGCGGCTTCGAGGGCCGCTCCAGCGTGCGCACGTGGCTGCTCGGCATCGCCCGCCGCGCGTGCGCCGATCACCTGCGCTCCGTGGTGCGCCGCCGGCGGCTCGACGTGCGGCTCGCCGCCCAGGCGCACACCGACCTGCCGGCGCCCGACCCGGCCCACCGGCTGAGCACCGCCGACCTCCTCGGCCGCCTGAGTGACGAGCGCCGCACCGCGTTCGTGCTCACACAGGTCCTTGGACTCTCCTACGCCGAGGCCGCCCAGGTAGAGGATGTTCCGGTGGGCACGATCCGCTCCCGGGTGGCCCGGGCTCGGGACGAGCTCGTGACCGCTGTGGCGGAGGCTCGCGCCGTCTAGTCAGCCTTTTCCCAGCGAAACCCCAGCAGAATGAGGGGAACCGGCGGGACAGTGGCATCGACTAAGTGGGCGTGACCATGGACTTGAAGCAGCAGCAGCCGACCCGGCTGACGGCAGCCTGGCCCTGGATCTCCACCCTCGCGCGACTCGGCCTGGCGGCGGTCTTCCTGATCTCCGGCGGGCTCAAGGTGACCGACCTGGCCGCCTCGGGCCGCGCGGTGAACGCGTACGACCTGATGTCGTGGGAGACCGCCAAGGTGGTCGGTGCCGTGCAGCCGTTCCTGGAGATCGCTTTGGGCCTGTTGCTGTTGATCGGCATCGCCACCCGGCTGAGCGCGGCGATCGCCGCCGTGGTCCTCGTGATCTTCATCGGCGGCATCGTCTCGGCCTGGGCGCGCGGGCTGCAGATCGACTGTGGGTGCTTCAGCAAGGGCGGGGAGCTGACCGGCGGGCGGACCGCGCAGTACGGCCTGGACATCGCGCGGGACGTGGGCTTCCTCGTCCTCGCCGGGATCCTGCTGTGGAAACCGCGCACCAGGTTCTCGCTCGACGGCCTGTTGTTGGGAGAGAGATGAGCAAGGGCAACCGGGACCGCAAGGCCGCGCAGGCGCGCCGCATCGTCGAGCAGCAGAAGGCCGCGGACAAGCGCCGCAAGGTCACCATCTGGACGACGGTCGCGGTCTTCGCCGTGCTGATCGTCGCCGGTGGCATCGGCTGGGGCGTGCTGGCCAACCAGGACAAGAAGACCGAGGCCTCGCAGGTGACGACGCCCAGCGTGGCGGTCGACGAGGGCACGGCCTTCGCGGTCGGCTCCGGGCCGGTCACCGTCGACCTGTACGAGGACTTCATGTGCCCGATCTGCAACGAGTTCGAGCAGCAGACCGGCAGCACGATCGACAAGATGGTCACCGACAAGCGGATCACCGTCCGCTACCACCCCGTGGCGATCCTCGACGAGGCGTCGAACGGCACGAAGTACTCGACCCGCTCGGCCGGCGCGGCGGCGGCCGCGGCCCAGGACGGCAAGTTCACCGAGTACCACAAGGTGCTCTATGCCAACCAGCCCGAGGAGGGCAGCGACGGGCTCACCGACGCCAAGCTGATCGAGCTGGGCAAGTCGGTGGGGCTCGGCACGACCTTCGAGGCCGCGGTGAACGACAAGACGTACGACAACTGGGCCACCAAGGTCACCGAGACGTTCGCGTCGCGCGGCTACAACGGCACGCCCACGATCGTCGTGAACGGCAAGCAGGTCGAGGGCCCGAACAACACGCTGCCCACCACGGCCGTGTTCGAGCAGGCAGTGCAGGCCGCCGAGGGGTGAGGCGGCTCCTGACGATCCTGGCGGTGGCCGGTGCGACGATCGCGCCGGCCACGCCCGCGTTCGCGCACGCCGGCGACGCGCGCGACGCGACCGCGTACCGGACCACCGTCACCGGGCTGAGCACGCCGGAGAAGGGGTTGTCGGTCCGCACGGTCGAGGCGGGGGCGCGGCTCGAACTGACCAACGAGACGGGGCACTCGGTCGAGGTGCTCGGCTACTCCGGCGAGCCGTACCTCGACATCCGGCCGGACGGCACGTACCAGAACACGAGCTCCCCGGCGGCGTACCTCAACGAGACGATCACCGGCGACACGCCCGTGCCCGCGTACGCCAGCCCCACCTCGGCACCCACCTGGCGCAAGATCTCCTCCTCGACCACGGTGCGCTGGCACGATCAGCGCACCCACTGGCTCAGCCCCGGGCTGCCGCCGCAGGCGGTGGCCGACCCCTCGCGCTCGCATCGCCTGCGCGACTGGGTGGTGCCGCTGCGCGAGCAGGTCCGCACGTTCGAGCTGCGCGGCACCCTCGATTGGGAGCCCGCGCCGCGCGCCTCGCTGTGGTGGCTCGGCGCCGCCCTGGCCGGCCTGGCGACCGTGGCGCTCGCTCGGCGTTTCCCCAGGTCCGTGCGGCCTCTCGCGCTCGTCGCCGGTCTCACCCCGTTGCTGTACGCGGTGACGACCGCCCTCGACGGCACGAGCCCCTCCCCGGTCCTCGTGCTCGCCGGGCTGATCGGGCTCGCGGCCGCGTACCGGCACCCGCCCTTCTTCCTGGCGCTCGCCGGCGCCGTGGTGGCCATCTTCGGCGGCTTCGACTCGGCCGGGGTCTTCGGCGCGGCGGTGCTCCCCGCGTACGGCCCGGGCTGGCTCACCCGCCTGGCGGTGCTGCTCGCCGCGGGCGTGGGCGCCGGGCTCGCCCTGACGGGTGTGCTCCGGATGCGCGCCGCGCTCCCCGCCGCCCCACCCGAGCGGACTATCGTCGCAGCATGACTGCCCGACTCTCACCCGGCGACGACGCGCCCGAGTTCTCGCTGCCGACCGACAACGGCGACCGGCTCACGCTCAAGGACCTGCGCGGCCGCAAGGTCATCCTGTACGTGTACCCGGCCGCGATGACCCCCGGCTGCACCACGCAGGCGTGCGACTTCCGCGACTCGCTCGGCTCGCTCCAGGCCGCCGGCTACGAGGTGGTCGGCATCTCCCCCGATGCCCCCGCCAAGCTGGCGAAGTTCCGCGAGCGCGACGCCATCACGTTCCCCCTGGTCAGCGACGAGGACAAGAGCGTGCTGACGGCGTACGGCGCGTTCGGCGAAAAGAAGAACTACGGCAAGACGGTCATGGGCGTGATCCGCTCCACCTTCGTGATCGACGAAGACGGCAAGATCGAGCGGGCGCTCTACAACGTCCGTGCCACCGGCCACGTGGCCAAGCTGCGCCGCGAGCTCGGCGTCGACTGATTTCCTTCAGTCCGGCCCGTCATCGCCGATGCTTAGGGCGACCACCACAGGTCCTGTGTCCCACGGCGGCTGTCACGCGGCTCGATCCGCGAGGCGGCCGCCGTGCTGCGTGCGGGCAAGTCGTGAGCTGCTGTTCATTCGGCCGACGCGTCAAGATCACCAAGGCTGGCGAGACTCTGGTCCGTGGTTTTGTACAGCACGCGCGCCCTGGTGACGCTCGCGGTCATCGGGGTCGCGGTCGTCGCCCCGGCGCCCGCGGAGGCTCACCCCTTCGGGGACCCGCAGACGGTGGCGATCTCGCTCGATCAGCAGCGTCCTGACGTCGTACACGTGAAGTGGCGGGTCGGGGGCCCGGACGATCTCACGGCTCTCGGGGTCGCCCTGGGGCTGCTGCCCGAGGACCGGGCGAAGGCGGACGGCACCGTCGACTACCGCTACACCGACGCGGGGGTCGTGGCGGCGTCCGGGAAGTTCGCCGACTACTTCCTGCAACGGATCGCTGTGACAGACGGTACGCGGGAGTGCGCCGGCGAGGTGGAGCAGCCGATCCAGGCGCTCGCGCTCAAGGGCGCCACCGCCGAGTTCGCCTGCCCCGCGCCGATCAGGTCGGCGACCGTCGCCGTACGGATGCTGACCGACCTGAACCCCGCGTACCGCACCCTGGCGACCGGTCCTCAGGGGCAGCGGTACGTCTATGAGGGCGGCAACGACTCGCACGCGTGGACCTTCGTCGGCGCGCCCCGAACGAGCCCGGCCGGCAGCGCCTTCGTGCAGCTCACCGCCGTGATCGGCGCGATACTCGCGCTCGTCGCGGTCGGCCTGCTCGCCGTACGCCGGGTGCGCCGCGCCCGCCGGGGGACGGTGCCGGCATGATCGACGGCTCCGCCCTCTCCGACCGCCTGCAGGACCTGATCCACACGCCCGGCGTGACGCCGCTGGCCTTCCTCATCGCGTTCCTCGCCGGCGCCAGCCACGCCGTGGCACCGGGCCACGGCAAGACCCTGGCGGCCGCCTACCTGGCCGGTTCCCGGGGCCGCGTCCGCGACGCGGCGTGGCTGGGCGGCTCGGTCGCGGCGATGCACACGTTCTCGGTGCTGGTCATCGGCATCGCCTGGACCTTCCTGTCACTTTCCGATCTGGTACGCATGGAGCAGCTCACCACGTGGCTCCAGGTGGCCGCCGGCGTGCTGATCGTCCTGACCGGCATCTGGATGTTGCGCCGTCATCTGCGGGGCCACCATCATCACCACCACGACCATGACCACGACCATGAGCACGGCCACACCCACGATCATTCGCGGCGGCCGGGCCTTCTGCTGCTGGGCATCTCGGGCGGCCTGACCCCGTCGCCGGCCGCGTTCCTCGTGCTCGCCACCGGCCTGTTCCTGGGCCGCGCCGGCTTCGCGCTGCTGCTGGTGCTCACGTTCGGTGTCGGCATGGCCGTCGTGCTCTTCACCGTCGGTGTGCTGGCGGTAGCCGGAAGCTCGCTGGTCACCCGCAGCTCCCGCTCGTTCGCGCTGCTCACCAGGGCCACCAAGGTCACCCCGATCCTGGCCGCCTCCGGCATCACGATCTTCGGCGCCGGCCTGGTCACGATCGCGGCCGTGCACCTGACCACGGTGTGAGCCTTCTTCACCGGGCGACCGCCCCGTAAAGAAGAAGGTCGACGAACTCGGCGGCCGGGAGGGCGGGGCCCCGGCCGCGGCCGCCGAGCACTCCGAGGAAGACGTCGGTGACCTGCTCCGCCGGGAGTCGCAGATCGGCCTGGTCGGGCTCGACCAGCTCCAGTACGGCCTGGCGGGTGGCTGCCTGAGCTTCGTCGCGTGCGGTGAGGAGGGTGGGTTCGCGGCTTTCCGGGGTGGCGCCGCTTTGGGGGTGGTCGCTTCGGTTCGTGGGCTCGGCCGCACTGCCGCTGGCGCCTTCCGGGTCGCTCGTGCCGGCGCCTCCGCGGCTGGCGGCTTCCGGGGCGCTCGC
>NZ_BOMI01000041.1 GCF_016862115.1 Paractinoplanes deccanensis
GGCGCTCGCGCCGGCGCCCTCGTTCGTGTATTTCGGCTCGCCTGCGCCGATGCGGACGCCCCGCTCGCCGGGTCGCGGTCGCCGGTTCGGCATGCCCGAGGCGTGCAGGGCGCCGATGACCGCGCCGATGCGGCCCATGTGGGCGTCGAGGGCGTCGACCGCTTCGACCAGCCGGTCGGCGAGCGGCTGGTCGAGCGAGATCGACCGCAGCTGAGAGAGCACGTTCGCCGGATCGAGCGCCCGCGCGATGCAGGCCTGAAGCAGCGCGTCCTTGTCGTCGAAGACCCGGAAGATCGTCGCCTCACCGATGCCCGCGGCCCGGGCGATCTGAGCGGTGGTCACTGCCGCCCCATGCTCGGCGACGAGCGGGAGGGCGGCACTGACGATCGCGTCCCGCCGTTGTTCTGGCGTCATCCCCGGCGCACGTCGCCGGGTGGAAGGAGGAGGTGTCATGCCATCCACCCTACGGAGTGAGTGCTCACTCCGTCAATGAGAGCCGTTGATGAAGGGGTGGCCGCCCTCCGGGCGAGCCCAGAAGGGCGGATACGGGGAAGGGGCAGATAGGCGCAGACCCCGGGCACAGTTGCGACAGCGTGGGCGGGCGCCGTAGGGGCGAGATTGGGCGCAGACGCGTCAGCGCAACCGGGCGCGCAAGGGGCGGAGTGCCCGCAGACACGTCAGCGCAGCCGGGCGCGCAAGGGGCGGAGTGCACGCAGACACGTCAGCGCAGGCGACCACCGCAAGGGACGGAGTGCACGCAGGCACTGCGCGCCAGGTGGGCGCAGCACAGGCCGACGCGGGCACGGAACGCGGGCGGGCGAGCCGGCGCAGCCAGCAGTCGCGCCTTCAGGGGTCGGAACTGTGCGGAAGGGGGGACTTGAACCCCCACGCCCTTTCGGGCACGGGCACCTAAAACCCGCGCGGCTGCCTATTTCGCCACTCCCGCTCGGGCCGGTCCGCGGATGCTGGGCCGGCACGCTCAAGAGAGTTTAGACGGTCCGGGCTCCGACCAGGGCACCCGTTCTTCCGGCCTTGACCGATAGTGAGATCATCTTTATGTTCGTCGGCATGGCTAAGGCTATGCGTGAACCCACCTTCTGGATCCTGACGGCGCTCGCTCAGCAAGCCCGGCACGGCTACGGCATCATGCAGGCGGCCGCGGCGCTCTCCGAGGGGCGGGTCACGTTGCAGGCGGGGACGCTCTACGCGGCGCTCGACCGGCTGCACGCCGAGGGGCTGATCGAGGTCGATCACGACGAAAAGGTGGACGGTCGCGACCGCCGCTACTACCGCCTCACGGTCGGCGGGGTCGCCGCGCTCAACGCCGAGGTCGACCGGCTCGCGCAGAACGCGCGCACGGCCGGCCGGCAGCTGGCGGCCCGCGCGCCGCAGGCCCGCCCCGACCTGGGCCCGGCGACCGCATGAGCAGCGACGGCGACAAGAGCCACGCAGACAACCGGCACACCGACAGCGGCAGCAACGCCGGCAACGCCGGCAACGACAACGACAGCAGCCACGCCGACGAGCGGCACACCGACAACGGCAGCAACGGTGGCAGCGGCACTAGCAGCGAGCGCGCCGCCACCGGTACCGACACCGGCAGCGCGCGGGCCACGGGCGGCGGCGACGCCCGGAGCCGGCTTGGTGGGCGGTATCGGGTGCTTCTGCGGGCCTACCCGAAGGGGCGGCGGCGGGAGGAACTGCTCGACACGCTTCTCGAAGCGGCGCCCGGCGGACGGCGGCGGCCCACCGGGCGGGAGGCGGTCAACCTGATCCGGCATGGGCTTCGGGCTCGGCTCGGGCGGCCGGGCAGCCGGGGTGTGGTCGTGCTCGCCTCGATGGTCGCGCTGATCGCGGGTTTTCTGGGCGCGGCCGTCGCCTCCCGGGTGGCCTGGGAGTTCGTGCCGGGCTACCCGAGCGGGGCGGGCCTCACCGCCATCAGCGGGACGCTCTTTCCGGGGGTGCCGGCGACCGCCGAGCGGGACGCCGACGGGCTGTTTCACGACCTGGGCGAGCCGAGCACCGCCTTCTCGCCCCGTGACGAGGACTTCGCGTTCGCGACGGTGATCCTCTCTCCGGAGAAGTTCTTCCTGCGGGGCGACTACCGATCCTGGACGGCCGCCGCGCAGGATCGGCTGGTCGCCGCGGGGTGGCAGGTGGAGGACGCGGCCGTCACCGGGCCGACGCTGATCGCCACCGGGGAGCTCGACGACACCGGGCGGTCCTTCAGCGCGACGCGCGGCGGGCTCGCCCTGACGGTCGAGTCCATGACGGACGTCGTCGACACACCGGCCGGGTCCTTCTACGCCACCGCGAGGCTCGACCGGCTCACGCCCGGCTACGTCACCGCGGCCACCCTGGCCGGCCTGGCTGCCGGGGCGCTGATCGGCTGGCTGATCACCGGCTGGGCCAGCCGCCGCACAGAAACGATCACCGTGTGGACCGGCCACGGCACCGAGACGATCACCGACTGGACCGGCCACGGCACAAAAAGCCGCAGCACAAAGACCCGCAGCACAAAAAGCCGCAGCACCCAAAGCCGCCGCACCGGGATCGCCCCGGTCGCGCTCGTCCCGGCCGTGTTCGCCCTGGTGCTGCTCGTCCCCCAGGCAGCGCTCGGGTTGCTGATCTTCGGCACGCAGGCGTTCGCCGACAGCCCTCCGGTGCAGCCGTTCTGGGCGCTCACCATGACGTACGGCTATGGCTGCACTGTCCTCGGCGCGGCGCTGTCTCTCGTGTCGCTCGGCGCGGCGGCTCTCGGGCGGCGGGCCGCCCACGATCCCCCGGTCGAGGTGCCGCGATGATGGTGGCATGGGAATCGAGTTCGTCGTGGATCCGCCGCTCACCGATCATCTGAGGGAGCGCGCCGTCGCCCTCTGGGTCGACGTCACCAACGCCGGCGGCGCGGTCGGCTTCGTCGCGCCGGTCGGCCCCGATGACGTACGCCCGGTGGCCGAGGCGGCGTTCGAGGGTGTGGCGGACGGCCCGGACCGGCTGCTGGCCGGCTTCGACGGTGACGAGCTGGTGGCGCTGCTCTTCGTGGTGGACAACCGCTTCGCGCTCAAGCGCCACTGGCGCGTGCTCAAGCGGGTCATGGTGACCCCGAAGAGCCAGGGCCGCGGCTACGGTGCCGCCCTGATGCGGGAGGCGGAGGCGCTGGGCCGCCGGATGGGGCTGGAGGCGCTCCAGGTCACCGTGCGGGGCGGCCTGGGCACCGAGCGGTTCTACGAGCGGCTCGGCTATCGCGAGGTCGGCCGCGTCCCGGGCGCCCTGCGGCTGGCACCGGGTGACGACCGCGACGAGATTTACATGTGGCTCGGCCTCTGAACGACGACGCCGGTCATCCGCACTTCGCCTGTGTGCCGGCGGCCAGGTCCACGGCGGCCTGCGCGGCCGGCGTGGTGGCGGTGGCGCCGGCGGCGGCTTCGGCTGCCGCCGACTCCAGCAGGCCGGTCAGCGGCGCGGCCGAGGCCGACGGAGACGGCTTCGGGGCGGCCGGAGCCGCGGCCGAGGAGGACGCGGACGGCTTCGGGGTGGCCTTCTTCTTCGGCGCCGGCGTGGCCGTGGCGCTCTCCGGCTTCTTGGCCACGCTGCCGCCCGTCAGCTTGGCGCTGGTCTGCTGGGTCTTGCCCACGGCGAGCTTGATGTTCGGCACCGTCACCGAGTTGCCGTAGATGTCCGTGATTTTGATTTTGAACGGGCCGGTGCCCGCCCCGCTCGGCAGCGTCCAGTAGTTGAAGTCCTCGTGCGTCGCCGAGCGGAACGTCCCGCCCGATCCGGCGATCTTCACCGAGGCCAACTGGTTCGCGTGGTTGTCGATCAGCACACTCAGCCAGTACCGCGACGAGCCTTCCTTCACCCGTACGGAGATCGGCCCCGGCACCGCCGCGTTCGGCACCGCCTTGTAGGTGATCGGGATGATGCCGTCGGACTGCACGCCGATCTTCTTGAATGCCGTGAGGCTCAGGTCGAGGTGCCCGGCGGGGCATTCGGGGCACGAGTCGATGACCTTGACCCGCGTCTTGCCCTTGGGGCCGGTGACGTCGATGTACGTGCCGCAGGCCGCGCCCGCCGAGTACTGGTTCGACTGCCCGAGCGCCACGAACAGATCGTCCGCGGGTGGCGACGGGAACGAGCAGTTGCCGATCGTGCCGTCGAGCGAGAAGTACGTCGCCTTGCCCTTGCTCGCGGTCGTCGAGGGCGGTGCCGCGCACGCGGCGCCGCTGTTCTGGACGACGAGGGCCACACCGAGGGCGGCGGCGAGGACGGCCGCGCCTCCGGCGGCGAGCCAACGGGGCTTGAGCAGGCGGGATCCGGTCACGCTGTCCGACCCTGCACGCCACGCGGGGGCCGCGGCAACTTTCCTAAGACACTCCTAAGGCTGCGGTGGCCCGCTTCACCCGTACGGCTGGAGCACTTCCACCGGATCACCCACCGCAATGGACACATGCGACATGTCGGGAATCAGGTTGATGGCGAAGAGCAGCCCGTCGTCGAAGCGGCGCCGCTTGCCCAGCAGGCGTAGCGGCTCCCGGCCCTTCTCCCCCGTCTCCTGGTCGATCGTGGTCACCACGCAGCGCGAGCACGACTTCGCCGCACGGAACGTCACGTCGCCGATCCGCAACCGCCGGCCGAGCCACTCGTCCTCCGCCCACGCCGGCGCGCCACCGACCACCAGGTTGGGCCGGAACCGCGTGATCGGCACCGGCTCCTCCCCGCTCTCGGCCAGCCAGTCGTTGACCGCGGAGAGCGACCCCTCGTTGGCGAGCAGCACCGGGAAGCCGTCGGCGAAGCTGACCCGGTCGTCCGGCAGCGCGTGGGTCGCGATCCGCCGCCCCGCCGGGTCCCGCTGCCACACCAGGCGCGCGTCGCGGCCCAGGAAGGCGCTGCTCCACTCCTTCTCGGCCACCCGCGCGGGGGCCGGGTCCTTGTGCCGGAAGACGCGCACGAGCTCCTCGGCACCGTCGACCGGCTCGTCCACGTCCAGCTCGGGCAGGCCCGGCGCGCTCAGCACCAGGCCGCCCGCGCGCGGGCGTACCGCCAATTGGGTGAGCAGCGGCGAGTCACGCTGCGTGATGCCGACGCCCTCGGCGTCGACCATCAGCCACCGGCGGTCGCCGGCGAGACCCCACGGTTCCACCCGCGCCACGTCGTGCTCGATCCGGTGACAACCCTTGACGGGGTACGTGTACAGGGCCGTGATGCGCATGCCCCCAGCTTGTCACGCGCGCTCTACGAGGCCTCCCAGCAGCGGGTGTACAGCTCCGGGACGCGGAACATCGAGCGCGCGCCGTCGCCGGTGTCGCGCACCACCCGTTCGAGGAAACCGAGCCGCTCCAGCAGGCGCACCTGCTCGCTGACCGGGCCCTCGGACGGCTCGAAGAGGCCCTCGACCTCGGCGAGGCTGAACAGGGTGCGCTTGCCGGCCCGGCAGTTGAGGACGAACGACGAGGCCACCTTGAAGTCGTTGACGACCTCGGAGAAGCTGAGCTCCGACACCTCGGTCATGGCGCGCGAGATCGCCGCCGCCGAGAAGAGCGGGAGCGACGTGACCTTCTCGCGCGGCCGCGCCGCGTATTCGCGCGCCAGGTAGAGCAGGAGCACGGCCAGGCGCGGTGACACGTCGCCGTTGCCGTTGCGTACGGAATCGGAAAGCCACCTGTCGATCGGGCGCCCCTCCACCTCGGCGGGGAAGAGCACGCCCAGCGCCGGCCGCGTCTCGAAGCCGCCGCCCGGCAGCCGCAGCCGCTCGGCGACCCAGCCCAGCGGCTCGTTGACCAGCACCCGGCGCACCAGAACCTGGAGCCAGTCCTCCTCCGACCAGTCGAGCACCAGCCGCCGCGACACCAGCTTGTTCTTCTCCTGGATGTCGTAGAGCTCGAAGAGGTCGGTGCGCAGGAACACCACCAGGTCGATGCCGTCGAGCAGGCTGACCCGGCCCTCCACCTGCAACAGCCCCTGCACGACGGCCTCCTGGCGCGTGCGGTCGTACTTGTAGAGCTCGTCGATCCGGTCGAAGAGCACGACGGCCCGGCGCTTCTCGGACCGCAGGATCTTGTCGGTGACGGCGAGGAACGACTCGACGTCGACCGTGCTGATCGTGGGGGTGGCGCCGCTCGGCAGCTCGGCCTCCAGGTTGACCGGGCCGACCGCGAACCGCAGGGTGGTGCCGCCGAAGGGCCTGGCCATCGCGCGCAGGGCCCGCTTGGTGCGGCCCATCGGCCTGGTGGGCAGTCCCACGGCCGCACGCAGCTCCGCGCCCTCCTGGAGCAGCTTGCGCGGCGCGTCCTCGGGCAGGGCGGCGGCCACCACGGCGGCGACCACCACCAGCCAGGCCGCGCGCAGCGTGTCGGCGTCGTGCGTGTCGGCGCCCGCGATGCGCTGGAGCAGGTCGCTCGGGTTGGCGACCGGCAGCACCTCGACGTCGTCGCGGTAGGCGGAGAGCTTGTGGAAGATCGCGCTCTTGCCGGCGCCCCGGTCGCCGACGACGATCGAGCGGCGCTGGGAGAGGATCGACCCGACGTTCTGCCAGAGCACGAAGCTCTCCTCCAGCAGGTCGTCCCGTTCCGCGTCCTCGGCGCCGAACCGCAGCTCGGCCAGCTCGAACGGATGCTCGCGCAGGCGCCGCGACAGGATGATGTCGCGGATCAGCGGGTGCGGGAACGAGACGGTGCCGGCCGCCCGGTCGTAGCGCAGCAGATCGCCGACCTCGGCGTGGTTGCCGTTGCGCACGGTGACGTGGCCGAGCGCCACCCGCTCGAGCAGGGCCCGCGCCCGCGCCGGGTCGGGCGAGCTCGCGACCGCGCCGTCCACCCACCGCTCCAGCAGCGCCCGCAGCTCGTCGAGCGGCGCCGACTCCATGACCGACAACGCGAGCGGCAGCCCGCTCAACGGGATCTCCGCCGACGACACGAGCCGGCGCAGCACGATCGTCGCCTCCTCGCGGGTGAACGGGGTGAGCGTGAACGCGGAGAACTGCTCCAGCCCGCCCGCCACCGGCGGCCGGGAACTGACCACGAAGGACCATCGCGGCAGCGCGCGGCTGAGCTCGTCGATCGCGGACGCCGTACCCGCCGGGTCGATGGCCTCGTCGAGCCCGTCGAAGAGCAGCACCGGCCGCTCGAGCCGCCCGCCCGCACCGTCCAGGATCTCGATCGTCTCGGTCACCGGCGGCGCGCCGGACGACGACTGCAGCGTCCGCCTGCTGCTGCCGCCGGCCACCACCTCGACGGCCCGCGCGCCCACCTCCCCCGGCTGCCGCACGTCCCGCAGATCCACGTGGAAGACGGCACGCCCCTGCCGCCGCAGGTCATCGCCGAGCATGCGCACGAGCACGGTCTTTCCCGACCCGGCGACGCCCAGCAGCAGCACGCCCGCCGACCGTCCCTTCTCGAGATCGGCAAGGATCGCGGCAAGCTCACGACGGCGAATGGGTAACGGCTCGGTCACCCCGCACACGGTAGCCGCCCTCCACTATGGTGTCCGGCCGCTCCGGGTGGCGAGCGAATGGCTCGCAACCGCGCACTATTTCGGCGGGCTCGGGTCTGGCATCCTCCGTCCGGCAAAAAGGACCGCACCAAAAAGGATCAAGGAAAGCCGTCTTCCCCTCCGGTCGGGACGTCCCTATTCTGTCCTGTTCGGCCGCGCCAGCCTCGAACGGGAGAGCCGTGAACGACTATCTGCGACAACTGGTGAACGATTCTCACAACTTCCGATTTCTCGCCGAGACAAACGATTCTCTCGCCCGGTCCGCGGCCGCGGCGGAGGAGCTGGCGGGCAAGGTCCCTTTCATCGCGCTCGCGCTGACCCGGGTCTTCGCCGAACGGCTGACCAAGGAGCTCCTGCGCCGGTCCGGCCGCCGGGACCAGCACATCGAGCTGAAGTCCGGCATCAATCAGCTGGCCGCGGCGCACATCATTCCGCGGCAGATCACGAGCGGGCTCCATGATCTCCGCACCAAGGGAAACGCCGCCCTGCACGACATGGCGGGCGACTCCGAGACGGCACGGTCCGCCGTCGAACGGTGTTTCGATATCGGTGTCTGGTGGCACCAATTCAACACCGGCGAGCGCGTGACACACGCCTTCACACCGCGGGCGGAACGGGAGACCGCCGTCAATGCCCTGCTGGAAAGCATTCAGGCCGAATTCGCCGGCCTCCGGAGCCTGATCGAGAACTCCTCCCGGGCCGGCATCCGCATCAGCCCGGCCGGTCCCCGCGAATGGGCCGGCGGCTCCCACGTGAGCTGCGCCGGCGTCACCTACCTGGTGCACGATCACGGCACGCGCATAACCGGCACCGACCACGCCTGGACCCTCACCCGCGCCGACGCGCACTCGCTGGACCGGCGCGAGCTGCCCGTACGCCTCGTCGGTCTCACCGGCTCGAAGCCCGCCTCGATCGCCGACGGCCTCCGGGCCCAGGCCGATGTCCTCGCGGCCGGCGGCCGCGGAGACCGCCTGCCCAAGCTCGCCGGCAGGCAGCGCTTCGTCCTCGCCACCGAAAGACTCAGGGGGCCCACCTGGACGCAGATGTTCGGCCCGGGCCCCCTGCCGCTCGACCCGTTCGTCGTTCCCCGGGCGCTCGGCGCGCTCGCCGAGGTCGCCGGCGCGCTCACGGACCTGCACCGGGCCGGCACCGCGCATCGCCTGCTCGGCGGCGACGAGATCGTGCTGCCCGAGCGCGGCCGCGGCGCGCGCGCCCGCGACCTGGGCCTGGCCTGGTTGCCCCGGCTTCCGGGCGAGGCGGGCGCCTATGCCGCTCCCGAGCAGCGACAGCTCGCCCGCGGCAGCCTCGGCCCTCCGGCCGACGTCTTCCAGCTCGCCGCGCTGTTGCTGCACACCTGCACCGGTGTCGCGCCCGTCGCCGGACGCGCGTTCCCGCTGCGGACCTACCACCCCGCGCTGCCCGCCGAGCTCGACGAGATCCTGGCGCGGGCCCTCGATCCGGACCCGGCCCGCCGGCCGAGCGTGGACGCCTTCGCCGCCGTGCTGCGGTCGAGCCGCGAGGCGATGCTGCGGGGAGCGACCGCGTGACCGCCCGCCCCGTCGCCCTCGCCGGGCCGATCCCGCTCGTTCTCTCGGACAGATTCCTCCGCGACATCGGTAACCAGCCCACGCCGTTCCTCGCGGAGATCGATCTGCTCGTCCGGCAGGGCGGCCTCCCGGTGACGCTGGAGACCACGCGCCAGGGCCTGCGGATGGCGATCCACGCCGCGCACCGGGTCGCCTGGCTCTTCCCCAGCGGCAAGAACGACGCCCTGCACCTGCACAAGGCCGCACCCCGGCGCTTCAAGGACGAGGACCGGCTGCTCGCGGGCGCGCTCCTGCTCCGATGCGATCAGGGATTTCGGGCCTACCCGGACCTGCGCTCGGTCGGTCAGGCGATCGCCGCGCGCAACCTGTCCGGCGCCGCCATCGACGTCGCCGCGCTGTGGGAGGCCTGGCGCGCCGTGACCGAGCCCGCCGCTCCGGCCGTCGTGGCACCGCCCCGGCACGCGCGGTATCTCGACCTCCTGACCATGATGATCGACGCCGGTCACCGCATCGAGACCGAGAAGCACGCGGCCCTGGCGCCGCTGCACTACGAGTCGGTCGCCCCGTACCGGGACCGCCGGTACTCCGCGCGTGGCCTCTACCGCTTCCGCCTCACGGCGGCCGGCGATCCGGCCAAGGACAAGGTGATCTGCCTGGGCGATCGGCCCGACCTCCGCGGCCGGGTGATCGCGGTGGAGGGCCGCGACGTCGCGGTCCGGTTCGAGCCGGGCACCGACTTCGACCAGATCAAGGGCCAGGGCACTCTGCGGATCCTGCTGGGTGATCGCGTCTTCCGCGCACAGCGCGACGCGGTCGGGCAGCTACGGCGGGGCGCGGCGCTCAACCCGCACCTGCTCGACAACCTCGCCGGCGCGCGGTTCGCGCCCTACCGGCCGGCCGCCGAGCAGCCGCCGATCCCCCTGGACCCCGGCGACCAGACGGAAGCGTTCCAGCGAGCGCTGGAGGTCCCCGACCTGCTCTGTGTGCTGGGACCGCCCGGCACAGGCAAGACCAGGACCATCACAGCAGTGGTACGCGCGTGCGCCGCGCGCGGGCAGCGGGTGCTCGTCACGTCGCACACCCACACGGCGGTCGACAACGTCCTGCAAGACCTGCCGCCGGACCTCAACGTCGTGCGGATCGGCAACGAGGACAAGATGAGCGACAGGGTCAAGGCGCTGTCGGCGGAGAGCCGGGTGGAGGCCGTACGGCGGGAGATCCTGGCCGACTCGGCCCAGCTCGACGCCCTCACCGAGGTGTGCCGGCAGCGTCCGGTCATCGATCACACGCTGACCGGCATGGGCGCCGCCGTCGACCGCGCCCGCTCGGCTCGGCACGAGCTGGGCCGGATCGACGCCGCGACGGCCGTCGCCGTCGACCAGGTCACCGCACCGCTCCGGGCGGCGCTCGACGAGGCCGGGCGCGCCGTCGGCCGCTACCGGCTCTGGGCGGAGCAGTACGAGGCCGCCGCGGCCGGAGCCGCCGAACGGCTCCGAACCGCCCGGGCCGCCGCGGCGAACGGCGGACCGCTGGCCCTCCTGCACAAATGGCACGCCCGCCGGTTGGCCGGGCGCGTGGCCCGTCACGAACGGGACCTCGCCGAGACACGTGCCGGGCTGACCCGGGCGGAGGCGGAGCGGGACACGGTCGCCGCCCGGGCACGGGCGATGGTCGCGGACGACCCGCGGATCACCGAGCTGACGGGCGCTCGCGCCGCGGCCGAGCGGACCGCCGCCGGCGCCTGGGCGGAGCTCGCCCGGGCCGACGAGCTGGTCCGCTCCGTGCTGCGGACCGTGGTCGACGTTCCCGCGGTCCCCGCGTCGGCGATCGAGCCGTGGGTGGACCATCACCGGTGGTGCGTGGACACCGTGGCGATGCTCGACCGGCGCCGGGAGCTGCTCCGCCAGTGGCGCTCGCGGATCGGTGACGTGAGCGTCCGGCTCGAGCACGAGATCGCCCGCTACGCCCAGGTCGTCGGGGCGACCTGCATCGGCACCGACACGTCGGCCCTCATCGCCGACCTGGAGTTCGATCTGGCCATCGTGGACGAGGCCGGCCAGATCTCCACGCCGAACCTGCTGGTGCCGCTCGTGCGGTCACGCCGGGCGATGCTCGTCGGCGACGACCGGCAACTGCCGCCCTATCTGGAGGACGAGGTCGATCGGTGGGCCGCCGGGCTCACCACCGGCGCCGAGCTGGGCCCGGCGGAGGTGCCGGTGGTCGCCGGCATGCTGAGGAAGAGCGGATTCGAGCTGCTCTTCCCGCGCGCCGGCCGGGCCAACGCGGTCTGGCTGCGAACCCAGCGCCGGATGCCCGCGGCCGTCGCCGACTTCGTCTCCACGACCTTCTACGAGGGCAAGCTCCGCACCGAGCATCCCGGGGTGACGGCCGGCCCGGTCTTCACGTCGCCGTTCGCGATGGTCGACACGTCCCGCCGCCCGTCGGCCGCCCGCGCCGAGACCGACATGGGCCGCACGACCGGCGGCACCGAGCACGGATACCGCAACAGGCTGGAGGCATCGCTCATCGCCGACCTGGTCGGCGCGCTCCGCCGGCACCACCGCGACTGGGCGGTCATCGTGCCCTTCAACGCCCAGAAGGACCTGGTGATCCGGCGCCTCGAGGAGAGGCTGGGCGCCGCGCCCGAGATCGCGCGGAGCGTGGGCACTGTCGACTCCTTCCAGGGCGGCGAGCGCGACCTCATCGTCTTCGGATTCACCCGCAGCAATCCCGGCGGCCGGATCGGCTTCCTCAGGGAGCTGCGCCGGTTCAACGTGGCGATCACCCGGGCCCGCCGGCAACTCGTCCTGGTGGGCGACCTGCGCACGTTGCGCGGCACGTCCGACACCGCGTTCCGCGAGGTCATGCGCTCCCTCACCGATCACCTCGGCGAGTGCGGCGACCTGCGATCGGCCGACGAGGTGTCCGCCGCGCTCCGCGCCCTGCGGAAGGCGGAGTCGTGAGGCGCCCGATCTATCCCGCGTCCCGGGCGATCGAGCACGCCGCCACGCTGCCCGGCGTCCGGCCGCTGCGGCTCTTCCCGATGCTGTGGCCGCTGTGGCAGGTCGAGGTGAGCGCCGACGTCCACGACAAGCAGTCCTTCGAGCTGATCGACCACTTCATCGTGCGCGCGATCGAGGAGGGCGCCGTCCGCGCGCCCGCCGGGCTGGCCGCCTTCCTCGGCCTGCCGCTCCCGCTGGTGGAGCGCTGCCTCGCCTTCCTGGGCACGATCGAGCACGTCACCACCGGGCCGGCCGGGCTCGAGCTGACCCCGCTCGGCATGCGGTCGGTGCGGGAGAACGTCCGGTACGTCCCGTCGACGAGCCGGCTGACCCTGCTGGTCGACAGGCACACCGGGCGGCCGTTCCCCCGGCCCTACTACGACCGCAACGTGCCGATCCTGGACACGCCCGAGATCGACGACGGCCGGCCGGCCGACCGGACCGGGTTCGCCCGGTTGTTCACCGCGGCCCCGTACAACCCGGAGGTCGTGACCTGGCTGGAGAACCGTCCCGACCGGGCGGACTACAACCTGCCCGGCGAGTTCGGCAACCTGCGCCAGCTCGGCCACCGCCCCGGATACCTGCCCAGCTATCTCATCGAGACCGCCGGCCACGGGCTGCTCGCCTACACCGCCGTGGGCGAACGCCGCGACGAGTTCCTGGAGCAGGTGTGCGCCGAGACAGCGGCGGGGCACCGCATCGAGGCCACCGGCTTGCGCGACCCGGAGCAGATCTGGCGCGGGTGGCTCGCCCGGTCGAAGTGGTACGGGGCGGGCGAGCTCGAGAACGACGACGGCCTCTGGCGGGTGGTGCTCGGCGGGCCGGCGTTCGGCGAGCACCCGCTGATCCCGTACACCCGGATCGGCACGTACCAGCTGCACGACCACCACTTCCTGCGGATCTGGTGCGACGACGAGGCGGCCCGCCGGCGCGCGCTGCTGGACCGCGCCCTGGGCATCGCGACGCTGCCCGAGGTGGCCGGCCTCGACGACCTGCACGCACGCTGCCGCGACCTGGCCGCGAGCCTCCAGGTCCCGGAGGTCTCCATCGCCGGCCTCCGCCGCCACGCCCGAGCCACGGGGGACCCGCGCCATGCGGCCCGACTCGACGAACTGACCCGAGGAGACGAGAGATGACACCTATCGGAGATCACGACGGCTCGGCTGACGAGTGGCCCGAGGACGATGACCGCCTGGACCTGCCCGACTATCAGGACTATCAGGACTACGACTACGGGCAGGACCCGTCGGCCCAGGATGAGATGGACGACATGGGCGATGCGATCGAGGTCCGGGACTATGCGGATCACTGGGAGCGGTGGGACCAGTGGGATGCGGAGGCCGGGTCGATGACCTCCGCATCCGGCCGGTTACGGCGCCGCGCGAACTCGCGGTCCGACGCCCTCGGGCGGCAGGTGCGCCGCGCCGTGCGCAGGATGGCCCGCTGAGAGGCGAGCGACGAGCGGCGCCGTCACCGGGGTGTGAGCCTGACCCGGCGCAGCAGCTGGGCGTTCAGCGCCACGACGATCGTGGACGCCGACATGAGCACCGCGCCGATCGCCGGGCTCAGGGTGAGGCCGGCCCAGGCGAGCACGCCGGCGGCGAGGGGGATGGCGATGACGTTGTAGCCGGCGGCCCACGCCAGGTTCTGGATCATCTTGCGGTAGGTGGCTCGGGAGAGCCGGATGACGCCGGTGACGGCGCGCGGGTCGGAGGAGGCGAGGACGACTCCGGCGGACTCGATCGCCACGTCGGTGCCGGCGCCGATGGCCAGGCCGACGTCGGCGCGGGCCAGCGCGGGGGCGTCGTTGACGCCGTCGCCGACCATGGCGACGGTCAGGCCGCGGGCCTGGAGGCCGGCGACCGCGCGGTCCTTGTCGGCGGGCAGCACCTCGGCGAAGACCTCGTCGGTGCCGGCGACGAAGCCGAGGTCCGCCGCGACCGCCTCGGCCACGGGCCGGGCGTCGCCGGTGATCATGACGATCTTCTTGACGCCCTGCTCGCGCAGTTGCGCGATGGCCTGCCGGGCTTCGGGGCGCACCTCGTCCTCCAGCGCGAACGCGCCGATCACCGCCGGCTCGCCCGAGATCCGGATGACGTGCAGGACGGCGGCGCCGCGCCGGGACCAGCCTTCGGTCGCGTGTGCCAGGCCGGCCGGTGCCGTGACGCCGAGCTCGCGCAGCAGCGAGGGGCCGCCGATCGCGTACGTGATGCCGTCCACTGTCGCCTGGACGCCGCGGCCGGTGAGCGACCGGAAGTCCCGCGCCGTCGCCCGCAGGTCGCGGCCGTGGGCGACGGCCACGATCGCACGGGCCAGCGGGTGCTCGCTGTCGGCCTCGACGGCCCCGCCGATGCGCAGCAGGTCGTCCTCGCCGATGCCGGCGGTGGTGGCGATGCCGGTGACGGTGTGCGCGCCCTTGGTCAGGGTGCCGGTCTTGTCGAAGAGCACCGCGTCGACCGTGCGCATGCGCTCCAGGGCGAGGCGGTCCTTGACGAGGATGCCGGCCTTGGCGGACACGGCCGTGGAGAGCGCGATCACCAGCGGGATGGCGAGGCCGAGCGCGTGCGGGCAGGCGATGACCAGGACCGTCACGGTGCGCACCACGGACTGCTCGACGTCGCCGAGCGCCCACCAGGCGACGAAGGTGATCGCGGCGGCGGCCGTGGCGACGTAGAAGAGCATCGCGGCGAAGCGGTCGGCGAGCACCTGGGCGCGGCCGCCGGCCGCCTGGGCCTGCGCCACCAGTCGGCCGATGCCGGCCAGGGCGGTGTTCTCGCCGACGGCGTCGACGCGCACCCGGATCGCGGAGTCGGTGGAGACGGTGCCGGCCACGACCCGGTCGCCGGCGCCGCGGGTCACCGGCCGCGACTCCCCGGTGATCATGGATTCGTCGAGGTCGGCGGAGCCGTCGACGATGCGGCCGTCGGCGGGCACGCGGCCGCCGGAGCGGACGAGGACGGTGTCGCCGACCCGCAGGTCCGACACCGGCACCGGCTGGACGTCGCCGTTGCCGGCGATCCGTTCGGCCTCGTCCGGCAGCAGCGCCGCCAGCGCGGCGAGGGCGCCCTGCGCCTGGCCGATCGCCTTCATCTCCTGCCAGTGGCCGAGCAGCATGATCGTCACGAGCGCGGCCAGCTCCCACCAGAAGTCCAGGTCGAACAGGCCGAAGCTGGTGAGGATCGAGGCCGTGTAGGCGACGGTGATCGCCATCGCGATCAGCAGCATCATGCCGGGCGCCCGGTCACGCACCTCACGGACGGCGCCGACGAGGAACGGCCAGCCGCCGTAGAAGAAGACAAAGGTGCCGAGGACCGGCCCCACCGCGCCGATGCCGGGGAAGTCGAGCGTGTAGCCGAACCAGTCCATCACCATCTCGCTGGTGACGACGATCGGCACGGTCAAAGCCAGGCTCAGCCAGAACTTGCGGCGGAACGCCTCGGGGTCGTGGCCGGCGTGCTTGTCGTGACCGCCGTGGGCGCCATGACCGCCGTGCGGCCCGGTGTGCATCACGGCCGTCGCCGGCCCACCGCCCGCATGGTCGTGCGTGGTCTCTCCGTTTCCCATCGTGACCACCTCCACGAGCCAGTATATACCCCCTGGGGGTATCCGGCGAAGTGTGAGACGCCTCCAACCGGTCAGGAGCCGGCTAAGGGACGGTGACGGTGGTGACGTACGGCTCGCGCATCGGCACGCCCGCCGGTCCGGTGCTGCTCACGCCGGTCACCGTCACCGTGTACGAGCCCGGCGCCAAGGTCGCCGACGGCGTCCACAGCAGCGTTCCCGGGGTGGGCTCGCCGGCCGCACCCGCCACCGGGCCGGAGGGGCCGGTGACCGTGACCGATCCGCTGTAGTCGGCGCGGGCGGGCTGGATGTCGCGCTGGAAGCGGACCGTCACCGCCGAGCCGGCGGCCGAGGCGGAGACGACCAGCGGGTCGCGCCAGTACTGGATCGCCAGGTGGGTGTCCGGCACGCCGGGGTCGTCCCACGCCGTGGAGGTGTCGTCTACCAGCATCGTGCGGGTGATGCCGCCGTCGACGGTGACGCTGCGGTTGTTCGTGCCGGTGATCGAGCCCCACTCCTCGACGGTCTCCCAGGAGCCGCGGGTGTACTTGTACTGGATGTCGGTGCCGTCGGGGACGGTGATCGTGGCTTCCCCGATGCCGTTGCCGCGGTCGGTCATGGCCGGCTTGCCGGGGTCCCACGGGCCGAGCTCGGCGATGTTGCCGGGCAGGTACAGGGTCGCGCCCGGCGGGGTGCCGGGCGGCGCCAGCACGCGGCACGGGCGAGAAGATGACGGCCCGACATGACGTCCTCCCGGCGAAGTCACGCTGCCGTGAGCCTTTCGCCGGTCGCTCCCGTCCGTCAACGGCCTTTAATCCATAAATATGGATGGATTCGTCAGCCGATGCCCATCGCGCGCTGCGAGTTCACCTGCCGGGTCTGCGCGGGCAACGTGAACAGGTCGATGAGGCAGCCGATCCCGAAGAACCCGCCGAACGTGAACAGCCACAGCAGCCCGCGGCCGGTCTTGCCCAGGTAGAAGTGGTGCGCCCCGAAACCACCCAGGAAGATCAGGAACAGGTACGCGATGCCGACCTCCTTGGGCGGCAGCGCCGGGCGCGCGGGGTAACCCATGGGCGGCACGCCGGGATAGCCCTGCGCCGGCATCGGGTATCCCGGCGCCTGCGGCTGGACGGGGTAGGCGGGCGCCTGCGCCGGAACAGGCAGCCCTGGCTGCTGCGCCGGATAGGCCGGCGCCACGTAACCGGAGCCCGGGGCCGGGTGCCCGGAGGTCGGGGCCGGGTAGCCCGAGGGGTCGGCCGGGTAGGCGGAGGGCTGGGCCGGATAACCCGAGGCCGGGTAGCCGGAGGGCTGGGCCGAGTAGGGCGATGACGGGTCGGTCACGGTGAAGCCTCTCCTCGCGGACATGAAGGATGTCGCCCGCGCAAAACGCCCGGGGACGTGGACGCTATGCGATCAAGAACACCGGGTGAAGGCACACAAGACGATCATGGACGAACGGCCGGACGAGCCATCCGTTCATCGGCTCACCCTGACGACCCGTCCGGCCGCCGAGTCCCGCCCATAGAACAGCTCGCATGGCTAGGTTGAGCGCATGCGCCTGGCATTTCTCGACGACAGCGAGCAGACCGATCCGATCCGGGAAGGGCTCGGGCACCTGCGGGCGCTGGGCACTGTGATCTTCCCCGAGGCGCAGGTCGCCGGGTACGCGGACGACCTGGCCGGCATCCGCGCGGAGATCGGCATCCCGGCCGGAGAAGAGATCAAGTGGAAGCCCGCGAAGGGCTCGTTCCTGGCCAGGGCGGGCGGTGAGGCCGTTACGGCACTGCGCCGCCGGATGCTGGAGGCGGCCATCGCCCGGGAAGCCCGCTCGATCGTCGTCATCATCGATCACAGTGCCGTGTACACCAGCCGCGGCGCGGCCGAGGTCGGCCAGGAACTGCTCAAGTGGCTCTTCGAACGCCTCTCGATGCACCTGTCCGATCACGGCGACCTGGGAATCGTGGTGGCGGACAAGCCGGGTGGCGGGTCCAAGGAGGAGAAGAAGTGGCTGGCCGACACCCTGCGGCTGACAAATGATGGGACCGAGTACGTACCACCCGGACAAGTGGTGCTGCCGATCGTCACCGCCGATTCTCAGCACGTACCCCACTTGCAGCTGGCCGACCTGATCACGGCCGCGACGACGGCAGCGATCGCCGGCCGGAAGTCGGCTCTCGATCTGGGACCGCTGTTGGCCAAGCTGATGCACCGCCACCGGCTGGACGCGGTCAACGGCGCCGGGCTCGTGCTTTTCCCCGAGAAGTACAACCTGCTCTTCTGGTGCTTCGGGGAGACCAGCTGGGCGAAGCCGTCAGCACAAACCGGCTGGGCATTACCGCACCCGGATTGGGCGTATGGCACCAGTGACGGCCTCGCTCCCTAGACCGTGCCCTAGCGCTCTGAAAGTTTTTATGCATAAGGTGCGGGAGTGAATGAAGGAGCGGCCACCCTCTTCAACGGCGCGCGCCTCACCCCGACGCAGCGGCGGATCGCGCACTGCCTGGTCGAGCGGTCGGTGACGGCGGCCTCGTTGTCGGCGGCCGAGGTGGCGGAGCTGGCGGGCGTGAGCCAGCCGTCGGTGACGCGGTTCGCGATGGCCCTGGGCTACTCGGGTTATCCGGCGCTGCGGCGGGCCCTGCGTGATCTGGTGGGCGGGACGGCGGACGACGGCGCCGAGGACAACGCGATGCAGCGGGCGATCAAGGCCGAGGCGGAGCATCTTCAGCGGCTCCGGGAGCAGCTGGGGACGCTCGACGACGTACAGAGGGCCGCTGATCTGCTTGTCGCCAGTCGGCCGTTGCCCGTGCTCGGACTGCGGGCGGCCGCCCCGTTGGCGGGATATTTCGGCTATTTCGCCGCCAAGGTGCACCCGGACGTGCGGGTCTGGGACACCGGAGGCACCTCGCTGCTCGATCGGCTCGATCAGGCGAAGGTGGCGGGCGCCGGTGCGATGCTGGCGCTGGTGCTGCCGCGCTATCCGCGTGAGTCGCTCGACGTGGTCAGAGAGGCCAAGGGCATGGGGTACGCGGTGGTCGCGATCACCGACTCGGCGGTGAGCCCGGTCGCCGAGCACGCGGACGTCGTGTTGCCGGCGGCGGTCGGCACGCGGCTCGTGTTCGACCTGCACACCGGGCCGATGGCGATGGCGATGGTGCTGCTTCAGGCGATGTGTGACGCGGATCCGGAGCCGGTGCAGCGCCGGCTCGAGGAGTTCGAGGCGGCCGCGGCGCGGCGGCAACTGTTCCAAGGGTGAGGGGAAGATCGATGACGGAGATCCGGGCGCCGCGCGGTACGGCGTACACGGCGCAGGGCTGGCCGCAGGAGGCCGCCAAGCGCATGTTGATGAACAACCTCGACCCGGACGTGGCCGAGAGGCCCGAGGACCTTGTCGTGTACGGCGGCACGGGGCGGGCCGCGCGGGACTGGCCCTCGTTCCACGCGATCGTGCGCGAGCTCGACGAGCTGAAGGGCGACGAGACGCTGCTCGTGCAGTCGGGGCGGCCGGTCGGTGTCTTCCGGACGCACGAGTGGGCGCCGCGCGTGCTGATCGCCAACTCCAACCTCGTGGGCGACTGGGCGACCTGGCCCGAGTTCCGCCGGCTCGAGAAGCTGGGCCTGACCATGTACGGGCAGATGACCGCCGGCTCGTGGATCTACATCGGCACGCAGGGCATCCTCCAGGGCACGTACGAGACGTTCGCCGCGGTGGCCGCCAAGCGCTTCAACGGCGACCTGGCCGGCACCCTGACGCTGACCGCGGGCTGCGGCGGCATGGGCGGCGCGCAGCCGCTCGCGGTGACCATGAACGGCGGCGTCTGCCTGATCGTCGACGTGGACCGCTCGCGGCTGGAGCGCCGGGTGCAGACCCGCTACCTGGACGAGATCGCCGACGACCTGGACGACGCCGTCAGCCGCGCTCTCGCCGCCAAGCGGGACAGAAAGGCGGTCAGCATCGGCGTCGTCGGCAACGCGGCCGTCGTCTTCCCCGAGCTGCTGGTCAAGGGCGTCGAGATCGACATCGTCACCGACCAGACCAGCGCGCACGACCCGCTGAGCTATCTGCCCGTGGGCGTGGATCTCGGCGACGCCCAGGAGTACGCGGCGGCCAAGCCCGAGGAGTTCACCGACCGGGCCCGCGCGAGCATGGCGCGGCACGTGGCGGCGATGGTCGGCTTCCAGGACAACGGCGCCGAGGTCTTCGACTACGGCAACAGCATCCGGGGCGAGGCCAAGCTCGGCGGGTACGATCGCGCGTTCGACTTCCCGGGCTTCGTGCCCGCGTACATCCGCCCCCTGTTCGCCGAGGGCAAGGGCCCGTTCCGCTGGGCCGCGCTCTCCGGCGACCCGGCCGACATCGCGAAGACCGACAAGGCGATCCTCGACCTCTTCCCCGCCAACGAGCCGCTGGCCCGCTGGATCCGGATGGCCGGCGAGCGGGTGGCGTTCCAGGGCCTGCCGGCCCGCATCTGCTGGCTGGGGTACGGCGAGCGCGACCTCGCGGGTGTCCGGTTCAACGACATGGTCGCGCGCGGCGAGCTGAGCGCGCCCATCGTGATCGGGCGGGACCACCTCGACTCCGGGTCGGTCGCCTCCCCGTACCGCGAGACCGAGGCCATGCTCGACGGCTCGGACGCCATCGCCGACTGGCCCCTGCTGAACGCCATGGTCAACACGGCGAGCGGGGCGAGCTGGGTCTCGATCCACCACGGCGGCGGCGTGGGCATCGGCAGGTCGATCCACGCCGGCCAGGTCTGTGTGGCCGACGGCACGGCTTTGGCCGGTCAGAAGATCGAACGGGTCCTGACCAACGATCCTGGGATGGGCGTCATCCGGCACGTGGACGCCGGATACGAGTCGCAGGCCGCCGACGAGGTGCACATCCCGATGAGAGAGAAACAGTGAGCGCTACTTTCGCCGAGCTCTGGAACGAGATCGCGCCGATCGGCCGGGTGGCCAACGGCTACGAGCGGTACGCCCTGCACGAGCCGGAGCTCGTGCTGCGCGACTGGTTCCGCAACCAGGCGGCCCGCCGCGACATGCCGGTGACCGACGACGGCAACGGCAACCTGTTCGCCTGGTGGGGCGGCCAGTGGGGGCACGACGCCGTGCTGACCGGCTCGCACTTCGACTCGGTGCCGCACGGCGGCGGGTACGACGGGCCGCTCGGCATCGTCAGCGGCTTCCTCGCCGTCGACGAGCTGCGCCGGCGCGGCCACGTGCCGCGCCGCCCGATCGCCGTGGTGGCCTTCGTCGACGAGGAGGGCGGCCGGTTCGGGCTGCCGTGCCTCGGGTCGCGGCTGCTCACCGGCGCGATCGAGCCGGAGACCGCGGCCGCGCTGACCGACCGCGAGGGCATCACCTTCGGCGAGGCGCTCGGCGCCACCCCGGCGGGCCGGCTGCCGGGGCTGACCAGCCGCATCGGCGCGCTGATCGAGCTGCACATCGAGCAGGGCCGGGCCTTGGAGGTGCCGGTCGGGGTGGCGAGCGCGATCTGGCCGCACGGCCGCTGGCGGTTCGACTTCACCGGGCACGGCGACCACGCGGGCACGACGCGCATGGCGGACCGGCGCGACCCGATGCTGACCTTCGCGTACACGGTGCTGGCGGCGAACAAGGAGGCCCGGCTGGCGGGCGCGCACGCGACGATGGCCCGGGTCGAGGCCGAGCCGAACGCCACGAACGCGATCCCGTCGCTGGTGCGCGGCTGGCTGGACGCCCGCGCGGCCGAGACGGGCACGCTCGACACGCTGGTCGAGGCGGTGATCAAGCGGGCGCACGACCGGGCGGCGCGCGACGGTGTCGAGGTGTCGGTGACGAACGAGTCGTTCAGCGCGGAGGTGTCCTTCGAGACGTCGCTGGCCGAGCGCATCTCGGACCTGCTGGGCAACGCGCCGATCCTGCCGACGGGCGCCGGGCACGACGCGGGCGTGCTGTCCGCGCACGTGCCGACGGCGATGCTCTTCGTGCGCAACCCGACCGGGGTGTCGCACTCGCCGGCCGAGCACGCCGAGGAGGCGGACTGCGTCGAGGGGATCCAGTCGCTGGCCCGGGTCCTGCTGGACCTGACATGACGGTCTATCACGCTTCGTACGCCTGGATCGGCGGCGACCTTGTGCGAGACGTTCGCATCGAGGTGGCCGACGGGCGATTTACTTCGCTTGATTCGGACAAAACGCCCGATATGAAGCTTCCGGGGCTCGTCCTGCCGGGCTTCGCCAACAGCCACTCGCACGCGTTCCACAGGGCCCTGCGAGGCCGTACGCACGGTGACGGCGGCAGCTTCTGGACCTGGCGCGACACGATGTACGCGGTCGCGGCGCGCCTGGACCCGTCCTCCTATCTCGCGCTGGCCCGAGCGGTGTACGCCGAGATGGCGCTCGCCGGCATCACGGCGGTCGGCGAGTTCCACTACCTGCACCACGCCCCCGACGGCACGCCCTACGCCGACCCCAACGCCATGGGCCACGCGCTGATCACCGCGGCGGCCGAGGCCGGCATCCGGATCACGCTGCTCGACACGCTCTACCTGACGGCGGGCGTCGACGGCGCTCCCCTGGAGGGCGTCCAGCGCCGCTTCGGCGACGGCGACTTCGACGGCTGGGCCGCGCGGGTGGCTGAGCTCTCCGCCGCCCCGCACGCCCGGATCGGTGCGGCAGTCCATTCGGTACGGGCGGTGCCCGCACCCGCGATCAGCGAGATGGCCGCGTGGGCGCGCGGCGCGGGAGCCGGGCCGTGGACCGGCCGCGGGGCGGTGCCCGGGCACGGTGCGGGAGCCGGGCCGTGGGCCGGCGGCGGGGCGGTGCCGTGGGCCGGCGGCGGGGCGGTGCCCGGGCACGGTGCGGGAGGCGCGTCGTGGGCCGGCGGGCGGCCGGTTCACGTACATCTGTCGGAGCAGCCCGGTGAGAACGAGCAGTGCCGAGCGGTTCACGGCTGCACGCCGACGGAGTTGCTGGAGCGCCACGGCCTGCTCGGGCCGGGCACGACGGCCGTGCACGCCACCCACCTCACCGGCAGCGACGTCAAGGCGCTCGGCCGCAGCGGCACCGGGGTGTGCCTCTGCCCCACCACCGAACGTGACCTGGCCGACGGCATCGGGCCGGCCGGCGAGCTGGCGGCGCACGGCTCGCCGCTGAGCCTCGGCAGCGACGGGCACGCGGTGATCGACATGTTCGAGGAGATCCGCGGCCTCGAGATGAACGAGCGCGTCTCCCGGCTGCGTCGCGGCCGGTTCTCCCCCGCCGAGCTGCTGGGGGCGGCGACCGCGCACACGGCGCTGGGCTGGGACGACGCCGGCGCCATCGCGGTGGGCAACCGGGCCGACCTGGTCTGCGTGCGCCTCGACAGCGTCCGCACCGCCGGCGCCGACCCGGCGCAGGCGTTCTTCGGGGCGACCGCGGCCGACGTGACCCACGTGATGGCCGACGGCCGCATGATCGTCGCCGACGGCCGGCAC
Source organism: Paractinoplanes deccanensis (assembly GCF_016862115.1). GTDB lineage: Bacteria > Actinomycetota > Actinomycetes > Mycobacteriales > Micromonosporaceae > Actinoplanes > Actinoplanes deccanensis. The sequence continues at coordinate 23,055 of NZ_BOMI01000041.1, forward strand.
GTGAGCGTGGACGTGCCGGCGGCTCTCACGACGGCCGTCGCCGCCCTCCTCCCCTCGGCGCCGTCCTCTGCCGGGGCCGCGCCGTTCGGGGGCACGCCGCTCGGGGGCACGTCGCTCGGTGACGCGCCGCTCCGGGACGCGCCGCTCCAGGACGCGCCGCTCCAGGACGCGCCGCTCCAGGACGCGCCGCTCCAGGACGCGCCGCTCCAGGACGCGCCGCTCCGGGACGCGCCGCTCGGGGGCACGCCGCTCGGGGGCACGCCGTGAGCCTGGTGATCGACAACGTCGGGGAGCTGGTCACCAACGACGAGGGTGACGGGCTGCTCGGGCTGCGGCGCGACATGGCCGTGGTGGTGGAGGGCGACCGGATCGCCTGGATCGGCCCGCGCGGCGAGGCGCCGGCGGCCGACGAGCGGATCGACGCGGACGGCGGCGCGGTGCTGCCGGGCTTCGTCGACAGTCACGCGCACCTGATCTTCGCGGGCGACCGGGCCGAGGAGTTCGGCGCGCGGATGGCCGGCTCCCCGTACACGGGAGGTGGCATCAGGACGACGGTGGCCGCCACCCGCGCGGCGAGCGACGACGAGCTGCTGCGCAACGCCGCGCGCCTGGTGGCCGAGGCGCGGCGGCAGGGCACGACCACCATCGAGATCAAGAGCGGGTACGGGCTGTCCGTCGCCGACGAGGCGCGCTCGCTGCGGCTGGCGCGCACGCTGACCGCGGAGACCACGTTCCTCGGTGCCCATGTGGTGCCGGCCGGGCACGATGCGGACGACTACGTGGCCCTCGTGCGCGGCGAGATGATGGACGCCTGTGCCCCGTACAGCAAATGGGTCGACGTCTTTTGTGATCGCGGCGCGTTCGACGGGGATCAGGCGCGCGCGATCCTGACCGCGGGCGCCGAGCGCGGCCTGTCGCTGCGGGTGCACGCGAACCAGCTGGCCGAGGGGCCGGGCGTGCGGCTCGCGGTGGAGCTGGGCGCGGCGAGCGCCGACCACTGCACCCACCTGAGCGACGCCGACGTGGCAGCCCTCGCCGGCTCGGACACGGTGGCCACGCTGCTGCCGGGTGCCGAGTTCTCGACCCGTTCGCCCTATCCCGACGCGCGGCGGCTGATCGACGCGGGTGTCCGCGTCGCGCTCGCCACCGACTGCAACCCCGGATCGTCGTACACGAGCTCGATGCCGTTCTGCATCGCCCTGGCCGTGCGTGACATGCGCATGACCCCGGCGGAGGCGGTGCACGCGGCCACGGCCGGCGGTGCGCTCGCCCTGCGCCGCGACGACGTGGGCCGGCTGCGCCCCGGCGCGAAGGCCGACCTGACGGTGCTCGACGCGCCGTCCCACCTGCACCTGGCCTACCGGCCGGGCGTACCCCTGATCAAGACCGTTCTGCACGACGGAGTGCCGCAATGACCGTCATCGTCCAGCCCACCGGCGTCACCCCCGCCGACGTCCTCGCCGTGGCACGCCACGACGCGCGCGTCACGATCGCCCCGTCCACCGTCGAGGCGATGGCCACGAGCCGCGCCATCGTCGACCGGATCGAGGCTTCCGGCCGCCCCGTCTACGGCGTGTCGACCGGCTTCGGCGCGCTCGCCAACACCCGCATCGAGCCGGCCCGGCGCGCCGAGCTCCAGCACGCGCTGATCCGCTCGCACGCGGCCGGGGTCGGCGCGCCGATGCCGCGCGAGGTCGTGCGGGCCATGATGCTGCTGCGCCTGCGCTCGCTGGCGCTGGGCCGTTCGGGTGTCCGGCCGGCGCTCGCGCAGGGGCTCGCCGACCTGCTCAACCACGACATCACGCCGTGGGTGCCGGAGCACGGCTCGCTGGGCGCGTCGGGCGACCTGGCGCCGCTGGCGCACTGCGCGATCGTGCTGCTCGGCGAGGGCTGGGTGATCGGCAAGGACGGCGCCCGCATGTCGGCGGCGGAGGCGCTGCACACGGCGGGCCTGCGGCCCCTGGAGCTGGCGGCGAAGGAGGGCCTGGCGCTGATCAATGGCACGGACGGCATGCTCGGCATGCTGCTGCTGGCCATCGAGGACGCCGAGCACCTGTTCGCGATCGCGGACGTGACGGCGGCCCTGGCGATCGAGGCGATGCTCGGCTCGGAGCGCCCGTTCCTGCCGGAGCTGCACGAGATCCGCCCGCATCCGGGTCAGACGGCGTCGGCCGCGAACATCCTCAAGCTCCTCCAGCAGTCGGCGATCATGGACTCGCACCGGGACGACCTGGCCCACGCGGTGCAGGACGCCTACTCGATGCGCTGCGCGCCGCAGGTGGCGGGCGCGGCCCGGGACACCCTCGACTTCGTCCGGTCGGTGGCCGCCCGCGAGCTGGTCTCGGTCGTGGACAACCCGGTGGTGCTGCCCGACGGCCGGGTCGAGTCGACGGGCAACTTCCACGGCGCCCCGCTGGGTTTCGCCGCCGACTTCCTGGCCATCGCCGCCGCCGAGGTGGGCGCGATCGCCGAGCGCCGCGTCGACCGCCTGCTCGACGTGACCCGCTCCCGCGACCTGCCCCCGTTCCTCTCCCCCGACGCGGGCGTCAACTCCGGCCTGATGATCGCCCAGTACACGGCCGCCGGCATCGTCGCGGAGAACCGGCGCCTCGCCGCCCCCGCCTCGGTCGACTCGCTCCCCACGAGCGGCATGCAGGAGGACCACGTCTCGATGGGCTGGGCCGCCGCGAAGAAGCTCCGCACGGTCCTCGACAACCTGACCAGCCTGCTCGCCGTCGAGCTGCTCTCCGCCGTCCGGGGCCTCCAGCTGCGCCACCCGCTGACCCCGTCACCCGCCGGCCGCGCCGCCGTGGCCGCCCTGGCCCCGGCCGCCGGCTCCCCGGGCCCCGACCTCTTCCTGGCCCCGGTCATGGAGCAGGCCCGCGCGGTGGTAGCCGGCCGAGCCCTCCGCGAGGAGATCGAGAAGAGCACCGGCCCGCTGCTGTAACCGGCCCGCGCGAACGCGGAAGCGCCCGGCAGGCTAGCCCGCCAGCTCCTTGGCGATGACCTTGGAGAGCTCGCGGAAGGCCTTGCCGCGGTGGCTGATGGCGTCCTTCTCGGCGGGGGACAGCTCGGCGTTCGTGCGGGTCTGGCCGTCGCCCAAGAAGATCGGGTCGTAGCCGAAACCGCCCTCGCCGCGGCGGGAGCGCAGGATGCGGCCGGTCTGGCGGCCCTCGACGAGGTGCTCGCGGCCGTTGGGCAGCACGAGCGCCGCGGCGCAGACGAAGGCGCCGCCGCGCTGCTCGTCGGCCACGTCGCTGATCTGGGCGAGCAGCAGGTCGAGGTTGGCGTCGTCGTTGCCGTGCGTGCCGGACCAGCGGGCGCTGAAGACGCCGGGCATGCCGTTGAGCGCGTCGACCGTGATGCCCGAGTCGTCGGCCACCGTGGGCAGGCCGGTGCGCTTCGCGCCCTCGCGCGCCTTGATCAGCGCATTTTCGCCGAAGGTGAGGCCGGTCTCGGGCACGTCGGGGTAGCCCTCGAAGTCGCCGAGGCCGACCAGCTGGATCCGGTTGGCGCCGAGCGCCAGGTCGAGGATGCGCTGGAGCTCCACGAGCTTCTTCTGGTTCGCCGTGGCGAGCAGCAGCTTGGCGCTCATGCGGCGAGCGCCTTCTGCTGGGCGGCGGCCAGGTCGGCGCAGCCGGCCAGGGCGAGGTCGAGCAGGGCGTCCATCTGGTCGCGGCGGAACACGCCGTTCTCGCCTGTGCCCTGCACCTCGACGAAGTCGCCGTCGCCGGTGGCCACCACGTTCATGTCGACCTCGGCGGCGACGTCCTCGAGATACATCAGGTCGAGCCGCGGCTCGCCGTCGATGATGCCCACGCTGACCGCCTGGATCGAGCGGTGCATGACGTTCTCGACCTTGCCGGCCAGGGACTTGCGCTCGGCCAGCCAGTTGACCGCGTCGTGGAGGGCGACGTAGGCGCCGGTGATGGCCGCCGTGCGGGTGCCGCCGTCGGCCTGGAGGACGTCGCAGTCGAGGACGATCGAGTTCTCGCCGAGGGCCTTGAGATCGATGCACGCGCGCAGGCTGCGCCCGATCAGGCGGGAGATCTCGTGGGTGCGGCCGCCGACCTTGCCCTTGAGGCTCTCGCGGTCGCCGCGCGTGTTGGTGGCGCGGGGAAGCATCGCGTATTCGGCCGTGACCCAGCCGAGGCCGGAGCCCTTGCGCCACCGGGGAACGCCCTCGGTGACGCTGGCCGTGCAGAGCACCCGGGTGTCGCCGAACTCGACGAGCACCGATCCCTCGGGGTGGATGCTCCATTTGCGGGTGAGAGTCACGGGACGCAGCTGGTCGGCCGCTCGGCCGTCGGGTCGTGCCATGCCCAAACCTTATGCGCAGCGGCCTCGGCATGCCTCAGCCGCCCCGCCTCCTGTGGACAACCGCGCGCCTGTGGATAACTCGCGGCTTCGTCACACCCGTGCGGCAGGCTGCACGGCATGAACCTCCTAGCCGAACCAGCCCGTGAAAGCCTGCTCCCCCGCCGCGGGCCGGGGCACCGCCGGCCGCAGCACCGTGGCGGGCCGCTGCCACCCGGCCGGGACGCCCGCGACCGCGACGTCGGGCACGGCGCCGTGCGCCCGCAGGAAGCCGTCGACCGCAGCCGGCCAGCCGAAGCTCTCGGCCCGGGCGCGCGCGGCGGCCCGCCGCTCCGCCTCAGGGCGCTCCATCAGGGTGCGCACGCCCTGGGCAAAGGCCTCGGGCGTGCCGGGCACCGCGACGCCCGCGTCGCCGACCACCTCGGGCAGCGCGCTCGACTCGTTGACCACGACCGGCGTGCCGCAGGCGAGGGCCTCCAGTGCCGCCAGGCCAAAGGTCTCGACCGGCCCGGGCGCCACCACCACGTCGGCGCTCGCGAGCAATGCGGCCACCGCCGAGCGGTCGGAGATGTGGCCGGCGAAACGCACGGGCAGGCGGGCCGCGCGATAGGCCAGCGCGGCGCGCCGCACCCCGTCTCCGGCCACGGCCAGCACCGCCGGCACCTTGTCGTTGCGCAGCACCGCGAGCGCGTCCACGGCCAGCTCGGGCCGCTTCACGCCGGAGAGCCGGCTGCAAAAGGCGACGAGCAGCTCGCCGGGCCGGGCGTAGCGGGCGCGGACGGCCTCGTCGGCGCGGCTGGGGTGGAAGGCGTCCAGGTCGACGCCGAGCGGCACCTCGACCAGGTTGGGCACGCCGATGCGGCGAAACTCGGCGGCGGCGAAGGACGTCGTGCAGACGATCTGGTCGAAGTGCTCGGCCGTGCGCAGGTTGAACTTGTCGGCCAGCGAGTCGCGCTTGGGCATGCCCCAGACGCCGAGCAGGCCGGCGAGGCTCTCGTGCGACACCATGATCGAGCCGACCCCGCGCTGCCGCGCCCAGGTGCCCGTCCAGCGCAGCGTGGCGCGGTCGGAGACCTCGATGCGGTCGGGCTCGAGGCTGTCGAGGAGCTTGGCCAGCTCGCGGCGGCCGGTCATCACGCGATATCCGCCGGTGCGCGGGAGCGGGGCGCTGGGCAGCGTGATCACGCGGCCCTGCGACGTCATCTTGTCGGAGCGCTCACGGCCGGGGACGACCAGCACGGCCTCGTGGCCGGCGCGCTGGTAGCCCTCACCGAGGTTTCGGAGTGCGGTCCGCAGGCCCCCCGTGTGGGGTGTGACGAAGTTGGCCAGGCGAACGATGCGCATGCAACAACTCCAAGATCACTATCCACGGGTGCTCTCGCGCTCGGACCGTCCCCCGCCCCGGTCGCGGGCCTAGAGATCGTAACGGGCACCCGGGCGCACGACCTCAACCGGTCCCGCAAATGCGGCCACCGCGGCATCCACAATAGATGCCTCCGAGACCCACGCGGGCACCAGATGTGTCAGCAGCAACCGCCCGACGTCCGCCTTGGTCGCCGCCTCGCCCGCCTCGCGGCCGGTCAGGTGCAGGCCGGGAGGGTTCTCGACCCCGTCGGCGTAACTCGCCTCACACAGAAAAAGATCTGCGCCGGCGGCGAGTCGCAGCAGCGACTCGCAGGGCGCCGTGTCCGAAGAGTAGGCAAGCACGCGCCCACCGTGCTCGATCCGCACCCCATAGGTCTCCACCGGGTGATTGACCCGGTCGACAGTGACCGAGAACGGGCCGATCGGGAAGGTGCCGGGCTGGAGACCGTAGAAGGTGTACACGTCGTCGATCGCCTCGTTCTCCTGGCTGTACGCCGAGGAGATGCGCTCGGCGGCGCCGAGGGGGGCATAGACCGGCACCGGCGGCAGCGCGCCCGACGGGTCGTAGCGGCGCACCACGATGTACGTGCAGGCGTCCAGCACGTGGTCGCAGTGCAGATGGGTGAGGACGATGGCGTCGATCTTGTTCATGTCCGAGTAGCGCTGAAGAGCGGAGAGCGAACCCGAGCCGAAATCGATCAGCAGCCGGAAGCCCTCAGCCTCGACGAGATAGGCGGAACAAGCCGACTCGGGGCCGGGAAAACTGCCGGCACAGCCGAGAACGGTCAGTCGCATGCGGGTCCCTCTGGCTCACGCTGGGTCGTACACGCCCCGCCCGACCGGTCCGTGCTGGAGTCGTCAGACCAGTCAATCACGGAGCGAAGCGTACGCCGGGACCTGCGCACCATGTAAACGTCTGATCGATTTGTCGCTAAATCGACAACGTACATCACACCGCCCGTGACCTCGGCCATTACCGCGATTCCCGTTACGTCCGGTCAGTCCTTTGCGTTGCACAAAGTGAGGACAACTGAGGACGAACAGGCGGAGGCAGCGTGACCACGGCCGAGAGGAGCCGCCCCACGCAGACCGAGGCGGCGGAAATCATGCCGTTCGGTGGGTGGGAGATTACACCGGCTCCGCACGGAATCGGTGATAACGAAACGCTCTTTCGCTTCCCGGCGCCGGATGATCCCGCGCCGGGAACGGCTCGGCTGCTGATTCTGTCGCTCTACGCGGCGGCGCTCGGCCTCGCCGGCGTGGGCGTCGGCGTCCGCGCATTTGTCACCGTGCTGGGTGGCGCCGACTTCTGGTACGTGCCGGTGCTGACCCTTTTCGGACTGATCAGCGTCGGACTGGCGGTGGGCTCGTTCCTCTCGATCCACCGCCCGGCCCTTCCGTGGCTTTTGCTCGGCTGCGCGACCGTGCCACTCGCGATCGACGTGCTGATCGCGGCCCTGTATTAGGCCCAGAGCTGGCCCTCGAGGGCCTCTTCGGCGTCGTTGAGGGTGCCGCCGTAGGCGCCGGTGGACAGGTATTTCCAGCCGCCGTCGGCGATCACGAAGGCGACGTCGGCGCGCTTGCCGGCCTTGACCGCCTCGTGGGCGACCGCGAGGGCCGCGTGCAGGATCGCGCCGCTGGAGAAGCCGGCGAAGATGCCCTCGACCTCGACGAGCTGACGGGTCCGCAGCACGGCGTCGCGAGTGCCGACCGAGAAGCGCCGGTCGAGCACCGAGGCGTCGTACAGCTCGGGCACGTAGCCCTCGTCGATGTTGCGCAGGCCGTACACCAGCTCGCCGTACCGCGGCTCGGCCGCGACGATCTGGATGCCCTCGACCTTTTCCTTGAGGAAGCGCCCGGTGCCCATCAGGGTGCCCGTGGTGCCGAGGCCGGCCACGAAGTGGGTGATGGTGGGCAGGTCGTGCAGCAGCTCGGGACCGGTGGTCTCGAAGTGCGCGCGGGCGTTGGCCGCGTTGCCGTACTGGAACAGCATCTTCCAGTCGGGGTGCTCGGCCGCGATCTGCTTGGCGGTCGCCACCGCCTGGTTGGAGCCGCCGGCCGCGGGCGAAAAGATGATCTCCGCGCCGTACATGCGGAGCAGCTGGACCCGCTCGGCCGAGACGTTCTCGGGCATCACGCAGACCAGGCGGTAGCCGCGCAGCTTGGCCACCATGGCCAGCGAGATGCCGGTGTTGCCGCTGGTCGGCTCGAGGATGGTGTCGCCCGGGCGCAGGTGGCCCGACTCCTCGGCCTCGCGCACCATGTAGAGCGCCGGGCGGTCCTTGATGCTGCCGGTGGGGTTGCGATCCTCGAGCTTGGCCCAGAGCCGCACCGGCGGCGCCCCTTCGGGCACCGCCGGGGACAAGCGGGGCAGGCCGACCAGCGGCGTGCCCCCGCAGGCGTCGAGGAGGCTCTCATAGCGAGCCATGACGGTTAGCGGCCCAGAAGCGCGGCCGCCGCCGCGAAGCCCAGGGCGCCGCCGGCCACGGCGGGCAGGATGGTGATCGAGTCACCGTCGCTGAGCTTGGCGTCGAGCGCGCCGAGGAAGCGGACGTCCTCATCGTTCACGTAGATGTTGACGAACCGGTGCAGGCCACCCTCGGGGGTGATCAGCCGGCCCTTGAGGCCGTTGTGCTTGGCGTCCAGGTCGTCGATCAGCGCGGTGAGGGTCGCGCCGGACCCCTCGACGGTCTTGGCGCCACCGGTGTAGCTGCGCAGGATGGTCGGAACGCGAACTTCGATAGCCATGACGGTGAATGCTCCAAAGGAAGATACGAACTGAGGGCAGGGTCTTCTGAACGAGGTCGTCAGCGACACTCGTAGAAGACCGACACCGGGCTCTGCCCGAACATGTACGACTGCACAGCGCTCGCAATCACGCGTCCACCGTCGCATCCACGATGTTGATCTCTTCTTCGGTCACCACGCCGTCCACTATGCGGAACGACCGGATCTCTTCCGAGTCGGGCTCGCGGGTGGAGACGAGCAGATAATGCGCGCCGGGCTCGCCGGCGAAGGAGATGTCCGTGCGCGACGGATAGGCCTCGGTGGCCGTGTGGGAGTGGTAGATGACCACCGGCTCCTCGTCGTTGTCGTCCATCTCGCGCCAGACGCGCAGCTGCTCCATGGAGTCGAACTCGTAGAACGTCATCGAGCGCGCGGCGTTGTCCATCGGGATGAGCCGGGCCGGCAGGTCGCTGCCGATCGGGCCGGCGACCACGCCGCAGGCCTCGTCGGGGTGGTCCCGGCGGGCGTGGGCGACGATCGCGTCGACGATCGCGCTGTCGATGGTCAGCACGTCGTTCACATTACCGTGAGATTTCCCGGGGCCCAGCGTGGCAGCGGTCACTCGATCTCCGGCAGCGCGTTGAGCAGGGACTCCTGGAGATATCCCAGGTACGCGTACACGCTCAGCTGGAAGACGCGGCTGGAACCCGGGTCGTGCAGCACCGCCTCGTCGAGCTCCTCACCGAGATCGGTGTCGGCCCGGATGTCGAGCCGGGTGCCCATCGCCAGCCGGGCGTCGTTGATCGCGCGCAGCCACGCCTCGGCGGCCTCGCCGTCGAGGCGTACCTCTCCCTCGCCCTCGTCCGGAAGGGCCGCGAGGATCGCACCCGCCTGGTCGATCTTGCCGGTCTTGAGCTCGCCCTCGGTGTAGAGGCGGAACTCGGCCGAGTCGTCGGGGCGGTCCGGATAGATGTCGGGGAACAGGCGTGACACCACGGGGTCGCCGTGATCCATGCCGTCGGTCAGCAGACCGACCACCTCCCCGGCGACCTTGCGCAGCACGCGCACCTCGTCGACCGCGAACGTGGCCACACACTGGCTGCCGTTGCGTCGGAACATCTGCCCTCTCCCGCGGTGTTCAGGCCCGGTCCACCGTCGCCCAGAGACCGTATCCGTGCAGCTGGTTGGCGTCCATCTCCATGCGCTCGCGCGCACCGGTGCTCACCACGGCCTTGCCCTTGGTGTGCACGTCCAGCATCAAGGCCTCGGCCTTCTCCTTGCTGTAACCGAAGAGCTTCTGAAAAACCCAGGTCACGTACGACATGAGGTTGACCGGATCGTCCCAGACGATGGTCACCCACGGCCGGTCGTCGGCCGGTGCTTCTTCGATCTCCGGCGTCTCGACGGGAGCAACCTGAGGCAACGCCATGCCCCCCATGTTGCCACCGGTTTCGCCGCATCGGTGAACCGGAACGCCGAACCGCAGGTCAGCGGCTGGTTCGTAAGGGGCCGTCCGGCGCAATAGGGTGGGGTCGTGAACACCTTCGCCCCCGCGCTGCTGACCGATCAGTACGAGCTGACGATGGTCAGCGCCGCGCTCAAGGACGGCACGGCCGACCGCCAGTGCGTCTTCGAGGTCTTCGCCCGCCGGCTGCCGGGCGGCCGGCGGTACGGCGTGGTGGCCGGCCCCGGGCGCCTGATGGAGCTGATCCGCGACTTCCGGTTCAGCGAGGCCGAGGTCGCCTTCCTGCGCGAGGCGGGCATCGTCGACGAGGCCACCGCCGCCTGGCTGGCGAGCTACCGCTTCCACGGCGACATCGACGGGTACGCGGAGGGCGAGCTCTTCTTCCCCGGCTCGCCGATCATGACGGTGTCCGGCTCGTTCGCCGAGTGCGTGGTGCTCGAGACGTTGATCCTCTCGGTGCTCAACCACGACTCGGCCGTCGCCTCGGCGGCCGCGCGCATGGTCACGGCGGCGCGCGGGCGCCCGATCATCGAGATGGGCTCCCGGCGCACGCACGAGGACTCGGCCGTGGCGGCGGCGCGCGCGGCCTATCTGGCGGGCTTCGCCTCGACCTCCAACCTCGCCGCCGGCGCTCGCTACGGCATTCCCACGACCGGCACGTCCGCGCACGCGTTCACGCTGCTGCACGACGACGAGCCGGCGGCGTTCGCGTCCCAGGTCGCCGCGCTCGGCAAGAACACGACACTGCTGGTCGACACGTACGACATCGCCCAGGGCATCCGCAACGCGATCGCCGTGGCCGGCCCCGACCTGCGCGCCGTCCGCATCGACTCGGGCGACCTGTCGGTGCTGGCCCAGCACTCCCGCGAGCTGCTCGACTCCCTGGGCGCCACCGAGACCAAGATCGTTGTCTCGGGCGACATGGACGAGTACGCCATCGCGGCGCTCGCCGCCGAGCCCGTCGACATGTACGGCGCGGGCACCGCTGTCGTCACCGGCTCGGGCGCGCCCACCGCCGGCCTGGTCTACAAGCTGGTCGAGGTCGAGGGCCGCCCCGTCGTCAAGCGCTCCGAGAACAAGGCGACCGTCGGCGGCCGCAAGACCGCGGTCCGGCGCCACAAGCCCACGGGCACCGCCACCGACGAGATCATCGTGTCCCAGGGGGTGCCCGATCACGCCCCGAACGACCGGCTCCTCCAGCGCTCGTTCGTCGTGGCCGGCGAGATCGCCGAGATCCCGCCGCTGCGGGAATCCCGCGAACATCTGCGCCAGTGCCTGATCTCGATACCGTGGGAGGGTCTGAAGCTCTCGGCCGGCGACCCGGCCGTTCCGGTCACCATCGTGGGGGTCCCGTGACACGCGCCCTGATCATCGTCGACGTCCAGAACGACTTCTGCGAGGGCGGCTCGCTGGCCGTGGCGGGCGGCGCCGCGGTGGCCGCCGGCATCTCGCTGGTGCTGCGCAAGGCGGGCGCCCGGTGGGACCACGTGGTCGCCACCAAGGACTGGCACATCGACCCGGGCAAGCACTTCAGCGATCACCCCGACTACGTCGACTCGTGGCCGGCACACTGCGTGGTCGGGTCCGACGGGGCCGAGTTCCACCCCGAGCTCGCCACCGACCGCATCGAGGCCGTCTTCCACAAGGGCGAACACCAGGCGGCCTACTCGGGCTTCGAGGGCCACACGGACGACGGCGAGACCCTCGCGACCTGGCTGCGCTCACGGGGCGTGACCGAGGTCGAGCTGGTCGGCATCGCCACAGATCATTGTGTACGGGCGACGGCGCTCGACGCGAAGGCCGAAGGGTTCGCGACGACCGTGCTGCTGGAGCTGACCGCCGGCGTGGCCGAGGGCACGACGGCCGCGGCGCTGCAGGAGTTCCGTACCGCCTCGATTGAGACAACGGGCACACCGGTCGTCTCCACCTGATCAGCGGTTGGTTTTTTGTCGTACCCCCGGGGCAGGATGTGCCCCGGAGGTCAGGATCGACATGCTGCTCAAGCCTTACCGCGAGACCCTAGCCCTGCCCGGCATCAAGTCGCTGCTGGTGGTGGCCACGCTGGCGCGCATCCCGATCGCCGCCGGCGCGGTCACCCTCACGCTGCACGTGGTCGACGACCTCCACCGGGGTTACGGCGCGGCCGGCCTCATCGGCGCCGCGTTCACCATCGGCGGTTCGGTCGGCGCGCCGGTCATGGGCCGCCTCATCGACCGGCGCGGGCTGCGTCCGGTGCTCGTGCTGACCACGATCGCCGAGGTCCTGTTCTGGTCGCTGGCGCAGGCCGTGCCGTTCTGGATCCTGCTCGTCCTGGCCCTGGTCGGCGGCTTCCTGGCCCTGCCGGCGTTCTCGGTCGCCCGCCAGGCGATCGCGGCGATGACGCCCGAGTCGCAGCGGCTGCCCGCCTTCGCCCTCGACTCGATCACCACCGAGCTGAGCTTCATGACCGGCCCCGCGCTGGGCGTCCTGATCGCCACGAGCGCGGGCGCGCGCTGGGCGATGCTCACCATCGGCGCCGGCATCCTGGTCTCCGGCGTGGGCCTCTGGCTGCTCAACCCGCCGGTCCGCGCCGCGCACGAGGCCTCCATCGAGTCCGGCGAGCGCGTCCCCCGCCGCAGCTGGCTGACGCCGCGCTTCGTCGCCGTCCTGGCCATCACCTCGGCGGCCACCGTCGTCCTGGCGGGCACGGATGTCACGGTGGTGGCCGTCCTCCGCGAGAACGGCGAGCTCGGCTGGACCGGCCTGGTGATGACGCTGTGGGCGTTCTACTCCCTGCTCGGCGGCTTCGCCTACGGCACGATCCGCCGCGGCCTCCCGCCGATCGCCATCCTGGCCCCCATGGCCGTGGCCACCGCCGTCGTCAGCCTGGGCTCCGCACACTGGTGGCTGGTCGCCCTCCTGCTGATCCCCGCCGGCGCCCTCTGCGCCCCCCTGATCACCTCCAGCGCCGACGCGATCAGCCGCATGACCCCCGCCGCCGCCCGAGGCGAAGCCATGGGCCTGCACAACTCGGCCCTCACCGTCGGCGTGGCCCTGGGCGGCCCTTTGGCCGGCCTGGCCGCCGACACCCTGTCCCCACCATGGGGCTTCGTAGCCGTCGGCGGCGTCGGCGCGGCGATCGCCCTCCTGGTCCTCCCCGCCGAGCTACGCCACCGCCGCACAGCCACCCCCGCCCCGGAGACCCCAGAGCCCACCGACGTCCCGGCCTCCACCGACCAGACCTCCGACTTCCCCGCCACCGCCGACGACATTCGCGCGCCCGCCACCCACCCCTGACGCGGCCCGGCACCCAACGCTGCAACCCCCGACGCCCGCCCGGCACCCAGCGCCA
>NZ_BOMI01000042.1 GCF_016862115.1 Paractinoplanes deccanensis
GCACCACCACCCCGACGCGCGCCCCGGCATCCAGTGCCGCCATCGCTGAACCGAGCCACCGGCGCCGGTCATACCGCCGGCATCTGGCGGTCGTGGCAGCAGGACCGTCCTAGCCCGGCAGGCGTTCCCTTCTGTCCGCAGAGTTGTCCCAGATCGCCGGCCAGGGCGTCCGGCGTTTCTTCCTCGCCTCGGCCGGGGCGCGGCCTACCCGGCGTTCTAGGCCGCTCGTGACCGATGTTCCGGGCGGGGTGGCAGTGGCAGGAGTCACCGCGACACACGAATGGTCCTCTTGTACGGTCGCTCTTGTACATACGTACAAGTTGGGGAGTCGCCGTGCCCTACGTCTTTCTCGTGCTCGCCATCTCCTCCGAGGTCGCCGCCACCAGCCTGCTGAAGTCGACGGACGGGTTCACCCGGCTCTGGCCCACGCTGGCCTGCCTGGCCGGCTATGCGGTGTCCTTCCTCGCCCTGGCCCTGTGCGTGCGCGACCTGCCCGTCGGCGTCGTCTACGCCGTCTGGTCCGCCGTAGGCACCGCCGCGATCGTGGCCATCGGCGCGGCGTTCCTCGGCGAGCCTCTCACCGTGCCCAAAGTGGTAGGCGTGAGCCTGATCATCGCCGGCGTGGTAACCGTCAACCTGGGCGGCGGCGCCCATTGACCGCCCCCAATCCCCACAACGCGGGCCCCGCCGCCGCGTCCGACAACGCAAGCCCCGCCGCGCCCGCCAACGCAGGTGCTGCCACCGTGCCCGACAACGCAAGCCTCGCCGCGTCCAGCAACGCAAGTCCCGCCACCGCGCCCGACAACGCAAGCCCCGCCGCGTCCAGCAACGCAAGTCCCGCCACCGCGCCCGACAACGCAAGCCCTGCCGCGTCCAGCAACGTAGGTCCCGCCATCGCAAGCCTGGCCGCGCCCGGCAACGCGGGCCCCGCCGCCGCGTCCGACAACGCAAGCCGCGCCGCGCCCGGCAACGCAAGCCCCGCCGCCGCGCCCGACAGCCCGGCCAGCGCGGCGACGCAGCCGGAGGGCCGGCGGCGGGTGCAGCAGGCGCGTGGCCCCGAGGCTCGGCGGCGCGTCCAGCGGGCGCGTGACCCCGAAGCTCGGCGGCGGGCGCTGGCCGCGGCCGCGCTCGAGGTGATCGCCGAGGCCGGCATCGGGCGGACCACCCATCGGGCCGTGGCGGCGCGGGCCGGGCTGCCGTTGGGAGCGACCACCTATTACTTCCCCACGCTCGACGATCTGATCGCCGCGGGGCTGCGGAAGGCCGCGGCGGACCTCCACGACGACCTCGAACTGTGGGCGGCCCGCCTCCGCGACACCCCCGACGTGCCGGCGGCGCTCGCTGACCTGATCGCCGAATACCTCGCCGACCGCCGGCGGGCGCAAATCGAGTGCGAGCTCTACGTGGCGGCCGGCCGTGACGCCGCGTTGCGGCCGCTCGCGCTGGCCTGGGTGGACGGTCTCCGGAACCTGCTGACGCCCCACCTCGGCGAGACCGCCGCCCGCGACCTCATCGCCCTGATCGACGGCGTCATGCTCCAGGCCCTGATCACCGGCGCGGAGGTGGACGCCCCGGCCCTCACCGCCACGATCCGGCGCCTCGCAGCCCCTTAGCGGCCCGACCGCGCGAAGCCCTCCGATCGCGCGAAGCCCTCCGATCGCACGAAGCCCTCTGATCACAGGAAGCCCCCAGCCACCCCACCGCACGAAATCCCCTCAGCCGCCCGACCGCGTAGAGTCCTCTCGCCCACCCGGCCGCGCGAAGTCGCCGCCGCGGAGCAACATCGCGGCGCTCGTCAAGAACCCCCGGCCAGGCCGGTCGTGGAGACGGCTACGGAGCGTCCGGGAGCGGCACCACCAGAAAGTCGGTGACGAAGGTTGTGACCGCGCCGTCCCCGGCGTAGCCGATGTAGGTCGGATAGACGCCGTCGCCCCAG
This sequence comes from Paractinoplanes deccanensis, assembly GCF_016862115.1. Lineage (GTDB taxonomy): Bacteria > Actinomycetota > Actinomycetes > Mycobacteriales > Micromonosporaceae > Actinoplanes > Actinoplanes deccanensis. Next base: position 1,937 of record NZ_BOMI01000042.1, read on the forward strand.
CCCGTGCTGACGGAGATGACGTTCGCACCGGTTGGTTCGTCGGCGACGGCGCCCAGGGCGCTCGGCGGCGCCGGCAGCTCGTCGCGGATGAACGCGTCCTCGAAGTCGTCGTACGACCAGCCTGTCAGCGCCCGCACCGCGACCTCGTCGGCGAGGGTGCCGGCGCCGGCGCCGACCTGGTAGCCGAAGTAGCCGTCGTCCGGCAGGCCACCCGGATCCTGGCCCTCGATCACCGCCATCTCCCACCGGGCCGCCGGCCGATCGTGGATCACCAGTTGCAGGGCCGCCGTCCGGGTCTGGGGCACGCCGCGGCCTGACGTGATCCGGGTCACCCAAGCTCGCAGCGGATAGGCGCCGGCGGCCGTCCCGACCGTGAAGGGCGAAGCCTCGTCGGCACCGAGGAGCGGATCGCAGCCGACCACCCGCCCGCTCGGCAGGATCACCGGACCAAGATCGTGGACCTGCATGGCGTACGACCAACCGCCGCCCTTGAAGGTCGCGCCCTCGACCGTCAACGCGCCGAGATCCGGTACGTACGCCATGTCAGCCTTTCTCCCGGACGGGCACCGGCGGCAACCCTGCCTCGGCCCGCGCGCGGTCGGTGAGCTCCTGCACGAGAGCGGTCTCATAGTCGCCGGGATGAGTGCCGCCAGCCGCCCGTAGCGTTGCGCCTCGCCGGGGTGGCGGCGCAGGTAGTCGCGGAGGATCCGCTGGTTGCGCGTCGGCCAGGAGTCGAGCGTGACGATGTGGACGATGTGGGTTCGCGCCTCGCCCGCGAAGCGCACGTAGAGCAGCCGGTCGGTCATGCCGTTCGCGTGCTCCCGATAGCCCAGGGCGGCCAGCCGCGAAGCGCGCGCCGCCACGAGGTCGAGCCGCCGGGTCGCCGCCATGAGGTCGATGGTCGGCTTGGCCGCGAGCCCGGGCACGGCGGTGGATCCGATGTGCTCGATCCGCTCCACGACGTCCGGCAGCGCCGTCCGCAGCTCCTCGATCGCGGCCGCCGCCAGCGAGGGCCACGCGGGGTCGTAGTCGGCTACCACGATCTTCGTCACGGCGCCGCCTTGGCGTAGCGCGGAACGTACTCCTGCCCGGTCAGCTCCTGGATCGCGGCCATCACCGAGTCGGTGATGCGGCGTACGTCCGCAGGACCCTCGATGTGCACCGGGATGGCGGGGCCGAAGCTGACCGCGACCGGGTGGCGGCGCGGTAGGCGGCTGCCCGGCTGGCGCAGGCGGTCGGTGCCGCGGATGCCGACCGGGATGATCGGGACACCGGCCTGGTGAGCGAGCCGGACCGCGCCACTGCGTCCCCGATAGAGGCGGCCGTCCGGCGAGCGGGTCCCCTCGGGAAAGACCGCCACCAGGCCGCCCGCGCGGAGCACGGGGATCGCAGCGTCGAACGCGGCCAGCGCGGCCCGCCCGCCGCCGCGTTCGACCGGGATCGCGCCCATCCCCGTGACGACCCTTCGGGTGAGACGCCCGCGCAGTCCCTCGCCGCGGAAGTATTCGGCCTTGGCCCAGAACGCGATGTGCCGGGGCGTGAGCACCCCGAGGAACACCTGGTCGCCGATGGACAGGTGGTTCGGCGCCAGGATCGCGCCCCCGGATTCCGGCAGGTTCTCGAGTCCGCTGACGGCAGGGTGCCAGGTGGTGCGCAGGTAGCCGCCGACCATGCGGTGGGCAAGCGCGTAGAGCGGCGTCATGCCGGGCCCAGGTGCGCGGTGAGGGCGGCGTCGAGCAGCGCGCCGGGATCGGTGGCGCCGGTGGCCAGCGTGAGGCTGCCCCAGTTCCAGAGCTCGGCCACGCCGTGCAGGTTGGCCCAGAGCGCACCGGCGACGATCTCGGGCGCGACGGTGGAGCCGGGACGGGCCTGCGCGACCAGGTCGGTGAGCAGGCGGAAGAGCGGCAGGCTGGTGTCGCGCAGCCCGAGGTGGCCGCTCTGGAGGATGTCGTGGCGGAACATCAACGCGTACCGCCCGCGGCGCTCGACCGCGAAGTCAAGATAGACCCGGGCCAGCACGGCGAGCCGCTCCCGGGCTCCGCCGGGCGCCTCGGCCAGGGCCGCCTCGGCGCGGGCCGCGAGATCGGTGAACCCTTCGCGCGCGATGGCCGACAGCAGCTCGAGGTGGGTGGGGAAGTATCGGCGCGGCGCCCCGTGTGAGACGCCGGCCCGCCGGGCGATCTCGCGCAGGGACAGTGCCGAGATCCCCTCCGCGTCGAGCAGTTCCCCGCCGACCCGGACGAGCCGCGCACGCAAGTCATCGGACATAGACACTGTCTACAGCACGCCGGTAGACAGTGTCTACACCATAGGGCGCTGGCATCCGGCGGGCAAAGCGAAAGGCCCGCCCCTCCGAAGAGAGGCGGGCCTGTCACGGCGCTTGGAGTTACTTGGTGTCCTCGCGGTAGGTGGCTCCCCCGTCGGACTCGTTGGTCAGCGGGCGAGCGCCGCCCTCCGGCGGGCCGGCGATGGACTGGTCACCGGCGGCCAGCTCCGGGAACTTCGCGTCGAACGCGGGACGCTCCGAGCGGATGCGCGGCATGC
>NZ_BOMI01000043.1 GCF_016862115.1 Paractinoplanes deccanensis
CGCCGTTGCAGTACTAATCCTCGTCGCCGACGGCGAGCCCCCTCTCGACGCGGGCGTTGTCGGCGAGGTCTCTCAGCGAGCCCTCACTTGGAATGTGCCAATGGAGCGTTCCCGCGACGGCGATCTCCTTCCCGGATGCCAGCTTGCGCATCTTTCGGACGAGTCCGCTCGGCGAATAGCGCTGTCCGTCAAAGTGCCAGATGAGCGGACTCCGGGCATCGTTCGACCATGTGGCTGTGCTGCGCTTCTCGTCCTCCGACAGCCATGTGGCCATGTCGCGACGCTCGGCCCGGGTTGCGGGACGGAACTCGAGCACCGTGCCGTCCGGGATCCGGTTGAGGGCCACGAGGGTCTTGACCGCGTCAACCTGTCGTCCCCCTCTGTCGTCAACGCCGGTAACTCGATAGTCGGTCCTCAGTTTCGCCGGCTTCGTGCCTGACTGGATGCCTCGGATGGCAGCTTTGACCACTCGTTGGATGCGCTCGGAGTTGCGAACCGCGGCGATGATGTGACTCGACGCACCATATTCCGCGTCGATCGCGTACAGCGACCAGTCGAAGGAAAGCTCCGCAATGTGCGGCACCTTTGATGTCTGGCCGCTCCAATCCGCATCCGGGTCGCCGACCGAGTCTGTATCGAGCTGGCTGTAGACCACATGCGTCACCAGGAGGTCGCCGTAGCTGGCCATCGCGGCTGCTCGGCCAACCAAGCCCTCACGCATCTCAGCCAACTTGCTTCTGACCGCTCGCAGCAGCTGTACCTTGCGCCAGACAACAACGACATCGGGTTCTTCGTCGAAGAGTTCTTTGTAAACGTCATCCCGCCAGATGTCCGCGAGCTCCCGTTTTGCGGTGGCCGCGTACACAGCGTCGGCGTGCGTTGCTGCAAGTGCCTCCGCCACCTCTGTGATGGAGGTTCCGTGTTCCGGGTCTGGGATTGGTTCGCCTCGCTTGACCACGTAGCTCAGGCTGAGGGCGGTAGCAAAGCAGTCCCGCAGGAAGATTTGCGCTTTGTCCAGAGACTTGAAGTCCCTCTCTTCGACTGGGTTCTGCGTGTTGGTATTGGTGGTGACCTTGTCGCCGAAGCCAGGCGGGCAGTCTTCGAGTGAAATGAGGCGCACGAGCACACGGCCACGTTCCGCGGCGGACGGATCGGCTTCATAGGCCTTGTGGATGGCGCTGACTGTCTGCGCGCCGTTCACCACGCTGACTCCAGAAAGCTGGAAGTCGCCGACTCCGCCGAGCACCGCCTTGCCGGCAGGCTTAATCGACTGGCAGAGCATCGTGATCCCGTTGCTGAAATACCAGAAGTGCTGAGCCTCAGTGAGCAGAGTGTTCCGAATCTTCACATTGACATCCGTCGCATCGAGCGATCCTCGGATGTTCCTCGCGAAGAGTCCGCGTCGATACTTAGAGTAGAGACTTGCGATGTCGGGCACCGTTACGGTTCCGTACAGGGCCTTATATGGGTGTACCTCTTGCCCGAACCCTTCGAGGCGTAGTGGGATATTGATTTTCGGCGCTGCAGTATCCCCGAGTATCGCCCGGTGGAAGTCCTTGAGGTCGAGGATCTCGTAATCGACCATCTCCTCCACCTGGTTGAACTGAGCGATCTTCTTCTCCAGCAGTGACCGCACGCCCGCGCTCAGCGCCTCGACCCTGACGAGGGCGAGAACCAGAGTGATCTTCGGTGTCCCGTTGGGATCGTCGAACGCCGCGTCGAGGTCGGGCACGTGGCGCTGGAAGCGTCGATTGAAAGCCGAGAACTCGAGGTCGAGTATCAACTCAAGACCTTCGATCAACTTGTGCACTTCGGCCTCGCCGAATCCGGCCTTCGCTCTGTCGCTCCATTTGGCCTGATACAGGCGGATTCTCGGGGTGCCCAGAGTCCGGTCCACGCTGATGGCGTCGATGCCCTTGTCGTCGGCGCCGTCGAACACCGACTCGGCGGCGACCAGATTCGTGCACGGCTGCTCTATCTGACGTGCCAAGGCGGCCAAGCCGCGCGTGAGAAAGTGCTCGCGACGCTTCGCCTCCGGGAGCCCCTGCTTGTCCGAGAGGTCGATGACGTCACTGAAGCGCTCGTCTATGGCCTTCTGCACGAACCTGACCTGGACAACGCTCACTGTCGCCCCTCACTCTCTGCAATGGACACTCTCCATCCTAGTCGTGGATGGCATGTTCGGGTTTCGGCCATGCCTGGCGACGTTCTGATCATCGGTCCGCCCGAGGAGGCTTTCGGGCATAACTCTGAGGTTTGTTTACAGATGGCTTGACTTCGGCCGGGCGCCTCTAGTTGAGTTGATGGGCATCCATCCCCCTCGTGCCAGTACGTTCCCCGGCGTACGGAAGGTTTGTCATGCCCAGAAGACGGCTTCTGTCCATCATGGCCGCGATCGGCGTTGCGCTGGCCGGCACCGCGGCGGCGGTCATCCCCATGGCGGCGTCCAACGCGGCTGAGGCCTGTGTCGCCGCGTACGACAATGCGAAGGTCTACACCGGCAACCAGCGGGCCTCGTACAACGGGCACAACTGGACCGCCAAGTGGTGGACTCAAGGCGAGGCGCCCAGCACCGGCGGCTCCGGCGTGTGGGCCGACAACGGCGCCTGCGGCGGCGGGGGTACGACAACGCCGCCACCGACTACGAGCTGCAATTACCCCAACTGGGTTGCCGGGCAGTTCTACGCGGCCGGCTCGATCGTGAAGTACACGAACGGGCAGTACTACAAGGCTTCGCACGAGAACCCGGGCTACGACCCGGTCATCAGCACCTGGTACTGGTCGCCGTTCACCTGCACCGGCGGAGGCGGCACCACCACACCACCGCCCACCGGCAGTGGGGCGTTCCCGGTCAGCGAGGCGCAGTTCAATCAGATGTTCCCGAACAGGATCCCGTTCTACTCGTACGCGGGCCTGATCGACGCCATCAAGAAGTACCCGGCTTTCACCACGACCGGCAGCGACACCGTCAAGAAGCAGGAGGCCGCTGCCTTCCTGGCGAACGTCAACCACGAGTCCGGCGGCTTGGTGTACGTCGAGGAGATCAACCAGGCGAACTGGCCGCTCTATTGCGACCGCAATCAGCCGTACGGGTGCCCGGCCGGCCAGAGTGCGTACCACGGTCGCGGTCCCATCCAGCTGAGCTGGAACTTCAACTACAAGGCGGCCGGTGACGCCCTCGGCATCGACCTGCTGAACAACCCGGACCGCGTCAAGAACGAGGCGTCGGTCGCCTACCAGACCGCCGTTTGGTACTGGATGACCCAGCGCGGCCCCGGCACCATGACTCCGCACGACGCCATCGTGAACGGCCGCGGCTTCGGCGAGACGATCCGCAGCATCAACGGCTCGCTCGAATGCAACGGCGGCAACCCGGCGCAGGTCCAGAGCCGCGTCGACGCGTACAACCGCTTCACCGCCATCCTCGGCGTGACGCCGGGCGGCAACCTCTACTGCTGATCTGGGGGACTGTGAGGGGGCACGGCCACGATGGCCGTGCCCCCTCACAGCAATGGCTGGGCGAGGTTCTCGCTCCGGAACTGTGACAGCAGGGGCGCGACCTCGGCGTTCTCCACCCAGTCGTCCCAGTCCGAGGAGAAGACGACACTGCCTTCTCCGTATCGCAGAACGGCTCTCTCGCCGTTGTGCAGCAGCACACCGTTGCCACCATGTCGCTGCGCGAACGCGATGAGCACATGCACCATCAGTGCCGTGTTGTGCTCGGCGGTTTCTTCGGCCGCCCGATTCGAGAATCGGAAGGTGGCGGAGAACCGCTGCTCCCAGCCGAAGACCGCGATGGCCGGATTGACGTCATCGCCCGTGACGGCACGCACGGTGACGTACATGCCGTTCAAGAAGATGGTGCCGTCGGGGCGCTGGTCACCACCGATCGCGGCGGCGATGAAGGCGCGCATGGTCGCGTCGTCGACAGGGGCATCGCCAGACCAGTCGTATTCGAGGGCCATCAGTCACCTCTCGATGGAAGAACGGGACGATAATCGTCGTATCCCTCCGTGAGTAGGTGAGCGGCAGTGCCGGCTTCAATCGGTATCTGGGCGCAAGGTGATCCGCACGGCGACCTCGTGCTCTACCGGTGGGAGGCCGACCGGCAGACCGGCTTCGTGACGTTCGAGGTGCTGAGCGAGACGTTCCGGCCGGCCGACGAGAATGGCCGGCCGGTCGAGGATGGTGGTCCGTTGTTCGCCCAGGTCGTCGCGGCGATCAGGCGCGCCTACCGCCGAGGTGAGGGCAAGGCGCCCGCGACCGCCCACGTCTACTACTTCTGACGCCAGACTTGGGCCCAGTCGGGTGGCGGGACGACAGGCAGCTCCGGCTCGCCGGCGATGGGCTCCAGGGCATGGACGATGGTGAGCTCGTCGTTGTCGGGCTCGGTCAGCACGCGGCCGTAGCTGCCGTCCGCGGCGACCAGGAACCAATAGTCGGGGGCGACACTGCCGTCATCCACCAGCGCCCGGCCGCCGGTGATCCGGCAGATCGCTTGCGCGAGTTCGAGTTCGCTTGCTTTCGTCAGCTCCTCGAGTTTGTCGCCCGCGCTGAGCTCGTGGCCGAATTGCCCGTCGACGGGGGTGATCAGCGCAATCGGATCGGGCCCGGGATAGTCGTTGAGGTCCTCGTACGGTCCTGTGTAGATGAGTTCCAGGGGCACGCCGTACACGGAGTGCAACGCCTGCCGCAAAGCTTCGGCCGACGTTCTCCTGTCGAAGTAGATCCCGTACGTCATGCCTCGCCCCTGTAGCTCTTGTGGTGCTGGAAGACATCGAGGGCCGACCGCCACTCCGCGTCACCGATGGCCGGGTCGCGCGCCAACGCCCGTCGTGCCGCGTCGATGTCGCCGTTCGAGCCGATCAGCTGCTTGAGAACCTTATATGCGGGCCGCGACAGGTCCACGAAACCAGGTCCCGACACCGGGATGACAGTGCCCGTGTCTTCCACGGCGTATGTGCGGCCGTTGACCTTGTAGCGGTTCGACGTGGGATTCCACGTGGCGTGGCCCGCGGAGATCTGCGCGAGGTCACCCGCCACGTCCGTCCCGGGGAGGACAATCGTGTTCTTGCCTTTGGCCGGGCTCTTCGGCCTGATGCTGTTGAGAATGTGCCGGTTGTTGGGTTCCCGCAAAGGCATTTTTGCCGCAGGCCCCTTTATCGGAGCGGTGAGGCTGCTCGGGGCACCGGGTCGGCCGACTGTGGCCATCATGGCGACCCGTTCCTGTGCCGCGGCGACATTGCCCGCGTCGTCCGCGCCGCCCGCGGCCGTTCGTCGCTGCGGAGGGTCTCCGCCGCCGCCACCGCCGCCCTGAGTTGAGGGCTTCGAGGAATGGGATCGCGCCATGCTTCCGTCCGCCCATCGCCGGGAGCCGCCAATGGTATCGATGAGAGTCACCGCTCGGTGGGCGATCGTCTGGCGTGAATCGCGTTTCCACAGTTCAGGGCCTGTTGGCACCGCCTCGCTAGCCTGGCGAGGAGATGTCGACGGGGGTGATGACCGTGGATGGCATTGACGCCGCTGAAGAGTGGCTTGACGCCTGGGTGGGACAGGCGAACGCGCAAGCCGCGCGAAGCGTCGAGCTGTCGCGTCGGGTGGCGGCGCTGACCGGCACGGCGGAGGGTCGTGACGGTGCGATCCGGGTGACGGTCGGGTCGACCGGCCAGGTGGAGCAGCTCGATCTGGACGACCGGGTTCATGAGCTGTCGGGGCCTCGGCTGGCCGCGGAGATCGTCTCGGTCATGCGGCGTGCGCAGGCGGTCCTCTCCACGAGGGTCGCCGAGGAGGTGCGGGCCACGGTCGGCGCCGATACCGAGACCGGGCGTGCGGTGATCCACTCTTTCGACAGCCGGTTCCCCGCTGTCGAGTCTGAGGAGGGCCGATGAGCGCCGGTGTGGAGTTCGACGCCTCGGCGGTGCTGCGGCATGCCGACGCGGTGAGCCAAGCTTCCGACGGCATGGCGCAAGCGAAGTCCGCCGCCGGCGTGGTCGTCATGGACAGTCAGGCGTACGGGCAGCTCTGCCAGTTCTTGCCCACCCTGCTCAGCCCATTGTTCGGCCTCACCTCGGATGTCATGAACGATGCGGTGGAAGCGCTCGGAGAGACGGCGCTGAAGCTGCGCGCCACCGCCTCGGACGTCACGGCCACCGATGCCGGCAACGCTGAGCGGGTGAACGCAGCCGCTGGGCCGGGCATCGAACTGCCGTTATGACCGCCAACCCGCTGGTTGCCGAAGCGACCAGCTCGACCACTTGGTACACGGGTCTCGGCCTGGCCGAGGACGCAGCCGAGATCAGCAAGGGCATCCAGGATCAGAGCTGGGTCGACGCCACACTGGGCGGCGTCGGCGGCACGTTGGACGTGCTCGGCACTGTCATCGATCCGCTCGGTTCCCTGGTCGCCTGGGGTGTCGGCTGGCTGATGGAGCACGTCCAGCCTCTGAAGGAAGCCTTGGACTGGCTGGCCGGCAAGCCCGACGAGATCGCCGCCCACGCCGCCACCTGGCGCAATGTCGCCACGGCGACGGCCGGCATCCAGGAGCGGTTCGTCGATGCTGCCCGGTCGCAGACCTCCGGCTGGGCCGGCGCCTCCGGCGATGCCTACCGCAACCATGCGACGCGGCAGGCCGACGCGCTCGGCGGCATCGCCAAGGTCTCGGAAGGAATCTCGTACGCGGTCGAGGGTGCGGGCCTTCTTGTCGGCATGGTGCGCGAGATCGTGCGCGACCTCATCGCCCAGTTCGTCGCCACGCTCGCGGCGCGGCTGCCGCAGTGGCTGGCCGAGGCGGGGCTGACGCTGGGCCTCGCCACTCCGGTCGTCGTCAGCCAGGTGACCAGCCTGGTTGCCAAGTGGGTCAACAAGATCCAGGGTTTCATCCGCGCACTGCTCACCAGCCTGCGGCGGCTGAGCGGCAAGCTGAACGAGCTGACGGGTGCCCTGGACGGCATCAAGGACATCCTGCGCAAGCTGAGCCGCTCCGACCCGACGTCGCCCACGCCCGGCGCGACGCCTCCGGTGCGCCAGACCGGTGGTGAACTGCGGCGTCCTCGCGGCGACATCGACTTCGAGGAGGATTGGGCAAACCAGGCGTACGACACGTTCCGCGCCAGCGACGACGAGCTGCCGGCCATCGCCGCGACCGCGCGCGAGCACGGTTTCACTCCCGAGGACATCGCGATGATCAAGAACCACGTGTTCCGCGAGGAGCATGTCCTCGATCTGTACGGCGACAGCACCGTGGCCCGTTTCGACGCCAACCCGCGCATGGCCGAGGCCTGGCAGCGGCTCGCCGACGGCAACCCACACCCCGCCGACATCGACCTGCTCCGGCACGAGCGCCACGAGGCGCAATACATGGCCAGCACCGGAGACCCCAGCTACGGGCGTGCGCACACCGCCACGAACGACGCCGGCTACACGTGGGATCCTGAGGCGGCAGCGCGTGACGGGGTCGGCTACCAGCGGAAGTGGTGACGGCGATGACTGCTTCGATCGGCATCTGGGCGCAGGGCGACCCCGGCGGAGAGCTGGTGCTCTACCGCTGGGAGGCCGACCAGCGGACCGGTTTCGTGACTCTCGAGGTGTCGAGCCAGAAGGTCCGGCCGGCCGACCCGAGTGGGCGCCCGCTCGGCGACCTGGTCTTCGATCCCGCCGAAGGCGAGCCCACGGGCTCGGCGGAGGGCGTGGACGTGCGGTTGTTCAATCAGGTGGTCGTGGCGCTCATGCGGGCCTACCGCCGGGCGGGTGCGGCGCCGGCGACCGCCCATGCGTACTACTACTGACGATCATGTCGTTCGGTGACGGCCGATCGGGACGATCATCGGCGTCTCCGAGACGGGGTCCGGGACCACGCGGCAGCGGATCCCGAACACATCGGTGACCACCTCCTCGGTCAGGACCTCCGTGGGTGCACCCGCCGTGACCACCGCCCCGTCCTTCATGACCACCAGGTGGTCCGCATAACGGCAGGCCAGGTTGAGCTCGTGCAACACGATCACCACGGTCGTGCCCTCGGCCTCGTTCAGGTCGGTCAGCACGTCCAGCACCTCGACCTGATGACTCACGTCCAGGTACGTCGTCGGCTCGTCCAGCAGCAGCACCCCGGTCCGCTGCGCCAGCGCCATGGCGATCCACACCCGCTGACGCTGGCCCCCGGAGAGCTCGTCGACAGAGCGCGCCGCGAGAGAAAGGGTCCCCGTAGCCGTCAGCGCCGCCGTGACCGCCTCATCGTCCTGGCTGCTCCATCGCCGGAACCACCCTTGATGCACGTGCCGTCCACGGCTCACCAGGTCCGTCACCGTGATGCCGTCCGGCGCGATCGGCCCCTGCGGCAAGATCCCCAACCGCAGCGCCACCTCCCGGCTGGCCAGCGAATGGATCGACTTGCCGTCCAGCAGCACCGAACCCGACGTGGGCGGCAGCAGCCGGGCCAAGCCGCGCAGGAACGTCGACTTCCCGCAGGCGTTGGGCCCGATGATGATGGTGACCTTGCCGGTGGGGATGGGCAGCGTGAGGTCGCGCACCACAGCGCGGTCGTCGTAGCCGAGGGACAGAGCGGAAGCGGCGAGCGTGGATGGGCCCTGCATGTGTCAGCCTCCTCGGCCGGTGCGGTTTGCGGTGGCCAGGAGCCACAAGAGGTACGGGGCGCCGATCACGCCCGTGATGACGCCTACCGGGTACTGGCGCGCGCCGAGCAGGTGGGAGCCGATGAAGTCGGCCACCAGGACCAGCAGCGCGCCGACGAGGCCGGCCTGCAGCAGCACCGGGCGGCCGCCGCCGACCAGGCGTACGGCGATGGGGCCGGACATGAACGCGACGAACGCGATCGGGCCGGCGGCCGCGGTGGCCATGCCGGCGAGGATCACGGCGGTGAGCAGGAGCAGCATGCGGGACGTCTCCACCCGTACGCCGAAGGCCTTTGCCAGATCGTCGCCCAGTTGCAGGCCGGAGAGGGTGCGGCCCAGCATCAGCGCGGCCGGCAGGAGGATCACGAGCGCGATGAACAGGGGGACGATCTGCGCCCACGTACGGCCGTTCACGCTGCCCGTCAGCCAGATCAGGGCCTCGGCGGCGACCTTCACGTCCGACCGGGTGAGGATGAACGACGTGATGCTGGTCAGGGCCGTGCCGACGCCGATGCCGACCAGGATGAGGCGGTAGCCGCCGACGCCTTTCTGCCAGGAGAGCGCGTAGATCACGATTGCCGTGATCAGCGCGCCGATCAGGCCGATGACCGAGACGAACGAGCCTGAATAGCCGCCCACCAGGACCGCCAGGACCGCGGCCGTGGTGGCGCCCTGGGCGACGCCGATGACGTCGGGGCTGGCCAGGGGGTTGCGCAGCAGCTGCTGGAAGATGGCGCCGGACAGGCCGAACGCGAGGCCGGCCAGCGCGGAGACCGACGCTCGGGGCAGGCGCAGCGAGTGCATGATGTAGTCGACGCCGGCGGGGGTGGGCAGGCCGAGCAGCGAGCGGACCACGTCGGGCAGCGAGATCTGGAAGTCGCCGTACGACAGGGTCAGCGCGAACATCGCGAGCACGGCGGTGAGCAGGATCAAGGAGACGCGGCGAGCCCTCGACGATTCCCGGCGGCGCGTGGCGGCAACAACACTCATAGCTCGGCCAGCCTCCGCCGACGGGCGAGGATGACGAAGACCGGCGCGCCGATGATCGCCGTGACGATGCCGACCTGCACCTCGCCGGGGCGGGCCACGACCCGGCCGAGCACGTCGGCCAGGAGCAGCAGCAGCGGCGCGAGCAGCATCGAGTACGGCAGCATCCAGCGGTGATCCGGCCCGGTGATCGCGCGCGCGACGTGCGGGATCATCAGGCCGATGAAGACGATGGGGCCGGCCATCGAGGTGGCCGTGCCGCAGAGCAGGACGATCGCGAGGCCGGCGATCAGGCGGGCCACCAGGACGTTCTGGCCGAACGAGGTGGCGACGTCATCGCCGAGCGCCAGCGCGTTCAGGGCCCGCGCCGACGCGAAGGCCAGGAGCGCCCCGGCGAGAAGGAACGGCAGCGACTGCACGACCACGTCGCTGCCGCGGTTCGCCAGCGAGCCGACCTGCCAGAACCGGAACTGGTCGAACGTGTCGACGTCGGTGAGCAGCACGGCCGTCGTGAACGACGTGAGCGCCGCGGTGACCGCCGCGCCCGCGAGGGCCAGCTTGATCGGGGTGGCGCCGCCGCGGCCGATCGAGCCGATCGTGTAGACGAGCACCGAGGTGATGGCGGCGCCGGCGAAGCCGAACCACACGTACCCGGTCAGGGTCGTGACGCCGAACAGGCTGATCGCGATCACGACGAACAGGCCGGCGCCGGCGTTCACGCCGAGGATGCCGGGGTCGGCCAGGGGATTGCGGGTGACGCCCTGGATCAGGGTGCCGGCCAGGCCGAACGCGGCGCCGGCGAGCAGGCCGACGAACGTACGGGGAATGCGTGACTGGGTGATGATCAGGTCGTCGCGTGCCCCTGAGTCAGGGTTGGCCAGCGCGTGCATGACCGTGCCGAACGGGATGTCGCGGGCGCCGACCGCCAGGCTGAGCAGGGCCGCGCCGGCGAGGGCCACCGCGATCACCACCAGTCCGGTGGTGAGCACGGTGGCCCTGCGGTGGCGGGTCTCCGTCACGTGGGTCAGCCGAGAGCGCCGGCCAGCAGCGGGGTGACCTTGTCGATCGCGTACGACAGGCCGCCGACCGAGTTGCTCGAGAACGCCGTTGAGATGTCCTTGTTGTCCATGTAAGCGACGTGGCCGGCCTTGACCGACGGCACGGCCTGGAAGATCTTGTCGCTCTTCACCTGGTCGAGCGTGGCCTGGATGAGGAAGACGACGGTGACGTCGGCGTCCGCCAGGTCGAGCTGCTCGTTGGAGAGCGGGATGTAGAAGTTGTTGGTCTTCAGCTTCTCGATCGCCGGGGCGTTCTTGAATCCGAGCTTCTGGAGGAAGTCCACGCGGCCGTCGCCCGAGACGTACGCGCCCCAGCCGTCGCCGGTGCGGGCGACCGCGGAGGCGGTGGCGCCGTTGAACTTCGGGTTGGCCTGGGCGGTCGAGGTGAACTTGGCGTCCAGGTCGCTCTTGAGCTTGGCGGCCTCGGTCTGCTTGCCGAGCGCCTTGCCGATCATGTCGAGCTGCTGCTCCCAGGTGGTCAGGTACTGCTCGCCGCCCTTGGGCACGTCGACCACCGGCACGCCCAGCTTGGCGAGCTGGTCGTAGCGGGTCTTCTCGCCGCTCGAACGGGTGTCGAGGATCAGGTCGGGCTTGAGCGCCGCGACCTGCTCCATGTCGATCTCGAGGGTGCCGAGCAGCTTCGGCGCGGTCGTGTACTTGCCGGTGTTCCACGGGCCCTGCCCGTCGCCGCCGAGCGCCATCCAGTCGGACGCCCCGACCGGCTGAACGCCGAGGGACAGCGCGACGTCGGCATCGCTCCATCCCAGGGCCACCACGCGGGAGGGCTGCTTGGAGATCGTCACGTCGCCGAACGCCGTCGGAATCGTGACCGGGAACTGCGCGGCGGCCGTGGACGACGCGGCGGGCTCGGACGAGTCGTCCGTGCCGGTGGTCGAGCAGCCCGCGAGGGCGACCGCGGCGCTCAGGATGGCGACCGGCAGCAACCGGCCAAGCGTGAGACGCATCGAGACTCCAGTGAGAGGGAAAGGTGAGCCTAACCTAATGGGATATACCCGATTCTCAAGCTGGAGAAAGACAACTCACAACGGCGTCACTCTTTGATGCCGGCATTGTGTACGGCGGGTACACGCAGTAGCCGCCGCACGGGCACGATCGTCGTGATCACGGCCAGCGCCGTCGTCCCGCCGAGCACGGCAAGCCACCCCATCGGCGGTACGTAGGGAACGGCGTGACCGGTCACCGCGTGCACCACGGCGGTCAGCGTGATCGCGGCGATCACACCGCCGATGGTGAGCGCGGCCCCGAGCAGGCCCACCTGTTCCGCGTTGACCATGCGCCGCACCTGCCGGCGGGTCACCCCGGTCAGCTGGAGCACGGCCAGTTCCCGCTTGCGGGCGAGCGCGGCCATGACCATCGTGTTGCCGGCGGCGAGCGCGGCGTAGCCGACCATCACGCCGATGAGCAGCTTGTTCAGCCACGCGCCGATGGCCAGGTCGCGGCTCAGCTGCCCGGTCAGCTCCGACGCCGGCACCAGCGTGGCGCCGGGAAGCCGCACGGCCTCGCCGCGGACGAGCACCTGGTCGTCGGGGCCGGCGACGAGCGGGCGGGGGAGCAGCGCGTCGGCGATGCCCAGGCCACGGTCGTAGATCGCCACCACCCGCAGCGTGACCTGGCGGCCGTCGGGCAGCCACATCTTGGCGTCGTCGCCGAGCTTCCAGCCGGAGGAGTCCGCCCTGATGCGGGAGAGCGCGACGCTGTTCCCGCGCAGCTCGGCGAGGTTTCCTTCGCGGACTCCGGGGTCCATGGTGGACGTCAGGTCGTTCGCGTCGACCGCCTTGGCCGTGGCCGGCTCGGCGCCATCGAAGATCGGCACGACCACGGACGTGGTGCGCACGCCGGTCGCCGCCTCGACGCCCGGCATCCGCCGGATCCCGGCCGCCGCGTCGGCCGGCAGGGAGCCGAGCAGTGCGTAGTCGGCGGTCAGGCCGTCGCGACTCTGCGTGACGGTCTGCCGTTGCAGATTGTCCTGGAGGAACCACACGGAGCCCCCGAACCCGACGGCCAGCACCAGCGCGGTCAGCACCGCGGACATGCCACGCGCGTTGGCCCTGAGGTTCGCCACGGCAAGATCCCCTGAGACACCCCAGGCCGTACGCAGCACAGGCGCGAGAACCCGGGCCGCCAGCGCGTTGATCCACGGGGCGAGCAGCGCCACCGCGATCACGAAGACGTAGAGCATGCCGACCGCGGAGGCCTGCGCCGCCAGCCCGCTCGCACCGACGGCGAACACCGTGGCGGCCACGCCCGAGCCGAGCATCAGCAGCCCGGCCACGAGGCGCACCTTGCCGCCGCGCGGCGGTTCCACCGCGATGTCGCCGAGCGCCTCGGCGGGACGGATGCCGCTGACCCGGCGCGCGGCGATGCGGGCGGCGATCACGGCGACGAGCAGGACGAGCAGGGTGGCGGCGGCAGCGGCGAGCGGCTGCCCCGTGATCGGGAAGCCGTCCGGAACGAAACCGCGGCCGACCAGCTGGTCGTGCACCCAGTTCGTGGCGACCAGGGCGGCCGGGACGCCGGCCACGGCGGCGGCCAGGGCGAGGACCGCCGACTCCGCCATGACGAGCCGGCGCACCTGGCGCGGGGTCGCGGCGATCGCCCGCAGCAGGGCCAGGTCGCGGCGGCGGTGCCGGACGGCGAGCCCGATCGTGCCGGTGACCACGAAGATGATCAGTAGCACCACGTAGCCGCCGAACGCGGAGCCGGCTTCGAGCAGGAGCGACCGGGCGTCACCCGCCTCGGACCGGTCGGCGAAGCCACGGTCGTCTCCCGCGTACGCCTCGACGCCGTTCTCCTTCGCCAGCCGCTCGACGGCGTGGATCGATCGAGTCTGTACGCCGAAGGCGGCGACCCGGTCCGGCGAGGGACCGGGGAAGACCTGCACGCCGGTGACGCCGGGCAGGGCGCGAAGCTGCTCGCCGAGCGCGGTGGGCACGGTGCCCTCGGGCAGCGGCACGGTGGTGGTCGAGTTCTCGCCGTCGAACTCCTTGGTGACGATCTTGATCTGCCGGTGGGCGACCACGACATCGGCGGCGGCGTAGCGGCCCGGATCGGGCTTGTAGACGGCGGCCGAGACGATGAAAACGGACAAGGTCATGAGGATCATGACGCCGGCCGCGAGCGCGACGAGCGTGGCGGCCGAGGTGCCCGGGCGGTGGCGCAGCAGGCGCAGCGAAAGCTTCAGCATGAGTCAGCCCGCCACACCGAGGGGGCGGCGGCCCAGCGAGGCCAGGATCTCGGCGATCCGGTCGGCGCCCGGCTGTGGCAGGTCGCGCACGATCCGCCCGTCGGCCAGCACCAGCACCCGATCGGCGTACGAGGCGGCGACGGGATCGTGCGTCACCATCACCACGGTCTGGCCATAATCGGTCACCGCCGACCGCAGCAGGGCCAACACCTCGGCGGCCGACGCCGTGTCCAGCGCCCCCGTCGGTTCGTCGGCAAAGACGACATCCGGCCGTACGGCGAGAGCGCGCGCGATGGCCACCCGCTGCTGCTGCCCGCCGGACAGCTGCGCCGGCCGGTGCCGGAGCCGATCGCTCAGCCCGACCCGGGCCACCACTTCGGACACCCAGCGCGGATCGGGCAGCAGGCCGGAGAGCCGCCCCGGCAGCAGGATGTTCTCCTCGACGGTCAGCGCCCCGATGAGGTTGAACGCCTGAAAGACGAACCCGATCCGGTCGCGCCGCATCTCGGTCAGCTTGGTCTCGGAGAGCTTCGACAGCTCGGTGTCCCCGATCCACACCCGCCCCGAGGTGGGCCGATCCAGCCCCGCGGCGGTCTGCAGGAGAGTGCTCTTGCCCGACCCCGAGGGCCCCATGACCGCCGTGAAGGTCCCCCGCCCGAACGCCGCGTCCACTCCCGCAAGCGCCGTGACCTTCTGCCCGTCGGTGGCATATGTCCGAGTCAGCTGCTCGATCCTGATGACGTTCTCCATGCCGAAAACGCTATTTCCGCAGCTCACAGAGATCGATCCGGCTGGCTGGCCAATCCGGGGTACAGCAGGCTGTACCACCAGCGCCCTTCAGCGGGCCGCCTCCAGGTAGCGGAGGACGGCGGTGACCCGGCGGTCGGCGCGGTCGTCGGGCGGCAGGTCGAGCTTGGCGAAGATGCTGCGGATGTGTTTGTGCACCGCCCCTTCCGTGACGACGAGCTTCTCGGCGATCGCCGTGTTGCCCAGGCCCTCGGCCATCAGCGCCAGCACGTCCCGTTCGCGCGGGCTGAGCCGGGCCAGCGAGCTTTCCGGCCGCTGCCGCGCGAGCAGCAGCCCGACCACCTCGGGGTCGATCGCCGTGCCACCGTCGGCGACCCGGTGCAGCGCCACCAGGAACTCCTCGACCCGGCCGACCCGCTCCTTGAGCAGATAGCCGAGCTTCGCCGCCCCACCCGCCAGCAGGTCGGTGGCGAACGCCTGCTCCACATAGGCGGAAAGCACCAACACCGCCAGCCCGGGCCGCCGCCGCCGAGCCTCGACCGCCGCCACAATGCCCTCGTCGGTGTGCGTGGGCGGCATCCGCACGTCGACGATCGCCACGTCAGGCTGATGCTTCTCCACGGCCTCGAGAAACGGCTCCGGCGAATCGGTCGTCGCCACCACATCGAGCCCTTCGGCCCGCAGCAGCAGCGCCAGCCCTTCCCGCAGCAACGGGTCGTCCTCAGCAATCACGATCCGCACGGCAGCGCCATCCCTTCAACCACCCCAACCCACTCCCTCGCGGCCCGCGGCAGCGGCACTCCTCCAACGCTCACAGCCGGCCGCGACCACGCCCCCGGAACGCTCACGATCCGCAAGGCAGCTCCACGCGCATCGTCGTCGGCCCTCCCGCCGGGCTCGTCAGGCTCAGGCTGCCGTCGTAGGCCTCGACCCGCCGCCGGATGCCCGTGATGCCCGACCCATGGCTCTCGTCGGCGCCGCCCTGGCCGTCGTCCTCGACAACGATCAGCAGACTGCCGCTGCCGTCGGAGGCCACGCCGTTCGCGCCGGCGCCCCGTCCGGGCGGGCCGCCGCCACTGTTGGCGGCGGAATCGCCGCGGCGAGCCCCGGACCCACCACCACCGACACCGGCCTCGTCGCGGCGAACTCCGCCACCGCCACCACCGACGCCGGCCTCGTTGCGGCGAGCCCCGCCACCGCCGCGGGCATCGGCCTCGTTGCGGCGAGCTTCGGAGCTGTCGTCGGCCTTGGCCTTGTCGCGGCGACCTCGGTCGTCGTCGCCTTGGGTATTGGTGCCGCCGCGGTGAGGGCCGGCCTCGCTGACGGCTCCGGTATGTCGGGTGCCCAGGGTGACGGTGACCTTTGCGCTGGTGGCGCGGCTGTGTTTGGTGATGTTGGTGAGGGCCTCGGCGACCACGAAATAGGCCGTCGCCTCCACTGAGGCGGCGCAGCGGTGGGGCAGGTCGACTTCGAGCTTGCAGGGGACGGCGCAGTCGGCGGTCAGGGCCTTGAGGGCGCCGTCGAGGCCGCGGCCGTCGAGGACCGGGGGCAGGATCGTCTTGACCACGCCGCGGAGCTCGGCCAGGGCCTGCTCGGCGGCGGATTGGGCTCGTTCGAGCAGCTCGCCGGCGCCGGCCGGGTCGCGGGCGAGCTGGCGGCGGGCGGCGCCCAGCAGGACGGTCACGGCGACCAGGCGGTTTTGGGCGCCGTCGTGCAGGGAGCGCTCGATGCGGCGCAGCTCGGCGGCGTGGGCGTCGAGGGCGGCCGCGCGGGTGGCGGTGAGCTGGGCGACGCGCAGGGACAGGTCGGTGCCGGCGGGTGGCGCGAGGAGCCTGCGGCCGGGCCAGGCCTGCGCTCGGGCCAGCGCCGGATGGGCCAGGAGGCACACGGCCAGCCAGAACAGACCGTAGAGGGCGACGAGCAGGGCGCCGCTCAGTCCGTACACCTGCCAGAAGACGATGCCGGGGCCCTCGCCGGGAGGAACCACGCGGTACCACAACGGGAAGGTCGTGTCCTGCACCGCGTAGAGCGGCAGCGTCACCCCGAGGATGCCGAGGACCATGCCCCACGTCCCGTGGACGGCAACCCAGGCGAGCTCGCGCCAGACCGCCGGGTCACGCACCGCTCGCAGGCCGGGAAGCAGCGGCTCGGGCTCGATGATCTCGGGGCCCCAGCGGGACAGGCGGGCCCGCTCGCGGCCGGCGGAGGCACGCACCGCGCGGGCGGCGCTGTGCACGAACGGGAGACCCACGCCGACCAGGCTCGCGGCGGCCACGCCCAGCACCCAGACGAGCGTGCCCAGCGCGAGGACGGCCGTGCCGAGGCCGCCGACGAGACGCTCGAGGGCGTCGACGGCGGCACGGGCCCGGTCCATCACCTTCACGCGCGTCACGTTAGAGCAAGGGTCCGACGGTTTTCCTCGCTTGGCCGCCGGGTCGACCAGATCGCGGCGTTGAGCGCGGCCCAGGCTATGCCGAGGATGACGGCGGCGACGGTCTCGCTGAGTTTGCTCCAGCCGAGATAGACCCAGGAGCCCGCACAGACGGTGACGCAGGCTGCTGCGGTTGTCCACAGTGCTACCTGCGTACGACGGGCAAAGGGTCTCGTGATCAGCCAGGTGAGCAGGCCGATGACGGCGGCCAGGCGCGCGGTCTCGGCGGCGGCGTACGTCGCGATGGCGGGACCGGCGTCGACGGAGGGCAACGGTCCGCCGAACTCGGCGGGTGACGGCAGGATGAGCGGCTCGGCTCGGGTCCAGTCGGTCGGATCGAGCAGGACCAGCACGATCGCGAGGATCGCCATGGGCAGCACGGGGGCGAGGCAGTGGAACAGGCCGGGCCAGTCGGGCCGCGTGCCCCGCCACCGATGGCCGAGCAGCCATCCGCCGACCGAGATCGTCGCGGCGACGGCGAGCAGCGCTTCCGGGCTCACCGAGGTGGCGAGATCGAGGGCGAACAGGTAGCCGTCGGAGGTCCATTCGCCGCGGGCCCACTCGGCGACCGCGTCGTCGGCGGCGGACAGGCCGCTGAACCGCACGATCGGCGGGATCAGGGCCACCAGCAGGAACGCGAGCCCGGCCAGCGCGCCGAGGCTGAGGGGCAGGCGGCTGCGCACGTTGACGACGGGGAGGCGTACCGGAAAAGGGTGTCGGCCGAACCAGCGGCCCGCGAGCACCAGCGCGACCACGAGCGCGGTGAGCACGGCCAGCGCACCACCGGCACGCCCGGCGCGGGCGGCCAGCACGTCGTACGAGGCGCCGGCCAGATAGCTGGCGCCCACGAGCCAAAGCGCCCAGAGGATGACGGCCGGGGTGTGGAAGGCCGCGAAGCGACGGTACGGGATGCGCTTGCGCCCGGCGAGACGCGGCACGAGGGTGCGCGCGCCGACCACCCACTGGCCGAGGAAGACGGCGCGGCCGCCGTACCGCTCGAAGAGCCTCTCGGCCTTTTTGTGTTGCTTGGGCGGTTTGCGCTGCCCGGCGAAGTAGGCGAAATTGCCGCCGGCCAGCCCGGCGACCACCGCGCTCACCAGCGCCGGAACGATGCCCACCACCCCCTCGTTGGCGAGCAGCCCCAGCGCGACGAGCGCGGTGGCCGACGGCAGCACAAGCCCCGCGACGAACGCCGCCTCGCCCGCCACCAGCGCCGCCACCACGACACACACCAGGGCGGGCGGGAGCGCCCCCAACACGTCGTCGATCACCTGCACCCTCGGAGCGTATGGACGCGCCCCGATTCCCCGGATCGGTGAGATCCCCCCGCGCGACCCTGATCAGGCACCCGTAGTGGCCGGCTGCCGATAGGCCGCGCGCGTCGCGACGGCCCCCGCCACGGCCGCCACCCACACCCCGATGAGCTGGACCGCCTGCCCGATCGCCACGGTCGCGCCGGAGTCGCCGCTGATGTTGTCGAATCCCGTACCGCTGATCAGGAAACCCACCGTGATGAACGCGCACAGCAGCACCCCCACGGCCGGCGCCCAGCGCCACGGCGCCCACGTCACGAAGGCCGCCCCCACCAGCAGAATGACGATCCCCGGCGGCACCGCCACCGGAAACTCGACCCCGCCGGCCCACAGCAGGCCGATGCCCGCCGCACCGACCACCTGCCCCGCCACCGTCATCATCTTCAGGTTCATGCGGCTCATCCTTCGGCCGCGCGCCCGCCCCCGAATCCGTCCCGGAGCGGCGATCCACCTACGCCCCCTGACGTACGCGGGAACCAGCGGGCCGCGGTGAACGACAAACGATGGGGATCCGTAAACCCAGAAGACCGCCGCCGCTAGCAGAAGGACCTGCCGACCGATGGACAGCCGTACGACCTCCCGCCTGCTGCTCGCCCTGGTGGCCGCCCTGGCGGTCCTGCTGCCCGGGGCCCCCGCGTGGGCACACAACTCGCTGGCCGAGGCGACCCCGGCCAAGAACGCCACGCTGAAGAAGGCCCCGGAGAGCGTGAAGCTGCGCTTCCTGCAAAAGCTCAACCCGACCGCCACAAAGATCACGATCAGCGGCGACGCCCCGGTGACCGCCTCGTCCCCGAAGATCGACGGCGCCACCGGCACGATCACGTTCGAGCCCCTGCCGAACGGCGTCTACACGGTCGCGTACGACGTCATCTCGAAGGACGGGCACGCGGTCAAGGGCTCCTACAAGTTCACGGTGGCGGCCCCGGAATCAACCACGGCGCCTACCAGCGCGGCGGCGTCCCCCTCAACAGAGCCGACGATTGTGCCGCCGACGACGGCCGCGACGTCGGCGGCCCCGGCGGCTCTGGTCTCCGACGATTCGTCGTCCAACACCACCATCTGGGTGGTCGCCCTGGTCGCCGGCGTCGTCATCGTGGGCGGTGGCGTGTTCCTGGCCCTGCGCCGCAGGAGCAGCTGACGCTGGCGGCCGGTTCCTAGACTCATCATCATGGATGCCTTCGGCAGGCCCGGTCCGTGACGTCGAGGCCGCGCCCGCACGGCGGCGACGAGCCCGACGAGGGCCGGCCCTCGCCCCGCGGGCGCGGTGAAGACCCGTCGAACGTCGCCGACGCGCACGCGGAGGTCGAGGCGGCCGGCCTGCGTGGCCGCGTCGGCGCCGAGCGCGGTTCCGCGCCCCCGCCGCCATCGTCGAGCGACGGTCCGCCCTGGCCCGCGGCCGCCTCCGTCGCCGGCAGCGCGAGGGGTGCGGATCTCAACCCTCCGCATCGGCGGCACACCGTCACGGGCGCCCGCAACGGCATGGTCCAGGAGGACAACACCGTCTACCTGCGGGGCTACGAAGGCGTGGCAACGGACGACGTGCAGGGAATAGCGGCGGGCCGAGCCGTGTGGAATCAGGAAACGCAGCGGTACGAGATAAACGGCCGTTCCTACGGCGTGGAGCCCAATGGCACGGTCTTCCCGGATTCCGGCACCGGTATGGTCAAACTCGACCGCAATGAGTACGCCGCCCTCAAGGAGATCGTTCGAGCGGGTGGCGACCTGTCGGCGTCGCCGCAGCTGAGCAGGAACCCGCGATTCACCGAAAATCCTGATGCGGTGGCGAAAGCCAAGGCGATCTACGACGGGACGTACGTGCCGTGAACTACGGATTCTGGATTTACGGGGAGCTGGACCGGAAGCGCCTCGCCGCAGCGCTGGCCGAGATGCTCTCGCTCCCCGAGGGATCGGTTGACGTCGGCGAGGACGGGGACGAGGACCGCCGCTGGGAGGCGCCCGTCAGCTGCACCGTCACGCCGCTGCTCGGTGAGCTGCACTGGCATCTCGACATCTATGTGAGCGACGTCGTGCCGGGCCCGCCTCCCGAAAGTGCCGCCGGGCTGTGGCTTGCCGGGCGGCTTCGTACGGTTGTCGCCTATCAGGCGCTGCCTTTTCCGCCGAGCGCCTTTTGGCTTGTGGCGCCCGACGGCACTCGCACCCGGGCGCGCGTTTACGAGCAGGACTCCGGCGACACGCCGTCGTACCGGATCGACGCCGTCGAGCGCCCGTTCCCGGCTTTGCCGGGGCTGCGGGTCGCGGCATTGCCCGAGGTGATTCGCGAATATCGGATGCCGACGCCGGTCACCGATCGGCTCCGGGGCGCCTTCGAGGAATCCATCGTGCACCGGCTCGGCGCCTGGGAGGGCTTGATCAGGCGGCTCGAGGAGGGGTGGCCGCCGGACGGCTGGTACCCGGCCGAGTACTACCGCCAGGACCTGGAAGTACGCGACGAGCTGGCGGCCGCGGCGCCCGGGGAGATCGCGCGGGCCGTGGGCGAGCTGGATGAGCGCTTCACCGCCGCGACCGAGGACGACGGCGGGCGTGCACTGGCCGCCGAGACCGGCCCGGTGCCGGACGGGTGGTGGTGGCGCCGGGTTCCGCAGCCGCTGCCGTGGCGTGATGCTCCCGGCTCAGTCCGGTGAGGTGGCGGCGCGGTCGGTGTGGCCGAGGCTTCGGCCTGGGGCGATGCGGTCTCGGACCATGCGCTTGAGGTCGGGCAGCTCCGGGAAGCCGCCCTGCTCCTTGCGCGACCACAGCAGCTCGTCGCCCAGTTTGATCTCGAAGATGCCGCCTGTGCCGGGGACCAGGGCCACCTCGCCCAGTTCCTTCTGGAAGGTGGTCAGGAGTTCCTGCGCCGTCCACGCCGCTCGCAGGAGCCAGCGGCACTGGGTGCAGTACTCGATCTCTAGGCGAGGTTCCCTGGGCGTCACAAGGCACGAGTATGGACCGGATCAGACGAGCTCGGGAACTCGCTCCTCGGTTTCTTCGGTGGCGGGGCGCACGGAGCGCAGCGCCCACAGCGCGATCGGGACGCCGACGGCGACCAGGACGGCGGCCACGACCAGGGAGAACTGGTAGCCGGCCAGGTACCTGTGCAGTTCCGTGCCGGTCGCCGCGTTGGAGCGGTTGGTCAGGATCGCGCCGAGGATGGTGATGCCGAGCAGGCCGAAGACCTCGCGGGAGACGTTCAGCATGCCCGAGGCGATGCCGGCGCGCGACTGCGGCAGGGTGCCGACGATCACGTTGTTCAGCGGGACCAGCAGGCCGCCGCCGACGCCGTACACGAGGAACCAGGGCAGCAGGTCCAGATACGAGGTGCCTTCGCCGTACGAGGAGATGCCCGCGACAGACGCAGCCATCAGGGCCAGGGCCGCCGCGACCGTGCGACCCGCGCCGAAGCGGATCTCCAGCCGTGGCGCGACCGTGGCCATCACCGCCATGACCAGCGCCATCGGGACGAAGGCCGCCCCCGCCGCGGTGGGAGAGAAGCCGAGCACGTTCTGCATGTAGATGGCTGTGTAGAAGTAGATGCCGAAGACACCGAACGCCCACAGCCCCATCGCCAGCAGACCGCCGCTGAACACGCGCAGGCGGAAGACGGCGAGGTCGATCATCGGGTTGGCCGAGCGCGCCTCGATGACGACGAACGCCACCGCCGCCACCAGGGCCAGCGCGAAGGCGCCCAGGATCGAGGCCGAGGTCCACCCCTGAGACTCACCTTCGATCAAGCCGTACGTCAGAGCGAACAGCGCCAGCGACGACGAGAGCACGCCGGGCAGGTCGAGCCCGCGAGCGGCGCCCCGCTGCCCCTCGGGGATGCTCCAGGCGGCCAGGGCGAACGTCGCCACCCCGATCGGCGCGTTGATCAGGAAGATCCAGCCCCACGAGGCGTGCTCGCTGAGCCAGCCGCCGGTCAGCGGCCCGAAGGCCAGGGCGAGCGCGCCGACGCCGCCCCAGATGCCGATCGCCGTACCGCGCTCGCGCGGGTCGGGGAACAGGGACGTGAGCAGCGCCAGCGAGGCCGGTGTCAGCAGCGCCGCCCCGATGCCCTGCACGGCCCGCGCGCCGATCAGCATCTCCTGGCTCTGCGCGAGTCCGGCCGCGACCGACGCCAGCGTGAAGACCGCGAGGCCCGCGTAGAACGCCCCGCGCTGGCCCAGGACGTCCGCGATCCGGCCGCCCGCGAGCAGCAGGCCGGCGAAGACCAGCACGTACGCGCTGGCGATCCACTCCAGGCCCTCGAGGGAGAGACCGAGGTCGCGCTGGATCGACGGGAGCGCCACATTGACGACGTTGTTGTCGAGGTACGTCATGAAGGTGCCGAGCGCCACCGCGACGAGCGCCCACCACCGTCGATTCTTCTCCATGCCACGCTCCTATACGACGCACGTGTACAGCGCACATGTACGACGTACATGTACCTCGTACATGACACCTGTACGTTGTATGGTTGTCAAGTGGCAGGGGAGAAGCTGAGCAAGACCGCGGTGGCCGAGCGGGCGCTCCAGATCGGCGACGAGCACGGCCTCGAGGCGGTGACGATCCGCCGGCTGGCTCAGGAGCTGGGCGTCACGCCGATGGCCCTGTACTGGCACTTCAAGAACAAGGAAGAGCTGCTGCTCGGCATCTCCGACTACGCGCTGTCCACCGTCCGCGCCGATCGGGGCGCCGCCGACCCGTGGCAGAAACAGGTGCGCGCGATGGTCGAGGCGCTGCTCGCGGTCATGCGCAAGCACCCGGTGCTGCCCGACCTGCTCGCGTCGGTGGAGAAGTCGCGGACGGCCAGTTTCACCCGGGCGTCGAATGACGCGCTGACGCTGCTGACGAGCGCGGGCTTCACCGTGCAGCAGGGCTACTGGATCGCGTCGTACCTCTTGCACGGGGTGATCGGCCTGCTGCTGGCGCAACCGGAGGGCCCGCCGCACGGGACTCCGGAGGAAATCGCGGAATGGCGCCGCCAGCGCCGTGTCGAATTGGTGTGCCTGCCGTCAGACCAGTTCCCGATGCTGGTGAAGTTCGGGGAGACGTACGCGTCCGATCCCGACCCGGAAAGCTATTTCGCGTTCGGCGTCGACCTGCTGATGTCGGCGGTCGAGGGAATGGCGAATCGCCCGGCGGGTGCATCACCCGCCGGGCGCTGAGTGACAGAGATCAGGCGCTCTCGAGAGCGCGGTCGTCGGCGGGACGCGAACCCGTGTTGATCGCGATGCGGCGCGGCTTGGCCGCCTCGGCCACCGGGATCGTCAGCGTCAGCACGCCGTCCTGCCAGGTGGCGTCGATCCGGTCGAGGTCGAGCCCGTCGCCCAGCGTGAGCCGCCGCTCGAAGGTGCCGGTCGCCCGCTCGCGTCGCACCCACTGCACGTCCTCGTCCGTGCGCGGCGAACGCTCGGCGCGGATGGTCAGCACCCGCCCGTCGACACCCACGTCGACCGAGCCCGGGTCGATGCCGGCCAGGTCGCAGTGGAGCACGAAATGATCACCGGAGCGGTACAGGTCCATCGGCATCGCGATGGAGTTGCCGCCACCGAGCATCTGCCCGGCGAGCCGGTCGAATTCGCGGAAAGGATCGAAAGTCAGCACCACGGGAATCCACCTCCTAGAGACGGCCCGCCGGCCTGCCCGGCGAGCGCGTGGCGCTCGGCTCAGATCAGTTCTGCCGAGGTCGGCGAGCTCGTGAGCAGCACCGACAAGTAATTTTTTAGCACTGTCGGTCGCCGAGTGCCAAGTGGTTCCGCGAAAAAATCCCGCCGCTCGTGGATGATCGGTCCCGAGGAGGAACCGCATGCGGGCCTGGGTAACGCTGACGGCGCTGGCGCTGTCGACGTTCGTGTACGTCACCGTCGAGACCTTGCCGATCGGGCTTCTTCCGCAGATCGCGCAGAGCCTCGGGACGAGCACCTCCGCGGTCGGCCTGCTCGTCACCGCGTACGGCTTCGTCGTGGTCGTGGCCACCGTGCCGCTCACCAAGCTCGCCCACAGATGGTCACGGCGCCGCCTTCTCGGCGTGCTCCTCGGGGTCTTCGCCGTGGCGACGGCCGTTTCGGCATTGGCGCAGAGCTACGGCTCGCTGCTCGCCGCGCGCGTCGCGATCGCCCTCAGCCAGGCGGTCTTCTGGGCGATCGTCACCCCGGCCGCCGCCTCGCTCTTCGTGCCCCACGTGCGCGGACGGGCAATCTCCATCCTGTACACCGGGAGCTCGGCCGCCCCGCTGCTCGGCGTGCCGGCCGGAACGTGGCTCGGACAGCAGGCCGGTTGGCGCGTGCCCTTTCTCGCCCTCAGCGCCATCGGGCTGGTCGTCCTCGTGGTCATCGTCGCCCTGATGCCCGACCTGCCGCCCGGCCGCAGCGACGCCGACCGCGGCACCGCCCCCGATCCCGGTCGCTACTGGACACTCGTGGTCGCCACGGCGCTGATGGTGACCGGCGCTTTCGTCTCGTTCACCTACATCAACCCGTTCCTCACCGGCGTGAGCGGCTTCGCCGAGTCCGCCATCGGCCCGATCCTGCTGGTCCGCGGCCTGGCCGGGCTCGCCGGGGTGATCGTCGCCGGCTTCGTCGTGGGCCGCTGGGGCTGGCCCAGCCTCGTTGTCGTCACCGCCGGCCAGGCCGTTTGCCTGCTTGTGCTGTACGCCTTCGGCGCGAACGGCGCGGCAGCGGTCGTCGCGAGCGCCGGCGCCGGGTTCATGCTCGCCGGCATGGCGGCCGTGCTCGGCGCCCGGGTCCTCGAGGTCGCCCCGGGCGCGACAGATCTCGCGTCGGCGGGCACCTCCACGGCGTTCAATGTGGGAATCACCGCCGGCGCGTTGATAGGCAGCGCCCTGCTGACCGGCGCCGGCGTCCGCAGCACGGCGCTGGTGGGCGGCCTGGTGACGATGGCGGCGCTGATCGCGGTGCTCGCCGAGCCGCGTCTCGCCACACGCCGCGCGCAAACCGTCGGCAGCGTCACGTAGAGCGCGTCATCCGACGCATGGTCCGGCCACTGCGACTCGGCAATGATGACCCCATGAGTTATGTCGTGGTGGGTGGCGGCCTGGCCGGCGCCAAGGCGGTCGAGACCCTGCGAGAGTCCGGCTACGGCGGCCCGGTCACCCTGATCGGCGCCGAGACCGTCCGGCCGTACGAGCGCCCGCCGCTCTCCAAGGGCCTGCTCCTGGGCAACGACGCACCCGAGAGCGTCTTCGTCCACGCGGCCGAGTGGTACGCCGACCACGACGTCGACCTGCGCCTCGGTGCCACGGCCACCGCGCTCGACCGCACCACCAGGTCGGTGCGGCTCGACAACGGCGACGAGGTCGACTACGACCGCCTGCTGCTGGCGACCGGCTCGACACCGCGCCCGCTCGACGTGCCCGGCGGCGAGCGCGCGCTCCTGCTCCGCACCCTCCAGGACTCGCACCGGATCGACGAGGCCGTCACCAAGGACTCCCGCGTGGTGGTGATCGGCGCCGGTTGGATCGGCCTGGAGGTCGCCGCCGCCGCGCGCAGCCGGGGCGCCCAGGTCACCGTGGTCGGCACGTCGGCGCTGCCGCTCCAGAAGATCCTCGGCGACGAGATCGCCCAGGTCTTCGCCGACCTCCACCGGGCGAACGGCACCGACTTGCGCATGAACGCCCACGTGGCCGAGGTGACCGCCGACGCGGTCCGTCTCACGGACGGCACCACGCTGCCGGCAGACGTGGTGGTGGCGGGCATCGGCGTGACGCCGAACGTCGCGCTGGCCGCGGATGCCGGCCTCGACGTGTTGAACGGCGTGCTGGTCTCGTCGCGGCTCGCGACCAGCGACCCGGCCATCTTCGCGGCGGGCGACATCGCCAACATCGACCACCCGCTGCTCGGGCGGCGCCTCCGCGTGGAGCACTGGGACACCGCCGTCCGCAGCGGCCCGGTGGCGGCCCGGGCCATGCTCGGCGAAGAGGTCGTCTACGACCGGTTGCCGTTCTTCTTCACGGACCAGTACGACCTGGGCATGGAATACACCGGCTCGGCGCCGGCCGACGCCGAGGTGGTGGTGCGCGGCGATCTCGCGAGTCGCGAGTTCATCGCCTTCTGGCTGGTCGACGGCAAGGTCGTCGCAGGCATGAACGTCAACACCTGGGACGTGGCCGACAAGATCGACGCGCTGATCCGCTCCGGCTCCCCGGCCGACCGGGCGCGGCTGTCCTCCCCTGAGGTGGACTTGTCGGAGCTCGCCGCGTAGCGCCGCGCGTCTCGCACACGGTGTCCGTCGCGCCGACCCGAGCGATCGGTGACCCTTCGTGGGTGTCGGTCGCGCAGTGGTGGCCCGCGGAAGTGCTCACCCACGAGCGTCGCGGGCCTGACGTCGTGGTCTTCACGTGCCGCACCCGGCGCGCGATGCCGTTCCGGGCCGGGCAGCACGTGGAGATCGAGTGCCCGTACCGGCCGTGGCAGTCGTCGCCGTACTCGATGGCCAACGCCCCACGGCTCGACCGGGTGCTCGAGTTTCATGTGCGCGCCGGGTCGCCGTCCGGGGTGTCGGCCGCGCTCGTCCAGCGGCTCAAACCGGGCGACACGCTCCGCCTCGGCGCACCCCGCGGGACGATGGTGCTCGACCCGTACTCCCGCAGAGATCTTGTATTTGTCACCGGAGGCACGGGCCTCGCGCCGGCCAAGGCGCTCATCGATGAGTTGTCAAGGTACAACCGCACAAGGTGGATCCACCTCTTCCGAGGTGAGCGCGACGACGGCAGCTTCTACGACCGCTGCGCGATGGACCGCCTCGCCGACCGTCATCCCTGGCTGACGATCGTGCGCACGACGTCCGACGTGGCCGAGGTCGTCTCCGCGCGGGGCCCGTGGCGCGATCACGACTTCTATGTCTCGGGCCCTCGGCCGATGCTCGAGGCCACCCTGGGCCGTCTGGAGGCCCTGCGGGTGCCGGCGACCCGCATCCAGTACGACGCTCTGGCCCTGCGCTGACCAGATCGCCCGTCAGCCGTCGAGGTGGGCGAGCAGAGCGCCCGCCTCCGCGCGGAGCTGCTCGGCGCGCTCCGGACGGCCCAGATCCGCATACTCCGCGGCCGCACGCTCCCGTTCGTCCGCCTCGCCACGGACGATCCTCTCCACGTCTTGCTCGGTCAGCACGCGACGGGCCGCCTCCGTCGCACCGGCGCCCACGGGCAGCGTCTCGATGGCCAGGCTCTTTCCCGTACCCTCCTCCGTCTCGACGGCCTCGGCGTTGTCGATCGCCGCGAGCGTCGCCCGCAGAGCCGCGACGGCGGCGCGATCGCGGGCCTTCATCGCAGCTGGGAGTGCCTCTCGAAGCCTCAGCCGAAGCGGTGTCTCAGTCATGCCGGCGACGGTAGCCGGTTCCGCCGATCAACGCTTTCGGTTATCCACAGGGTCGTCGTTGTCCACAGCGAACGCGTGCCGGAGGTGCGGAAGCAGCGCAGCTAGTGCGGGGCTCGTGCGAGGGCGCCAGACGAGCGCGAGCAGTGCCCGGCTCTGTACATCGTCGATCGCGACGGCACTAAGGTGCGGAAACTCGGAGGCCATCGACTCGCTCAGCACGGCGACGCCCAGGCCGCGCGACGCGAGCTCCGCGACGGTCCCGGGCGCCGACGCGGCCAGAGCCACGTCGGGGACAAATCCGGCGGCGACGCAGGCTTCGTCGAGAACGGCACGGATGCCGGTCCCCTCCGGCAGCGTGACGAGGGGGTACGCCATGAGGTCCGCCAACGGCAGGTGATCCGTCGCCGTCTCGCCGGGCCGGAAGAGCGCCACCAGCCGCTCCCTGGCGATGACGTGACAGGCCAGATGCTCGGGTGGCTCGCCCGCGACCCCGACCAGCGCGATGTCGACCAGTCCGGTGCGGATCTGCGACACCAGATGACGGGAGTCGGCCTCGGTCAGCTCGATCTCGATCGCCGGGTGCTCCTCGTGAAAGGCCGCGATGCCGGCGAACAGCGGCGTCACCTCGCAGCCGGTCACCATCCCGATCGTGAGCTGCCCGCGCACCAGGCCCTTGACCTCGTCGATCGCCTGCCGCAGATCCGCCGCGGCGTCGAGAGCCGCTTGGGCGTACGGCAGAGCGGCGGCCCCCGCCTCGGTGAGCCGCGCGATCCGGCCCGAGCGGTCGAAAAGCTCGGCGCCGAGCTCGTGCTCCAGCGCCTTGACCTGCGCGCTGACGCCCGACTGGCTGATGTGGACGCGCGCCGCGGCCCGGGTGAAGTTGGCCTCCTCGGCGACGGTCACGAAGTACTCGAGCTGGCGGAGTTCCATAACCGAGGATTCTAGCTTCCATGAAAACCATGCGTTGGACTTCTGGTACGCCCCAGAGAAGGCTGAACGCATGACGAAACGAGAGAAGGCCCGGCGCCCCGAAGACCTGACCCGCCTGTTCGTCGAGCGCGCCAACGCGAAGGACGCGGAAGGGCTCGCCCTGCTCTACGAGGAAGGAGCCGTGATGGCCTATCCGCCCGGCCGGCAGACCGTCGGCAGAGCGGCCATCCACCGCATGTGGGAGGAGGCGCTGCCGCACATGCCCGCCATCGAGCCTGAGGAGCCTCTGCCGACGCTGATCAGCGGTGACCTGGCGCTGACCTCGACGCCGCCGCGGGACGGCTCCGGTGCCCGGGCGCAGGTCGTCCGGCGCCAGCCCGACGGCACGTGGCTGCGAGTCCTCGACCAGCCCGAGTTCCAGCCCGTCGCGCCGCGATGGCAGTGAGCAAGGGCGCGATGGCAGTGAGCAGAGGATTGTGCGACGGTGGCCGCATGGCCGACGATCCTCACCTGGCGCCGCATTGGGAGTCCGCGGCGCTCATCACCATCGATGTTCAGCGTGACTTCCTGAGCGACGGCGCGTTCGGGATTCCGGGCACGAGCGAGATCCTGCCGAACCTGGCGCGGCTTACCGAGGCGTTCCGCCGCGGTGGGCGGCCGATCGTCCACATTGTGCGGCTCTACCCGGCCGACGGGCAGGATGTCGACCGGGTGCGCCGGAGCCTCGTCCAGGGCGGAGCCGCGTTCGCCCAGCCCGGTTCGCCCGGCCGCCTTCTTGCCGACGGTCTTCTTGGCGACGGCCCTCTCGGCGTCGCCGAGAGCGGCGAACTCGACGACGAGCTGTTGCTGCGGGGCGAGCCGCAATGGTTCGGGACGAGCGAATGCGTGCTGTACAAGCCGCGATGGGGTGCGTTCTACCGCACTCGGCTCGAGGAGCTTCTGGCCGAGCGCAATGTGGACACTCTTGTCTTCGCGGGCTGCAACCTGCCCAATTGTCCGCGCGCCAGCATCATCGAGGCGCACGAGCGTGACTTCCGAGTCGTGCTCGTCACCGACGCCGTGTCCCAGGCCGGCGATCAGGCTTTCCGCGAGATCGCCGGCCTGGGCACTGTTCTTCGCACGACCGCCGAGGCTGTCGGCGAGGTGTCGAAGCGAGGCGGATCGGTTGTGACGGCGACCTGAGCCGCGCTGTTACAACGCCAGGGGCTGCCCCGGATAGATGCGGTGCGGGTTGCTCAGGGCTGCCCTGTTCAAGCGGTAGAGGGCACGCCAGCCGCCTTTGATCTCGGTCTTGGCGGCAATGGAGGCCAGGGTGTCGCCGGGGCGAACTACGTAGTAGCGGCCGGTCGACGTGGCTGTGGACAGCGCTGTGGATAGGGCTTTGGAGGTGAATTTCCGGGTGGCTGAACGACTGGCGGCGCCCTCTGTGTTTGTGGCGCGGTATTGGCGGGTAGAACTGGCTTTTCGGCCGCAAGTCGGCCAAGCGCCCAAGCCTTGGGTTTGGCGGACCCGCTCCGCGATGTGGATTTGTTCGGCCCGGGAAGCCTGGTCGGCGGTGCGGGCGAAACGGTGGCCTCCGTGGGAGCGCCAGGTGCTGCGGCTGAATTGCAGACCGCCGTAGTAGCCGTTGCCGGTGTTGATGCTCCAGTTGCCGCCGGATTCGCACTGAGCGATGGCGTCCCAGTTGACGGAGCCGCCTTTCGCGAGCGCTGACTTCGACGCGGCGAGCGTGGGAGTCGACGCGGTTAGCGCTGGATTCGACGCGGCGAGGGCTGGATTCGACGCTGCGAGGGCCGGCTTCGCGGCGGCGAGCGCGGGGTTGGACGCGGCGAATGCCGGTTTCGGCGAGGCCGGCGCCGGGGCTGCTGTTACCAGGGTGGCGCCTGCGGCGGCGAGGCCCAGCGCGAAGCGGGCAGGTTTGCACATGCTTGCCATGACAGAGAACCCTCCACGCCTGCGAGGTCAGCTGTCGGGTTCGGGCTGAGGTGCCCGGCCGCGTGTGCGGCTTCACCCCGAGGCGCGCGGAGGCGCCGGAGAACTCGGGTCCCCCGCTCCATGCCGTGGGTATGTGTTCCGGTCGGACGGCGGCAGGATTAGGCGTTCCGCCCGCACGGACCGGCGGCAACCATGCAAGGATGCCGGCCGGATTCTTATAGGAATAGGCGAGATCGACATTATCGTGTCGGGCGCATTTCGGGGTCATGTTGGAGAATCGGCAACCATGAGCGATCACGACATCGTCGTCTACGGCGCTACCGGGTTCGTCGGCGCGCTGGTGGCGCGGCATCTTGCCGAGCATTCTCCGGAGGGCGTGCGGATCGCGCTGGCCGGGCGATCCGAAAGCAAACTCGACGCTGTGAAACGCCGCCTCGGCGTCGAATGGCCGACCCTGGTGGCGGACGCCGCGGATGCCGATGCGGTCGCTCGGGTAGCGGGTTCGACGCGGGTTCTCGTGACGACCGTGGGGCCGTATGCCAAATATGGCAAGCCCCTGGTGGACGCCTGCGCGAGGGCGGGGACCGACTATCTCGACCTGACCGGCGAGGTGCTTTTCGCGCGGCGGAGCATTGACGACAACCACGAGGTCGCGCGTTCCACCGGCGCCCGTATCGTGCACTCGTGCGGCTTCGACTCGATCCCGTCCGACCTGGGTGTGCACGTGCTGCACCAGGCCGTGCGCAACGACGGCGCGGGCGAGCTGACCGACACCGCGATGGTCGTGACCAGCCTGCGCGGCGGGGTCAGCGGCGGCACGATCGACTCGCTGCGGCACCAGCTCGACACGATCAAGCGAGATCCGTCGCAGCGGCGGATCGCCGGCGGGCCCTACTCCCTGAGCCCCGACCGCAGCGCCGAGCCCGACCTCGGGCGGCAATCGGACATCGCCACCGTCCGCGGGGAGAGCGTCGATCCGCGGTTGCGGGGGACGCTCGCGCCGTTCTTCATGGCGTCTTACAACACGCGGGTGGTGCGGCGCAGCAACGCGTTGCGCGGATACGAGTACGGGCGCGGCTTCCGCTACCGGGAGCTGATGAGCGTGGGCACGTCGCCGTTGTCGCCGCTGCTCGCGAACGGCGTCAAGCTCGGCTTCGGGGCGCTGGTCGCCGGGCTGATGATGCCGCCGACGCGGTTCGTGCTCGACCGGATGCTGCCCAAGCCGGGGCAGGGGCCGGCCGAGAAGGGCCACTTCACCTGCGACTTCTTCGGCCGCACCACGACCGGTGCCCGCTACACGGCCCGTTTCCGCGCCGACAGCGACCCCGGATACGGCGGCACGGCCGTGATGCTGGGTGAGAGCGCCCTCGCGCTGCTTCTCGACCGGCCCGAGGGCGAGGGCGGCGTCCTGACCCCGGCCACCGCGCTCGGCGACGCTCTGGTCGACCGCCTCCGCGCTGTCGGCCTGGAAATCACTGCGAGCCGCCTATGACCCATCAACGCGGTATGTCCCCGGACGCGGTCGCGCAAGCAGGAGACTTCCGCCCGGCCTGTGGCGTCGGGTGGGAGCGTTCGCCTGAGCCCATGATGTCGGCGGAGAGTGTTCGCCGGGTCAGCGGCGCTGGGCGCGAGCGTTCGTGCTCGTCTGCGACGCCAGGTGGGAGCGTTCGCGCTGGTCTATGACGCCAGGTGGGAGCGTTCGCCCTCGTGGTCGAGGATGCACAGGACCTCGGCGGGGCCGTCGATGGCGCCGAAGGCGTGCGGGACCATCGTGGAGAACGAGGCCGCCTCTCCCGCGCGGACGGTGATGGTGCGCTCGCCCAGACGGAGCACGATCGTGCCCGAGAGGACCGTGAACCAGTCGCGGCCCGGGTGGACGCGCAGGTCCTTCGGGACGGCGCGGGTCACGCGGAGCTTGGCCACGGTCTGGTTGCTCTCGTGGGAGAGGAGCCAGGTGGTGATGCCGCGGGCGTCGTCGCGGTGAGGGCGGATCACCACGTCGTCGTCGGTTCCCGACTCGACTAGCTGGTCGAGGGTGATGCTCAGCGCCCTCGCGATGGGAGCGAGCTGGTCGAGGGCGATCCGGCGGTGGCCGGTCTCGATGCGGCTGAGCGTGGACGGGCTCAGGTAGCAGCGGGCCGCCAGCTCGTCCAGCGACCAGCCGCGGGCGATCCGCAGGCCGCGGATGCGCTGCCGGACGAGGGCGTCCAACTCACCGTCTTGCGTCATACGCAAGATGGTATGTCGCTGACGCAAGGTTCGGCTACCTTCGACGCATGGCACATACCGCTTTCGCCGAGATGCTCAACCTCGACGCCGAGGTGCTGCACGACTACCACGACGAGGTCGTCACCTGGGTGGCGTCGCTCGTCCCCGCTCGGCCGCGCATCGTCGACCTGGGCGCCGGCACGGGGGTGGGCAGCCGCCTCCTCCTGCGCGCGATGCCGGAGGCCGAGGTGGTGGCGGTCGACGTCGACGAGGAGATTCTCGGGCATATCACGGACAAACGGGTTCGTACGGTGGTCGCGGACCTCGATCAGCCGTGGCCCGGCGAGCTGGGGCCGGCCGACCTGATCTGGGCGTCGGCCTCGCTGCACCACCTCGCCGACCCGGCGCAGGGGCTTCGGCAGGCGCTGGCGACGCTCAAGCCGGGCGGCGTGCTCGTGGTCAGCGAGCTCGACTCGTTCCCGCGCTTCCTGCCGGACGGGGCCGAGGCCGAGCTGGAGGGGCGGGTCCACGCCGAGCTCGACAAGATGCGGGCCGAGCACGGGCTGCACATGCACGAGGACTGGTCGGCGCTGCTGGCGGAGGCCGGCTTCACCGTCGAGGCGAACCGGCGCTTCGACATCGACCTGCGGCCGCCGCTGCCCGCCGCTGCCGGCCGCTATGCCGAGATCTCGCTGGAGCGTGGGGTGCACCGGCTCGAGGACCGCCTCGCCGCGGACGATCTGCGGCAGCTCGAAGCCATCGTCAAGGGCATCCGCGACCGTGACGACCTCGTCGTGCGCACCACCCGCACGGTCGTCGCCGGCCGCAAGGCAGCCTGATCGAAGGGCGACCGGCGACGGCGACCCGGCCACGGCGGTCGGCAGGCGGACGGCACGGTGGCCCGGCTACGACGGCCCAGGCACGGCGGTCGGCAGGCGGACGGCACGGTGGCCCGGCTACGACGGTCCAACCACGGCGGTCCAACCACGGCGGTCCGGGCCGTTCGGCGATCAGCGGAGGACGCCGGAGAGCAGGGCCGTGGCCACGCCCGTCAGGTGCTCGGCGATGAGGTCCGGGTCGCCGGTCATGTCGTGGGCCATCCACTCGATGATGACCTCGCTGAGGCCGGCGACCAGGGCCAGCAGCGTGCGTTCGTACCGAAGCTCGTCGGAAGGCTCGCCCACGACGCGGCGCAACATGCCCGCCAGGAAGCGGGCGTCCTCGCGGAGGACGCCCCGGCGGCGCGTCTCCATGCGTGGCGCGTTGATGTAGATGACGTGGGCCGCCTCAGGGTTGTCGCGCAGCAGCCCGACGAGCGCGCGCATCGCCGGGCGGAAGAGGTCGGCGAGACTCGCGGGGCTGGGCGGGGCGGCCGCCGCTACGCCACGCAGCAGCCATGCGTTCTGCTCGTGCTGAACCTTGATCAGCAAATCCTGGCGGTCGCGGAAGTGTTCGTAAAAGTACCTTTTGGAGACCTTCGCGGCGATGCAGACGTCGGCGACCGTCACGTCGTCGTAGTCGCGCGTGCCGAACAGGTGCACCGCGGCCGTCACGATCCGCTCGCGGCGGTCGGAGGCACGTTGCGCGCGCGACCGCCCGGCGTACGTCTCCCCGCGCCTTGGCGGCGTCACGGTCTGTTCGTCCACAATGATTACCGTACGACTTCACCGATCACCCCACACGGCAGCGTCCACATTGGGCACCGAGCGTGCGGAATCCGTGGCCATCCGCATGATCGACCGTCGGGCGGCGGTCGGCGGCGGGCTCGGGCGACATATCGATGAGTAACCGTCGGTGGGTTCCCGTGCGCGAGGTGAGCAATCACTCATGAGCCAGATACTGACCGAGACTGGCTGCAACCGGCCCCTTACGGGCAGGATCGGAATCATGGCCGGCCGTCTTCCGTACCCGATCACCTTGACGGGGGACGGCATCGTGCTGCGTGAATGGCGTTCCGACGACCTCGACGACCTGGTCGCGATGCTCGACGAGCCCGAGATCGCCCGCTGGACCCCCATGCCGTCGCCGTTCGACGTGGAGGCCGGCATCGCCTACCTCAAGCGCTCCCACCAGGGCCGCGTCGGCGGTTCGCGGATCCAGCTCGCGATTACCGCGGACGGCGGCCGCCCCCTCGGCGAGGTCCTGCTCTTCGGCGTCGATCTCGGCCTCAAGGAGGCCGAACTGGGCTATCTGGTGGGCAGGCACCATCGCCGGCGAGGGCTCGCGTCGGGGTCGCTCTCCCTGCTTTCCTCGTACGCCCGGAGCACGCTCCATCTGAGCCGGCTGCTGCTGCGCATCGACCCGCGCAACACGGCGAGCACAGCCGTCGCGCAGCGGTGCGGATACCGCCTCACCGGTGAGCCGCCGATCCTCCAGGAGGGCCCGTACGGCCCGAGCCGCCTCGACACCTGGGAACTCGTCGAGGGGCAGGCCGGCACACGCCGCGAACGACTGAAAAATGTCGCAGCCCGGCGGTACGGTCGTCGCACCTGAGCTTCCTGGAGGTGTGCCATGGTCAGTGTCGATCGTGCACAGGTGATGGCCTTCCGTGTCGCCGCCCTCGGTCTCGCCGAGCGGGTCGAAGCGCGCCCGGCCGACCTGCCCGTGCTCGACCTGGGCGTGCAGGAATACACGCCCGGCTCGGCCCAGGTCGCGCTCGCCGCGCGCACCAGCGGGCCGCTGTCCGACGATCGCCTCATCGCCGTGTGGGCGGCTCGGGGAGCACCCCATCTCCATCGCCGTGCCGACCTCGCCGCGCTGGTCAAACAGTTGTGGCCGATCAGCGACGCCGACGCGACCGCGCGCATCCAGAGCGGCCAGATCCCCGAGGGCATGCGGCTCGGCATCGAGGCCTTCCGGGTCACCGCCGACGCGTTCCGTGAGGTGGTCCGGGGCCCGATGCCGCGCGGCGAGGTGAGCACAGAGGTCAGCAAGCGGGTGCCGCGCTCGTTGACCTACGAGTGCCGCGGTTGCCGCGCGCGCCACATCGCCGGCAACGTCTGGCAGCATTCCGGGCTCGCGGGCGGCGTCGAGGTGCAGTCGCGCGGCAAGGACGCGATGCTCGGCCCGATCCCCGGCGCGCCGCCGCGTCCCGACGCGAACGAGGGGATAGCCGACCTGATCGTCACCTACCTGCGCTTTCTCGGGCCCGCGACGCCTGTGGAGGTCGGCAAATACCTGGGCAGCTCGACCGCCGAGATGAAGTCGGTGTGGCCGGCGAAGCGGCTCGCCGAGGTCACTGTGGAGGGCAAGAAGAAGTGGTTGCCGAGCGATGCGATGGACGGCCTCGAGGCCGCTTCGCCGGCGCCGGGTGTCCGCTTTGTTCCGCCGATGGATGCGCTGCTTCAGGCGCGTGATCGCGATGTCATGGTGCCGGACCGGGCGCGGCAAAAGGAGGTTTGGCGCGTTCTCGGCAATCCGGGCGCGCTCCTGGTCGACGGGGAGATCGCCGGCGTCTGGCGCGCCAAGATGGCCGGCCGCAAGAGGGTCGACCTGACCGTCACGGCGTTCGGCAAGCTGCCCGCCGCGCGGCGCAAACAGATCGAGTCCGAGGCCGCCGAGGTGGCCCGGGCGCGCGACGTGCCGGAGGCGACCGTCAGCTTCGACTGATCCCACGTCGTGGTCCGGGGCTCCCGCATCGCGGTCGCTCACGGCGTGTGGACCCGCGAGATGACCTCTTTGGCCTGGTCGGAGGCAGATCAGCGTGGCGCGCCAGAATCAAGAGGTATCCGGGAGGCAACATCTGAGTAACAATGGCATTGATCGGAGTGCGTGCCGTTCGATCAAGGCCGCTGGCCGACCGGAGGTGGCGTCATGTTGAGCAGGGAAGACAGCCGTCGACTGGCGCAGCTGGAACGCCAGCTGCAGCAGGATGACCCGGAGTTCTGCGCCCGCATGGCTAGCGGGCAGCTCGATCCGCCCCGGTCGAAACGCGCGCCGCTATCGCTGATCCTCACCGCCGTGGTCCTCTGGATCGCCGCCATCACGCTCGGCGTCCTCGGCTGGTGGATCGCCGCGGTGGTCGCCGCCGTCTTCGCCACCACCGTGGTCGTCGCGGCCCTGGCCCACCGAAAGCTGCGCCGCCGCCTGCCACCGATCTGACCCGCGAGGCGGTGCAGAGGGCGTTCTTGCGATCGCGCGCGGTGGTGGCGTGCAGGGCGGCCAGCGCCGCTCGCTGCCACGCCGAGGTCGCGGGCGGCAATTGACGGACCGCCGGCAGCCGCGCGTGCACTGCGGCCGAGCCGACTCGGTGGCGTCGGAGGGCGCACGGTGGCCGAGTTGAGCCGGCAGCGCTGGAGGGTGTGCGGCAGCTGCGCTGAGTCGGTGGCGTCGGAGGATGCACGTCGGCTGAGCTGAGTCCCTGGCGTCGGAGCGTGCGGGGCGGCTGCGCTGAGTCGGTGGCGTCGGAGGGTGCGGGGCGGCTGCGCCGGCGGCGCTGCGCGGGTGTGGGTTTGTGTGCCTGGTGGAGCGGAGTGCGCAAGCTTATGAAGAGACGGCGCCGGGTAGGAAGCGGCGCCGTCTCTCCGTCGGGGCTGAGGTGCTGGGGATTTCCGGCGCCGCCCTCCCGGCGCCGGCAGTGCCTCAGGCCCGGGCTCGGGCGCGGAACACCCAGATGCGCAGCATCAGGAAGCGGACCGCGGTGGCCAGCAGGTTGGCCATGACGAGGACGAAGAGCTCGACGGGCTTCGACGGGCTCTGCGCGACGGCGTCCAGCAGGGCCAGCGAACCGCTGGTCAGCAGCAGGCCGATGCCGAAGACGATCAGGCCTTGTGCCTGGTGGCGCCAGGCGCCTTCGTTGCCGCGGACGCCGAAGGTGAGGCGGCGGTTGACGGCGGTGTTCGCGATCGCCGTGACCAGCAGGGCGATGAAGTTCGCCCACTGCGGGCCGGCCATCGTGCGCAGGACGGCGTAGAGGAGCAGGTAGGCCAGGGTGCTCGCCACGCCCACCGCCGCGAAGCGGATCAGCTGGCCGGTCAGGCCCGTGGGCACGCCCTCGACCGGCAGCGGGTTGCGTCCGAGCTGCTCGCGCAGGGTGGCCAGCGGCAGCTTTCCCGAGCCGAGGGCGCGCAGCAGCCGGGCGATGCCCTTGAGGTCCGCGACCGCCGTGGAGACGATGTCCACCCGGCTGTCCGGATCGTCCACCCAGTCCACCGGCACCTCGTGGATGCGCAGGCCGGCGCGTTCCGCCAGCACCAGCATCTCGGTGTCGAAGAACCAGCCGGTGTCCTCGACCATCGGCAGCAGCCGCTGGGCGACGTCCCCGCGGATCGCCTTGAACCCGCACTGGGCGTCGGAGAAGCGGGCCGCCAGCGTGCCCCGCAGGATCAGGTTGTAGCTGCGGGAGATGAACTCGCGCTTCGCCCCGCGCACCACCCGCGAGCCGTGTGCCAGGCGTGAGCCGATCGCCAGGTCCGAGTGTCCGCTGATCAGCGGCGCCACCAGGGGCAGCAGCGCCCCGAGATCGGTGGAGAGATCGACGTCCATGTACGCGAGCACGGCGGCGTCCGAATGGGTCCAGACGTATTTGAGCGCGCGGCCCCGGCCCTTCTCCGCCAGGTGCACCCAGCGCACCTCGGGCAGCTCCGCCGCCAGCCACTGCGCCACGTTCGCGGTCGAGTCGGTGCTCGCGTTGTCCGCGATGGTGATCCGGAACCGGTACGGGAAATACGCGCGCAGGTACGCGTGCAGGCGCTGCACGCACGGCCCGAGGTCGATCTCCTCGTTGTAGACCGGAACGACCACGTCGAGCACCGGAGCATCGGAGTGAGTCGCGGCAGCATCCGGCGAGGGCTGCGTCGAAAGGCTCATGCGGACCACCATGATCGCCCCTGCTGAGGGCCTTGTATGCCGGCCCTGTGGCACCGCTGTGAGTCCATTTTGCGAGCGCGTGAAGCGCACCACGCGAGGGATGAGAGCGGAGGAGGAGGGTGGCGAGGGCGCAGGAGGGTGGCGGCGAGGAGGTCGGGTGAGGCGGCTGCCGCAAGCAAACGGGCGGCTCCCCGGTGGAGAGCCGCCCGTTCTGAGGAGATGGATCAGGCCGTGGTGGAGGTGGTGGGCTGGGTCAGGTCGTAGACCGTCGTGGTGCCCACGGTCTTGGCCGTGTAGTTGGCGGCCACCCACTCGGCGATCTGCGAGGAGTAGTTGCTGCCGCTGGAGCCGCGGCCGCCGCCGAAACCGCCGCCGCCGATGAAGTAGTGGATCTTTCCTTCGGCGACGTACTGCTGGAACTGGGCGAGCGTGGGGGACGGGTCGGTGCCGTTGAAGCCGCCGATCGCCATCACCGGATCGCCGGTGGCGAGCTGGTAGCCGGAGGCGCTCTGCGAGCCGACCGCGGCCGCCACCCAGGTGTACTTGTCGGCGTCGGCCTCGAGCAGCGCCTTCATCTCGTCGCTGACCGTCGCGGCGTCGAGCAGGCCCCCCATGCCGCCACCGCCGCGCATCCCGCCGCCGTTGCCGCCGGGGAAGCCGGGGAAGCCGCCGGTGCCCGCGCCGCCGTTACCGGTGCCGTTACCGGTGCCACCCTGAGTGCCGCCGTTAGCAGTGCCGCCGTTAGCAGTGCCGCCGTTGCCGGTGCCGCCGTTAGCAGTGCCGCCGCCGGGGAAGCCCGGGAAACCGCCACCGCCGGGGAAACCGCCGCCACCAGGGAAGCCACCACGCCCACCACGGCCGCCGCCACCGGGCCCGCCGCCGAAGCCCGTGGACGGACCGGCCGACGGGATCGAGCCCGTGTGTGCGGTCGAGGCGGTCTGCACCGCGTACGCCGCGGGACCGGCCAGCACCGCCGCCAGCGAGACCCCCGCCGCCAGCGCCGCGATCCGGGCCGGCAGGCGCAGGGTCGCGAGCAGCGCGACCGCCCCCACCAGACCGCCCACCAGCACCACCCACCGCAGCCACGGCAGGAAGTCGGCGCTGCGCGCCAGCAGGTGGTACGACCACCAGGCGCTCACCGCCACCGTCGCCGCCAGCGTGATCGCCGCGATCGCGTTGGCCCGGTGCCGCCAGAGCAGCACCGCGCCCATGCCGACCACCGCGCCGATCGCCGGCGCCAGCGCGACCGTGTAGTAGGCGTGGAAGATGCCCTGCATGAAGCTGAACACCAGCCCGGTGACCAGAAGCCATGTGCCCCACAGGATCAGGCCGGCGCGCTCCCGGTCGACGCGGGGCCGCCGCGCCGTGATGACCAGGCCGGCCACCAGCACGATCAGCGCCGCGGGCAGCAGCCACGAGATCTGGCCGCCCTGCGAGCTGTCGAACATGCGCAGGATGCCGGTCTCGCCCCACATCCCGCCGCCTGCCGCGCCGCCACCGCCGCCTCCGACGCTGCCGGTCTCGTCGCCGTTGAGCCGGCCGAGGCCGTTGTAGCCGAGCGCCAGCTCCAGGATGCTGTTGTTCTGCGAGCCGCCGATGTACGGACGGTGCGACGCCGGCACCAGCTCGACGATCGCGATGTACCAGCCGGCCGAGACGATCAGCGCGCCCAGGGCCAGCAGCAGCTGCCAGATGCGCTTGCCGAGCTTCGGCGGCCCGGCGATCAGATAGGCGAGGCCGTACGCGGGGACGACCAGCAGCGCCTGGAGCATCTTGGCGAGGAACCCGAAGCCGACGAAGACGCCCACGAGGACGAGCCACTTCGTGGAGCCGTTCTCGAGAGCGCGCACTGTCGCGTACGCGCCGGCCACCATGAGCAGCACCAGCAGCGCGTCGGGGTTGTTGAAGCGGAACATCAGCGCCGCGATCGGGGTGAACGCGAGGACCGCGCCGCCGATCAGGCCGGCCGCGGGGCCGTACCAGCGCTTGACCGCCGCGTACACCAGGGCGACGCTCGCGACGCCCATCAGCGCCTGCGGCACCAGGATGCTCCACGAGTTGACGCCGAAGATCCGGGCGGAGATCTCCATGAACCACAGCGACGCGGGCGTCTTGTCGACCGTGATCGAGTTGGCCGCGTCGGAGGAGCCGAAGAAGAAGGCCTCCCAGCTCTTCGTGCCGGCCTGCACGGCGGCCGAGTAGAAGGCGTTGGCCCAGCCGTTCTTGCCGAGTCCCCAGATGTAGAGGACGCCGGTGACCAGAAGGAGCCCGAGCAGGGAGGGCCGCGCCCAGATCGGGTCACCGGTCGGCCCCAGGTAGAGCCGCTGGAAACGGGATCTCGGCGGGGGCGGTGGGGCCGGCTGCGGCGGATCCGGCGCCACCGTCGGCGGGATGGGCAACGTCGAAGTCATCGAGGCACTCCACGGAAGGAGGATCAATACCTCGCCACTGTCGACGCTGCCCCTGTCGCGCCCTTATGTCCTTCCTGTAAGGCTGCTGTGAGTGTCAGGAAGCCCGGCGCTTGGCGGAGGCGACGGCGAGCCGTTCCAGCACGGAAACGGTCGGCTCCCAGCCCATGCACGCGTCGGTCACCGACTGGCCGTACGTCAAGGGGGAAGCGCCCAGGTCCTGGCGCCCGGGAACGAGGAAGCTCTCCAGCATCACGCCGCTGATGCCCCGCTCGCCGGCCTCCATCTGCCCGGCCACGTCCTCGGCCACCAGGGGCTGGCGCAGGTGGTCCTTGCCGCTGTTGCCGTGCGAGCAGTCGATCACCAGGCGCTCGGGCAGGCCCGCCTTGCGCAGCAGCTCCAGCGAGTTGGCGACGTCCGCCGCGCTGTAGTTGGGCTTGCCGCCACCGCCGCGCAGCACCAGGTGGGTGTCCGG
Source organism: Paractinoplanes deccanensis (assembly GCF_016862115.1). Taxonomy (GTDB): domain Bacteria; phylum Actinomycetota; class Actinomycetes; order Mycobacteriales; family Micromonosporaceae; genus Actinoplanes; species Actinoplanes deccanensis. The sequence goes on from NZ_BOMI01000043.1 coordinate 41,441, forward strand.
GTTGCCGGTGGTGTGCAGGATCGCCGGCGTGCCCGAGTAGTCGATGCCCGGGAAGACGTGCGGCACGGCGGCCGCCTGGATCGCGTCGATCGCGGTGGAGATGCTGCCGTCGGGGCGGTTCTTCATGCCGATCGGCATCGACAGGCCCGAGGCCAGCTGGCGGTGGACCTGCGACTCCACCGTACGGGCGCCGATCGCGCCCCAGGCCACGGTGTCCGCGTAGTACTGCGGGGTGATCGGGTCGAGGAACTCCACGGCCGTCGGCAGCCCCCGCCCGACGATCTCGAGCAGCAGCCGCCGGGCGATCCGCAGGCCGGTGCCGACGTCGCCGCTGCCGTCCAGCGCCGGATCGTTGATCAGGCCCTTCCAGCCGACCGTCGAGCGCGGCTTCTCGAAGTACACCCGCATCACGATCAGCAGGTCGTCGCTGAGCCGCTGCGCCTCCTTCTCCAGCAGCGAGGCGTATTCGCCGGCCGCCGCCGGGTCGTGCACCGAGCACGGGCCGACGACGACCAGCAGGCGCGGATCTCGGCGGTTGAGCACGTCCTCGACCTGCTTGCGGCCGGCCAGCACGGTGTCGTGCAGCTCGGACGTCAGCGGCAGCTCGTGGTGCAGCAGCGCCGGGCTCATCAGCGGCACGATCTTTTCGATGCGCTGGTCTCGGACGCGCTGAACCTCGGGGGCAGTCATGGTCACTCCTTGGGGCGACGACGGAAGGCGGCGGGAGGGCCGGCCCCAGGAGCGAGCCGGCGGCAAACAAAAAGGCAGCGACATCAAAGTCGCTGCCCGGGCCGGCTCTGGCGGGTGTCTCGAACCTTGCTGATCAGTGCATGGCTGAGGCACCGGCGGGAGCCGGCCCCATAAACCACGAATACCAGCGAGACACGTCGGACAGCATAGCGCGTCAGCGGGCGAGCTGGGCGGGCTGAGCGAACTGCTGCTCAGCTGGTGGGACGGCGGGCTGCGGCGCGTCGTACGGCAGCAGCACGCTGAACACCGTACGGCCGGGCTCGCTCTGCACCGACACCTTGCCGCGGTGCGCGGTCACGACCGCGTGCACGATCGACAGGCCGAGGCCGGTGCTGCCGGCGGCGCGCGAGCGCGAGCTGTCGCCGCGGGCGAACCGCTCGAAGATGTGCGGCTGCAGCTCGGCGGGGATGCCGGGGCCGCTGTCGATCACGTGGATCACCGCCGCGTTCGGCATGGTCGTGACCGCCACCGTGACCGCCGTCCCCTCGGGCGTGTGGGTGCGCGCGTTCGCCAGCAGGTTGGCGAGCACCTGGTGGAGGCGGGCGCCGTCGCCGTAGACGATGACCGGTTCCTCGGGCAGGTCGAGCTGCCAGTAATGGCGCGGCCCGGCGGCGTGCGCGTCGCTGACCGTGTCGACGACGAGCATGGTGAGGTCGACGGGGTCGTGCGCGAGCGGCCGGCCGGCGTCGAGGCGGGCGAGCAGCAGCAGGTCCTCGACGAGCAGCGTCATCCGCTTGGCCTCGGACTCGACCCGGTTGAGCACGTGCGAGATCTCGTCCGAGATGGGCGCGCGGCTGCGGCGGCTCAGCTCGGCGTAGCCGCGGATGGCGGCCAGCGGGGTGCGCAGCTCGTGGCTGGCGTCGGCGACGAACTGGCGTACCTGCATCTCGCTGGCGTGCCGCGCCTCGAGCGCGTTGCCGACGTGGTCGAGCATCTGGTTGAGGGCGGCGCCGACCTGGCCCACCTCGGTGCGGGGGTCGGTGTCGCTCTCGGGCACGCGCTGGGCGAGCTTCACCTCGCCGCGGTCGAGCTTGAGCTCGGAGACCCTGGTGGCGGTCGCGGCGACCCGGTCGAGCGGGGCGAGGGTGCGCCTGACGATGAACGCACCCGCCCAGCCGGCCACGCCGATCGCGATCAGGACCGCCCCGCCGGTGACGAGGGCGACCCGCAGCAGCGTGCTGTTGACCGTGCTGAGGGACAGGGCGGTGACGCGGATGGCGCCGTCGGGCTCGACGGTGGCGGTCGCCCGGAAGGATCCCTCCCCGTCGAGGCTGACGGTGGTCTTGTCGCCCACCGCGACGGCCTTCAGCTCGGCTATGTCCTTGTCGCTCAGGGCTTCGTACTCGGTGTCGGGGTTGCCGTTGGCGTCCTGAACGGTGTTCACCTTGCCGCCGGCGTCGAAGGCGCCGTCGACGAAGTACACGGTGATCGACCCGGGCTCCTGGCCGCCGAACGGCGCGCTGCGGTCCGGCTCCCGCGAGGGGCCGAAGCCGCCCGGCAGCGTGGACTTGCCGCGGAACGGGTCGCTCGTGCGGTCGAGCTTGGCGTCGACCTCGTTGTAGAGACGGTCGTGCAGGAAGACGTACGCCGTGGTGCCGACCGCGAGGCCCAGGATCGTGAGCAGCGTGATGATGATGGCGACGATCCGGGTGCGCAGCGGCCAGCCGCGCGGGCTGCGCCAGCGGGCCGGGTGCCGCACCGGCCGCTCAGTCCGCGGGCTTGAGGACATAACCCGCTCCGCGCATCGTGTGGATCATCGGCGAGCGGCCCGCGTCGATCTTCTTGCGGAGGTACGAGATGTAGAGCTCGACCACGTTGGCCTGGCCGCCGAAGTCGTAGTTCCAGACCCGGTCGAGGATCTGGCTCTTGCTCAGGACCCGCCGCGGGTTGCGCATCAGGTAGCGCAGCAGCTCGAACTCCGTCGCGGTCAGCGTGATCAGGTCGCCGCCGCGGCGCACCTCGTGGCTGTCCTCGTCGAGCGAGAGGTCGCCGACGATGAGCTGCGAGTCCGTGCGCATCGGGGAGTGGCCCATCCGCCGCATCAGCCCGCGCAGCCGGGCGACGACCTCCTCCAGGCTGAACGGCTTGGTGACGTAGTCGTCGCCGCCGGCGGTGAGGCCGGTGATCCGGTCCTCCACCGCGTCCTTGGCGGTCAGGAAGAGCACCGGCACCTCGGGCGACTCACCGCGCAGGCGGCGCAGCACCTCGAGCCCGTCGATGTCGGGGAGCATCATGTCGAGGACGACGGCGTCGGGGCGGAACTCGCGCGCCGTGCGCACGGCGGTGTGGCCGTCGCCGGCGCTCTTGACGTCCCAGCCCTCGTAGCGCAGCGCCATGGAGAGCAACTCGGCCAGCGTCGGCTCGTCGTCGACCACGAGGACCCGGACGGGGCTGCCGTCGGGCCGGCGGAGCTCGGTGCTGGAATCTGCGTTCGCCATCGTCATGCCCCTACTTTCGCGGGCCACGCTTTGCGCCGGCTTTCCGCTTCCTGTGTACCACCTGTGACCCGTACCCACAGGAAACGCATGAATTTCGCACAGCCGACAGACACCGTACGCCCTGATCGTGGGTCTCATGACGCAGACGACGAAGCACCTCGGATGGCAGCGGCGCACCGGCTTTCTGGCGCTGGGCGCCGCGCTCGCCCTGACCGCGACCTTCGGGCCCACCATGGTCGGCACCACACGGTACGCCGCGAGTGAGGTCGCCGGCCACGCGACGGTGACGGTGGCCGACACGATCACCTCCACTCCCGTGCTGGCCGAGGTGGCCGCCGCGGGCCGGGGCGTGTCGAAAGCGACCGAAAGCGTATAAAACGCCCATAATGGTGGCATGCGACGGATACTTGTGCTCCTGGCCGTCGCCGCGGCGCTCACCTGTGGAGCGACGCCCGCGTCGGCCGCCGACGGCGAGCTCGTCGAGGTCGGGCTCAGGCAGCGGGTCGTGCAGCTCGTCGCGGACGGGGACAGCACCTGCGCGCTCACCGAGACCGGCGAGGTCTACTGCTGGGGCGCCGGCTACTCGTCCCACCCCGCCGGGCGCGGCACCCTGCTGCTCGTGACCATCGGCGCCCTGCTGATCGCCGCCGGAGCGGCGATGCTGCTGGTCAGCCGTTCGCCGTCGACAGCGCCGCGTCCCGCAGCCGCTCCGCACCCTGCTTCAGGCGCTCCGCGTAGTTCGCCCGGTTCCAGTTCGGCCACTTGACCTGCCCGATCGCCTGCTCGGTGCCCGAGGCGGTCAGCGACACGGTCACCCCCGGGCTGGCCTGCAAGGTCAAATTCCCCTTCTGCGGTACGGCGACCCGGCGCGTGGACGGGTCCGCGAAGCCGAGCATCGCCCACGGCACCCGCACGGCGAGCCGGTCGTCGTCGAGGTGCCACAGCGCCCGGCTGTCCGCCTCGTCCTTCGCCGGGTCCCACGTGCCGTGCACGAGCAGGCCCGCGTTCTGGAGCTCGATCGGGAGCTTCGCGCCGGTCGTCGGCACGGTGTGCGCCCGGTTCGTGATCAGCTCGAACGGCTTCCAGCCGGCCGGCGCCGGCCCGCGCACCGAGGCGGGCACCGTGAAGTCCAGCTTCAGCGGATCCAGCTGATCGCGCACGTACGCCTGCCCGGTGTGCCCGACCAGGTTGAGCGCGAAGACCGCGTCCGGCCGCCGGTCCGTACTGCCGGCCATGGGCGGCCCGGTGATGCCGTCCAGCACGTCGAACCCGATGATCATGGAGCCCGGCGGTGACTTGGCGAGCTCGACGTCCAGGTGTACGTACGCCTCGTCGATCTCGGCCGTGACCTTGCGCGCCGGCCAGGCGTCGCCGCCGTCGAACAGCTGCTGCTCGGCCGCGTCCCGCGGGCCCGACGCGTCCATCGCGAGCACCCCGAAGTGCTGCTCGTTGGTGAGTGGGTCGTGCCACAGCTTGCGGCGCGCCCCGTCCTGATGGCCGACGGTGTTCCAGGTGTAGCGGTACCACTCGTCCATCCAGCCGAACAGGAAGCCGCCCGCGAGGCCCTGGTCCTTCATCATCCGCAGCAGGTCCGCGTTGATCCGCATCGCCTCCTGCTCGCTGTGGTCGCCCTGCGAGCGGCCCAGCGGCCCGTCGTGCGCCGAGCCGATCGACGAGGGCACCCCGAACTCGGTGATCATCGTCGGCATGGTGCCGTGGTGCTTGCGCAGGGCGGCGACATAGCCCGCGTACGGATCGGACTGCCCTTGATACTGGAAGGCGACCAGGTCGCTCTCGTAGCGCAGGAAGTCCGGATAGTACGGGTACGCGTGGTAGCTGGCGAACGTGCCGGCCGGCCAGTCCGCGGTCGGCAGCACGTGGTTCGCGTCGAGCTGGAGCAGATCCTCCTGGTCGAGCGGCTCCGCGGGGTGCCGCAGCGGGTCGGTCGTCGGCCAGTTCACAAAGGCGATCGGCTGGCTGACCCCCTTCTTCGCCACATATCCGGCCAGCTCGTCCATCCGCGCGGCGAACCAGCGCTCGGTCGGCGTGGACTTCGGCGTGTTGCGGAAGTACTTGCCCTGGTAGCGCTTGCTGGCGGCGTTGCGCTTGTCGGAGGCGGCCGCGGCGGCGGGGTCGAGCTCGGTGCCGATGATCCAGCCGGCCAGCCAGGGTGTGACGTCGGTGTTCCAGACGCCGCCGGGCCGGCCGGGCCGGGTCGAGCGGCTGAAGTCGCCGGCCACCGCCTGGGCGGCGGCCTCCAGCTCCTGCCGGAAGGTCGTGGTCACCGTGGCGTCGAAGAGGTTCTTCTTGCCGATGTACGACTCGTCCGGCATCGCGACACCCTGCACCAGATAGAGCGGGCGCTCCGGGTTGTCCTGGTTGTAGGCGGCGAGCTGCTCGTAGAACGCCGGTGGATGGATCTTGTAGATGCGCACCACCCGGATGCCGAGCCAGCCCATCGCCGCGAACCAGGCCCGATATTGCGCGGCCGAGATGGCGGGCTCGCCGGGCAGGTGGCCCGGGGTGGTGTCGCTCAGGTCGACGCCGGGCAGGAACGTGCGGTCGCCGCCCGCGGTGTGCAGCTGGAAGGTCTGCCCGTCGGCGCCCGCGACCATCCGCAGGCCGCCGGCCTCGCGCGGCGCCGGAGCCCACGAGCTGCCCAGCGGCGGGGAGGGGATCTCGCGCATCCCGGAGATCAGGAAGGCGGGCGAGTTCACCGCCGGCGTCGAGGTGCCGCCGGCGAGCAGCAGGCACAGGGAGATCGCGAAGACCCCCACGACGATCGCCTTGACGCGCCCGAATCGTGGACGGGCCGGCGCGGACACGAACTGGCTCGGAAAGTCCCCCACGCTGGCATTGTCTGACGACAGGGTTGCCATATGCGGAGATTTGTCGCGAAGCTTGGATCATCGGAACACTCGCCGTTCGGGCTTTGTTGTGCAAGCGTTGGTGTCTCCCGTGGGGTTGCCTTGTGTTTTCCGCTGCGGGCTAGCTCAGTGCGTGGGCAGAGGAGCGTGGGACGTGGATCTTCTGGAGGACTACCGCAAGGCGACCTTCTACTTCGAGTCCGGCGACCCGCTCGGCGCCGCCCGCCTGCTCGAGCCGATAGTCGAAGCGGAGCCGCACAACTCGGCCGTCCGCCTGCTGCTCGCCCGGGCCTACTTCAACTCCGCTCAGCTCAGCGGCGCCGAGACCCAGCTCAGGGAGCTGGTCGAGCATGATCCCTCGGATCACTACGCGCACCACGTGCTCGGCCGGACCCTGGAGAGGGCCGGCCGCTTTCGTGAGGCCCTGCCCCACCTGCGGCTGGCCGCGGCGATGAAGCAGCACGCCGACTACGCCGAGGCCCTGCACCGGGTCGAGGAGTGGCTCGGCAAGTCCGACCCGCTCGAGAAATCCTAGGATCATCACGTGAAGCTGAAGCTCGACCTGCACGACATCTTCAACAAGGGCCACGAGATCGACCGCGCCCTGCGCGGCGTCATCGACGAGGCCATCCAGAAGAAGGCCGCCACGGTCGAGATCATCCCGGGCAAGGGCAGCGGAGCACTGAAGAAGAAGGTGCTCCGCTTCCTCGACCAAAAAGAGATCAAGCAGCTCTACCACCGCGTGGAGAAGGACGGCGACAACTGGGGCCGCCTCTTCGTCCACTTCCGCCACGACACCCCCACAGGCCGCCGCGGCCGCGGCCGCTGACCCGCGCGCGTCACAACGTATAGGTCTTCGCCACGGCGAGCAGTTCGCTGGTGTGGGAGCCGACCGCGCCGACGTCGGCCGGGCGGGGCTGGAAGCCGGGCAGGGCGGTGAGGCCGTCGCTGCCGTCCATCGCGCGGAACCTGACCTGGCCCGGGGCGCGCACGGTCAGGGTGATCTCGACACCGCCGGGTGGCGGGGCGTGGAAGACGAAGCCGAAGCCCCACGGGCCGTCGGTGGCCGGCTCGCCGATCGGGACCTCGCGGCCGCCGACCACGGCGGAGGTGACCGGGGAGTCCGCCGCGACGTGGAGGGTGACCAGCCGGGCCTGCCGTTGCGGGGTGAGGCGCAGCCGCATCGTCCTCGTGTCACCCGAGCGGGTGTCAGCGGTCAGGGTGAGATTCGGCGCCGGCAGCGAGGCGGGCTGCGCCGTGCCGGTGCGGACCTCCTCGGGGCCGAAGGACGGCAGCGTGTCGTCGACCCGGTGGAGGTCGCCCGACACGTACTGGCTCGTCCACTCCTGGGTCCTCGGCTCGTCGCTGATCCAGCGCGCCGTGTTCGTGTCGGCGTCCAGCGCGTACATGAGCTGGGTCGGCGCCGGGTGCTCGGCGTCGAACCGGTCGGCCGACAGGCCCACGACGGTGAGGACGATCGCGGCGAGGGCGGCGGCCAGGGCCGGCAGCCCGCCGAGCCGCCGGGCCCGCGCCGCCGCCAGGCCGCGTTGGCCGCTCACCGCCGGGTGGATCAGGTCGATCACGGGCAGCAGGGCCAGGCCGAGCAGCACCGCCAGGAACGCGCCGGCCGCGCCGAGGTGGAGGCCGAGCGCCGGGAACAGCATGATCACCGTGGGCAGGAGGATCACCACGGCGACCAGGCCGCCCGCGGTGACCGCGGCCACCTGCGCCCAGCCGGGCAGGTGGACGGCGGCGATGCCGGCGATCGCCCCGGCCAGGGCGGGGAGCGCGGCCAGGTAGGAGCCGCCGGGGGTGACCGCGGCGAGCGCCACGCCCAGCGCGGCCAGCCAGCCGAGCCCGGCCACGGCGAGCGCCGCCGGGCCGACCCGCCGGCGGAACAGGGCGAACCACCCGAACAGCACGGCCGCCGTGAGGGCGAGGACGGCCAGCCTGTACCACCCGGGGCGGTACGGGTCGATGGGCAGCTCCGCGTACCCGGGCCGGATCAACGTGAGAAGCAGCCACAGCGCCTGGGCGAGCACCGGCGCGAGCAGCAGCGGGATCAGCGTCAGCCCGGCCGCGGCCGCCAGCCGCCGGCCGGTGATCAGCCCGCGGCGGCGGGCGAGCCAGGCGAGTGCGGCGACCGCGAGCACCGCCAGCAGCGCGAACGGCCACACGAGCGAGCCGGGGTAGCGCACCAGCCCGCCCGGCATCGGGAAGTAGGTGGCGTCCTCGCCGCTGGTCAGCGTGCTCAGGTCGCGGTCGCCGAGCGCCCGGGTCAGCGCGAGCGCGTTGTCGCCGTGGTGCTGGAGGCTGTCCTGGTCCATCACGCCCGGCACGTCGGTCGGGGCGTGATAGATCGCGGCGCCGTCGATGTAGGCCGCGTTGAGGCCGGCGAACCCGGCGTCCTTGAACGCGGTGAAGTCGGTGTCGTTCGGCATCAGCCGGTAGATCTCGACCGCGAACGACGTGCCGACCGGGTGCGGCGCCGACCCGTACACGTCGACCAGGCGGCTGTTCTTCTCGGTGGTCTCGAACATGATGGCCGGCCCGGAGCTGCCGCGCGCCTCGAGGTTGAGCACGACCCCGCCGTCGCGGGCCAGCGGATGCTGGTCGACGAAGGCCTTCGCCCCGCAGAGGCACGCCTCCTCGCCGTCGGTGAGCACCAGCACCACGTCGTTGCGCGGGCGCGGGCCGGCCAGCAGCGCGCGGGCGGTCTCGAGGATCGCCGAGGTGCCGGCCGCGTCGTCGTTGCCGCCCGGGCCGGTCTGCACCGAGTCGTAGTGGGCCACCAGGAAGACCCGGCCGGTGGACGCCGTGCCGGGGATCACCGTGACGATGTTGCGCACGTGGGCGAGGCCCGTGCCGCCCGCGCTCGACGACAGCCCGGCGCCCTGGACCGAGACCGCGTCCTGCACCTCGGGGGACAGCCCCAGCCCGCGCAGCGTGGTGAGCAGGCGCTCGCGCACCTCGTCCTGTGCGGCGCTGCCGACCGGGTGCGGACGGGTGGCGATCGCCTCCACCTGCTGGAAGGCGCGCCCGGCACTGAACTCCCCGGCCGGCGCGGCGGCCGGCCGCGCCTCCGGTGGCCGCACCGAGCGCGCCGCCGCCACTCCGGCCAGCACGAACACGACGATCGCGATCACGGCGGCCGATGCCCGGCGGGCGGGATCGGCGAGAGCGGGTGCACGCATGGGTGACATCTAAGCGGGAACCTCCGACACCGGGTAGCCGGAAGATCGTTTATGGCGTGCCCTAGCGTTGTCGGGGTGAGCACGCCGTTCGATCCCGCCGCCGTCGTCGCGGAGTTCATCGACAGGGTGGCCCCCTACGACCCGCAGCCCGAGGTCGCGCCGGTCGCCGTGGTCGGCGTGCGCACCGCGCTCGGCGAGGCGACCTTCGCGGTGGGCGACCACGTGATCCGCGCCATGTGCAAGGCCTTGGAGGCCTACCGCGATCCGGACGATCGGGGCACCTGCGCCGAGTGCGGCAGCCGGCGGCTCGACGACAATCTGCACTGCCGGGAGTGCGGCCGGCTCCATGGCATCCTTGGTGAGGTCATCGCCCACCACGCCCGCAGGGTGGCTGCCGAGGACGCCACGTGAGATTGCCTCGGTGTTGTGCCCGGGCTGCCGGTGGTACACGATCAGCGGGTCGGTGCGGGTGGGGAGCGATCGGGGTGTGGCATGACTGAGCGGTCGGTCGCCCCGCGCGCCCGCAGCAGCAGCCCCGCCCCGGAACGGCCGGCTCAGCAGGAGCGGCTGCGCATCCTCCTGGTCGAGGACGACGAGGGCGACGCCTTCCTGGTGCGCGAGCTGCTCGACGAGGCCGAGGCCCCGTTCGACCTGCGCGTGGCGACCAGCCTGCGCGAGGCCCGCGGCATGCTGCACGGCGTCCAGTGCGTCCTGCTCGACCTGGGGCTGCCCGACGCCGAGGGCATCGACGGCCTGCGCAAGCTGCTCGCCGTGGCCGGCAGCGCCGCGGTCTGCGTGCTCACCGGCCGCTCCGACGAGCACCTGGGCGTCGCCGCGGTCGCCGAGGGCGCCCAGGACTACCTGGTCAAGGGCCAGGTAGACGGCGTCCTGCTGACCCGCGCGCTGCGCTACGCGGTCGAGCGCAAGCGCGCCGACGAAAATGCCCAGCGGCTGCGCGAGGTGGAGCTGCGCCAGGCGGAGTCGGCCCGCCTCGAGCGTGGCCTGCTGCCCCAGCCGCTCATGTCCACCGAGCAGGTCTCGGTGCACACCTTCTACCGCTCCGGGCGGGCGATGGGCCTGCTCGGCGGCGACTTCTTCGACGTGGTGCAGATCGGCGACGACAAGCTGCACGTGATCGTGGGCGACGTTTGCGGGCACGGCGTCGACGAGGCCGCGCTCGGCGTGGAGCTCCGGGTCGCCTGGCGCGCGCTGGTGCTGGCCGGGGTGCCCGACGACCAGATCCTCGGCTCGCTCGAGCAGGTGCTGATGACCGAGCGACGGGCGCGCGAGGTGTTCGCCACGTGCGCCTCGGTGACGCTCGACCTGTCGCGCAACACCGGCGTGGTGCGGCTGGCCGGCCATCCGCCGCCGGTGCTGCTGTCCGGTGGCCGGGCCGTGCCGGTCGACGCGCGTACCGGCATCGTCCTCGGGGTAAGCCCGAGACCGACGCCGGCGACCGAGGTGGAGTTCTCTCGCGATGACTGGTCCTTGCTCATGTACACCGACGGCCTGATCGAGGGCCACACCGGCGACGGTGCCGAGCGGCTCGACGTCGAGGGCCTCTGCGGCCTGCTCGACGAGGAGGCGGCCCGCACGGTGCCGCTTCCCGCGCTGCCCGCGTGGCTGGTGGGCCGGGCCGAGCAGGCCAACGGCGGCCCGCTCGCCGACGACGTGGCGATGTTGCTGATCTCTCAGGGGAGCGGGCGGTGAGCCTTACCAGCCTGCGCACGTGGACGCTGCGGCGCCGCGTCGTCGCGCTCTGCATCGCGGTCGGCCTGCTGCTGTCCGGCCTCGCGGTGCTCGCGGCGATCACCGCCGCCGAGAACAATCGCCAGCTCGACGACGTGCTCAACCGGGCCAGCCCGATGCGCGCGGCCGGCGAGGCGCTCAACACGGCGTACGTCGATCAGGAGACCGGCGTCCGCGGCTACGCGATCACCGGCAACCGGGACAACCTCGAGCCGTACACGACCGGGGTCGCCGACGAGAAGCGGCTGATCGGGCTGCTCGAGGGCTACCTGCACCCGGACGACACCGCCATCCGGCAGTCGTTGCAGGTGGTGCAGCAACGGGCCGCCGAGTGGCACAGCCAGGTCGCCACCCCGGTGCTCCAGGCGATCGAGAGCGGCGGTCCCGAGGCCGGCCAAGAAAAGATCAACGCCGCGTCGACGACCCAGTTCGACGAGCTGCGCACCGCGATCGCCGCGATGCAGGACGACATCCAGGTGCTGCGCACGCGGTCGGCGGACGCCGCCAAGGACTCGAGCCAGAACATGGTGGCGATCCAGATCGCCGCCGCCGCGATCATCATCCTGGCCGGCGCGGCCCTGCTGCTGCTGCTCGACCGCCTGGTCACCAAGCCGGTGGTGGAGCTGGCCGGTCAGGTCCGCCAGGTGGCCGACGGCGCCTACGACCACCACATCACCAGCACCGGCTCGCCCGAGCTGGCCAGCCTCGCCGAGGACGTGGACGGCATGCGGCAAAAGATCGCCGCGGAGCTGGCCGAGGTCCGCGAGGCCCGTTCCCAGATCGAGTGGATCAACGATCAGCTGAAGATCCAGGCCGAGGAGCTGACCCGGTCCAATCGCGACCTCGAGCAGTTCGCGTACGTCGCCTCGCACGACCTTCAGGAGCCGCTGCGCAAGGTCGCCAGCTTCTGCCAGCTGCTCCAGCGGCGCTACGCCGGCCAGCTCGACGAGCGCGCCGACCAGTACATCGCCTTCGCTGTCGACGGCGCCCAGCGCATGCAGCGCCTGATCAACGACCTGCTCGCCTTCTCCCGCATCGGCCGCCTCACCGCCGGCTTCACCGATGTCGACCTGGGCCGGGTGCTGCCCGAGGTCAAGTCGCAGCTCGAGGCCCGCGCCGGCGAGGACGCCGAGATCACCTGGACCGACCTGCCCACGGTCGAGGGCGAGGAGCCGCTGCTCACCACGCTCTTCGTCAACCTGATCGGCAACTCGCTCAAGTTCCGCCGCCCCGACGTGCCGCCGGTGGTCCGGGTGAGCGCCGAGCGGGACGGCAAGGAGTGGCGGATCAACGTCCGGGACAACGGCATCGGCATCGAGGCGGAGTTCGCCGACAAGGTCTTCGTGATCTTCCAGCGCCTGCACGCGCGCGACGCCTACGAGGGCACCGGCATCGGCCTCGCGATCGTCAAGAAGATCGTCGAATATCATGGCGGTCGGATCTGGCTCGACCTCGACGTCGAGGAAGGCACGTCGATCTACTTCACCCTTCCGGTGCTGCCGGGGTTCGGCGACGAAGACGACGCTCCCGAGGTCCCGGCGCAGGAGACGCGGAAAGAGGTCACAGCATGACTGGTGCTGTTCGGGCGGACGGCACGCCCATCGAGGTGCTCCTGGTCGAGGACGACCCCGGCGACGTGCTGATGACCCAGGAGGCGTTCGAGGAGCACAAGGTCCGCAACCGGCTCAACGTCGTCTCCGACGGCGCGCAGGCGCTGGCCTACCTGCGCCGCGAGGGCGAGTACGCCGACTCGGTGCGCCCCGACCTCATCCTGCTCGACCTCAACCTGCCCAAGCGGGACGGCCGCGAGGTGCTCGAAGAGATCAAGAAGGACCCGGAGCTGGGCCGCATCCCGGTGGTGGTGCTCACCACGTCGGCGGCCGACGAGGACATCCTGCGCAGCTACCAGTTGCACGCGAACGCGTACGTGACCAAGCCGGTCGACTTCGAGCGGTTCATCGCCGTCATCCGGCAGATCGACGAGTTCTTCGTCAGCGTCGTGAAGTTGCCGCCGCGTGCTTGACCAGGTCGCCGAGCTCATCCGCGAGGTAGCGGCCACCGAGGTGCTGCCGCGCTTCCGCCACCTGGCCAACGACGAGATCAAGCAGAAGGCGCCGGGCGACCTGGTCACCATCGCCGACCAGGAGTCCGAGAAGGCGCTGACCCGCGGGCTCACCGCGCTGCTGCCCGGCTCGACGGTGGTCGGCGAGGAGGCGGTCGCGGCCGACCCGCGGGTGCTCGACCGGCTCCGCGACGGCGGCGACGTCTGGATCGTCGACCCGGTGGACGGCACGAACAACTTCGCCGCGGGCAAGACGCCGTTCTGCGTGATGGTGGCGCTGGTGCGCGACGGCGAGCCGGCGGCCTCGTGGATCCTCGACGTGGTCGGCGATCACCTGACGCTCGCCGAGGCGGGCTCCGGCGCCTACCGCGACGGCGTACGGGTGAAGACCCGCACCGACGATCCGGGCACCGAGGCGCTGCGCGGCGTCGTCGCGCGTCACTACCTGCCGCCGCACCTGCGCGCGGTGGCCGACGCGCACACGCACGCGTTCGGCGAGGTCACCAACGGTCATCACTGTGCCGGCTACGAATATCCCTCGGTCGCCCTGGACGAGCAGCAGTTCGTGCTCTTCTGGCGCATCCTGCCGTGGGACCACGTGCCCGGCTCGCTGATCATCCGCGAGGCGGGCGGCACGGTGCTGCACCTCGACGGCACGCCGTACCGTCCCACGGACAGCGAGCGCGGCATGCTCGTCGCGCCGAACGACGACGTGTGGCACACGGCGCGCGACACGCTCTTCCCCGATCCGTCGATCCTCTAGGAGCGCGCGTGGCGTCGTACCTCGACGAGATCTTCGGTCTTGACGGGCGCACCGCGGTGGTGACCGGTGGCAGCTCGGGTATCGGGCGGGCCATGGCGGTCGCCCTGGGCCGGGCCGGCGCCCGGGTGATCCTGGTCGCGCGCCGCGTCGCGGCCCTGGAGGAGACCGTCGGCGAGCTGCGCGGTCACGGGGTCTCGGCGGACGCGATCTCGGCGGATCTCGCGGTGCGCGAGGCGGTCACGACCGTCGCCGCTCAGATCATCGAGCGGTACGGTGCCCCGGACGTGCTCGTGAACTCGGCGGCCGTCAACCGGCGCCCGCCGATGGACCGGCTCACCGAGGACGACTGGGACGTCACCCTCGCCGCGAACCTGACGGCGCCGTTCCTGCTCGGGCAGGCCTTCGGACCGCTGATGGCCGAGCGCGGCTGGGGCCGCATCATCAACGTCGTCTCGCAGCAGGCGTTCCGGGCGTACGGGAACAGCGGCGCCTACGGTGCGGCGAAGGCGGGCCTGGTCGGGCTCACCCGGTCGCAGGCCGAGGCGTGGTCGCCGCGGGGCGTGTGCGTCAACGCGATCGCGCCCGGCGTCGTCCACACTCCACTGACCGAACCGGTCTTCTCGGACCCGGCAACGGTCGCCAGGCACGCGGCCCGCACCATGATCGGTAGAAACGGCGTACCGGACGATTTCGGGGCATGTGCCGTCTTCCTGGCAAGCGATGCTGCCGTCGCCGTGACCGGCCAGACACTCTTCGTCGACGGTGGTTACTCGGCCACGTGAACGATCTGCCGATCCCTTGCGCAGCGCGGTAAAGTTCCCCGCGCTGACGATAGGGGAGGTATCCGTGGCGGCGGTTTCTCTACGCCGGATCAGCGCTGGGCTCGCCATGCTCCTGGTGGCGTGCGCGCTCGTGCTGACCGTGCCGGGCGGGGCGGCGCACGCCGACCCCGATGAGGGCGACAGCAAGACGTTGCGCAGCGCGCTCGAGTCCGCCGCCAAGGGCCAGGCCACCGCGATCCAGAAGCTCAAGGCGTCCAAGACGCGCCAGGCGCAGCTCCAGGCCACGGTCAAGCAGTCCGAGGCCAGCGCCAAGGCCATGGAGAGCCAGGTCAACGAGATCGCCAGCCGCTCGTACCGCCTCGGCCGCACCAGCACGATGTCGATGCTGCTCGACAGCAGCTCGCCCGACATCTTCCTCGAGCGCATCGAGCGCCTCGACATGATGGGCCAGCTCGACGCCCAGATCCTGACGCAGTACAGAGCCGCGTTCGCCAAGGCCAAGGCGGCGAAGGCGGCCATCGACAAAGAGGTCCTCGAGCAGACCAAGCAGGTCGCCGCGCTGACCAAGAAGAAGAAAGAGGCGGAGCTCGCGCTCGCCAGCGTCGGCGGCGGCTCCACGGCCGGCGGCTTCGTCTCGGCGAGCTCGGCGTCGGCCAAGCCGGCGCCGCGCAACTCCGACGGCTCCTGGCCCGACGAGTCCTGCACGATCAACGACCCGACGAGCACGGGCTGCCTCACGCCGCGCACGCTGCACGCCTATCAGGAGGCGCGCGCGGACGGCTTCACCCGCTACACGGTGTGCTGGAGCCAGCGCTCCTCCGGCGAGCATCCGAAGGGCCGCGCCTGCGACTTCTCGGCCAACGCGTCCACGTTCAAGAACGTGGCGGCCACCGGCGGCGACAAGACGTACGGTGACCGGCTCGCGGCGTACTTCGTGAAGAACGCCGACCGGCTCGGCGTGATGTACGTGATCTGGTACCGAGAGATCTGGATGCCGGGAACGGGCTGGAAGAGCTACAGCGCGAGCGGCGGACCGTCCGTCGTGCACACCAACCACGTCCACCTGTCGATGCTCTGATCCCCGGCCGGATACCATCCGGCTGATGGGAAATCCGCCGCGTGCCCTGCCGTCCGGTCTCGCCACCGCCCTGGTCTTCGGGTCCAGTGGCGCCGTGCTCGTCCTCGAGATCGTTGCCCTGCGCCTGGTCGGCCCCTACGTCGGCGTGACGCTCCAGGTCAGCAGCTCGGTCATCGGGGTGTCGCTCGCGGCCATCGCGTACGGGACGTGGCTCGGCGGACGCCTCGCCGACCGGTACGATCCGCGCTCGCTGCTCGCCCCGGCGCTGCTGCTGGGCGCCGTCGGGACGGCGGTGACGCTGCCGCTGGTCCGCTACGGCGGCGAGCTGCTGCGCGGCGGGGCGGCGCCGGCGGTGCTCCTGCTCGCGGCGCTGGCGGTCTTCCTGCCCGCGTTCATCCTGTCGGCGGTCAGCCCGCTCGTCGTGAAGCTCCAGCTCAGCGACCTCGACCGGACCGGCTCGGTGGTCGGCCGGCTGTCCAGTATCGGCACGCTCGGCGCGATCACGGCGACCCTGGCGACCGGGTTCATCTTCGTGGCCGCGATGCCGTCCTCGTGGATCGTGCTGACGCTCGCGCTGCTGCTGGCCGCGGCGGGCGGGGTGCTGTGGTGGTGGCTCCGGTCGACGTCGGCGCTGCCCGGCAAGCCGCGCACCCGGGCGGTGCTGGTCACCGTCGGGCTGGTCGGCGCGGGCCTGGGCGCGTCGTCGCCGAGCCCGTGCGACGTGGAGACGGCGTACCACTGCGCCCGGGTGGAGTCCGACCCGTCCACGCCGGGCGGGCGGACGCTGATCCTCAACTCGGCGCGGCACTCGTACGTCGACCTGAACGACCCGAGAAACCTGGAGTTCGCGTACATCCAGTGGATCGCGGCGGCGGCCGACGTGCTGCCCGCCGGCCCGGTCGACGCGCTGCACATCGGCGGCGGCGGGTTCACGATGCCGGCCTACCTGCGCTCCACGAGGCCCGGCAGCGCCCAGCTCGTGGCGGAGCTGGACGGCGGGCTGGTCGACCTCGACAAGCAGAAGCTGGGCCTGGAGACCGGCCCCGACCTGCGGGTGCGGGTCGGCGACGCGAGGGTGGCGGTGGCCGAGCAGGCGACGGAGGCGTACGACCTGGTGGTGGGCGACGCGTTCGGCTACCTGGTAGTGCCCTGGCACCTGGCCACCCGCGAGATGGCGGCCGACATCGCCCGGGTGACCCGGCCGGCGGGCCTCTACGTGCAGAACGTCATCGACTACCCGCCGGACAGGTTCATCCGAGCCGAGATCGCGACGGTCGCGGCGGCCTTCCCGCACGTGGCGGTGATCGCCCCGCAGGAGGCGCTGGACGGCGAGGTGGGCTCCAACTTCGTCATCATGGCGTCGAAGAGCCCGCTCCCGTCGGCGGCGGTCCGCACCCGGCTGGCCGCCGTGGCCAAGGAGCCGGTGACGCTGCTGGAGGGCGCGGAGCTGGACGCCTTCGTGGACGGCGCCCGCGTGCTGACCGACGACTACGCCCCGGTCGATCAGCTGCTCGCCGGATAGCCCGGCGCTTCTCGGCTACGCCTGCGAATAGCCCGTGCCCTTGCGGGCGGCCGGCGGCGGCAGCGTGGGCTCGGCGGTCGTGGGCTTGGGGTCGGGCGCGCCGACCTTCTTCTGGGGTGTGCCGTTCCTGCGGGGCGGGCGGTTCCGTTTCGTTCCGCCGCCCTGGCCGTGCGACTTCTCGGCGGCCACGGCCTCGGCCTGGTCGGTGTCGCGGCGGTCCTCGGCGGGGGCGCGGTCGTGGCGGCTCGCGGGGGCGCTGCCCAGCACCTCGGCGCGGCACTTCTTGTCGTTCAGGGTGAAGGACAAGGGCAACGGGTTGTAGTCGCGATATTCGCCACGTAGCGTGAAGCTTTGCAGCTTGCCGCTACCGCGCGCGGTGACCCGCTTGCCCTTCTGCGTGACGGCCTTCGGCGCGCTGGTGAGCCGCTGACTGCCCGGGTACGAGAACTGCACCCGCCACTGCGAGCGCGCGAGCTCGTCGCCGGTCGCCACGGTCAGGCGAGCCTCGTACGAGCTGCCTGTGTCGTGCTTGAGCTGGTAGCGGACCGCGCAGCTGAGGATCTGCGGGCTGGCCGCGACGACTCCGGCGCCGGCCGCCTGGGCCTTTTCGACCTCGGGGGTGTCCCGGGTGGTCGCCCAGCTGACCCCGGCCGCCGCGAGGACCGCGAGCGTGGCCACGCCGGCCCGGACGCGGTGGCCGCCGAGCACGTCCGCGGGCCGCGGGCCGCCACCGGCGAACAGGCCGTCGCCCAGCGGGCGGGGATGCCGCCGGAGAGCCGCGCCGATCTTGAGGCCGACGCGCACGCGCAGCACCTTCGCGGGGAGCCGGGGGCCGGGACCGCCGCCGGGCAGCCCGAGATAGGCGAGCAACGACCGTCCGAGGCCGGCACGTGGCGCCGCAGCCGGGACGTCGGGGACCGGGGCCTCGCGTGCCGGCTCGATCGGACCGGTCGGCCCCAGCCCGTCGGCGCCGGCCTTGACCGCTGCGCCGGCCGGCTCCGGGCGCGCTGTGGGAACGGCGGCGGCTGCACCCCGTACCGTCTCGGGAGCGTCGGAAGCGCGCTGCGGGAGTTGCGGGATGGTCGGCTGAAGGCCGACCGTGGCGGCCAGGGCGTGGGCCACCTCCGCGGCGGCGGGGCGGTCCTCGGGATCCTTGGACAGGCAGCGCATGCAGAGCTCGGCCACGGCCGGCGGCATGTCCGGCGGCTCGGGCAGCGGCTCCGGATCGGCGTACAGGTGGGCGCGCAGGGCGTCGGCGGTGGTCTCCGCCGGCCAGGGCAGGCGGCCGGTGAGCGAGCGGTAGAGCAGCAGCCCGAGCGCGTAGACGTCGGTGGCCGCGGAGACCTGGGAGCCGCCGAGCCGTTCCGGTGCCAGGTAGGCGGGCGTGCCGAGCAGGCTGCCGTCGGGTGCGGCGTCGCGCTGGCCGACGATCGCCGAGATGCCGAAGTCGACCACCTTGGCGCCCGCGCCGGTCACCATCACGTTCGCCGGGGTGACGTCGCGGTGCACCACCCCGCGCGCGTGCGCCGTGGCCAGCGCCGACGCCACCTCGACGGCGACGCCGACCGCCTCCCGCCACTCCAGCGGGCCCTGCCGGGCGATCCGCGCCGCGACCGACTCGCCGTCGTTCAACTCCATCACGACGTACGGAACGGCCACCTGATCGCCGAACGGGGCCTCGCCGAAGTCGTAGATGCCGGTGATGTGCGGATGGCACAACCGGGCGGCCGCGAGCGCCTCCTGCCGCAGCCGGTCGCGGAACGTCTGATCCTCGGAGATCTTGGGCGACAGCACCTTGACCGCGACCGGCCGCCCGAGCGTCTCGTCGAAGCCGCGCCACACCTCGGACATGCCGCCGCTGCCGAGCTTCTCGACGAGGCGATACCGCCCGGCGATACGAAGCGAATCGTCCTGTCCGTTTCGCTCCGTCCGCCCCATGTGCCGATTGTGACCCGAGGGGCGGCCCGCCCGATGCCCGTCCGGCGAAACCGGTGTCCGTCGTCCCGGAATGCCGGATTCGGGGCCTGCGCCGGGCCGGGGCCGGCGGTTACCGTGAGGCGTCCGATGTCCCGGCTTCCGGAGGGCTCAGATGCGACTCACCACCGTGACGGTCCCCGCCCCGCCGCGAGGACCCGCGACCGCCCGCTAGGCGCCGCGCCGTCACCTCCTCGCCGCGGGGCGGTCCTCGTGACCGTTTCCCATCGCCCGAGGAGTACCTTTGCGTGCCCTTTTCGCCGCGCCGCTCGGCGCGGACTTCTGGAAGCTCTGGACGTCGTCCGCCGTCACCAACCTCGGCGACGGCATCACCATGGTGGCCGGCCCGCTGCTCGTCGCCTCGATCACCGGCGACCCGGCCGCGGTGGCCGGCGCCGTCTTCGCGCAACAGCTGCCGTGGCTGCTCTTCGCCCTGGCCGGCGGCGCGTGGGCGGACCGCCTCGACCGGCGCAAACTGGTCGTCGCCGTCAACCTCGCGCGGGCCGTGGCCCTGTGCGCCCTCGCGCTCGCGGTGGCGGGCGGCGCTGCCTCCGTACCCCTGATCTATGCGGTGTTCTTCCTGCTCGGCACCGGCGAGACGCTGGCCGACACCGCCTCGTCCGCCTTCGTCCCGGCCCTCGTGGCACCCGACCGGCGGCCCACCGCGAACTCCCTGCTGTACGCGACCTTCAACGTCGTCAACCAGTTCGCCGCGAAGCCGCTGGGCGCCTGGCTCTTCGTGATCGCCGCGGCCGTCCCGTTCGGCGTCAACGCCCTGACCTTCGCCCTCTCCGCGGCCCTGGTGGCGGCCATCCGCTCGGTGCCGCCGCCGGAGAAGCGCCCACCGTCGCGGCTGCGCACCGACATCGCCGAGGGCATCCGCTGGCTGTCCCGCCACCGCGGGCTGCGCACGCTGGCCCTGACGATGGCCGTCGGCAACATCGTCTTCTGCGCCGCCTTCGCCGTCTTCGTGCTCTACGCCGATCAGCGTCTGGGCCTGACCGAGATCGGGTACGGCGTGCTGCTGATCGCCTTCGCGCTGGGCGGCCTGCTCGGCACCCTGGCCGCGCCCCCGCTGATCCGCCGGCTCGGCTCGTCGACGCTGCTGCGCGCCGGCCTGCTGATCGAGGTGGCCCTGCACGCCACGCTGGCCCTGACCCGCGAGCCCGCGATCGCCGCGCTGATGATCGTCGTCTTCGGCGCGCACACCACCGTCTGGGGCGTCGTGGTCACCACCATCCGCCAGCGCGACGTCCCGTCCTCGATGTTCGCCCGGGTCACCAGCGTGTACGCCTTCCTCGAGCTCGGCGGCGCGGCCCTCGGCTCCCTCCTGGGCGGCGCGACAGCCTCCGCGTACGGCCTGGTGGCGACCTACTGGACGGCGGCAGCCGCGATGGCCGTCGTCGCACTCGCCGCGTGGCGCCCCGTCGCCGCGCTATAGGGTCGGGGCATGTCGAGGCTTGCGGTGGTCAGCGGCGGCGGTACAGGCATCGGCCGGGCCACGGCCGGCATGCTCGCCGGCGAGGGATACGACGTGATCGTCGTGGGCCGGCGGGCGGAGGTGCTCGCCGAGGCCGTCGACTGGATCGGGCCGCAAGCCTCCGCCGTGACCGCCGACGTCTCCGACCCGGCGCAGATCTCCGCGGTGGTCGACGCCGTCGGCGACCGCCCACTGGACGTCCTCGTGAACAACGCCGGCGCCTACATCCCGGGCGGCGGCGCCAAGCTCGACGAGGTGGCCGCCCACTGGCGCGCCAACTTCGAGTCGAACGTCCTCACCGCGGTCCTGCTGACGACGGCGCTGCTGCCCACCCTGCGCCGGCCGGGCGGCCGCATCATCCTGACCAGCTCGATCGCGGCCCAGCGGGGTGGCGGCGGCCCCTATTCGGCGGCGAAGGCGGCCCTGCACGGCTACGTCCTCGACCTGGCCACCGAGCTGG
Source organism: Paractinoplanes deccanensis (assembly GCF_016862115.1). Lineage (GTDB taxonomy): Bacteria > Actinomycetota > Actinomycetes > Mycobacteriales > Micromonosporaceae > Actinoplanes > Actinoplanes deccanensis. The sequence continues at coordinate 62,560 of NZ_BOMI01000043.1, forward strand.
GCGAGAACGGCATCACCGCGAACGTGATCGCGCCCGGCTACGTGGCCGACAGCGAGTTCTTCGCCGGCCGGATGACGCCCGAGGGCCACGCGAAGCGGGTCGGGGTCACGCTGCTCAAGCGGGCCGGGGAGCCGGACGACATCGCTGAGGCTGTTCGGTGGCTGGCGGGACCGGGTGGCCGCTACGTCACCGGCCAGATCATCAATGTGAATGGGGGGTCTGTGCTGGGGCGATGATGCCCTCTCCCGGCCCTTTCGCGCCGATCAGATCGGTCTGCCGCCGGTGAAGCGGCCCTCGCCGTCGCGGTTCGGGCGGAACCGCAGACCCGACCAGCGCTCATCGATGGCGACCTGACCGCACGGCCGCATGTCGAAGTCGGCGACGATCGGCCACAGGCTGTCGCGGTTGATATCGGCCATGTTGCCCTTGGGATAGGCCACCCAGAACGCCGCCGGCTTCGCCAGATCGGCCGCATGCTGCCGAAGCCGCTCCCGCGCCCCCGCCGCGTCCTCGACGAAGAGCACCGCCGTGCTCGCCGCGGCCAGAACGTCAACCTCCCGCACGCCGTCCGGCATCGGCGCAAGCAGGGGCAGATTCGCAGGATCCGACAGCCAGACGGTGGTATGCGGCTTGATCAGCAGCTTCTCGGCGATGGTCTTCGGCATGCCTCCGAGCCTGTCACTGTCGTCCTCCTCGCCGTGCGGGAACGGTGCTCCCCGTTCGTAGAGCTCGTCCGGCGTGGGTGCCTGTTGAGCTTGCCGCCCCTCGAAGCGGCCTGCCTGCGGAGCCCATGTCCGGAAGCGGCCTGCCTGCGGAGCCCGCCCCTCGATGAGGCTCGCCTGCGGAGCCCTCGCCCCCCTCGCTTGCGGAGTCCTCGCCTCCCCTCGCTTGCGGAGTCCTCGCCTCCCCTCGCTTGCGGAGCCCTCGCCCCCCTCGCTTGCGGAGCCCTCGCCTCCCGAGCGACCCACCTGCGGAGCCCACCCCTCGATGA
>NZ_BOMI01000044.1 GCF_016862115.1 Paractinoplanes deccanensis
AGAGCGGCCCACCCGCAGAGCCAACCCCAACCGCCCGCCCACAGAGCCCGCCCTTCCAAAGGGGGACCCCCACCCGCGAACGAAACCGATCCTCCACCCCGCCGGCCGCCCGCCGCGTGCCATTCCGCTCGGCTGTGGATAACGACGGCCTGTGGATAACTCGAGGTTCTGTCGGACCGGGCTGATAGACATGCCGGGTGACCGAGACGACGCGAGTGACGACCGAAGTGACGCAGACCGAGGCGGTCGAGCGGGCCGCGGTGCGCGAGCGGGCCGAGGCGATCCTGCGCAGGCTCGCGGGCGATCATGCGGTGCTGCGTGAGGACCAGTGGCGGGCGATCGAGGCGCTGACCGTCGACCGGCGGCGGGTGCTGTGCGTGCAGCGTACGGGGTGGGGCAAGTCCGCCGTCTATTTCGTGGCGACCGCCCTGTTGCGCGCCGGCGTCGGTGCCTCCGGCGGTCCCAGCGCGGGGCCGACGGTCATCGTCTCGCCGCTGCTCGCCCTGATGCGCAACCAGGTCGACGCCGCCGCGCGGGCCGGCATCCGGGCGCGCACGATCAACTCCGCCAATCTCGACGAGTGGTCCGAGATCGAGGCGGAGATCCGCGCCGGCGAGGTCGACGTGCTGCTGATCAGCCCGGAGCGGCTCAACAACCCCGACTTTCGCGACAACGTGCTTCCCGGCCTCGCCTCCAGCACGGGGCTGCTCGTGGTCGACGAGGCGCATTGCGTCTCCGACTGGGGACACGACTTCCGCCCCGACTACCGGCGGCTGCGCACTTTTCTGGCCGGTCTTCCTTCGCGTACGCCGGTGCTGGCGACCACGGCGACCGCCAACGCCCGCGTCACCGCCGACGTCGCCGATCAGCTCGGCGATGCTCTCGTGCTGCGCGGCCCGCTCGACCGCGACTCGCTGCGCCTGGCCGTGCTCGACCTGCCCAACCCGGCGCATCGGCTCGCCTGGCTGGCCGATCACCTGGAACGCCTGCCCGGCTCCGGCATCGTCTACACGCTCACCGTCGCCGGGGCGACCGAGACCGCCGAGTTCCTGCGGTCGCGTGGCTTCGCCGTGGCGTCATACACGGGCCAGGTCGAGGACGCGGAGCGCCGGGCCGCCGAGCAGGACCTGCTCGACAACAAGATCAAAGCGCTGGTGGCCACGTCCGCGCTCGGCATGGGTTTCGACAAGCCCGATCTTGGGTTCGTCGTGCATCTGGGCGCGCCGCCTTCCCCGATCGCTTATTACCAGCAGGTCGGCCGGGCAGGGCGCGCCGTCGAGCACGCCGAGGTGGTGCTGCTGCCCGGCGCGGAGGACGCGGCGATCTGGCGCTACTTCGCGTCGCTGGCGTTCCCGCCCGAGGACCAGGTCCGCGCGGTGCTGGCCAACCTGTGGCCCGACAAGCCGATGTCCACGCAGGCGCTCGAGCCGCTCGTCGACCTGCGGCGCAACCGGCTCGAGATGATGCTCAAGGTGCTCGATGTGGACGGTGCGGTCCGCCGCACCCGTGGCGGCTGGCTGTCCACCGGCGAGCCGTGGACCTACGACGCCGAGCGGTTGCGTCGCGTGGCCGAGGCCCGTTCCACCGAGCAAAAGACCATGATCGAGTACGCGTCGACGACCGACTGCCGCATGGAGTACCTCCGCCGGTGCCTCGACGACCCGGAGGCGGCGCCGTGCGGACGGTGCGACAACTGTGCCGGGCCGCTGTTCGACGCCGAGGTGTCCGGTGCCTCGCTGGCCGCGGCGGACGCCTTCCTCGGCCGGCCCGGCGTCGAGATCGCGCCGAAGAAGATGTGGCCGACCGGCCTGGCCGCGGTCGGTGTCTCGCTCAAGGGCAAGATCCCGCCGAGCGAGCAGATCGAGCCCGGCCGGGCGGTCGGGCGCCTTTCCGACCTCGGCTGGGGCGGGCGGTTGCGAGGGCTGGTGGCGCCCGAGGCGGCCGACGGGCCGATACCCGACGACCTGGCCGCCGCCGTTGTCGAGATCCTCAAGGAGTGGGCGCACGGCAACGACGCCTGGCGCGAACGGCCGGCGGCCGTGGCGGCGGTGTCGTCACGACGGCATCCCGAGCTCATCCGCTCGCTGGCCGACCACATCGCCCGCGTCGGCCGGCTGCCGATGCTGGGCACCGTCGCCTCGGCGCACCTCGCCGATCCGGGCCACCGGGGCAACAGCGCGCAGCGCGTGAGTGCGCTGCACGATGCCTTCACCGTGCCGGCCGAGATGGCCGCCGACCTGGCCGCCGCCGCAGGGCCCGTTCTGCTGGTCGACGACCTGGTCGACTCCGGCTGGACGATGTCGCTGGCCGGGCGGGCGCTGCTGCGGTCCGGCGCGAAGGGGGTGCTGCCGTTGGCTCTGGCCGTGGCAGGCTGAACGACGCCAGGAAGGACAGGCGAGCTGTCCGGCCGAGAAGCCGGTTGATACGGGGAGGGGGTATGCTGGGGGCATGTCCGACGAGTCGACGGTGCAGCACGGTCCGCATGGGTATTCGGGCGACAAGGCGGCCCTGCTCGGGCGCCTGAGGCGCATCGAGGGGCAGATCCGCGGTCTTCAGCGGATGGTCGACGAGGACACCTACTGCATCGACGTGCTGACGCAGATCTCCGCTGCCAAGAGCGCCCTTCAGGCGGTGGCGGTCGGGCTTCTCGAGGATCACCTGGCCCACTGCGTCGTCGACGCGGCGCGGGCGGGCGACCCCAGCGCCAAGGTCAAAGAGGCGTCCGACGCGATCGCCCGGCTCGTCCGCTCCTGATCGCTGCTGCGGTTCCACTCTTGCTCTCGAAAGGCTCTGCCATGGCTGTGACCAGCACCTACACCGTTACCGGCATGACCTGCGGCCACTGCGTCCAGGCGGTGACCGGTGAGCTCTCGGCCCTTCCGGGCGTGGCGGACGTGCAGGTCGACCTCGCCTCCGGCGCGGTCACGGTGACCAGCGAGGCCCCGCTCACGGACGAGGCCGTCCGCGCGGCCGTGGACGAGGCCGGCTACGAGCTCGCGAATGCCTGACGACCCAGCGCCCGGCGCCCACCCGGCGCCGCAGCGGCCAGGCGAGCCACGGCCGGTAGACCCGGCCCGACCCGAGGCAACCGACGCGCCGCCCACCAGGGCGGGCGCGGGCGAGGCTCGGCCCGACAAC
>NZ_BOMI01000045.1 GCF_016862115.1 Paractinoplanes deccanensis
GGCCCAGCGGGGCGGGCGCGGGCGAGGCGCGGGCCGGCGATGCGGGCGCGGACGAGGGGGGGTCCGGAAAAGCGCAGGAGCCCGTCGTCCTGGGCATCGTGGGCGAGCGCCGAGTCAAAGCGCAGCGCGAAGGCCGGCCGAAGTCCGGTGCGCGGTCCGTGGAGGCTGCGGAGGCGGATGCGGCGGGCGAGCCGGAGTTGGCTGCCGAGACGCCGGCGGGGGACAAGGCTGGGTTTCGGCTGGCCGCTTTCGGGGCCGTGTTGATCCTGGTGCTGTTCGCCGGGTATGGGCTGGGGCGGCTCAACAACTCGACCGCGTCGGCGTCGGCGCCACCGACTACGGGGGCGGGGACAGGGGCGTCCAGCGGTGCGGGGATGGCCGGGATGACGGTCGACGAGAGCCAGCCGCATGTGCACAGCACCGATGGCACGGTCACGCAGGGCGGTGCCACGTCGACCATGGCGATGGGGGCCGCGATCGGCGGGCTGTCGCTCAGCTCGGGCGGGGTGACGCTCGTGCCGGCGGAGACCGCGTTCCAGGCCGGCAAACGGCAGCGGCTCAGCTTCAAGATCACGGGGCCGCAGGGTGCGGCGGTGACGACGTACGCGATCGTGCACGACAAGCCGTTGCACCTGATCGTCGTGCGGCGGGACCTCAGCGGGTTCCAGCATCTGCACCCGGTCATGGCCTCGGACGGGACGTGGAGCATCGACCTGACGCTCGCGCGGCCGGGGATCTACCGGATGATCGCGGACTTCACCGCGGTGGTCGGCGGGCAGCAGGTCGCCACCACGCTCGGCAGCGACCTCACGGTTGCCGGCGACTACGCGCCCGAGGCTCTGCCCGCGCCCGCTCAGGCTGCCGAGACCGGGGGCTTCCGGGTCGCGTACGAGGGGAAGCCGGACACCGCCTCGACCCAGCCGCTCCTGATGAGCGTGACCGGTGCGGACGGCAAGGGCGCCACGCTCGACCCCTACCTGGGGGCCTTCGGGCACCTCGTGGTGATGCGGGAGGGCGACCTGGCCTACGTCCACGTGCACCCGGAGACCCAGCTCGTCGACGGTAAGGTCAAGTTCTGGCTCGCGCTGCCCAGCGCCGGCAGCTACCGGATGTTCTTCGACTTCCAGGTCGCCGGCACCGTCCACACAGCGGCGTGGACGGTCCGCCTCGGCTGAGAACGCCGGTGCGCCTCAGCTGAGAACGCCGGCGCGCCTCAGCTGAGAACGCCGGTGTTCCTCAGCTGAGGAGCATCTTCTCCAGCGCCGGGGTCACGCCCCACTGGGACGTCAGCGCCTCGTACTCCGCCCGCTGGGCCTCGGTCGGGGGAGTCGTGCTCTTGCGGGCGCGCAGCAGCAGGTTGCGCGGGGTGTGTGCCGAGTCGATGAACTCGACGACCTCGACCTTGTAGCCCCGCTGGCGCAGCAGGGCCGCGCGCAGGGAGTCGGTCAGCACGTCCGCGAACCGCTCGCGCATGATCGCGTGGCGGGTCAGCTCGCCGAACGGTGCGGGGGCGGGGCGGCCCTTCAGCTGCGCCGCGATGTCGTGGTGGCAGCACGGCGCCGCCAGCACCCACTCGGCGTTCCAGCCCACCGCGCGGGCCAGCGCCTGATCGGTGGCCGTGTCGCAGGCGTGCAGCGCCAGCACCAGGTCGGGCTCGAACGGCACCACCGCGTCCTCGATCGTCCCCGCCACGAAGGTCACGTCCGCCGCGCAGCCCAGCCGCTCGGCGACCTCCGTGTTGCGCACCCGCTGATCCTCGCGGACGTCGACCCCCACGACCTGGACCTTCGCGCCCCGGCCGGTCAGGTACCGGTAGGCGGCGAAGGTCAAATACGCGTTTCCGCAGCCCAGGTCGACGACGCGCAGCGGCGACGGCAGCTCGGACGGCAGCGCGGCCGCCAACGACCTCAGGAACGCGTCGACCTGGCGCCGCTTGGCCGCGTTGCCCCCGATCACCTCGAAGAGCGGGTCGCCCGGATCGAGCAGCCACTGCTTCGCCCGGTCGTGGGCGCCGGGCGCGGGAGCGGCGACGGCGGCCGACCGATGCACCTGAGCGTCACCCTTCTTGGTGACTCGCAGTTGCAGCGTGCCCGTGGACGACTCGACGTGCCAGTTGCCGAACGGCTCCGCGAGCAGCTCGTCGAGCTCCGGCGAACCGGGCGCGACGTTGCGCGTGAACGGGCGCGAGCCGTCGTTCGTCACGATCTGCAACCGCGGGCCGGACTTGAGTGTCACGGGGCGCACCTCAGCTCGTACCACTGAAGGGGTCTGACCCCGGCGCTTGCCGGCCGCCACCGCGCGGGTGAGACCGGGAGCAAGGATCATGTCCCGGACCTCGGTCAGGGCGTCGTCGAGCGATTGCGGCATCCCTCCATGATGCCTCGGATCTTCGGGCACCCTCGAGGTTGCCTGCCGCCGCAAAAGACTAGGCTGTCGGCGCGAGAAGCGAGGTGCCACGCCGATGTCGTTGATGGCCGACCCGCCCGGGGCCGACCGGCTCTCCGTTCGCGTGCGCCGCGGCACGAGCGCCTGGCACGAGGCGGCGCAGCGCAGCGGCTTCCTCGACGCGCTCGCGGCCGGACGGCTGCCCTGGGAGGCGTACGCGGACCTCACCGCGCAGCACTGGTTCATCTACGAGGCGCTCGAGTCGGCCGCCACCACGATGGCCGACGATCCGGTCGTCGCCACCTTCCTCTTCCCCGAGCTGCGGCGGCTGCCGTCGCTCGAGGCAGATCTGCGTTTCCTGTACGGGCCGGCCTGGTCCGACCACACGGCAGCGCTGCCCGCCACCACCGTCTACTGCACGCGGTTGCGCGACGTGGCGTTCCGCGCGGCGACCGGCTTCGTGGCGCACCAGTACACCCGCTACATCGGTGATCTGTCCGGCGGGCAATACCTGGGCCCGGCGATCGCGAGGTCGTACGGCCTGGACGGCGACGGTCACCGGTTCTTCGTCTTCGCCGGCGTCGACCCCACCTCGTTCAAGGCGCACTACCGCGCCCTGCTCGACGCCGTGCCGTGGTCGCACGCCGAGCAGAACGAGTTCATCACCGAGGTCGCCGAGGCGTACCGCCTGAACATCGACATGCTCGGCGAACTACAGCGCAGATGGAGCTGACACGATGACCGACCCGTTCCCGCCCGAGGTGGTCGAGCAGATCGCCCACCACATGAACGGCGACCACGCCGACGACAACGTGCTGATCGTCCGAGGGCTGGGCGGCATGCCGACGGCCACGGCCGCGCGCATGTCCGGCATGGACGCGGACGCCATGGAGTTCGCCGCGGTGGTCGACGGCATCGAGGTCCCGGTGCGCATCCCGTTCTCCGAGCGCCTCACCGAACGCCGCCAGGTCCGCGCCGAGGCCGTCCGCATGTATCACGACGCCTGCGCCGCGCTCGGGGAGCAGCCCCGCCACTGACCGAGCGGGGCCGCCTCCAAGTTTGTACGGGGCTCAGGCGCGCGTCGCGGGCCCCAGCTCTCGGCGGGCCGGGGTCACGTGCTTACCCAGCTCTCGGCGGGCCGGGGCCACGTGCTTACCCCAGCTGTTGGCGGGCCGGGATCACGCGCTTACCCCGGCTGTTGGCGGGCCGGGGTCACGTGTCTACCCCGGCTCTCGTCGTCGGGTGAGGTCCGCGTGCCGGCCCGCTTTCTGGCGCCCGGGTCAGGCGCTTGAGCCGGGCGCCGCCTCTTGTCGCTCGGTCAGGCGGTGGTGCCGACGCCGGCTTCGGAGCCGCCGGTCATCTCGGCGGGAGCGTCGGAGCCCTCGGCGGCGGCACCGGAGCCGGAGCCCCGGCTGCCACGGCCGCCCCGGCGACGGCGACGGCGCGGCTGGTCGTCCCCGTCACCCTCTCCATCGCCCGACGAATCGGAAATGTCGGAAATGTTCGAGGAGGCGGTGATCGACAGCGCGTCGGTGGAGGCGACGGGCTCACCCGTGGTGCTCGATGAGCCCATGGTGCTGGACGAGCTCATGGTGCTGGATGAGCCCATGGTGCTGGAGGAACTCGCGGGGCTGGAGGAGCTCGCGGTGCTGGATGAGTCCGCGGTGCTGGATGAGTCCGCGGTGCTGGATGAGTCCGCGGTGCTGGATGAGTCCGCGGTGCTGGCGGAAGCGGTGGCGCTGGAGAGCGAGGCGGCGCGCTTTCCAGCGGAGGCCGCACGCTTGCGGGTGACCTTCGCAGGTTCGCCGCCGGCGGTGGGCTGGCCCTCGGAGCCGCCCGTGCCGCCGCTGCTCTCCGTGCCGCCGCTGCTCTTCGTGCCGCCGCTGCTCTCCGTGCCGCCGGTGCTCTCCGTGCTGTCGGAGCCGTCGGAGCCGTCGGAGAAGAGGGGTGCGGTGGCGGCTACGCGTCGCCGGGTGCGCGTGCGGGGTTTGGCCGTCCGCTCCTCGGTGCCGTCGCCGATCTCGGCCGTGGCGGCGCCGGCCTCGACGGCCGAGGTGGAGGCCGTGTCGACAGCTGAGGTGGAGGCCGTGTCGACGGCCGAGGGGGAGGCCGTGTCGACAGCACCGGGCTCGCCCGGCTCCGTCACGCGGCGACGGCGGCGCTGGCGCTTCGGGCGGTCGGTGGCCGCCGCCTCCTCGTCGCCGCCGGTGTTCGACGGGGCCGCGCCGCCCCGGGGGCGGCCACCCCGGCCGCGGCCGCCGGGCTCGCGGCGACCTTGGCGGCGGCCGCCGCCCAAGTCCTCCTCGACCTCGGCGGACAGGCCCGCGCGGTTACGCTCGGCGGTCGGCAGCGTGCCCGACACGTCCGAGGGAATGTCCAGGTCGCTGTAGAGCGCCGGGCTCGTGTGGTAGGTCTCCGGCGGCTGCGGCATGTTGAGGCCCAGCGACTTGTCGATGAGCGCCCAGCGCGGCATGTCCTCCCAGTCGACGAAGGTCACCGCGACGCCGGTCGCTCCGGCGCGGCCGGTGCGGCCGATGCGGTGGGTGTACGTCTCGGGGTCTTCCGGGCAGTCGTAGTTGATCACGTGGGTGACGCCGGAGACGTCGAGGCCGCGGGCGGCGACGTCGGTGGCGACCAGCACGTCGATCTTGCCGGTGCGGAAGGCGCGGAGGGCGCGCTCGCGGGCGCCCTGGCCCAGGTCGCCGTGGACGGCGGCCACCGCGAAGCCGCGGAAGTCGAGGTCCTCGGCCACCTTGTCGGCGGCGCGCTTGGTGCGCGTGAAGATCATCGTGAGGCCGCGGCCGCGGGCCTGGAGGATGCGCGCCACCATCTCGAGCTTGTTGAGCGGGTGGGTGCGGTAGACGACCTGCTTGGTCAGCGGCGACGCGCCGCTGTCGGCGGTGTGGCCGGCGTGGATCGTCACCGGGTGGCTCAGGAAGCGCCGGGACAGCGCCACGATCGGGTCGGGCATGGTGGCCGAGAAGAGCATGGTCTGGCGCTGCTCGGGGAGCATGGCCAGGATCTTCTCGACGTCGTCGAGGAAGCCCAGGTCGAGCATGCGGTCGGCCTCGTCGAGCACGAGCGCCTTGATCGAGCCGAGCTTGAGCTGCTTCTGCTTCGCCAGGTCGAGCAGGCGGCCGGGCGTGCCGACCAGGATCTCGACGCCCTTCTTCAGGGCGTCGACCTGCGGCTCGTACGCCACGCCGCCGTAGATCGGCAGGACCCGGACGCCGCGGGTGCTGCCCGCCGCGGCCAGGTCGCGCGCCACCTGGAGGCCGAGCTCACGGGTGGGCACGACGATGAGGGCCTGCGGCTTGCCGTCGGCGCCCTCGCTCGGCGCGGTGACGCGCTCGAGGATGGGCAGGCCGAAGCCGAGGGTCTTGCCGGTGCCGGTGGGAGCCTGGCCGATCAGGTCGGTGCCGCGCAGGGCGATGGGGAGCGCGTATTCCTGGATGGCGAAGGCCCGGGTGATGCCGGCCTTGGCCAGCGCCTCGACGGTCTCGGCGCGGACGCCCAGCTCCGCGAAGGTGGGGCTGTCGGCGCGGACCGGAGCGCGATCGGTGACTGGTACCAGAGCGGGTTCGTTGGTCTCGATGTCGGTCATGAAGTTTTACGGGTGCCTCTCGTGGTGCGCCCGTAGGAACTCTGGGGCGCGGTATGGGTAGGGCGCGGGCCACACGCTGGAAAAGCGGGCCGCGCGCGGGTCGGCCGCGGCGATCGGAGGAGATCGACGTCGACGGCAGCCAGACCATCTTACCCGACGGAACGATCGTGCACCTCAGAGCGGATATACGCCGAGGGCGCCCCTCGTGGTGAGGGGCGCCCTCGGCGTATCGAGAAACAACCTCAGCGCGTGGTGAAGCCGAACGGACGAGTGTTCGACTCGGCGATCTCCACGTATGCCACCTTGGCGATCGGGATGATCACCTTGCGGCCCTTCTCATCGGTGAGCGACAGGACGCTGTCCTTGGCCATCGCCTCGGTCACGGCCTGCTCGACCTCCGCCGGGGTCTGCGCGCTCTCGAGCACCAGCTCACGCGGCGTGTGCTGCACGCCGATCTTGACCTCCACGGGGCCCTCCCTTTTCGCGGGTCTTACCGCTGGCAAGGCTATCCGATTTCCGACGCCGTGCCCCCCGATGCGCCGCCCTGGAGCGGGAAGCTGGCGATGCCGCGCCAGATCAGCGCAGCTACGAGCGCTTCGGCTTCAGCTTTGGGCGTACGCCGGCCGTTCGCCAGCCAGAACTGGGCCGACTGCCCGGCGGCGCCGACGAGGCCGGAGGCGAGCAGCTCGGCCTGGTCGCTGCTGAGGTTGGTGTCCGAGATGATCGTGTCGGTGACCGCCGCGATGCAGCCCTGCTCGACCCGCTCCACCCGCTGCCGCACCTGGGCGTCGTTGCGCAGATCGGACTCGAAGACGAGACGGAACGCCTCGCTCTCGTGGTCCATGAAGTCGAAGTACGCCCGGACGGCGCCCTTGACGCGCTCCTTGTTGTCGGTGGTGGCGTGCATGGCGTCGCGAACCTTGGCGATTATCGCGTCGCAGTGCGTGTCCAGCAGCGCGAGGTAGAGCTCCAGCTTGCCGGGGAAGTGCTGGTAGAGCACGGGCTTGGAGACGCCCGCCTTCTCCGCGATGTCGTCCATCGCGGCCGCGTGGTAGCCGTGCGCCACGAAGACCTGCTGGGCGGCGGCCAGCAGCTGCTTGCGGCGCGCGGAACGCGGCAGACGGGTCGGCCGTGCCGTCTGGGCCCCGCCGGACGGAGCGGTCATATCTGTCGAACCTCCAGGGGGAGCCTGCTCGGATTGCCCGGATCGGCGTGTGATGCGGTCGGCGGGCAATTGTCGCGACGCTGCAACTTATCGCCACTGCAACCACACGGTAGCCTCAGCGGGGGCGGAGCGAGGAGCGCGCGGTGGATGAATCAGGGCATTCCGGAGACACCGGAGCCGCGGACGGCGGCGACGGTGCCGATGCGCGTGAGCGCACCCGGGTGAACGGCTGGGCGACGCCCGACAGCCCCTGGTCCTACCAGGCGCCGGCGGCCGAGTCCGAGTCCGACGTGCCCGCCTGGCGGCGTTCGGGCGCCGAGAGCCGTGCTTTCCCGCGCAATCCGGCATTTCCCTCTTCCGCCGTGCCCGTGTCGGCCCAGCCCGCCACGCCGCGGCCCGCGTCGAGCGTTCCCGCCGCCACTCCCGCGCCGGCCCCGCCGGGCTTCGTCGACGCCGGCCGTACGGGCGAGATTCCCCCTTCCGGGGACCCGGAGCCGCCCGTCAGCCGATGGGAGGACAGGTCGCGCTACTCCAGTCTCCTGGCCCCGCGGTCCGACCCCGGTCCCGCGCCCGAGTCGCGCCCGCAGAGCCTGTCCACCGCCCCGCCGCCCACCGTCCTGCCGTCCGTCGCCCCGCCGTCCGTCGCCCAGACGAGCGCGCCCGCCGAGCCCGGCATGACCACCGGCGACCTGCGCGACACCGGCCTCACCTCCGGCGGCGCGAGCGAGCCCGGCCTCACGTCGGGCCCGATCCGCGAGCCGGGCCTGCGCACCGGCGACCCGCTGATGTCGTTGCGCCGCTTCGACGTGCCCACACCCAACAGCGCACCCCCTTATCCGTACGAGGGTGACCTCGACGAACAGGCGCAGGAGCCGCCCGCCACGCCGCCCATCACCCGGCAGCGCTCGGCGGTCCCGATGGTCCGCCCGGCCGCGCCCGGTGCCCGCCGCGCCGAGTGGGGCGCCGCCGAGTCCTCGCCCGAGCAGGCCCGGCACGCCCTCGACACGCCCGCCCAGGGCGTCCCGCGGGTCGAGCGCGTTCCCCGGCCCGAGGCGGCCGCCGAGGAGCCCGAGCCGTCGCGCCCGGCGTACGACCCGTCGAGCTACCCGCGCCGCCTGTCCTACGAGCCCCCCGCGCCTTACGAGCCGCCGCCCGCGGTTCCCTACGACCCGTACGAGTCCGCGCCGTACACCGGTCTCGGGAGCAGGCGGTCCGGCGAGCCGGACGCGCGCGGTCTTCCCCAGCGCGTCCCGGCCCAGCCGGACGTGCCCCAGGTCCCGGAGCCGCCATTGGTGGAGCCCACCGCCGAGACGCCCGCGCTGGCGCGGATCGCGACGCATCTGCGCCGCGGCGACGTGTTGCCCGCCGAGGAACGTCAGGAGGGTTTCGACGTGCGAGCGATCCTCGCCGCGGTCCGTGAGGTCGAGGGTGTGCGCGACGCCTCGCTGCGCTCCACCCCCGCCGGAGCGCACAGCCTGCGCCTCGACCTCGCCGAGGGCGCCGACCCGGCCGAGGTGAGCCGCCAGGTCGCCCGCCTGCTCCAGGACCGCATGGGCCTGGACGCCGCGATGCAGGGCGAGGGCCTGCGGCCGGCCGAGAGCCCCGCGCCCGCGCCGGTGTCGCCCTCCGCGCTGGTGCCGGCGGCCCGCCCGCCGCAGCCCGCCGAGCGCGTGCCGGAGCCGCCGCGCAAGCCCGTCTCCGCGCCGCCCGCCCCGCCGGTCGCCCCCGTCGCCGAGACGCCCACGGCGACGCGCCCGCCGGCCGACTCGCCGGCGCCCGCGCGCCCGGCCCGCCCGGTCTCGCCGCCCGCCACGCCCGCCCCCGCTCGTCCGGCCGCGCAGACCGCCGCGCCCGCCCCGGCTCGTCCGGCCGCGCAGGCCGCCACCCCCGCGCCGGCTCATGCGGCCCCGCCCACCGCCCCGGCTCGCGCGGCCGCGCCGCCCACCGCGCCGGCGCACGCGGCCGCCCAGCCCGTGGCGCCCGAGCGGGAGTCGCGCCGCGCCGAGCCGTACAAGCCCGACCAGCCGTACAAGCCGGAAAGGACGGACAAGGCGGAGACCGCCGAGGTCGTCCCGAGCGCCCTCGACTGCGGCCCGCCGCGTCCGCTCTATCCGGGCGAGCACCCCGGACCGCGTGTCGTCATCGAGAACGTGCAGGTCAACACGTTCGGCGCGGACGCCACGGTCGAGGTCAAGCTCGCCGTCGGCGACCGTACTGCCTCCGGTGTGGCCACCGGCCCCGCCGTCGACGGCTACCTGCTGCGGCTCTGCGCGATGGCCACGGCCGGGGCGGTCGACGAGCTGCTGTCCGCCTCGGACCACCCCGAGGGCCCGGCCCGGTGCTTCGTCGAGCACGCCGCGGCCGTCCCGTTCGGCGCCGCCCAGGTCGCGGTCGTCGTGCTGCTGCTCTCCTGCGGCGGCTGGGTCGAGCAGCTGGCCGGCTCGGCCGTGGTCACCAGCGACGACCGGCACGCGATGGTCCGGGCGACGCTGGCAGCGGTCAACCGGCGTCTTGAGGCACTCTTGACAAGATGAAAGGCGCGATCCTGGCCCCCGACAGCGCGCTGCTGCCGGAGGGCGAAGCACCCGCACCCTGGCCTGCCCGCCGCGTCGAGATCAACGGCGCGATGCTGCACGTCCGGGACACGCCCGCGACCGGCCCCGGCGCGGAGCCGGCCGTCTACGTGCACGGCCTCGGCGGCTCGTCGCAGAACTTCACCGACGTCGCCGGGATGCTCGCCGACCGGTTCGACGCGCGCGCCGTCGACCTGCCCGGCTTCGGCTACAGCGATCCGAGCCCGCGATACTCGATCCCGGCGTTCGCCGCGACGCTGATCGGCTATCTCGAACACGACGGGCGCGGCCCGGTCCACCTGGTCGGCAACTCCCTGGGCGGCTCCATCGCCGTACGCGTAGCCGCTCTGCGCCCCGATCTCGTCCGCACCCTCACGCTGATCTCGCCGGCGATGCCGTTCCTCGATCCGCGCCGCACGGCGCAGGGCCCGGTGCTGCCGTTGCTCGCGCTGCCCCGCGCCGATCGCTTGCTTGCCTGGGGAATGGCCCGGCTGACCGCCGAGGAGATGGCCGAGCAGGTGCTCGCGGCGTGCTTCGGCGACACGAGCAAGGTCACCCCGCAGCGCCGTGCCGAGGCGATGGAGGAGATCAAGCTCCGGTACACGGTGGCGCACTATCCCAAGGCATACCTCGGCACGCTGCGCGGACTGGTCTCGAGCTTCCTGCGGGCGTACCTGCCGGGCGCGAACTCGCAGTGGCGGCTCGCCGCCCGCGTGCAGGCGCCGACGCTGGTCATCGGCGGTCTCAACGACAAGCTGGTCGACGCCCGGGTGCCGGTGCAGGTGGCGCGCACGATCCCGGACAGCCGGCTGCTGATCCTGCCGGGAGTCGGCCACGTCGCCCAGATGGAGGTGCCGCGCCTGGTCGCCCGCGCGGTCGTCGGCATGCTCGACGACATCGGCAGCCCCGTCGGCCGATAAAAGCGACGCGGCCAACACAAGATCCATTGGGCGAGACAGCGCTTCCGGCATGTGCGACGCTGGCTGGCGATGATCGACGAAGCCACGGCCCCGCCCGCTGACCGCCCGCCCACCCGGCCGGACCGGTGGCGGCGCTGGTGGCTCGTCCTGTTCGCCCTGGTCATCGTCGTGGCCGCGGGCTTCGCGGTGGGCCGGCGCATCGAGCAGGGCAACCCGGCCGCCGCCGTTCCCTCGGCGACGTCCTCGTCGGTCTCGGCGGCGCCTGTCGCGCCCTCGCCGTCGCTCGAGGCGACCGCCAAGCCGTCGCCGTCGCCGTCGAGCGCTCCGCCGCTGCAGATCTCCGGCGCCGTGCCGGCTCATGGCCAGGGCGTCTTCTCGTACGCGTCCCAGCGCGGCCCGGTGCTCGGCGCGAAGGGGCCGCTGCGCCGGTTCAAGGTGGCCGTCGAGCGCGGCAGCGGGGAGGACGTCAACGCGTTCGCCGCCGTGGTGGCCGCGACGCTCGGCGACCCGCGCAGCTGGACCGGCACCGGTCAGCTGCGGCTCCAGCTGGTGCCCGGCGCCGAGAAGGCCGACTTCACCGTCTTCCTGGCGACCCGGGACACGGCCGGCAAGATGTGCCTGCAGGGCGGCACGAACATCCGGGTGGGCGGCGTGCCGTACACGTCGTGCCGGACGATCGGGCGGGCCATCCTCAACCTCGACCGCTGGCGGCTCTCGTCGGCGCCGTACCTCAAGGCCCGGATCCCGATCGCGACGTACCGGCAATACGTGATCAACCACGAGGTCGGCCACGAGCTGGGGCATCACCACCAGGGCTGCCCCAAGGCGGGCGGACCGGCCCCGGTCATGGTGCAACAGACCCTGACCCTGCGAGGCTGTACGGCGTACGCCTGGCCCACGCGCAACGGCAAGCTCTTCACCGGCCCGGCCGTCTAAAATTCCCGCATCCCGCATGTCGGGCCGGTGGTGATTGTCATGGCCCCCACCGGCCGGTACGAGCGACAATGGGTCCCGATCCTTACCGTCAACCCGGGGAGTTAACGTGGCACTGCCCCCGCTCGTCGAGCCGGCCGCAGAGCTGTCGATCGATGAGATCCGCCGCTACTCGCGGCACCTGATCATCCCGGATGTCGGGATGGACGGTCAGAAGCGGCTGAAGAACGCCAAGGTCCTCGTCGTCGGCGCGGGCGGTCTCGGCTCGCCGGCGCTGCTCTACCTGGCCGCCGCCGGTGTCGGCACGCTCGGCATCGTCGACTTCGACACGGTCGACGAGTCCAACCTCCAGCGCCAGGTCATCCACGGCGTCTCCGACGTGGGCCGGCCCAAGGCCGAGTCCGCCGCGGCGAGCATTCGCGAGATCAACCCGCTGGTGAACGTGGTCATCCACAACACCGCGCTCGACCGCGACAACGTCAAAGAGATCTTCAGCCAGTACGACCTGATCGTCGACGGCACCGACAACTTCGCGACGCGTTACATGGTCAACGACGCCGCGGTGCTGCTCGGCAAGCCGTACGTCTGGGGCTCGATCTATCGCTTCGACGGCCAGGCCTCCGTCTTCTGGGAGGAGCACGGTCCCTGCTACCGCTGCCTCTACCCGGAGCCCCCGCCGCCCGGCATGGTGCCGAGCTGTGCCGAGGGCGGCGTGCTGGGCGTGCTCTGCGCGTCGATCGGCTCGATCCAGGTCAACGAGGCCATCAAGCTGATCACCGGCATCGGTGAGCCGCTCGTCGGCAAGCTGATGGTCTACGACGCCCTCGAGATGGAGTACCGCAAGATCAAGGTCCGCAAGGACCCGAACTGCGCGCTCTGCGGCGACAACCCGACGGTCACTGACCTGCTCGAGGACTACGAGGACTTCTGCGGCGCGGTCTCGACCGAGGCCCAGGAGGCCACCGTCGACGCCACGATCACCGCCCGCGAGCTCAAGGACTGGCAGGACGCCGGCAAGGACGTGTTCCTGGTCGACGTGCGCGAGCCCGCCGAGTACGAGATCAACCGGATCCCCGGCTCGGTGCTGATCCCCAAGGGCGAGATCCTCTCGGGCGAGGCGCTGTCCCGCTTCCCGCAGGACCGCCAGATCGTGCTGCACTGCAAGTCGGGCGTGCGCTCGGCCGAGGCGCTGGCGGCCCTCAAGGCGGCCGGCTTCAAGGACGCGGTCCACGTCCAGGGCGGCATCGTCTCGTGGGTCAACACCGTCGACCCGTCCCAGCCGTCCTACTGATCTGTCATCAAGTAGTCACGCTGGGGAGTCATTCGTTGATTCCCCAGCGTGATTACCTGCCGAGACGGCACAGCGAAATGCATCCGGTGGTTGTAGCGTCACCGACGTGGTAGATATCGACGCCGCGATCGGGTATGTCGTCGCGCATGGTGACCCGGTGGAACGGGCTCGGCTCTCCTACCTGCGCACCGGGCAGCCCCCCGATCCGCAGGTGATCGAGCGCATCGTCGCCGGTCAGACCGAGAGCGGCGGCTGGCCCGCGGCGGCCGACGGCGTCATCGCGTCGGTCGACGCCACGGCGTTTCGGCTCAACGAGCTCGACGACCTGGGCGGCCTCCACGGCGAGCCGGTCGACCGGGCGCTCGCCTGGCTCGCCACCGTCCAGCGCCAGGACGGCACGTGGCAGGAGGACGAGTCGCTCGCCGAGCAGGCCCCCGCCTGGGCGATGCCGGGCGACCCGGAGGCGACCCTCTATCTCACCGCCCTCGCCGGCTTCTGGATGACCGTCGCCGAGTTCGAGGCCAACCCGCACCTCCAGGTGCCCGCCCGCTACGGCTCCGCGCTCGCCGCCGCGGCCCGCTGGCTGGTGGCACAGCTGCGCCCCGACGGCACCTGGCCGTCCTTCCTCGCGGCCGGCTGGCACGCGGCGGGCCTGCTGCACGGCCAGCAGTACTTCTACGAGTCGGCGCGGGTCCAGCTGGTGCTCGGCGACCGCCTGCCCGACATGGCCCCCGCCGACATCGCCTCCATGGCGGCCGCGCTGCGCCGCGTCCAACTGGGCGACGACTGGCTCCTGCAGAGCGCTCGCAAGCGCCTCGCCGAGACCCAGCGCACCGACGGCGGCTGGGACAGCGCCGAGGGCCCCGTCTTCGACGTCAACACGACGCTCACCGTGCTGCGCGCCTGCCGCGCCTGACCCGCTAGCGGGTGTGGCCGTTGCCCGTGACGATGTATTTGGTCGAGGTCAGTTCGGGCAGGCCCATCGGGCCTCGGGCATGCAGCTTCTGGGTGCTGATGCCGATCTCGGCGCCGAAGCCGAACTCGCCTCCGTCGGTGAAGCGGGTCGAGGCGTTGATCATGACGGCGGCGGCGTCGACGCGGGCGGCGAAGCGGCGGGTGGCCGTCACCGACTCGCTGATGATGGCCTCGGTGTGGCCCGTGCCGTGGCGGCGGATGTGGTCCAGGGCGTCGTCGAGCGAGTCGACCACCGCGACGGCGAGGTCGGCGGACAGGTATTCGGTGTCCCAGTCCTCGTCCGTTGCCGGGACCACGCTCTCGTCGTAGGCGGCCACGCGCGCGTCGCCGTGCACGGTCACGCCGGCGTCGGCCAGCTCGGGCAGGATCAGCGGCAGGAAGCGGTCGGCGATCTCCGCGTGCACCAGCAGCGACTCGGCAGTGTTGCAGGTGGACAGTCGCTGGGTCTTCGAGTTCATCGCGACCGCGAGCGCCTTCTCGAGATCGGCCGCCTCGTCCACGTACACATGGCAGTTGCCCACGCCGGTCTCGATCACCGGAACCGTGGACTCCTCGACCACCGCCTTGATCAGGGAGGCGCCGCCGCGGGGGATCAGGACGTCGACCAGGCCGCGGGCCCGCATCAGCTCCTTCACCGAGTCGCGCGTGGTGGCGTCGAGCAGTTGGATCGCGTTCGCCGGCAGGTCCGCGTCGGCGACCGCCTGGCGCAGCACCGACACGATCGCCGCGTTCGAGCTCAGCGCCGAACCCGAGCCGCGCAGCAGCACCGCGTTGCCCGACTTGAGGCAGATGCCCGCGGCGTCGGCGGTCACGTTGGGCCGGCCCTCGTAGACCATGCCGACCACGCCGAACGGCACCCGCACCTGACGCAGCTCCAGGCCGTTGGCGAGCGTCGAGCCGCGCACCACGTCACCGACCGGGTCGGCCAGCGCCGCGAGCTCGCGCAGGCCGTCGGCCATCGCGCGGATCCTCGCCGGCGTCAGCGTCAGCCGGTCGATCATCGCCTCGGAGAGGGAGGCGCCGCGCGCGTTGCGGACGTCGACCTCGTTGGCCGCGACGATGTCCGCCTCGCGTTCCTCCAGGCGGGCCGCCATCAGCAGCAGGGCGCGGTCCTTCTCGGCGCGCGTCGCGTTCGCCAGGTCGATCGAGGCCACCCGCGCGTCGGCGGCCTGCTGCGGGACTGTGCTCATGGGGGACCCCTTCAGAGGAGTACGAGGTCGTCGCGGTGGACTACCTCACGTTCATAGCCTGGGCCGAGCGCCGCGGCCAACTCGGGGGTCGACCGTCCCAGCAGCGCGGGCAGCTCGACAGCGTCGTAGTTGACCAGCCCGCGCGCGACCGGGGCACCCGATCCGGCGTCGACCAGGTCGACCGGGTCGCCCGCGGCGAACGACCCGTCCACCGCCGTGATGCCGGCCGGCAGCAGCGACTTGCGCCGTGCCACCACGGCGGCGACCGCGCCCGGGTCGAGGTGGAGCCGTCCGCGCGGCGCCGTGGCGTGCGCCAGCCAGAAGAGCCGGGCCGCCGGGCGGCGTGCCGCGGCCCGGAACAGCGTGCCGACCTCGTCGCCGGCGAGCGCGGCGCCGGCCATCGGGGCGGCCGTGAGCACGACGGGGATGCCGAACCCGGTGGCGATCCGCGCCGCCTCGACCTTGGTGACCATGCCGCCGGTGCCGACGCCGGACTTGCCCGGGGTGGCGATGCTGATGCCCGCCAGGTCCGAGTCGTCACCCACGTACGAGATCTTGCGGGATCGGGGGTCGGCGGGGCTGCCGGTGTAGAGGGCGTCCACATCGGAGAGGAGCACGAGCAGATCGGCGTCGACCAGGGCGGCCACCAGCGCGGCGAGCCGGTCGTTGTCGCCGAAGCGGATCTCTTCGGTCGCCACCGTGTCGTTCTCGTTCACGATCGGCAGGGCACCCAGGTCGAGAAGCTTGCGCAAGGTCCGGTACGCGTTGCGGTAGTGCGCCCGCCGCGTCACGTCGTCGACCGTGAGCAGCACCTGGCCGACCGTCAGCCCGTGCCGCGCGAAACCGGCCGTGTAGCGCCCGATCAGCAGGCCCTGGCCGACCGAGGCGGCCGCCTGCTGGGTGGCTAGATCGCGTGGTCGCCGGGCCAGCCGCAGCGGGGCGAGCCCGGCGGCGATCGCGCCGCTGGACACCAGCACCACCTCACGCCCGCCGGTCGCCAGACCGCCGAGCGCGTCGACCAGCGCGTCGACGCGCTGCTCGTCTATCCCGCCGGACGCCGTGGTCAGCGATGACGAGCCCACCTTGACCACGACCCGGCGCGCACCGGTCACTTCTTCGCGCACCTGGCCAATTGTGCTCGTCCGGACACCCGGGACCTGGCCGAGATCCCATATCGTGGCCCGGGTGACACCGCAGGAGTACGTCGAAGAGGTGCTTTCGCTCGTCGAGCGCATCCCCGAGGGGCGAGTCATGTCGTACGGAGCGATCGCCGACGTGCTCGCCGAGCTCTCCGGGCGTAACTCGGCCCGCCAGGTCGGCAGCATCATGGCCCGGCACGGCGGTGGTGTTCCGTGGCATCGCGTGGTCACCAGCGCGGGACGGCTGCCACCCGGCCACGAGCAGGAGGCCCGTCAACGGCTGCTGTCCGAGGGCGTCCCCCTCAAGGGTGACCATGTGGACATGGCCCGGGCGAGCTGGTTGCCCTGATGCAGACCGGTCAGCCCAGCCGCACGGCGATGAGTGCCGCGCGCTACCGGGCAGCGCATCAGCTCCTGGAGTCCGGCGAGATCTTCACAGACCCTCTGGCGGTACGGATTCTCGGCGTGCCCGAGGAGCAGTTGCTCGCCGACGCGCCCCGCCGGGCCATGCGCCTGTTCATCGCGGCCCGCACGCGCTTCGCGGAGGACGCCCTCGCGGCGGCCGTCGAGCGGGGCATCCGGCGGCTCGTGGTGCTCGGGGCCGGGCTCGACACGTTCGGCTACCGCAACCCGTACGCCCACCTCAGCGTGACCGAGGTCGACCACCCGGACACCCAGCGGTGGAAGCGGGAGCGGCTGGCCGCCGCGGGCATCGAGGTGCCGCCGTCGCTCA
Organism: Paractinoplanes deccanensis; assembly: GCF_016862115.1. Classification (GTDB taxonomy): domain Bacteria; phylum Actinomycetota; class Actinomycetes; order Mycobacteriales; family Micromonosporaceae; genus Actinoplanes; species Actinoplanes deccanensis. Next base: position 16,909 of record NZ_BOMI01000045.1, read on the forward strand.
CCTATCTCGGCCTGGACTTCGAGCGGGAGTCGCTGGGGGAGCGGCTGACGCTGGACGAGCCGGCGTTCTTCCTGTGGCTGGGCGTGGTGCCCTATCTGACGTCGGCGAGCTGCCTCGAGACGCTGCGGTTCGTCGCGGGGTGGGCCGGCAACGAGGTGGTCTTCGACTACGCGCAGTCGCCGGAGCGGATGGCGCCGCAGCGGCGGGCGCAGTTGGAGGCGCGAGCCTCGCGGGTGGCGCGGCTGGGGGAGCCGTGGCTGACCTACTTCGAGCCGCCGGAGATCGCCGCCGCGCTCGGCGGCCTCGGGTTCCGCGAGATCACCGACCTCGGGCCGTCGGGGCTGGCGGCCCGCTACTTCGGCAGGCCGGACGTGCCGCCCGAGACGCCGGGCGGGCACGTGCTGCACGCGGTCAGGTGAGGCCGATGCGGTCGGCCTCGCCGCGCATCTGATAGTCGAAGAAGCCGCGGCGGTCGTGGTCGACCGAGTTCTTGAGCTGGCCGAAGAGCTCGGCGCTGATCGCGCCGCCGAGGTGGATGAAGGCCGACAGCGCGGCGGCGACCAGCCGGGGCGGCGTGCCGGGGGTGAATTGGTCGGCGACCGCGGCCAGCTCGTCGGCGTAGCCGCCGCTGATCGGCTCGCGCTCGGCCGTGCGACCGGCCGCGTGCGCGTCCCGCACGATGCCGGCGATCAGCAGGATCACCCGGGTGGCGGGGCCGATCGTGTCCTGCGGCGCCTCGTAACCGGGCACCGGGCTGCCGTAGATCAGGGCCCACTCGTGCGGATGGGCGAGCGCCCACTCCCGTACGGCATGAGTGGTCCGCAGGAAGCGCTCGAGGTCGCTCGCCTCGCCGGCGGCGGCCCGCTCGGCGGCCTCGCCCACCGAGTTGTACGCGTCGATGATCAGCGCGGTGAGCAGCTCGTCGCGGCTCGCGAAGTAGCGGTAGACCGCGGACGACGCCATGCCCATGTCCCGCGCGACCGCCCGCAGGGAGAGGTTCGCCCCGTCCGTGACCAGGTGACGCTTGGCCACCGCCTTGATCTCTTCGGTCATCTCGGCCCGGACCCGGGCGCGTACTCCTGAGGCGCTCATGCGGACCAGTGTGCCATAACGAGAGCGGTGCTCTTGCTTTCGAGCGTCGCTCGTGCAATCGTTGTCCTCGACAGAGAGCAGTGCTCGCAAAGGAGAACAGCTATGTCGTCTCACGTCGTCGTCGGTTCCGGCCCGATCGGCTCCTCCGTCGCCCGCCTCCTCGCCGACCGCGGTGACACGGTCCGCATGGTCACCCGCAGCGGCGGCGGCCCGTCGCACCCGCTGATCGAGCGGATCGCCGCGGACGCCTCCGACGCGCGCCGCCTGACGGAGCTCACCGAGGGCGCCGAGGCGCTCTACAACTGCGCGAACCCCCGCTACACGGAGTGGGAGAAGCTCTGGTTCCCGATGAACGACGCGATGATTGCCGCAAGCAAGGCGGCCGGCGCGGTCTACGTGATCACCGGAAACCTCTATGTGTACGGGCCGCAGCCCGGCGGCCACATGGACGAGAGCACCCCGATGGCCGCGGTCGGCCGCAAGGGCAAGGTCCGCATCAAGATGTGGCGCGACGCCCTGGCCGGCGGCGTCCGGACCGTCGAGGTGCGCGGCTCCGACTACATCGGCGCGGGCGCGGTCGGCGTCTTCTCCTCGGTGCTGCTCCCCGCGATCGACAAGGGCAGCACGTCCGTGTGGGTGCCGGGCGACCCGGACCAGCCGCACAGCTTCACCTACACCGGCGACATGGCCACCACGATGGTCACGCTGGCCGGCGACTCCCGAGCCTGGGGCAAGGCGTGGCACGCGCCGACGGCCCCCGCGATCACCATCCGCGAGCTGGCCGACCGATACTGCGACCTGACCGGCAAGCCCCGGCTCACCCTGCACAAGATGCCGCGCTTCCTGATGCGCACGGCCGGCCTGGTCCACCCGATGAGCCGCGAGCTCGCCGAGATGGACTACCAGTTCTACGGCCCGTTCCACCTGGACAGCACGCTGACCGAGCGCACCTTCGGCCTCACCCCGACCCCTCTTGAGACCGGCATCCGCGAGACAGCAGCCGACGCAAAGGCCATCGCCTCCCGAACGATGTGAGCCTCCACCCTTTCGCCCCGCACAACGACGCGGCGCCGCGCCCGACCCGCGCGGCGCCTTCGCTTCTCCGGCGTGGCGCTGCCGTTACTTCCCGCGGCGCCTTTGCGTCTCCCGCGCGGTGCTGCTGTTACTTTCCGCGGCGCCTTTGCGTCTCCCGCGCGGTGCTGCTGTTACTTCCCGCGGCGCCTCCGCATCTCCCACGCTGCTTGCGTTACTTCCCGCGCGCCGCGGCCTCGTTTGCCGCGGCGCGTCCCTCGTTGCCCTTGCCTTCCTCACTTCCCGCGCGGCGCCTCTGCCGTATCTCGCGCGGGCGCGGTCCCTCAGAGGAGCAGGCCGACGCCGTCGCGGCGAGGGTCGCCGGCGGCGCCGGCCTGGCCCACCGCGGTCACGCCGCCGAAGTAGTGGTTGAAGCCGGGCCAGTGCCGGATGCGGAACCCGGCGGCGGCGAGCGCCGCCAGCTCGTCGCGGCGGCACCCCGGCTCCGCGTGCACGGTGTCGTCGACGACGTGGAACCGTGGCCGCCCGATGGCGCCGGCCATGTCGAGGCCGTCGACCAGCACCCCCAGCAGTGTGCTGATCAGCGCCGTCCGGATCCGCGAGGCGCCCGCCGACCCGGCCGCCACCGCCAGCTCCCCGTCCGGGTCGATCACCACGAGCGGGCACATGTTCGACGACATCCGCCGCCCCGGCGTCAGGTCGGCGGTGATCAGCTCGCCCTCGCCCAGCATCGAGTTGAGGTTGATGCCGAGCCCCGGCAGCCACACCCCCGACCCGAGCCCCAGCGTCGTGGTGACGACGCAGGCGTTCCCCTCGGCGTCCACCACCGAGACGTTCGTCGTGTCGCCGATCTTCTGCCGCCCCTGATCGCGCAGCGCGGTGGCCACCCCGACAGCGCGCCCCGGCTGGGCGAGATCCTCCGGCAGCCCCGCGATCGTGTCGACCGTCCGATTGAGATCGTGCCGCGCCCGCACCCGGTGACCGGCCAGCATCGCGTGATCGACCGGCGTCTCCAGCACCCGGTAGTCGGCCAGGTCCCGAGGCCCGAGGCTCCCACCGGCCGCCCGCACCGTGTCGACCATGAGCGCCGCGTACTCGCCGGTGTAGAAGATCTCCGGCCCGGCGCCCGCCAGCCTCTCCAGCGCCGCGCCGAGCCCGTCGTGGCGCAGCAGGTCGCCGGCCTGGAGCCGGCGCCCGCCGGGCATGTAGACCGCTGCCCCCTCACCCCAGGCCAGAGCCGGCGCGCAGGCGTCGAGCGTCTGCGCGTGCGCCGCGGGCACCCTCACCCCGCTGTGCGCGAGCTCGGCCGCCGGCGCCACCACGTCGGCCCACGGCAACCGCCCCCACCGCCGGTGCACCTCGCCGCAGCCCGCCGGCACGCCGGGCACCGCGACGCTCGCCCCGCCGATCGAGTAGACCTGCGGCATCCCGCCGAAGAACACGTCCACCGCGAGCATCGGACCGGCCTCGCGATCGCCGTCCGTGCCCGGCACCGACACGAAGAAGTCGAGGCACGTGACCTCCCCGCTGCCCGCGTCGAAGTAGGTGGCGAACCCGCCGCCGCCGAGTCCGGTGTAGATGGTCTCGGCCACGCAGCAGGCGAGCACGGCCGCGACCGCGGCGTCCGCCGCCGTGCCTCCCTCGCGCAGGATCCGCATCCCGGCCCCGGCGGTCGCCGGATGGCTCGCGGCGACTCCGGCAGGAATCCTTTTCATCCCGCGAAGCGTAGAGCTAAGCGCATGATCGTGGTTACCATCCGCGGTCATGACGACAGCGGGTCCCACCCCCGACGTACGGCCGGTGCCCGCCCTGTCTCGTCGGGTTTTGGCCGGATATTCGCTGGGATCGCTGGTGACCGGCGCGTTCGGCACCGTGCCTGGTTTGCTCCTCCTTCCCTATCTGACCGATACGTTAGGTGTGGCGGCTGGCGTCGCGGGCCTGCTCGTCCTGGTGCCGAAGGCGTGGGACGTCCTGGTCAACCCGGTCGCCGGCCGCATCTCCGACCGCAGCGGCGACCGCCGGCCCTTCCTACTGGTGGCGGGCCTGATCCTGGGCGTGCTCTTCGCCGCGATCTTCGCCGGCCCGGTGCGCAGCGGGGCCGGCGCCGGCGCGTACGTCGCCGTCGCCTTCCTCGCGGCCGCCACCGCCTACGCCTTCTTTCAGGTGCCCTACGTCGCGATGCCGGCCGAGCTGACCGACGGCTACGGCGAGCGAACCCGGCTGATGACGTGGCGGGTCGCGGTGCTCGCCCTGGCCATCCTGATCTCGGGCGCGCTCGCCCCGCTGGTGGTGGAACAGACCGGTGGGGGACTGACCGGCCATCGGTGGTCCGGCATCTTCGTCGGCCTCCTCATCGTCGTGGGCACGTTCGGCGTCTATTTCGGTACGCGCGGAGCCGCCACCCGCACCGCTGCGGCGGCCGAGCCCGACCTGCGCACGCAGTTGCGGGTCGCGGCGGCGAACCGCCCCTTCCGCGCGCTGCTCCTCTGCTGGGTGGTGCAGGCCGTCGGGATCGGCACGATGCTCGCCGGCGTGCAGTACTTCGCCGACCACGTCGTCGTCCGCGACTCCGGCGCCACCTTTCTCTTCGCCGCCTTCGTCGGGCCGGCGCTGCTCGTCATGCCACTGTGGACGCGCATCGGCCGCCGTCACGGCAAGCTGCGCTCGCTGATCGCCGGGTCGCTGCTCTTCGCGGTGGGCGCGCTCGCGCTGCTCGCCGCGCCGGCCCTGCCGCCGGCGCCCATCTACCTGATCGTCGCGGTGATCGGCGTCGGTTACGCGGGTCAGCAGGTCTTCGCGATGGCCATGCTTCCCGACTGCATCGCCCACGACACCGAGCGCACGGGCAAGAGGCAGGCCGGCGTCTTCACGGGCCTCTGGACGGCTGGTGAGACGCTCGGTCTGGCGCTGGGCCCGGGCTTGTACGCATTGGTCCTCCAAGTCTTCGGATATGTCTCGTCGTCGACGGGCGAGGCCGCCGCCCAGGACGACACGGCCAGGCTGGGCGTGTTGCTCGGGTTCACCGTGGTGCCGGCCGTGCTGGTCGCCGTTGCGGTCCCCCTATTACGCGCTTACCGGGACATCGGGCGGTAGATACTTCGGTAGGGGTCCGGGGCATACCTTCGTCGCTTATCCCGCCGTCGACCGTGGACTACCGTCAGCGGCATGTTCGAGGCCCTGCCCGCCAAGGGCGTCCCCGGTGACCAGATCCTCGCCGAGCTCCAGCAGCTGCGGTCGGCCGATCTGCCGACTCATGGCGGCCGCCTGTTCGCCTATGTCTACGATCCGGCGCTCGACGGCCTCGACGAGCTGGCCCGCGCGGCCCACGCGATCTCCGCGCATGTCAACGGCCTCGACCCCACGGCCTTTCCGTCGCTGCTGGCGATGGAAAACGCCCTGGTCGGCGCCGCGGCCGGCCTGCTCGGCGGCGACGAGCGCACGGTCGGCAGCGTCACCAGCGGCGGCACCGAGTCGCTGATCCTGGCGGTCAAGGCGGCACGCGACTCCCGGCCCGACGTGACGGCCCCGCGCCTGGTGGTCCCGTCCACCGCGCACGCCGCGTTCGCCAAGGCGGCGCACTACCTGCGCGTCGCCCTCGACGTCGTCCCGGTCGGCGCCGACCTGCGAGCCGGCCCCGCCGCGCTCGCCGAGGCGATCGGCCCCGACACCGTGCTGGTCGCCGCCTCGGCGCCCTCCTACGCCCATGGTGTGGTCGACCCGATTCCGGCGATCGCGGCCGTCTGCGCCGAGCGGGGCGTGCGCTTCCACGTGGACGCCTGCTTCGGCGGCTGGGTGCTGCCCTACCTGCGCCGCCTCGGAGCCGGCCTGCCCGCCTTCGACTTCTCGGTCCCCGGCGTCACCAGCATCTCGGTCGACCTGCACAAATACGCCTACGCGCCAAAGGGCGTCTCGATCCTGCTGCACCGCGACGAGGCCCTGCGCCTCCCGCAATACTTCGCGTACGCGGGCTGGCCCGGCTACACGATGATCAACCCGATCATCTCGTCCACCCGCTCCGGCGGCCCCATCGCCGCCGCACTCGCCACCCTCCGCCACATCGGCGACGCCGGCTACCTCGAGCTCGCCGCCGAGACCCGCGAGGCCGTCACCCTCCTGGCCGACGCCGTCACGGCCACCCCCGGCCTGCGCCTGGCCGCCCCACCCGAGACCACAGTCGTCTGCCTGACCTCCGACGCCGCGCCGGCCACAGCCGCCCCAACCGCCGTCGACCTCTTTGTTCTGGCCGATGAGCTGGCCGCCCGGGGCTGGCACACCCAGCCCCAGATGGCGTATGCCGGCATGCCTCCCACCATCCACCTGACCGTTACGGCCTCGGTCCGGGCCACGGCTCCCGGCTTCGCCGCCGACCTGGCCGACGCGGTTGCCGCCGCCCGGGCCGCCGGTCCCGTGGCCCTGCCCGCGCCCTTGCTCGAGGCCGCCGCCACCCTGACGCCCGAGCAGATCACCCCCGGCCTGATCGCCGGCCTGGCCGAGACGCTGGGCCTCGGCGGTGGCGACTTCAGCCGGATGGCCGCCGTCAACACCCTGCTCAACGCGGCGCCGCCGGCGCTGCGCGAGGCGCTGCTGACCTGCTTCCTCAGCCTGCTCCAACGTCCCGCCCCGGCGGGGCAGGAGGTAGGTTGAGGCTGTGGCCGGTCTGCCAGGTGTTCTCGGAGAGCCCATCAAGTTCGTGTTGAACTGGGGGCGGCGTTATTCGCTCTGGGTTTTCAACTTCGGGCTGGCCTGCTGCGCGATCGAGTTCATCGCGTCGAGCATGAGCCGCCACGACTTCATGCGGATGGGCGTCATCCCGTTCGCGCACGGGCCGCGGCAGGCCGATCTGATGGTGGTCTCGGGGACCGTCACCGACAAGATGGCGCCGGCGATCAAGCGGCTTTACGACCAGATGCCCGAGCCGAAGTACGTCATCTCGTTCGGGTCGTGCGCCAACTGCGGTGGGCCCTACTGGGACTCCTACTCGGTGACCAAGGGGGTCGATCAGCTGATCCCGGTCGACGTCTACGTGCCGGGGTGCCCGCCGCGGCCCGAGGCGCTGCTGCACGGCATTCTGCGGCTCCAGGAGAAGATCGCCGCCGAGCAGGCCGGGCCGGGTGGCGTCGCGCGCCCCGATCCGCTGGCCGCTCCGCGGGACGTCGCGTCGCTCAGCGCGCCAGCAGTGACCGCGCCGCGGGACGTCGCGTCACTCAGCGCTCCGATCGTGACCCCGCCGGGTGCAAGTGGGGACTAGTCTCCGCAGGTATGACCGATCACCGCGCGGACTTCATCATCGAAGTTCTGACCAGGGAATTCGGCGCTTTGATAGCGGTCGATCCGGCCGCGTTCCGGCGCAAGTTCCGCAAGATGGCCGCCTCGCCTTTCGCGTTCTACCGCGGTAGCGCCTCGCTCTTCTACGCGGACCTCTCGAGCGGCTACGCCGACGACCGGTTCCTCGACGAGCGCACCAGCCGCGTCTGGATCCACGGCGACCTGCACGCCGAGAACTTCGGCACCTACATGAACTCGTCCGGCCAGCTCGTCTTCAACGTCAACGACTTCGACGAGGCGTACGTCGGGCCGTTCTCCTGGGATCTGAAGCGCTTCGCCGCGAGCGTGGCGCTCATCGGCTACCAGAAGGCGCTCTCCGACGACAACATCACCGACCTGGTGACGACGTTCGCGCGCTCCTACCTCACCGAGCTGCGGGCCATCGCGAACGGCGGCGACGACGCGATCGGCTCGATCACCCTGGACAACGCGGACGGCGTGCTGCGCCGGGTGCTCCAGGAGGCGCGCCTCAACACCCGGGTCGACCTGCTCAACACGCAGACTGTGATCGACGACTACGAGCGCCGGTTCGCGCTGCTCGACGGCGTCTTCGAGACCGACGAGGCCACCGACGCCATGGTCAAGGAGGCCTTCGAGCAATACCTGACCACGCTGCCGCGGGCGACCCGGCCGGTGTCCACGCACATCAAGGACATCAAGCTGCGCAAGGGCGTCGGCATCGGCTCGGCCGGCCTGCCCAGCTACAACCTGCTGCTCGAGGGCCACACCCAGGCGCTCGAGAACGACGTCGTCATCTACATGAAGCAGGCCCAGGTGCCCGCCGTCGCGCGCTGGATCGACGACGAGCGCGTCCGCTCGTACTTCCAGCACCAGGGGCATCGCACCGCCGAGTCGCAGCACGCCCTCCAGGCGCACGCCGACCCGTGGGTCGGCTGGACCACGCTGGACGGTGTCGGCCAGCTCGTCGCCGAGGTCTCGCCGTACGCGGCCGACCTCGACTGGGCCGACGTCAACGAGCCCGAGGAGCTCACCGGCGTCCTCGCCGACCTGGGCCGGGCCGTCGCCCGCATGCACTCGGTCGCCGACGACGAGTCCAGCCACGATCTGGTCGACTTCTCCACCGAGGAGGCGATCGTCGCCGCCGTCGACAAGGACGAGGCCGGATTCGTGCGCCACCTGGTCGAGTTCGCCCACCGCTACGGCGACCAGGCCCGCGAGGACCACCAGGACTTCGTCGACGTCTTCCGCAACGGACGTCTCCCCGGCCTGTAGCAGCGGCCGCCAGAGGCTCGGGCGCCAGAGGCAACGGCCGCCGGAAGCAGCGGGCTCCTCCCCGGGCCGTGGAAGCACCCATAGGATGGGCGCCATGACGCCTGAAGAGGTCGGCGAGCGGCTCGTGGCGCTGCTGACGGACGACTCCCCGGACGCGCCTCCGGGCGAGATCGTCGCCGGCCTCTCCGGTGGCGGCCCCGGCCACGAGCGCGCCGTCGTCGACGTGCCCGTCGCCCGCTGGTGGGAGGCGGTCGGCACGGCCAAGCACAACGGCGCCCTCGGCTGCGACTTCTTCGACTGGCTCTCCGCCGTCGACGAGGGTGACGACGGGTTCCGCGTCGTCGCCCACCTCTATTCGACCCGCCGCCGGCACGCCCTGCTGCTGCGCACCCTGGTCCCGCGCGACGAGCCGGTCATCGAGTCGGTCGTGGAGCTCTTCGCCGGCGCCGCCTGGCACGAGCGGGAGACGTACGAGATGTTCGGCATCTCCTTCGCCCGCCACCCGGGCCTGCGCCCGCTGCTGTTGCCCCCGGGCTTCGAGGGGCATCCGCTGCGCAAGGAGTTCGTGCTGGCCAGCCGGGTCGCCAAGGCATGGCCGGGCGCCAAGGAGCCGGGCGAGTCCGAGGCCGGCACGGCGAAGCGCGCCCCGATGCGCCCGCCGGGCGTGCCCGATCCGAATCAGTGGGGCCCGAAGGCCGCGCCGGCGGTCCGCGGCGGCGGAGCGCTCCCCGACGAGGGCACGGGCGACTGATGCCGATCTGGCTCGACCTCGCCATCCGGGTGCTGGCCGTCGTGGCCGGCTTCCTCGTGCTGCCGCTCGTCGTGGGCCAGACCGAACACAAGGTCATGGCACACATGCAGGGTCGCCTCGGCCCGATGTACGCGGGCGGCTACCACGGCTGGGCGCAACTGGTCGCCGACGGCGTGAAGTTCGTCCAGAAGGAGGACATCACGCCGCGCGACGCGGACCGCCGGGTCTTCCGGCTGGCGCCGATCGTGGCCCTCTTCCCGTACCTGCTGGTCCTGCTCGTGATCCCGCTCGGGCCGGGCGGTCTCGTCGCCCAGGCCCTCGACGTGGGCCTGTTCTTCGTGCTGGCCGTGCTCGGCGTCGGCGTGCTCGCCGTCCTCATGTCCGCGTGGGCCTCGGCCAACAAATACAGCCTGCTGGGCGGCCTGCGGGGCGCGGCCCAGCTGCTCGGCTACGAGCTTCCGCTGGTGCTCGCCGCGGCCAGCGTCGCCATGGCCGCCGGCACGCTCAGCCTGCCCGGCATCGTCGAGGCGTGGCGGCCGTGGTGGCTGCTCTGGCAGGCCCCCGCCGCCCTCGTCTTCTTCGTCGCCGGCCTCGCCGAGATCCGCCGCCCGCCGTTCGACATGCCGATCGCCGACTCCGAGCTGGTCTTCGGCTACATGACCGAATACACCGGCCTGCGCTTCGCGTTCTTCCTGCTGGCCGAGTACGTCGGCATCGTCGTCATCGCCGCCCTGACCACGGTCCTGTTCCTCGGCGGCTGGCACGGCCCCTTCGCAGATCAGCTCGGCTGGCTCTGGACCCTGGTCAAGATCTTCGCCGTCTCGTTCGTCATCATCTGGCTGCGCGTCAGCTATCCCCGCCTGCGCGAGGACCAGCTGCAACGTCTCTGCTGGCTGGTCCTCGTGCCGGTGGCCCTGGCCCAGTTGGTCCTGACCGCCGCGGTCAAGGTCCTCACGTAGCTCAGAGATAGCGCGGAGCGAGCCGCTTCACCGGAATCCGGATCGGCCAGGGCTCCTCCACACCCTGCGTCGCCTGATAGGTAGCCGGACAAGATTCTTCCAAGGCGACCATGAGGCGCATGGCCACGATCTGATGGACGTCGGTGGGGCAGGGGCGGACGAGAAGCACTCCATCGAGCAACTCACGACGCACGCCATCGTCCGGCCTCAGGTCCAGATCATCTGTAGTCCAGCTATCTTCGGGCGGCAGCCCGCTCATCGCGTCGATCATGCGGCGCTCCAGGAAGTCGGTCGTGTCACTCGAACGAGGCCGGCGTGGCGGTGTTCCACAGCGTCGTCCTCAGGAAAGGTCTCGAGATCGCGCGAAGTCCAGGTCATGCCGGCCTCTCCGGGAGCGTCGCGGAGGACCGTACCGGAAGATCTGATGGGGGTGTGCTCGCGTCACTCGGCCGGACGGGGCAGGATGTCTCTTTGTGAGTGACGACGGGGAGCGCGGCACGCCCGGCAAGGGCCTGGTCCAAGGGCTCGCGGTCACCCTCAAGACGATGACCAGGCGGTCCACCACCCAGCAGTATCCCGATGTCGAGCCCGATCTGCCGCCGCGGAGCCGGGGCGTGATCGCGCTGCTCGAGGAGAACTGCACCGTCTGCATGCTCTGCGCCCGCGAGTGTCCGGACTGGTGCATCTACATCGACTCGCACAAGGAGGAGGTCGTCGTCCCGGGGGCCGCCCGCGCGCGGCAGCGCAACGTGCTCGACCGGTTCGACATCGACTTCTCGCTCTGCATGTACTGCGGCATCTGCATCGAGGTCTGCCCCTTCGACGCGCTGCACTGGACGCCCGAGTTCGAATACTCCGAGGTCGACGTCCTCGACCTGCTGCACGACAAGGACCGGCTGGGCGAGTGGATGCGCACGGTGCCTCCGCCGCCCGCGCACGACGTGCTCGGCGAGCCGTCGAAGGAGGAGGCCACGGCGGAACGCAAGGCCGCGGGCCCGGGTGCGGCCACTGCCGCCAAGACCGCAAGGCCGTCTGTACGCCGGAGCGCGTCCCCAACCGCACAACGCCCCGCCCCCGCGTCCCGGGCCGAGCCGGCACCGGAGAACCCGGAGCCGGACAAGTGACCGTCGCGGACGCGCTGATGCTGGCTCTCGGCGTGATCGCGGTCGGCTCCGGCGCCCTCGTCGTCACCAGCGCCCACCTGGTCCGTGCCGGCTTCTACCTGGTGGTGAGCCTCGGCGCGGTCGCCGGCCTCTACCTGGTGCTCGGCGCCGAGCTGGTCGCGTGGGTGCAGGTGCTCGTCTACGTCGGCGCCGTCGTCGTGCTGCTGCTGTTCGCCGTGATGCTCACCCGCGCCCCGATCGGCCCGTCGCCCGACCTCGACCGTCCCGCCGGTCCCGCCGCGCTGATCGGCGCCGGTGTCGGCCTGGGCCTGTCCGTGCTGCTCCTGGACGCGTTCCGCTGGACCCGGTACGACCTGCCGCCGCCGGGCACCGGCCGCCGGGTCGGCGAGCAGATCTTCGGCGCCTGGGTGCTCCCGTTCGAGGTGCTCTCGATCCTGTTGCTGGCCGCCCTGGTCGGCGCGATCGTCCTCTCCCGCCCGGACATCGGCGCCCGCCCCGGACCGGAGGGCGCCGACGTCGTCGCGCCGCCGAGCCCGACCGGCGAGTCCGCCGAGGTGGTGGCCCGCCTGGAGCGCATCGCCGCCCGGCAGGCCGCCGCACAGGCCCGGGTGCGGGCGCAGCACGCCGCCGAGGCCGCCGCCGCGAACCAGGCCGCGGCCGAGGAGAGCGGCGGCGAGCCGGCCGAGCCCACCCGCGACGACGTGCTCCGGGAGCAGGCGCGCAACGTCGTCTTCCGCGCCCGCGAGGCCGGCCCGGCCCTCGGCGGCGAGGATCCGCCCGCGCCGGAGACCGGCCCGCGCCGCGTCGAGAACACGGTGGGCGAGCCGATCCCCGACGACGAACAGCCGGCGCTGCCCCCGGCGCCACCGAAGGCCCTCCCGCCGAAAGACACCGCGCCGCCGAAGGCCCTGCCGCCGAGAACGCCGGGCAAGGACGAGGGGGACGACGCCTGATGCACGCCGTCATCCCGTACGTCATCGCGGCCCTGCTCTTCGCCCTGGGCGTCTACGGCGTGCTGCGCAGGCGCAACGCGATCCTGGTCCTGATGGCCGTGGAGCTCATGCTCAACGCGGTCAACCTGATCCTCGTGGCGGCGGATGCCTCGATCAAGTCGACGCTGTCCGGCGTGCAACCGGAGGCCTGGGCCTATCCCGCGCCCGAGCCGAAGGCCGGTGCGATCTTCGCGCTCTTCGTCATCGTGATCGCGGCCGCCGAGGTGGGCGTGGGCCTCGCCATCGTGCTCCAGTACTACCGCCTGCGCCGCGCCGTGGTGCTCGACGAGGTTCCGCTGCACGAGCACGAAGAGCAGGAGGCCCGGTGATCGTCGCGCTGATCCCCGGCGTACCGCTGCTGCTGGGTCTGATCGGTCTGTTGCTGCCGCCGGGTGACGGCGAGCGACGCCGGCCGGCCGCCACGCTCGGTATAGTCGGCGCCGCCGCCGCACTGCTCGTGACGCTCGGCCTGTTGCTCTTCGCGCACAAGCCCGTCGAGGCGAGCACACACTGGGTGACCCTCGGGTCCGTCGAGCTGACGTTCGGCTTCTCGGCGGGCATGGCCGCGCTGTACGTGGCGCTCGCCGTCGCGGTCGTCGCGCTCTGCGTGCAGATCTACTCGGTCGCCTACCTGCACGACGATCCGCGCTATGCCCCGTACGCCGCTCAGGTCAGCCTCTTCACCGGCGCGATGCTGCTGGTCGTCACGTCGAGCGACCTGATCGGCACGCTGATCGGCTGGGAGGTGATGGGCGCCTGCTCCTACCTGCTGATCGGCCACGACCGCCGCCTGCCCGAGGCGCCCGCCGCCGCGGTGAAGGCGTTCCTGGTCACCCGCGTCGGCGACGTCGGTTTCCTGCTCGGCGTCGCCCTGCTGATCGTGGACGCGGGCACCTCGCGGATCGCCGCCCTGCTCGCGCACGACTACTCGACCGGCACGCTCACCGCCGCCCTGTTGCTGATCCTCGCCGGGGTCGCCGGCAAGAGCGCGCAGTTCCCGCTGCATACATGGCTGCCCGACGCGATGGCCGGCCCCACCCCGATCTCCGCGCTGATCCACGCCGCCACGATGGTCGCCGCCGGCGTCTACCTGGTCTTCCGGCTCTATCCGCTCTTCGACCGCTCGCCCGCCGCGCTCGCGGTGCTCGGCGTGATGGCCGCGGTCACCATCCTGCTCGGCGCGCTCAGCGCCACCGCGCAGGACGACCTGAAAAGGGTCCTCGCCTGGTCGACGGTGAGCCAGATCGGCTACATGACCGGCGCCCTCGCCGTCGGCTCGCCCGCCGCCGCGCTGTTCCACCTGCTCACCCACGCCGCGTTCAAGGCGCTGCTGTTCCTCGCCGCGGGCGCGGTGATCCACGCGGTCGGCACCAACTACCTGTCCCGCATGGGCGGGCTGCGCGAGCACATGCCGGTGACCTTCTGGTCGTTCGCCGTGGGCCTGGGCGCGCTCGCCGGCGTGCCCCCTCTCGCCGGTTTCTGGTCGAAGGAGAACGTGCTGACGGCCGCCGCGCACGCCACCGAGGGCGGCGAGACCGCGCCGGTGTGGGTGGCCTGGGTGGTCTGGCTCGCCGCGCTCCTCGCCGTGCTGATCACCGCCTGGTACGCGACGCGGCTGCTGCTCTGCGCGTTCTTCGGCATCTCGCGTGCGCACGGCCCGGACGGGCCCGACTGGGAGATCGGCTTCGACGACGCCCGTTACACCGCGCCGGCCACGCCGCACGACCCGCCAGGGGCGATGCGCTGGCCGATCCTGCTGCTCGCGGTCCCCGCTGCGCTGCTCGGCCTCGCCGCGTACGCGCCGGGCTTCCGTACCGCCCTCGAACTCGACGATCCCCACCTGGACGTCGCGATCGTCCTGCCGCTCGTGCTGCTCGCGGCCGGGGCGGGCGCCGCGTGGTGGCTCTGGCGTGCGGTCCCCGGCGTCGATCCCGCCGAGGCGCTCGGCCCGGCCCGGCACGTGTTCGCCAACGGTTTCCACCTCGACACCCTTCAGGACAGGGCAGTGGTACGTCCGGTACGCGCGCTCGCCAAGGTCGTCACCGCCACCGACGAAAGGGTGGTCGACGCCGCGGTCGAGGGCACGGGCACCGGCACCACCGGGGCCGGCGAGGTGCTCGCGATGGCTCACCGGGTGCCGCTGCCGACCGCCGCCGTTGCCGTGCTCGCCGGCGCCCTGCTGCTCGGCGCCGTGGCCGTCTGGTTCGGCGGTGTCGCATGACGATCTACCAGGTCGCGCTGGTCGCCGTCGTCCTGCTGCCGGCCGTCGGCGCCGGCGTCGTCGCCGTCTTCCCCGCTCGGCTCGACCGGGCCGCGCGGATCACCGGCACCGCCTTCGCCGCCGTCACGCTGCTGCCGATCATCCTGCTGCCGTTCGCGCGGCAGGCCGGCTGGACGGCGTACACGGCGAGCCCCGGCGCGCTGCGCCCGTGGACCGAGGTGGACGTCTCCTGGGTTCCGGCGCTGCACCTCGACTTCCACCTCGGCGTCGACGGCGTCTCGTACCCGCTGGTCGCGCTCACCGGCCTGCTCACGGTGCTCTGCGCCGCGTACAGCCTCAAGGGCCCGGGCCGCGCGCTGATCGCCCTGCTGCTGGTCCTCGAGGCCGGCATAGCCGGCACCTTCCTGTCGTTCGACCTGATCCTGTTCTTCCTCTTCTTCGAGGTCGTCCTGCTCCCGATGTACGCCGTGATCGCCGGCTGGGGAGGCGACGACCGCCGCCGCGCGGCTCGCAAGTTCGTGCTCTACACCCTCTTCGGCTCGGTGTTCCTGCTGCTCGGCGTCGTCACCGTCGCGGTCAGCGCGGGCACCGCCGACCTGCGCGAGCTCACCGGCGGCGCCGGGCTCGACCGCACCACCCAGTACGCGGCGTTCACCCTGCTCGCCATCGCGTTCGCGGTGAAGGCGCCGCTCTGGCCGCTGCACACGTGGCTGCCCGACGCGCACACCCAGGCGCCCACGGTCGGCTCGGTGATCCTCGCCGGCGTGCTGCTCAAGATGGGCACGTACGGCCTGATCCGGGTGGCCGTCGGCGTGACCCCGCAGGGCGCCGAGAAGGCCGCTCCCGTGCTCGGCATCCTGGCCGCGGCCGCGATCGTCGCCGGCTCGCTGATCTGCCTGCGGCAGACCGAGCTCAAACGGCTGATCGCCTACTCCAGCGTCGGCCACATGGGCTTCGTGCTGCTCGGCATCGCCACGCTCACCACGACCGGCCTCCAGGCCGCGCTGATCGGCAACGTCGCGCACGGTCTCATCACCGGCCTGCTGTTCTTCCTCGCCGGAGCGATCAAGGACCGGGCGCACACCGGCGAGCTGGCCGACCTCGGCGGCCTGCGCGAGACAGCGCCGCGGCTGGCCGGCGTCCTCGGCTTCGCCGCGATCGCGTCGCTCGGGCTGCCCGGCCTCGCCGGCTTCTGGGGCGAGGCGTTCGCCGTGGTCGCGGCGATCCAGCGAGGCGGTGGCCTGTGGACGACCCTCGCCGTGCTCGCGGCGATCGGCGGCGCGCTCACTGCGGCGTACTTCCTCAGGCTCCTCCGCCGCGTGACCCACGGACCCGCCGCCGCGCCGGTCTCCCCGGTCATCGCCGGGCGGGAATGGCTGGCCTGGGCACCGCTCGCCGCGCTCATCCTGGCGGTCGGCCTGGCGCCCGCGCTCGTGACGGGAGCCCTGCCATGACGGCGTTCTCCGGGCGGCGTCCCCTCATGACTGGAGCCCTGATGACTGGAGCCCTGCCATGACGGCCCAGTCGGTCGATCACGTCTCGCTGCTGCCTCTCTACGCGGCGGCCGGCACCGCGGTGCTGGTCCTGCTCGCCGACCTCTTCTTCGGCCGCCGCGTCGTCCTCGGCGCGCTGACCGCCGGCGGCATCGCCACCGCCGTCTGCGCGATCGTCGTCGGCGGCTCCCGGGCGGGCACCTTCTGCGCCCCCGGCGGCGGCGCCTGCTCGTGGGTGCCGAGCCCGCTCGCCGCGGTGGCCGCCGTCGTCTTCGCCGGCCTGACCGTCGGCGTGCTCGGCCTGTCCATCCCGTCGCTGCGTCTCGGCACGGCGCCGACGGGCGAGTTCTGCTTCCTGCTCGCCAGCTCGATGACCGGCGGCGTCGTCGTCGGCTACGCCGGCGACCTGATCACGCTGATCGTCGGGGTGGAAACCCTCACCCTGCCGCTCTACCTGCTCGTCGGCCTGCGCCGCTTCGCCCCCGGCGAAAAGGTCAGCACCGCGCCGGCCTCCGCGTCCATCACGTTCTTCCTGATCAGCGTGGTCTCGACGGCGATCGCCCTGCTCGGCGCCGCCCTCAACTACGCCGCGACCGGCGCCCTGCACCTCGACCGCCTGCTGAACGCGACCGGCCCGTTCGCCCCGGTCGCCGACGCCGGCGTGGCACTGCTGGTCATCGGCCTGGCCTTCAAGGTCGCCGCGGTCCCGCTGCACGCCTGGGCCCCCGCCACGTACGAGGGCGCCCCGCTGCCGGTCGCGGCCTACCTGTCCACGGCCTCCAAGCTCGGCGGCGTCCTGGCCCTGGCCGCGATCGTCGCCCGCCTCGACGCGGCCGCGCTCACCGCCGTCCTGGCCGTCCTGACCATGACGGTGGGCAACCTCGTCGCGCTCCGCCAGACCCGCATGGTCCGCCTGCTGGCCTGGTCCTCGATCGCCCAGGCCGGCTACATCCTGGCCGCCCTCGCCCTGGGCGCCCCCGGCGTGGCCCCCGCGGCGGCGTACGCGGTCTTCTTCGTCGTCCTGGAACTCATCGCCTTCGCCGTAGTGGTGGCCCTCCGCCCACCCGGCGCCGACGGCGGCCCCCTGCTCGCCTACCGAGGAGCCGGCCGCCGCTCCCCGTGGCTGGGCGCCTCCCTGGTCCTGGCCTTCGCCGGCCTGGCCGGCCTCCCACCCGGCCTGGCGGGCCTGTTCGCCAAGGTCACGGTGGTGGACGCCCTGATCGACAACAACCACGGCTGGCTGGCCGGAGTGGTCGCCCTCAACGCGGTGATCGGGTTGGCCTATTACGTGCGGGCGTCGGCGCTGCTCTACGCGACGCCGGAAAGGGTGGGCATCGCGGTCGCCGACCCGGCCCTGCTGGAGGCGGCCACCCATCCCCGGCTGCCTGTGTCCCGCGCAGTGGGCGCCGTCGTGGTCGCGGCTTCGCTGGTGGCGGTGGCGCTCGGGTTTGCGCCGCAGGTGCTCTTCGACGCGCTGGGCTGAGATCGCGCCCTGGTCTGGGGTTGCGCTGGTCTGGGGTTGCGCTGGTCTGGGGTCGCGCCGGTCTGTGCCGCGATGATCTGGTGCCGCGCTGATCCGCGTCGCGCCGGTCGGGCATTGCCCCGACGAGGCTGCCCGCCCGGGGGCTGACCCCGGCGCAGCCAAGACCCCGCCCTCCCAAGGGGGCCCCGACCTTCGAGGCAATCCTCCAGGAAATCTGGAGGATCGTGTGGAGGGCTGTGGATAACGCCTACACCTGTGGAAAACGCCTGCCGTCGCCGCATGTGCTGGCCGGCGGGGTGTCCATGGACGTGTGCTCGCGGGAGCGGCGAGCGTCAGGAGGCAACGCGCCGAGTCTCGGGATATGACGTGCGAAATCCGGCGAGGCGGTGAGCGCTCCGTACGAGACCCTGGCGGTAGCTGAAGTCCGGCGATAAGAGAGCCGCCCCCACCCCGCGTTCAGCGAACTCACAGTCCGTGACGGATGAATTTCCGGGTGTGCGGCGTTCCATGGGAGGCGTGACCTACCCGGTCCGCATGCCGAAGGAGTTCCTGTTGCACAGCCATCACAACGGTCTCAAGACGGCCGCTCTGCTCGGTCTGCTCACGGCCATGATCCTGGCGGTGGGTTACTGGCTCGGCGGCAGCGGCGGCCTCGTGTTCGCGGTGTTCCTCTCGCTGGCCCTGAACGCCGGCTCCTACTTCTTCTCCGACAAGCTGGCCCTGCGGGCGATGCGGGCGCAGCCGGTCAGCGAGGCCGAGTTCCCGGCGCTCTACCAGATCGTGCGGGAGCTGGCGACCACCGCGGGCCAGCCGATGCCGCGGCTCTACGTCTCGCCGACGTTGCAGCCGAACGCGTTCGCGACCGGCCGCAACCCTCAGCACGCCGCCGTCGCGGTGACCACGGGCATCACCCAGCTGCTCGACCGGCGTGAGCTGCGGGCCGTCATCGGCCACGAGCTCTCGCACGTCTACAACCGCGACATTCTCATCTCGAGCGTGGCCGCCGCGCTGGCCGGCATCGTCACGAGCCTCGCGCAGCTGGCGATCTTCCTGCCGCTGGGTGGCGGCTCGGACGACGACGACAGCCCCAACCCGGCCGGGCTGCTGCTGATGCTGATCCTCGGCCCGCTGGCCGCGACGATCATTCAGCTCGCCATCAGCCGCAACCGGGAGTACCAGGCGGACGCCGACGGTGCCGCGCTGACCCGCGACCCGCTGGCCCTCGCCAGTGCGCTCGAGAAGATCCAGTACGGGGCGCACCGCCTGCCCCTGCCGGCGGACAACCGGCTCACCAGCGCCGCCCACCTGATGATCGCCAACCCGCTGCGGGGTGGCGGCATCGCGTCCCTCTTCTCCACTCACCCGCCGATGGAGCAGCGCGTCGCCCGCCTGCGTCAGCAGGCCGGGGCCGTCTACCGCTGATCCGCTCGTTCCACTGGGCCGCTCGCCGAGGAAGGCGGGCGGCCCAGTGCTGTGTTTCCCGACACCAGCCCTCATATTTCGGATGTGTGACGCGGCGCGGAGCGTTAGGGTCGTCGGCTGGTTCGGTCGTTACAACAGCAAGGAGGCGGGCGTGACCGCGTTGCGTCAGTACCTGGGCGTTTGGCACCTGCCGGGCGGGCGGGTCCTGCTGAGCGTGGGGATCCTTGCCCGGCTAGGCATCGGCATGACCCCGTTGGCGCTGCTGCTTCTCGTGCAGCAGGAGACCGGCCGGTACGCTGCCGCGGGCCTGGCCGGCGGCGTCTACGCCCTCGCCGGCGCCGCCCTCAGCCCGATCGCCGGGCGCCTCGCCGACCGCATCGGCCCGTCGCCGATCCTCGTCGTCACCGCGATCCTGCACCCGCTGGCCCTGGTGGCCCTGGTGCTCGCCGGCCGCGGCGGCGAGACGGCCCTGCCGTGGATCTTCGTGGCCTCGGCGGTGGCCGGCGCCACCTATCCGCCGCTGACCGCCGCGATCCGTCGTGCGTGGACGGACATGACCGACGTGGGCGGCGGCAACCACCATCTCCGCGGCGCCGCGATGGCCGCCGAGACGTCCCTGTTCGAGCTGGTCTTCGTCCTCGGCCCGATACTCGTCGCCGCCCTGGTCGTGCTCACCGGCAATCCCGCCACGGCCCTGCTCGGCGCGGCCGGCGCGACCCTCTTCGGCACCCTGGCGATCGCCCGGCTGCCCGTCATGCGGCACCGGGTCCGTCACGAGACTCTCGACTCGGCGCGCGGCCTCGGCCCGCTCAAGGTGCAGGGCTTCCCGGCGCTCATGCTCTGCGTCGTGGCCCTCGGCATGGCCTTCGGGGCCGCCGGCGTCATCGTTCCCGCCTACGCCACGCACCACGGTGGCGGCGACGGCCTGGGTGGCGTGCTGCTCGGCATCTGGGGTGTGGGCAGCGCCATCGGCGGCATCTGGTTCGGCACCCGCCGTCCCGCGATGCCCCTGCCCCGCCAGTTCGCCTGGCTGCTGGCCGCCGTCTCGATGAGCTTCCTGGTGCTGGCCTTCATGCCGAGCCCGCTCTGGCTGGGCGCGGCCCTGGTCCTCGGCGGCGCCACGATCGCTCCGGCCCTCACGGTGGAGAGCAACCTGGTCGGCCGGCTCGCTCCGCCGTCGATGCTGAACGAGGCGTACACCTGGATCGTCACCGTCTCGGTCACCGGTAGCGCCGCCGGTGGTGCGGTGGCCGGCGCGATCGTCGACCGCCCGGGCGGCCTGCCGTGGGCCTTCGTCTTCGCCTCCGCCGTCCTGCTGGTGGCCGCCATGGTCGCGGCCGTCCCGCACGGCTCGATCGCCAAGGGCGACCGCAAGGCCGCCGACCGCCTGCGCCAGGCCCTGGCCACAGAAGCGGCCTGAGAGCACGGCAACGACATCGAGTACGGCGGCAACGACAAGGACTACCTGTACGGCGACGCCGGCCGCAACACGGTCGTTCAGTAGTCAGCAGCTCACAGGCGCGTGACGCGGTCCTCCACCTCGGCCCGCAGGTGCTCCGAGATGCCCTCGGCCTCCAGGAGGCGGGGGAGCGACGCCGGGTCGAACATGTAGATGGCGAACGCCTCGGTGACGGTGATGCCTCGCGACGGGCGGTGGATCACCGTGACCGGGTCGCCGGTGCGGACCTGGCCGGGGGTCACCACGCGCAGGTAGGTGCCGGTGCGGTTGGCCCGGGCGAAGCGCTTCAGCCACTTCGGCTCGCCCATCTTGGCCTGGAAGGTGGCGCACGGGATGCGCCCGAAGGTCGGCGACAGCTCCAGGGTGTCGCCGATGCGCCAGACCTCGCCGATCAGGGTGGCCGTCAGGTCGAGGCCCGTGGTGGTGAGGTTCTCGCCGAACATGCCGTCGGGCAGGGTGCGGCCCAGCTCGGCCTCCCACCACTTGTAGTCCTCGCGGGAGTACGCGTACACGGCCTGGTCGTCGCCGCCGTGGTGCTCGATGTCGCCGATCTCGTCGCCGACGATGCCGCTGTGCAGGCCGGTGCGGCGCGGGCCGGGCGCGCGCACGTCCACCGGATGGTCGACCGGCTCCTTGTAGATGCCGGTGCGGCCCACCTTCTTCGCCGGGTTGGGGCGCATCGCGCCGACGTTCACCGAAACGACCATGCCGTCTGTCATGCCGCGAACTCCAGGATCACTCGATCTTCAACGGGACGGTAGCCGAGCCGGCGGTAGAGCCGGTTGCTCGTCGGGTTGGCCAGGTCGGTGTTGAGCACCACATCGCGCACGCCGGTGGCGAGGGCCGACCGGGTGGCCGCGACGGTGGCGCCGGCCGCGTAGCCGTGGCCGCGCTGGTCCGGCGGCGTGTAGACGATCTGCACGCGGGCCATGCCGGCGTCCGGGCGCGAGTGGATCGCCATCGCGACGGGCCGGCCACCGTCCTCCCAGATCAGCAGGCCGCCGTACGCGATCCGGTCGTCGACGGCCGCGCCGAGGTCACCGTGGTGCGCCTCGCCGATCTCGTCGTGGAACGCGGCGTGCCACTCCATGAGCAGCGACCGGTCGGCGTCGGTGGCGAGACGCGCCCGGCCCGGCGGCGCGGGGTCGGCCAGCTCCCCGAGCCGGTAGAGCCGGGTCCGGCGGGTCGCGGTGGCGGACTGGCCGGTGCGCCGCTGCCACGCGGCGGCGAAGGCGTCTTCCGCTTCGGCCAGGAGATTCACCGCGGGGGTCAGGGGTACGGCGGCCGCGGCGGCCGGCACGGCGTCGGCGGGCAGCGGGCTGACCATCATCGGGTGCGGCGGTGTGCGCAGGAGCACACCGTCGACGGTGCCTTCGGCCGTACGCCAGAAGCCGAGAACCGGATCCTGCGGCCCGTACGTGTGCGGGCCCCGCCGGCGCAAGGCGTCGATCACCGTGAGGAAAACGGTGTGCTGGACCGGCCGGGAGGCCAGGAACTGCCCCGCGGCCGCGTCGAACTCGTCGATGTCATCGGTCAGCCGCCAGCTCATGCAGCGATCCTTGCGACGCCGGCCGGGCCGCGCATCTGTTTTTTACAGGCCCCACGCCTTGGCGATGCGGACGAGGGAGTCCTGGCGCGTGGCCGGGTCGTAGACCGTGCCGGCCAGCATCAGCTCCTGCGCGCCGGTGCGCTCGACCAGCTCCGCCAGCCCGGCGACGACCTCCTCGGCGGTGCCCGCGTATTGCGTGCCGGGCAGCGAGTCGAGCAGGCTGCGGTCGAGGTCGGTGAGCTCGACGGCCGCGGCGGTCTCGGGCGAGACGATCGGGCCGAGGCGGCCGGTGCGCAGGCTCAGCGCCATGATGCGGCTGGGGCCGGCGAGGTACTGCGCCTCCTCGGTCGTCTCGGCGGCGATCACCGAGGCGCTGACCATCGCGTACGGCTCGGGGTAGCGCGGTGACGGCTTGAAGCCGGCGCGGTAGAGGTGCAGCGCGTTGTCCACTTCGGAGCTCATCGCGAAGTGATACGCGTAACAGAAAGGCAGGCCGAGCGCGGCGGCGACCTGTGCCCCGTACGTGGAGGAGCCCAGCATCCACACCTCGGGGTAGCTCTCGGCGACCGGGGTGGCCCGCAGGTGTGACGCGGCCTCGGTCTCGATGCGCTCGTCGCCGAGCAGTGCCAGCACGGTCTGGAGGTGCTCGGGGAACTGCTCGACGGTCAGATAGGGCGAGACGCCGCGCAGCGCCGCCGCGGTGGCCTGGTCGGTGCCGGGCGCGCGGCCGATGCCGAGGTCGATGCGCCCGGGGTAGAGCGCCTCGAGGGTGGCGAACTGCTCGGCGACCACGAACGGCATGTGGTTGGGCAGCATCACGCCACCCGATCCGACGCGGATCGTTGTGGTCTGTGCGGCCACCGCGCCGATCAATACGGGCGGCGAGGTGGAGGCGACGGCCGGCATGTTGTGGTGCTCGGCGACCCAGAACCGGGCGTAGCCCAACTGGTCGGCGGTCTGCGCGATCTCGACCGTGCCGCGCAGGGCATCCGCACTGGAATGCCCCTCACGCACCGTAGCCAGGTCGAGGACGGAAAGTGGGACACGGTCCGCGGTGGTCACGATTCGACCCTAGCGCGTGCCCTACCCCGTCGACCTGTGGGCAGGGCCTGGGTATCTTGTGCTCTGGCCGTGAAATCCCAGCTCCGCACCCTGATGGACGACCAGCGACTGGAGTAGCCACACATGGTGTCCACCACCGTCGAAGCCCGGGAGGCCCCGGCCGGCGCACCCGCGAGCCGGGCCGAGGGAGCCCACATCGGCTTCCGCCCGGACATCGAGGGTCTGCGGGCCGTCGCCGTGACCCTGGTCGTGCTGAGCCACGCGGGGCTGAGCACCTTCGCCGGCGGATATGTCGGCGTGGACGTCTTCTTCGTCATCTCCGGCTTCCTCATCACCACGCTGCTGCTCAAGGAGCTGACCAGGACCGGCCGGATCTCGCTGCCCGGCTTCTACGCGCGCCGGGCGATCCGCCTGCTGCCGGTCTCGACCGTCGTCGTGGTCGCGACGATCGTCGCCGCCGGGCTCTTCGTGCCGGCGACCCGGTTCCGGTCGATCACCGAGGACGGGCTGTTCAGCACCTTCTACGGGATCAACTGGCGGTTGGCGTACGAGGGGACGGACTACCTCAACGCGACCGCCGAGCCCTCGCCGCTGCAACACTTGTGGTCGCTCGCGGTCGAGGAGCAGTTCTACCTGATCTGGCCGCTTCTGCTGCTCGCCGTCTGGGCCGGCCGGCGGGCCCGGCGGCGCGCGGCGATCGCGCTCACCGCCCTGGTGGTGGTGTCGCTCGCGCTCAGCGTCCAGCAGACCCGGCACGCCGAGCCGTGGGCCTACTTCGGCTCGCACACGCGCGCCTGGGAGCTGGGCATCGGTGCGCTCGTCGCGATCGCGGCCGGCCGGCTTCGCCGTACCCCCAAGGCTCTTGCCGCCGTGCTCACCTGGGGTGGCCTGGTGGCGGTGCTCGTCGCCGCGCTGCGCTACAACGAGGCGACGGCCTTTCCCGGGCACGCGGCCCTGCTCCCGGTGCTCGGCACCGCCGCGGTGATCGCCGGCGGCTCGTCCGCGGAGGGCTGGGGCGCCGGCCGGCTCATCGGCACTGCGCCCTTCCGGTTCATCGGCAAGCTCTCGTACGGCTGGTACCTGTGGCACTGGCCGATCCTGATGATCTGGCCGCTGGCGTTCATGCGCGACCCCGGCGTGAAGTCGAACCTCGTGTTCGCCGCGGGTGCGCTCGGGCTCGCCTTCGTCACGTACCACCTGGTGGAAAACCCCGTCCGGACGAGGCCGTGGCTGCGGTCGCGCGCCCGCCGCGGTCTGGCCCTGGGCCTCGTCCTCTCGGTCTCGACCGCCGCGATCGCCCTGGTCGCCGGGCGGTTCACCCCGCCGATCCCGACCGGGCCGGCCACCCTCGACACCGCCGCCGAGGTCGGTGCCGCGGCCGACCCGGCGGCCCGGCTCGCCCAGCTGGTCAGCGGCTCCGTGCGCGGATCACGGCTGCCCGAGAACGTCACGCCGAAGCTCACCGACGCGAAGCGGATCGACCCGAAGATCTACGACGACCTCTGCCACCTCGGCTACCCGCAGAGCGAGCAGAACCGGCCCTGCGTCTACGGCGATCCGAACGGCGCCAAGACCATGTACCTGATCGGCGACTCGCACGCGGCCGCCTGGTTCCCGGCCGTCGACGAGGCCGCCCGCGCACAGGGGTGGAAGCTCGTCACGCTGACCAAGGCCGCCTGCCACCTGCCGGAGGTGCTCGCCTTCAACCCGATCCTCAAGAGGCCGTACACGGAATGTGTCGCCTGGCGTGACCAGGTGCTCGACCGGGTCGCGGCGGCGCGGCCGGATCTGGTGGTCATGGCGACCACCGACCTGGACAGCGGCATCTACGACGAGAACAACCAGCTGGTCCCCAGCGTCGGCCCGCAGGACAACCCGGTCTGGGTGAGCGCCTGGCAGCAGACGTGGGACAGGCTGAGGGGCATCCCGAAGGTCCTGATCCAGGACACGCCCTACCCGCTCGACGAGGCGCCGGAGTGCGCCGCGACGAACCCGCGCCAACTCTACAAATGTGACCGTACGGTGAATCGCGCGATCCGCGAGCCGCAGCGGCGCGCGTCGGTCGCCGAGCGGGCCGCGCGCAACGGCATCCGGGTGATCGATCCGACGCCGTGGTTCTGCACGGACCGGACCTGCCCGATCGTCGTCGGCAACACCCTCGTCTACAAGGACGACAACCACATCACAGTCGCGTACGCCGAGGTGCTCGGGCCGGTGCTCGAACGAGCGCTGTTTCCCGCGCGAAGCTAGCGACGCTGCTGCTGGTGGCGGATGGCCTGGACGCCGACCGTCACCGCGCCGAGCGCCGCGCCGGGCACGAGCAGCCACACCGGCCACGGATAGACGTCGCCGTCCACAGTGGCGGCGACCAGGCCGAAGACCACGAGGTTGACGACGGCCAGGGCGGCCCAGATGGTCCAGAGCACCATCATCGCGGTGGGCAGCCGGCGCAGCTCGCGGCGCCGCTCGGCGTCCCGGCGGGCGCGCACCTCGCTCGCGCTCAGCCCCGGCCGCGGCAGGTCGGTGAGGAGCACGAGCAGTTCCTGGTACGTCTTCGACGCGTACGCCGTGCGCACCCGGTCGTCGTACTCGTCGAGGCTGAGCCGGCCCTCGTCGAGCGCCGCCTTGAGCTGCTCGGCCACCTTGTGCCGGTCCGCGTCGGCGGCACGCATCGTCTCGATGTCGGTCCGGACCTCTTTCGTCATCGGACCCTCCTTTACGCACCCCCGCCGACGGCGTCAGGCTATCGGAGCGGCACCAACGATCGGCAGGGGGAAAAACCATGAGACTGCGGCCCGTGCCGTCCGGCTACGCCGAGGTCGTCGCCCGCAACCGCGAGTCGTACGGCCCGGACGCCGCCACCGAACGCGACGGCTTCGCGAAACAGCCGTGGAAGATGTCGGAACGGTCCGCCTTCCTCGACCGCCTGCGCGCCGCCGAGGCGACGACCCTGCTCGAGATCGGCTCGGGCACCGGGCAGGACAGCGCCTGGTTCCAGGCCGCCGGGCTGGACGTCACCGCGATCGACCTGTCGCCCGCGATGGTCGAGCGCACCCGCGCCAAGGGGGTGCGCGCCTACGCCCGCGACGTGCTCGACCTGGGCTTCCCCGCCGAGTCGTTCGACGCCGCCTACTCGATGAACGCGCTGCTGCACGTGCCCACCGACGCGCTGAGCGACGCCCTGCTGTCGATCAGCTCGGTGCTGCGCCCGGGCGGCCTGTTCCACCTGGGCGTCTACGGCGGCTCGCCGGAGGAGGGCGTGGCCGACGAGGACCACCACGTCCCGCAGCGCTACTTCGCCTTCCGCTCCGACGAGCAGCTGCTGTCGTACGCCGCCCGCCACTTCGAGGTCCTCGACTTCCACGTGGTGCACGCGGCGGACGGCGTCCGCTACCAGTCGCTCACGCTGGTGCGCCCCGTTCCGTGGCCAGCTCGGTGATCAGCTCGTCGACGCGGGCCCGGATCTCGTCGCGGACGCCGCGGACCACCTCGATCGGCTGGCCGGCGGGGTCGGTCAGCCGCCAGTCCTCGTAGCGCTTGCCGGGAAAGTAGGGGCAGGCGTCGCCGCAGCCCATGGTGACGACGACATCGCTCACCTCGACGGCTGCCTCGTCCAGCTTCCGCGGTTGCGCGCCGGTGATGTCGATGCCGACCTCGGCCATCGCCTGGACCGCCACCGGGTTGATCCGCTCCGCCGGCTCGGACCCGGCCGAGCGCACCTCGACCCGGTCCCCGGCGAGGTGCCGCAGCCAGCCGGCGGCCATCTGCGACCGTCCGGCGTTGTGCACACAGACGAACAGGACACTGGGCTTGGCGCTCATGCTTGCCTCCGATGATCAGTTGTTGCGCCGGCAGAGCTTCTCCCGACGGCCGGAAACCACCACGCGACAGCCGCGACGGCGAGGAGCGCACCCGCGAGCTGGGCGACGACGAAGCCGGGCGCCGAGCCCGGTGCGATGCCGGCGAAGGTGTCGCTGAACATGCGGCCGATCGTGACGGCCGGATTGGCGAAGCTGGTGGAGGAGGTCCACCAGTAGGCGGCGCCGATGTAGGCGCCGACCGCCGCCGGAGCCGTCGTGAGCCGGCCCGAGCGGGCCAGCGAGACGATCAGCAGGAGCAGGCCCGCCGTCGCCACGACCTCGGCCAGCCACAGCCGTCCGCCGTCGCGATCGGTGCGGGACGAGGTGACGGCGGACAGGCCGGACATCACGTTGGCGAGCGCCGCGCCGGCGATGGCGCCGAGGGTCTGCGCCACCGCGTAGCCGGCCGCCTCCCGGCCGCTCAGGCCGGTGCCGGCGCGACGGCCCAGCCACCAGTCGACGGCCGAGACGACCGGATTGAAGTGCGCGCCGGACACCGGGCCGAACACGAGGATCAGCGCGCCCAGGGCGAGCGCGGTGGCGATCGCGTTCTCCAGCAGCTGGAGCCCTCCGTCGGCGGGGGACAGGCGGGACGCGGCGATGCCGGACCCGACGACCGCGGCGACCAGCAGGCCCGTGCCGGCGAACTCGGCGCTCAGCCGGCGCGCCGGGCTCACGCCGGCGCCCCGAGTTGTTGATTTGACACTCGTCGAGTTTGACAGACGTCGAATCCGCGGAGCAAGCTGGTAGCAATTCGACGTCCATCGAAATCACTTCGGAGGTCCGCCATGACCGAGCCCGTCACCATCGTCAGCGCCGAGGAGGCCGCCGCGGCCACGTCCGCCCCGAGCTGCTGCGGCGGTCCCGCAGTCGCCGAGGAGGGCGCCGCGGCCACGTCCGCCCCGAGCTGCTGCGGCGGTCCCGCAGTCGCCGAAGAGGGCGCCGGCATCCGGGAGCAGGTCCGCGCTCGCTACGCCGACGCCGCCACCCGGGCCGCGGAGGGCGGCGGCTGCGGCGGCGGCGACCTCTACGCCGAAAATGAGCAGGGTGAGCTGCCGGAGGCGGCCCTGCGAGCCAGCCTGGGCTGCGGCAACCCGCTGCGCGTGGCCGACCTGCACGCGGGGGAGACGGTCCTCGACCTCGGCTCCGGCGGCGGCATCGACGTGCTGCTCTCCGCCCGCCGGGTCGGCCCCACCGGTCACGTGCACGGGCTCGACATGACCGACGAGATGCTGGAGCTGGCCCGCCGCAACGCCGCCGAGGCCGGCGCCACCAACGTCGAGTTCCACCGGGGCCACATCGAGGAGATCCCGCTGCCGGACGCGTCGGTCGACGTCGTGATCTCCAACTGCGTGATCAACCTGTCTGCCGACAAGCCGTCCGTCTTCGCCGAGATGCACCGCGTCCTGCGCCCGGGCGGCCGGGTCGGCGTCTCGGACGTCGTCGCCGAGGATCACCTCACCCCCGAGCAGCGCGGCGTGGTCGGCGACTGGTCCTCCTGCATCGCGGGCGCCCTGTCCCGCTCCGAGTACATCGAGGGCCTCACCGCGGCCGGCTTCGCCGACGTCAGCGTCGAGTTCACCGGCGGCTACGCCGAGGGCATGCACGCCGCCATCGTCCGCGCACGCCGACCCTGACAAGCGCCGACCCTGGCACGCGCCGACCCTGGCACGCGCCGGCCCTGACACGCGCCGACCCTGACACGCGCCGACCCTGGCACGCGCCGACCCTGGCAAGCGAAACGGCCCCGGACCGCGTCTGGCGCGACTTCCGGGGCCGTTCTCTGCCTGTGGCGGGTGAAGGATTCGAACCTTCGTAGCTTTCGCGACGGATTTACAGTCCGCTCCCATTGGCCGCTCGGGCAACCCGCCTGGGCACACCACTGCGGTCTCCCGCAGCAGCGAGACACAGGATAGCCGTACCGCAGGGCGGCCTCGCAACCGGGTACGGTCGGCATGTCGGGGGCCGGGCGCCGGCCTCCGTCCCCCGAGACGTGACCATCGACGTACGCGAGTTTCGCAGGAGTCTTTCATGCCAGCCAGCCCGTCTTTCGACATCGTGAGCAAGGTCGACCAGCAGGAGGTGGACAACGCGTTCCACCAGGCGGAAAAGGAGCTTTCCACCCGCTTCGACTTCCGCGGTACGGGCACGAGCATCGCCAAGTCGGGTGAATCCGGCGTCACCATCACCTCCGAGACCGAGGAGCGGGCCACCGCCGCGCTCGACGTGTTCAAGGAGAAGCTGGTCAAGCGGAACATCTCCCTGAAGTCGCTGGACGCCGGCGAGCCGCGGCAGTCCGGCAAGACGTACAAGATCGATTGCCGGATCATCGAGGGAATCGAGTCCGACAAGGCCAAGGCGATCAGCAAGAAGATCCGCGACGAGGGCCCCAAGGGCGTGCAGGCGCAGATCCAGGGCGACCAGCTGCGGGTCACCGGCAAGAAGAAGGACGACCTCCAGGCCGTGATCAGCCTGCTGAAGGCGGAGGACTTCGGCGTCGCCCTCCAGTTCACCAATTACCGCTAAAAGGGCGCGCGATCGTCCCAGACTGGGGCCATGAGCACCAGTACGTGGACCCTGGTGGTCGGCGGGGTGGCCGGTGCCGCGTTGGCGATCTTCGGAGCGTCGATGCTGATCACCGGCCGGGCCCCGCAGGCGACCGCCCGTGCCTTCCGCAGCATCCGGGACGCCGGCTTCTACCACCTGCTCTTCGGGGTGGGGCTGGGGTTGGTGGTGCTGGGCACGGGCTTCGACAGTCCGGTGGTCACCTTGACCGTCACCGTCCTCGCGGTGGCCATGGTCGGGGTGGCGCTGGTCCGTTTCCGCCCTCGTGCGCGGCGACGGGAGCATCACGCAGGCAAATAAGGAGAGAGGTGGAGCGTTGATCGAGCCGGTGGTCGATGTCGACTGGGTGCGGGCACACCGGGACCGGCTGGTCCTCGCCGACGTGCGGGCATATCTGGACGGTCGTTCGGGTCGCGAGGCCTACGGCCGCGGCCATCTGCCGGGTGCGGTCTTCGTCGACCTCGATCGCGATCTCGCGGCTCCGGCGAGCCCGGCGGCGGGGCGTCACCCCCTGCCGGCCCCCGAGGCTTTCGCCGCCCGCATGAGCGAGCTCGGCATCGGTGACGGCGACACGGTCGTCGCGTACGACGACGCGGGCGGCGTGATGGCCGCCCGCCTCGTGTGGATGCTGCGCGCGCTGGGCCACGACGCCGCCCTGCTCGACGGCGGCTTCGACGCGTGGGACGGCGAGCTCGAGACCACCGTCCCCGAGCGGGCGCCCGCCCGCTTCGCGGCGCGGCCGTGGCCCGCGGACCGGCTCGCCACCATCGACGACGCCGTGGACGGCGCGAACGTGGTGATCGACGCCCGCCAGCCCGAGCGCTTCCGCGGCGAGACCGAGCCGATCGACCCGCGCCCGGGCCACATCCCCGGCGCGCGCAGCGTCTCGTGCCGGGAGAACGTCGACGCGAGTGGCCGGTTCCTTCCCGCCGAGGTGCTGCGCGAGCGCTTCGCGGCCGCGGGTGTCACCGACGGCGCCGAGGTCGTCTCCTACTGCGGTTCGGGCGTGACCGCCTGCCACAACCTGCTTTCCCTGGAGCGGGCCGGCTTCGCCCCGGGCCGTCTCTACCCCGGTTCCTGGTCGCAGTACGCGGCCACCGGCCGTCCCGCGGCGACCGGCGCCTGACGCTCTAGGAGACCTGCTCCTCGGCCCAGCGGTTGTGCGCCTCCCAGGCGGCCTGCTTGGTGCTGCCCAGCGCCGCCCCGATCTGGGTCCACGAGGCCCCGGCGTCGCGGGCGGCGCGCACCATCGCCTGCCGCCCGTACCCGGCCTTGCGGATGACGACCTCGTTGAGCGCGAGCAGCTCCAGCGCCTCGGCGCGGCTCAGCGGCTCGCCCCGGTCCCCGGCCATCGAGGCCAGCGCGGTGCGCATCCTCAGCTCGTCGTAGCGCGTTGTAGCCGAGGACAGCGTGTGCTGGCGCTCCAGATCGTCGGGGGTCACGGAGTAGGCAGTCACGCGCGACAGCGTGGCGTCAGGACCGCTTGACGTCAAGGCATCCTGACGGGGGCGATGCGAATTGCCCTCACTTCTCCCGTTATTTCGGACGTAAAGTCGTCAATTCTGCGCTCGGGTATGGGGGGATTAACTCAACCGTTCGGTCAGGATTTCGGAATGTGCGGTTTCGACTCGCCGGTGAGCGCTGCCTGTCGCACACCTGGTGTGGCACCATCATGTGACCCCCTACCGAAGCCTGTTACACCTCACAGGAGCCATACATGTCTGCAAGGAAGCTGGGCCGCCTCGCCGGCTTGGTTTTGGCCATCGCTGTCGCCTTCGGTGGCGTGGCCGGCCTGAGCGGGCACCCGTCTGCTGTCGCCACGGGGGCGTCACCCACCAGCAATCTCGTGGTGGATTGGGAGTAAGGGTTCAGCCGCGCATCAACCTGGCGTTGCGGGACCGCGTCGACTGACGAGGGAGTGCAATGGTCGGGCGACCGCGGGCAGGACGGCGGTCCGGGCGCTACGCCTGGTTGATCACCAACCCTCTGGCACTGTTCGCCCTCATCTGCGCCATCGCGTTCTGGATCCAGGATCCGGACTGGTATGAGGAATGGCCCGGCGCGCTCGTCGCGCTGGCGGGCATCATCGTCGCGTACATCGGCGTGATCAACGTGGTGATCCGCCGGAACACGATGAGCTTCTACATCACCGAAGTGCCGTTCCTCCTCGCGCTCTACTATCTGCCCCCGGTCACGGTCATCGTGGTGATGACGCTGGCCGCGCTGGTCGCCAAGCTCACCCGCGGCGCCGTGCTGGTGCCGAGCAAATTCTGGTTCAACGTCGCCAAGTCGTCCGCGGGCGCCGCGGCGGCCGTGCTCGTCCTGTCCGCCATGCCGCCGATCCGCGGCGCCGGACCGGGCACCTGGGTCATCCTCTTCGCCGCCGTCGGGGTCAGCGTGCTGGTCGAGGTCCTCAGCCTCGCCGCCGTGATGGCCGTCGTGCAGGGCGGCCGCGCGGGACAGGACGTCATCCGCGGCTCCCTCTCGATCTGGATCGGCGCCGGCGTCAACGTCGTTCTCGGCCTGATCTTCCTGGTCGCCCTGGTGGCCACCGAGTGGTCGGCGGTGCTGCTCGCGATCCTGGTGGTCGCGCTGGTCCTCATGCTCCGCTCGTTCACCGAGTTCTTCCGGCAGCACCGCACGCTCGCCGACGTCTACGAGCTCACCAAGGCCGTGCGCGACGAGAGCAGCGACGCCGGTCTGCCGGACGTCATGCTCGAACGGGTGCGGGCGCTGATGCGCTCGGAGTACGCGACGCTCTGGCTCTCCCCGCAGGGCCGCCATCCCGAGGTGCTGCTCACCGCCCGCGTCGAGAACAAGGGCCTGCTCGACCTCTCGCCGACCCCCGCGGCCGTCCGCGAGCAGGCGATCGCCGACGGGCACACCCTGGCGGTCGGCAATCAGTTCCCCGGCGCCGAGCCGCTGCGCCAGGCGCTGCGCGACACCAAGGTCAAGGACGTCATCGTGGTGCCGCTGCGGTCGGGACACACCCCCATCGGCAGCCTCGAGGTGATCAACAGGCTGGGCGACACCCGTACCTTCCGCCCGGCCGACGTGCAGGTGCTCGAGACCATCGCCGCGCACGTCGCCGTGGCCGTCGAAAATGCGCGCCTGGTCGACCGGCTGCGCTACGACGCCTATCACGACCGGCTCACCGGGCTGCCCAACCGGCGGCGGATCACCGACGCGCTCGCCGAGTCGGTCAAGGTGCGCGCCGAGGACGAGGTCGTCGCCGTGCTCCTGTTCGACGTCGACGGCCAGCGCGACGTCAACGAGTCGATGGGCCACGCGGCCGGCGACAAGCTGCTCGCCGAGGTCGCCGGCCGGCTCCGCGGCATCTCCGGCCCCGGCGCGCTGGTCGGCCGCATCGGCGGCGACGAGTTCGTGATCACCCTGCGCGCCGAGAGCACCGAGGCGACCGTCCAGCTCGCCACCGAGATGCGCGAGCAGCTGCGCGGCCCGATGACCGTGGGCACGCTCACCCTCGACCTCGACACCGCGGTGGGCGTGGCCGTCTACCCCGATCACGGCGCCGACCCCGAGACGCTGATCCAGCGCGCCGAGCTCGCCGCCAACGCCGCCAAGGTCCTCCCGTACGGCGTGCAGCTCTTCCACCCGGCGCTGGAGTCCCGGGCGGTCCGCCGCCTCGGCATCGCCGCCGACCTGCGGGTGGCGCTCGACAGCGGCGCGATCGACGTCTACTTCCAGCCCAAGGTGACCCTCAAGGACAGGCACCTGGTCGGCGTGGAGTGCCTGGCCCGCTGGCAGCACCCCGCGCAGGGCGAGGTCGCCCCCGAGGACTTCATCGCCGTGGCCGAGCACACCGGCCAGCTCTCCCGGCTCACCGAGGTGGTGCTCACCGAGGGCCTGCGGCGCTGTCGCGAGTGGGCCGACGAGGACCGGCCGCTCTCCATCGCGGTCAACCTCTCGGTGCGCACGCTGCTCGACTCCCGCTTCCCCGACCAGGTCGCCACGCTGCTGGAGCGCTACGGCGTGGCCGCCGCCCAGGTGACCTTCGAAATCTCCGAGCCCGGCATGCTCGGCGACATCGAGCGGGTGCTGCCCACCCTCTACCGGCTGCGCGATCTGGGCGTGCGGCTGAGCGTCGACGACTTCGGCACCGGCGCGTCCTCACTGTCCTATCTGAGGCAATGGCCCGTCCACGAGGTAAAGATCGACGACAGCTTCGTGCAGGGCATGGCGACCGACACCGGCGACCTGGCGATCGTGCGCGCGGTGGTGAGCCTGGCCCGCGAGTTCGGTCTCACCGTGGTCGCCGAGGGCGTCGAGAGCGAGCTCACCCTCGACCTGCTCGAGGAGATGGGCTGCGAGATCGGCCAGGGCTATCTGTTCAGCCGCCCGCTGCCGTACGAGCGCCTGGAGGCCTGGTTCTCCGCGCAGACCGAGCCGGCCACCACCCCCTCGGGTGAGGTCCGCAAGCTCCGAGCAGTGGGCTGACCTGTGGTTTCACGATGTTGGGGGAGTCGATTTCACCCCCGAGACCAGGCCGTGTAGTCTTACTCCTGCGCAGCAAGCGAGAGATCGCGCTGGGTTTGCAGTACAGCTCGCCCCCTTAGCTCAGTCGGCAGAGCGTCTCCATGGTAAGGAGAAGGTCTACGGTTCGATTCCGTAAGGGGGCTCTACCGGGTTCGTTCCCGCCGCAGGCGCTGGACTTGAGCCTGGCTTCGGCGGTGTAGCTCAGTTGGCAGAGCAAGCGGCTCATAATCGCTGTGTCGCCGGTTCAAGTCCGGCCACCGCTACTTGTGTGAGAGGGATCCCGTCCCGGGGTCCCACTTTGCATGTCGGCAGCTCTAGGGCGTACTCTGGAGCGTCGTTGATTAACCCCGTTAGCAGGAAGGCAATCCGTCGTGGCCAAGGCGACCGACGTCCGTCCGAAGATCACCCTGGCGTGTACGGAGTGCAAGGAGCGGAACTACATCACCCGTAAGAACCGCCGCAACGACCCGGACCGCATCGAGCTGAAGAAGTTCTGCCCCCGGGACGGCAAGCACACCCTGCACCGCGAGACCCGCTGATCTCAGCGCCTCACCAAGCTCTCCCTGCGCCGTCCGGATCCGTCCGGGCGGCGCAGAGTAGTTTGTGGGGCATGCCCCTCGACCAGTCATTTGTCGGCCGCAGCTGGCCGGCCACCGAGCCTTACCAGGTCGGCCGCGAAAAGATCCGCGAGTTCGCCCGCGCGATCGGCGCCACCGACGCCGAGTACCACGATCCCGAGGCCGCCCGCGCCCTCGGCTACGCCGACGTGGTGGCCCCGCCCACCTTCCCGGTGGCGATCACGATGGCCGCGAGCCGGCAGATCATCGAGGACCCGGCGCTCGGGCTCGACTACAGCCGCGTGGTGCACGGCGACCAGAAGTTCGCGTACGCCCGGCCCGTGGTGGCCGGCGACGCGCTGGTCTGCGTCAACTCGGTCGACGAGATCACCTCGCGCGGCGGTCACGACTTCCTGACCACCCGCACCGAGGTCACCACCGAGGCCGGCGAGCCGGTCGTGACGGTGTGGTCCAAGCTGGTCCAGCGCGGGGAGGCATGACGATGGAGCCGCAGACCTTCCGGGTCACCCGGGCCGACCTGGTGCGCTACGCGGGCGCCTCGGGCGACTTCAACCCGATCCACTGGAGCGACCGCGTCGCGACGAGCGTCGGCCTGCCCGGCGTGATCGCGCACGGCATGTTCACCATGGCGCTGGTCGGCCGGGCGGTGACCCACTGGGCCGGCGCGCCCGACGCGGTGGCCGAGTTCAGCGTGCGCTTCTCGCGGCCCGTGCCGGTGCCGGACACCGACGAGGGCACCGAGGTGGTGGTCACCGCCACCGTGAAGGAGACCACCGACGACGGGCTCACCCGGCTGGCGCTGACCGCCACCTGCCAGGGCGAAAAGGTCCTCTCGCTGGCTCAGGCGGTCATTCGCAAGCGATAGGGCGAGCCCGGGTTGGGCGAACCGCCTGTGAACCCGTACACTGGTGCGCCGTGGGGCAGTGACCCCCCGAGTTCGCCTGCACCAAAGAGGCGGACCCGAGGGATCGGCCGCCTCGCGAAGGGGTGTAGCTCAATTGGCAGAGCAGCGGTCTCCAAAACCGCAGGCTGCAGGTTCAAGTCCTGTCACCCCTGCGCAAGCCCTCGTAGACGTGCCCGCCCGGTGCGCGGTCCGCACGACACCGCGCCGGACGAAGCGCCCGCGGGGACCCCATCACCACCGATGACGGAAGTAGGGCGCCATGGCCGAGAGGAACCGACCCGGTGACGCCGGCGACCCGGCCGACGACGAGGTGTTTGACGACGCCGTCGAGGACGACAAGGACGTCCCGGGCGACGACGACGCCGAGCCGGTAGGCCGCGGTGGCACCGCGCTCGCCGAGCGCACGCCGAAGGCGAAGAAGGAAGCGCGCAGGACCGGCTTCTTCGGCCGCATCGGCGGTTTCTTCCGTGAGGTCGTCAGCGAGCTGCGTAAGGTCATCTGGCCGACGCGCAAGGAGCTGCTGACCTACACCACGATCGTCATCGTCTTCGTGGCGGTCATGACGGCGATCGTCGGCCTGCTCGACCTCGGCCTGGGCAAGGCCGTCCTCTGGGCCTTCGGCGGCTGAGAAAGGCTCGCCGAGGGCGCGAGCCCGCGGGCGTGACCGCCCGCATTCGAACATGACTTACCTGGAAGTGAGCGAGCGTGCCTGAGTACGACGAGGAGACCGCGGAGTCCGTCGACGAGCAGTCGTCGGTGGCGACGGCGGACGACGACGAGTCGGTCGAGGCCGCCCAGCCCGAGCCCGCGACCGCGGCCGTGGAGCAGGACGAGGACTACGACCCGGTCCAGGAGCTGCGCCAGAAGCTGCGCTACGCGCCCGGCGACTGGTACGTGGTGCACTCCTACGCGGGTTACGAGAACAAGGTCAAGACCAACCTCGAGACCCGCATCACGAGCCTCGACATGGAGGACTTCATTTTCCAGGTCGAGGTGCCGACCCGCGAAGAGGTCGAGGTCAAGGGCGGCAAGCGCGTCCAGGTCAACAACAAGGTCTTCCCGGGCTACATCCTGGTCCGCATGGACCTGACCCCCGAGTCGTACAGCTGCGTGCGCAACACGCCCGGCGTGACCGGCTTCGTGGGTGCCACCGACCGGGTGGACCGGCCCGCGCCGCTCTCGCTCGACGAGGTGCTCAAGTGGCTCGCCCCTGCCGTCGAGCAGGAGGAGAAGAAGGCGAAGCCCGAGGTCAAGGTGCTCGACTTCGAGGTGGGCGACTCGGTCACCGTCACCGACGGCGCGTTCGCCTCGCTGCCGGCCTCGATCAGTGAAATTAATGCCGACCAGCAGAAGTTGAAGGTTCTGGTCTCCATCTTCGGCCGTGAGACGCCGGTGGAGCTCAACTTCAACCAGGTCACCAAGATCTGACGCAACACAGCAGTCAGTGGGAGGGCCGTCTCCACGAGCGGCCCGCCATCTACCACAGGAGTAAGAACATGCAGCGCAGCAAGGGCTACCGCAAGGCGGCCGAGGCGATCGACGCCAACAAGCTCTACGAGCCCGCCGAGGCCATCAAGCTGGCCAAGGACGCGAGCCCGACCAAGTTCGACGCCACCGTCGAGGTCGCCATGCGTCTCGGTGTCGACCCGCGTAAGGCCGACCAGATGGTCCGCGGCACCGTCAACCTGCCGCACGGCACCGGCAAGACCGCCCGCGTGATCGTCTTCGCCCAGGGCGCGAAGGCCGAGGAGGCCCTCGCGGCCGGCGCCGACGAGGTCGGCACCGACGAGCTCGTCGCCCGCATCCAGGGCGGCTGGCTCGAGTTCGACGCCGCGATCGCCACCCCGGACCAGATGGCCAAGATCGGCCGCATCGCCCGGATCCTCGGCCCCCGCGGCCTCATGCCCAACCCGAAGACGGGCACGGTCACCATGGACGTGACCAAGGCCGTCAACGAGATCAAGGGCGGCAAGATCACCTTCCGGGTGGACAAGCACTCGAACCTGCACCTGATCATCGGTAAGGCCTCGTTCTCCGAGGACCAGCTGGTGGACAACTACGCCGCGGTGCTCGACGAGATCCTGCGGGCCAAGCCGTCCGCGGCCAAGGGCAAGTACCTGAAGAAGGTCACGGTCACCACGACCATGGGCCCCGGCGTCCAGATCGACCCTAACGTGATCAAGAACGTGAAGGCCGGCGCCGACGCCTGAGCCGCATAGATCATCGAGAACGCCCCTGGGGGACACCCCGGGGGCGTTTTCTGTGGGAGGCTTCCGGTCGTGCGCTTCGACGGAGTGTGGTTCCGCTACGGGCGCCGCCTGCCCTGGGCCCTGCGCGAGGTGTCCGCCACCGTCGAGCCCGGCAGCACCATCGTCGTGCTGGGCCGCAACGGCGCCGGCAAGTCGACACTGCTCCAACTCGCCGCGGGCGTGCTGCGCCCGGTGCGCGGAGCCGTCCACGACCGGCCGCCGGTGGTCGGGTGGGTGCCCGAGCGCTTCCCCGCCGACCAGCCCTTCACGGCCGGCCAGTACCTGCGCCGCATGGCCGAGCTCCGCGGCGTCGGCCCCGGCGCGGCGGGGGAGTGGATCGAGCGCCTGCTGCTCACCGAGCACGCCGGCACCCGCCTCGCCGACCTCTCGAAGGGCACCGCGCAAAAGGTGGGCGTCGCCCAGGCCCTGCTCCGCCGTCCCGGCCTGCTCGTGCTCGACGAGCCGTGGGAGGGCCTGGACGCGGCCGCCCGCACGCTGATCCCCCAGATCGTCGCCGAGGTGACCGCCTCGGGCGGCATCGTGCTGGTCAGCGACCACCGCAACGAGATCGCCGGCCTGCCGGGCGCGACCCACTGGCGGGTCGCCGAGGCAAGCCTGCACGCCGAGGGCGACACCGGCCACGAGGACGAGGT
Organism: Paractinoplanes deccanensis; assembly: GCF_016862115.1. Lineage (GTDB taxonomy): Bacteria > Actinomycetota > Actinomycetes > Mycobacteriales > Micromonosporaceae > Actinoplanes > Actinoplanes deccanensis. Next base: position 55,412 of record NZ_BOMI01000045.1, read on the forward strand.
CATCGTCGAGGTCGCCGTCCGCCGCGCGGACGTCGACCAGGCGGTGGTCCGGCTCCGTGCCGAGGGTCACCGCATCCTTGCTGTACGGGCAAGCACCGCCCCCCAACCGCAGGTGCGCCGCCCCGCCGCTCCCGAGCACCCCTTCGCCTCCGGCCGTGAGGTGGCCCCGGTTCAAGACGGTCCCGGCCGCGAGGTCGCCCCGGAACAGGGCATTCCCGGCCGCGAGGTCGCCCCGGGGCAGGGCATTCCCGGCCGCGAGGTGGCGCCGGCGCAGGGTGGCCCCGGCCGCACGCCGAGTGGCCCGGGCGACGACTCGGATCGGACGAGGGGTGACCGCCGGTGACCGCGCTCGTGCGGATGCGGCTGGCCGCCTTCGTGCGCGGGGGGCGCGCGCTGGCGCCCCTGATCGCCGTGCTGGTCGTTCTGGGCGTCATCTACGGCGGCGGGGCATCGCCGGCCTCGGTGGCCTACGGCTATTCGGCGGCGGCCCTGTTCCCCGTGCTGGCGTGGCAGTCCAAGCTCGCCCTCGACACCGAGCCCGACGTCCAGCGCCGCCTGGCCCGCACGGCGGTGGGCGCCCGGCGCGAGGCGGTCGCCGGCTTGCTGGCCGCCGTGCTGCCGGCCCTGGCCGTCTGCGCCGCCGCCATGCTCGCACCCTGGCTGGTCGGGGGCATCGAGACCGGCGGCGCGCTCACCGGATCGCTGCTGGGCGCCCTGGCCCACCTGCTCGCCGTCGTGCCCGCGGTCGCGGTCGGCGCCCTGGCCAGCCGCGCCGTCACCGGCGGCGTCCGCAACGGGGTGGCCGTGCTCGTGGTCGCGGCCGTCCTGGTGGTCGTGCTCGGCCTCCAGGGCTCGATCGCGCCGTGGCTCGTCCCGCCGATCATGGCTACCGCCCGCGCCCTGAACGACGCCGACCCGCCACCCGCCTCCACCCTGCTGCTGATCACCGGCTGGGCCGCCCTCTGGTGCGCCGTCACCCTCGGCGGCTACGGCTGGCTCCGCCGCACACGCGCCTGAAGGCCCGCTCGGAGCCGCCTCATCGAGCCGGCCCCTCCCTTGCCGGCCCTCGCCGAGCGGCGGGCCGCACGAGCGTGAGCTGGGCGAAGAGCCCGCGACCGGGCCGATTTGGCGGTCGCGGCGTCACCGCGTACAGTTGCTTGTCGAAGTTCCACCCAAAGACCGCTGGTCGCCGCAGTCCCCGTCGCGAGACGGAGATCGCGGCCGAAGGTCCCGCAGAGTGCGGGCGACCCGCGCAGGGGAGAACGGTTCGTGACCGGGCGATAGATCTGCCCGCTCCGCCCCGTGCGCCCTGCGCCGGGGCGTTTCTCATTCTCGCCCCTCCTTCGGTTCGGCCAGTGGCACGAGCATTACGAGAGAGGAGGGACATGGCGGACAAGCCGGTCCGGGCCGACAAGGCCACCGCCGTCGCGGAGCTGACGGACGACTTCCGTAACGCGTCGGCCACCGTGTTGACCGAGTACCGCGGGCTCACGGTCAAGCAGCTCACCGAGCTGCGCCGTTCGCTGGGCAAGGACACCAAGTACTCGGTGTCCAAGAACACCCTGGCGAAGCGTGCCGCGAGCGACGCGGGCATCGAGGGCCTCGACAACCTGTTTGCCGGTCCTACCGCGCTCGCCTTCATCAGCGGCGACCCGGTCGAGGCGGCCAAGGGCCTTCGTGCCTTCGCCAAGGCCAACCCCGTCCTGAAGATCAAGGGCGGTGTTTTCGAGGGCAAGGCGATCAGCGCTGACGACGTCAACAAGATCGCTGACCTCGAGTCGCGTGAGGTTCTGCTGGCCAAGCTGGCCGGCGCTATGAAGGGCAACCTGTCCAAGGCGGCCGGCCTCTTCCAGGCCCCGCTGTCGCAGGTGGCGCGCCTCGCGGCCGCTCTTCAGGAGAAGCGCGAGAAGGACGGTCCCGCGGAGGCCTGAGCCACCGCGAACCAGCAAGACTTTTTCATCAGTACCTAGGAAAGGTTGCCAGACATGGCGAAGCTCAGCACCGACGAGCTGCTCGACGCGTTCAAGGAGATGACGCTGATCGAGCTGTCCGAGTTCGTGAAGCAGTTCGAGGAGACCTTCGAGGTCACCGCGGCTGCTCCGGTCGCCGTTGCGGCCGTCGGCGGCGGCGCCGGCGCTGCCCCGGCCGAGGCCGAGGCCGAGAAGGACTCGTTCGACGTCGTCCTCGAGAGCGACGGCGGCAAGAAGATCCAGGTCATCAAGGTCGTGCGTGAGCTGACCGGCCTGGGCCTCAAGGAGGCCAAGGACGCCGTCGAGGGTGCCCCCAAGGCGATCCTCGAGGGTGTCAACAAGGAGAAGGCCGACGCCGCCAAGGCGAAGCTCGAGGGTGAGGGCGCCAAGGTCACCCTCAAGTGATCTAGCGCTACCCAGTTTTTCCTCGCTGACGGCGAGGGCCCTGCTCAGGGCCCTCGCCGTCGGTGCTTTCGGGCCCGACCCGCTCGGAGGCCCTTGACTGTGTGTCCGCTGACAGGCACGCTGATGGCAGCAAGTTTCCGCGCTTGCGACAGCCGTCTCGTGGGTAATCCGGTGCCGCCGGTCCCACAGACCGGCACCCGGGGAAAGATGCCGCGTCGAGCGGCCCCACCGCAAGGCCCTGGCCCTTCTGGAGGCGCAGGTCAGAGGCCGTGGGGCCACGCTCCGCAGGTTTCCTCAGGTGTGGGCTGGACAGCGGTTAGCCGAGCGGCTACACTGCTAGTTTGCGCTGCCCTCTGCCTTGAGCCCTGTCAGGACATCCATCAGGATGACTTCCTGGGGGCTCGTCGCAGTGCCCACACAAAAGGGGCAACGCAGACAGTTGCATACCGCAGCTGCAGCCGCATCAGCAGCACCGGTCCTCGGAAGGACGCATCTTGGCAGCTTCCCGCCCTGCGAAGACCAGCCGTACGTCGAGCGCTTACGCACCCCGCCGTGTCTCTTTCGGCAGGATCACCGAGCAGCTAGAGGTCCCCAACCTCCTCGCCCTCCAGACGGAGTCCTTCGACTGGCTGGTCGGGAACGAGGCTTGGCAGGCCCGGTCGACGGACGACCCGCACGCCCAGTCGGGCCTCGCAGAGATCCTCGAAGAGATCAGTCCCATTGAGGACTTCTCCGGCACAATGTCGCTGTCCTTCTCGTCTCCCCGATTCGACGAGGTCAAGGCCTCGATCGAGGAGTGCAAGGAGAAGGATCTGACCTACTGCGCGCCGCTGTTCGTGACCGCGGAGTTCACCAACAACACGACTGGCGAGATCAAGAGCCAGACCGTGTTCATGGGTGACTTCCCGATGATGACCCCCAAGGGGACGTTCGTCATCAACGGCACGGAGCGCGTCGTGGTGAGCCAGCTCGTCCGCTCGCCGGGCGTGTACTTCACCAAGGAGCCGGACAAGACCTCCGACCGCGACCTCTCCAGCGTCAAGGTCATCCCCAGCCGGGGCGCCTGGCTGGAGTTCGACATCGACAAGCGCGACACCGTCGGTGTCCGGATCGACCGCAAGCGCCGGCAGGCCGTCACGGTCCTGCTCAAGGCGATCGGCTGGTCGGCCGACCAGATCCGTGAGCGGTTCGGGTGGTCCGAGCTGCTCATGACCACCCTCGAGAAGGACCACATCGCCGGGCAGGACGAGGCCCTGCTCGACATCTACCGCAAGCTCCGCCCGGGTGAGCCCCCGACCCGGGAGAACGCGCAGACCCTGCTCGACAACCTCTTCTTCAACCCGAAGAGGTACGACGTCGCCAAGGTCGGCCGCTACAAGTTCAACAAGAAGCTCGAGATCGACGTCCCGATCGACCGCGGCACGCTGACCGAGGAAGACATCGTCAAGACCGTCGAGTACCTCTGCCGGCTGCACGCCGGTGAGGAGGGCTACGAGGCCGACGACATCGACCACTTCGGCAACCGCCGTCTGCGCACCGTCGGCGAGCTCATCCAGAACCAGGTCCGTGTCGGCCTGTCCCGGATGGAGCGCGTCGTCCGCGAGCGCATGACGACCCAGGACGTCGAGGCGATCACGCCGCAGACCCTGATCAACATCCGTCCCGTGGTGGCGGCGATCAAGGAGTTCTTCGGTACGTCGCAGCTGTCGCAGTTCATGGACCAGACCAACCCGCTCGCGGGCCTGACCCACCGCCGTCGTCTGTCGGCGCTGGGCCCCGGTGGTCTGTCCCGTGAGCGGGCCGGCTTCGAGGTCCGTGACGTGCACCCGTCGCACTACGGCCGGATGTGCCCGATCGAGACGCCCGAGGGCCCGAACATCGGCCTGATCGGCGCGCTCTCGACGTTCGCGCGGGTCAACCCGTTCGGCTTCATCGAGACCCCGTACCGCAAGGTCGAGGACGGCCGCGTCACCGACGAGGTCCACTACCTCACCGCGGACGAGGAGGACCGGTTCATCAAGGCGCAGGCGAACGCCACGCTGAAGAGCGACGGCACCTTCGCCGACGACCGCGTCCTGGTCCGCCGGAAGGGCGGTGAGGTCGACTACGTGCCCGGCACGCAGGTCGACTACATGGACGTGTCGCCGCGGCAGATGACCTCGGTCGCCACCGCGATGATCCCGTTCCTCGAGCACGACGACGCCAACCGCGCGCTCATGGGCGCCAACATGCAGCGTCAGGCCGTGCCGCTGGTCAAGGCCGAGGCGCCGCTGGTCGGCACCGGCATGGAGTACCGTGCCGCGGTCGACGCCGGCGACGTGGTCGTGGCCGAGGTCGGCGGTGTGGTCGAGGACCTGTGCGCCGACTACGTGACGGTCCACCAGGACGACGGCCACCGCCGCACGTACCTGCTGCACAAGTTCCGCCGCTCCAACGCCGGCTCCTGCGTCAACCAGAAGCCGGTCGTGTTCGAGGGTGACCGGGTCGAGGCCGGCCAGGTCATCGCCGACGGCCCGTGCACCGACGAGGGGGAGATGGCCCTCGGCCGCAACCTGCTCGTCGCGTTCATGTGCTGGGAGGGTCACAACTACGAGGACGCGATCATCCTGTCGCAGCGCCTCGTCCAGCAGGACGTCCTCACCTCGATCCACATCGAGGAGCACGAGGTCGACGCCCGCGACACCAAGCTCGGCCCGGAAGAGATCACCCGCGACATCCCCAACGTCAGCGAGGAAATGCTCGCCGACCTGGACGAGCGCGGCATCATCCGGATCGGTGCCGAGGTCGTGCCCGGCGACATCCTGGTCGGCAAGGTCACGCCCAAGGGCGAGACCGAGCTGACCCCCGAGGAGCGCCTGCTCCGCGCGATCTTCGGTGAGAAGGCCCGGGAGGTCCGGGACACCTCGCTGAAGGTGCCGCACGGCGAGACCGGCACGGTCATCGGCGTCCGTACGTTCTCCCGCGAGGACGGCGACGAGCTGCCCCCGGGCGTCAACGAGCTGGTCCGCGTCTACGTGGCCCAGAAGCGGAAGATCCAGGACGGTGACAAGCTCGCGGGCCGGCACGGCAACAAGGGCGTCATCTCCAAGATCCTCCCGGTCGAGGACATGCCGTTCCTCGAGGACGGCACCCCCGTCGACATCGTGCTCAACCCGCTCGGTGTGCCCTCGCGTATGAACATCGGCCAGGTCCTGGAGACCCACCTCGGGTGGATCGCCAAGACCGGCTGGGAGGTCGAGGGCGACGACGCCGAGTGGAAGCGCCAGCTGCGCGCGATCGAGGCGCACGAGTCCCCCGCGGACTCGAACGTCGCGACCCCCGTCTTCGACGGTGCGCAGGAGGAGGAGATCAAGGGCCTCCTGGAGTCGACCCTGGTCAACCGCGACGGTAAGCGGCTGGTCAACGGCGACGGCAAGGCGCAGCTGTTCGACGGCCGCTCCGGCGAGCCGCTGCCGGACCCGATCTCGGTCGGGTACGTGTACATCCTCAAGCTGAACCACCTGGTCGACGACAAGATCCACGCTCGGTCGACCGGCCCGTACTCGATGATCACGCAGCAGCCGCTGGGTGGTAAGGCGCAGTTCGGTGGCCAGCGGTTCGGCGAGATGGAGTGCTGGGCGATGCAGGCCTACGGCGCCGCTTACGCGCTGCAGGAGCTGCTCACCATCAAGTCCGACGACGTGCTCGGCCGCGTGAAGGTCTACGAGGCCATCGTCAAGGGCGAGAACATCCCGGAGCCGGGAATCCCCGAGTCGTTCAAGGTGCTGCTCAAGGAGCTGCAGTCGCTGTGCCTCAACGTCGAGGTGCTCTCCAGCGACGGCGTGGCCCTCGAGATGCGCGAGACCGACGACGAGGTCTTCCGGGCCGCGGAGGAACTCGGCATCGACCTGTCGCGGCGCCCGAACGAGGGCGTCAGCAGCGTCGAAGAGATCTGACGGATAGCGGCCCCCGAGCGCCGAGCCAATCGGAACGAGGGGGCCGCTCCCGCCGGCCTGGAATCCATTCGAGCAAGAAATACGAGGGATAGACCAAGTGCTCGACGTCAACTTCTTCGACGAGTTGCGCATCGGCCTGGCCACCGCCGACGACATCCGGCAGTGGTCCCACGGCGAGGTCAAGAAGCCCGAGACGATCAACTACCGCACGCTCAAGCCCGAGAAGGACGGACTCTTCTGCGAGAAGATCTTCGGTCCGCAGCGGGACTGGGAGTGCTACTGCGGCAAGTACAAGCGCGTCCGGTTCAAGGGCATCATCTGTGAGCGCTGCGGCGTCGAGGTGACCCGGTCCAAGGTGCGCCGTGAGCGCATGGGCCACATCGAGCTGGCCGCGTCGGTCACGCACATCTGGTACTTCAAGGGTGTGCCGAGCCGGCTGGGCTACCTGCTCGACCTGGCGCCGAAGGACCTCGAGAAGATCATCTACTTCGCCTCGTACGTGGTCACGAGCGTGGACGCCGAGGCGCGTCACCGCGACATGTCCACCATCGAGAACGAGATCTTCGCCGAGAAGCGGCAGTCGGAGAACGGCCGCGACTCCGAGATCGAGAAGCGGGCCGCCAAGCTGGAGCAGGACCTCGCCGAGCTCGAGGCCGAGGGTGCGAAGGCCGACGTGCGCCGCAAGGTCAAGGAGGCCGGCGAGCGCGAGATGCGCCAGATCCGCGACAAGGCGCAGCGCGAGATCGACCGTCTCGACGAGGTGCTCGACACCTTCCGCAAGCTCGACTCCAAGCAGCTGGTCACCGACGAGCTGCTCTACCGCGAGCTGCGGGACCGCTTCGGTGAGTACTTCACCGGTGGGATGGGCGCCGAGGCGATCAAGGCGCTGCTCGAGAACATGGACCTGGACGCCGAGGCCGAGAACCTGCGCGAGATCATCCGCACGGGCAAGGGCCAGCGGAAGATCCGTGCGCTCAAGCGCCTCAAGGTCGTCGCCGCGTTCCTGAACACCCGCAACTCGCCGCTCGGCATGGTGCTCGACTGCGTGCCGGTCATCCCGCCGGACCTGCGCCCGATGGTGCAGCTCGACGGTGGCCGTTTCGCGACGTCCGACCTGAACGACCTGTACCGCCGGGTCATCAACCGGAACAACCGGCTGAAGCGCCTGATCGACCTGGGCGCGCCCGAGATCATCGTGAACAACGAGAAGCGGATGCTGCAGGAGGCCGTCGACGCGCTGTTCGACAACGGCCGCCGCGGCCGGCCGGTCACCGGCCCGGGTAACCGCCCGCTCAAGTCGCTGTCCGACATGCTCAAGGGCAAGCAGGGCCGGTTCCGCCAGAACCTGCTGGGCAAGCGCGTCGACTACTCCGGCCGTTCGGTCATCGTCGTCGGCCCGCGGCTCAAGCTGCACCAGTGCGGCCTGCCCAAGCAGATGGCGCTGGAGCTGTTCAAGCCGTTCGTGATGAAGCGCCTGGTCGACCTGAACCACGCGCAGAACATCAAGTCGGCCAAGCGGATGGTCGAGCGTCAGCGCCCGGTCGTGTGGGACGTCCTCGAAGAGGTCATCAGCGAGCACCCCGTGCTGCTGAACCGCGCGCCGACCCTGCACCGCCTCGGCATCCAGGCCTTCGAGCCGCAGCTGGTCGAGGGCAAGGCGATCCAGATCCACCCGCTCGTGTGCACGGCGTTCAACGCCGACTTCGACGGTGACCAGATGGCGGTCCACGTGCCGCTGTCGGCCGAGGCGCAGGCCGAGGCCCGGATCCTGATGCTCTCGTCGAACAACATCCTCAAGCCGGCCGACGGCAAGCCGGTCACCATGCCCACCCAGGACATGGTCATCGGCCTGTACCACCTGACCCACCAGACGCCCGGCAACAAGGGCGAGGGACGGGTGTTCAGCTCGGACGCCGAGGCGCGGATGGCGTACGACAACGGCGAGCTGCACCTCCAGGCGCCGGTCAAGATCCGTCTCCAGGGCGTCATCGGCGTGGACAACGGCGCCAAGGCCGCCAAGTGGGAGGCGCCGGAGGGCTGGACCGAGGGCGAGCCGCTCCTGGTCGAGACCACCCTGGGCCGCGTCATCTTCAACGAGACGCTGCCCCCGGGCTACCGCTTCGTGAACTACGAGATCCGCAAGGGTCAGCTGTCGGCGATCGTCAACGACCTCGCCGAGCGCTTCCCCAAGGTCGCGCTGGCCGCGACCCTGGACGCGCTCAAGGAGGCCGGCTTCCACTGGGCCACCTGGTCCGGTGTGACGATCGGCATGGGCGACGTCATCGGCCCGGAGCGCAAGCCGGAGATCCTGCAGCGCTACCAGGTCGAGGCGGACCGGATCGACAAGCAGTACCAGCGTGGTCTGATGACCGCCGAGGAGCGTCGCGGCGAGCTCATCGAGATCTGGACGAAGGCGACCAACGAGATCTCCAAGGAGATGGAGAACTCGCTGCCGCACGAGAACCCGCTCTGGGTCATGATCAACTCGGGTGCCCGCGGTAACCTGCTGCAGCTCCGGCAGATCGCCGCGATCCGTGGCCTGGTGGCCAACCCCAAGGGTGAGATCATCCCGCGGCCGATCACCTCGTCGTACCGCGAGGGTCTGACCGTGCTGGAGTACTTCATCTCCACGCACGGTGCCCGTAAGGGTCTGGCCGACACCGCGCTGCGTACCGCCGACTCGGGTTACCTGACCCGGCGTCTGGTGGACGTCTCGCAGGACGTCATCATCCGCGAGGAGGACTGCGGCACCGACCGCGCGATCCCGATGCAGGTGGGCGACCGCGAGGCGGACGGCACCCTGGTCGTGCACGTGCACGCCGAGACCGGTGTGCACGCCCGTACGCTGGCCGACGACATCACGGACGCCGACGGCAACCTGGTCGTCGCCCGCGGCTCGGACCTCAACTCGATCCTGGTCGACAAGCTCGTCGCCGCCGGTGTCGAGAACGTCCGGGTGCGCAGCGTGCTGACCTGCGAGTCGAAGCTCGGCGTGTGCGCGGCCTGCTACGGCCGCTCGCTGCCGACCGGCAAGTCGGTCGACATCGGCGAGGCGGTCGGCATCATCGCGGCCCAGTCCATCGGTGAGCCCGGCACGCAGCTGACGATGCGTACCTTCCACACCGGTGGTGTCGCGGGTGAGGACATCACCCAGGGTCTGCCGCGTGTCCAGGAGATCTTCGAGGCCCGCGTGCCCAAGGGCAAGGCGCCCATCGCCGACACCCCGGGACGCATCCGCATCGAGGACGGCGAGCGGTCGCGCAAGATCATCGTGGTGCCGGACGACGGCAGCGACGAGATCGTGTACGACAAGATCTCGAAGCGCGTGAAGCTGCGCGCCCACGACGGCGACCACGTCGGCGTCGGCGAGAAGCTCACCGAGGGCACCATCGACCCGCACGAGCTGCTGCGCATCATGGGCCCGCGCGCGGTCCAGGTCCACCTGACCCAGGAGGTCCAGGAGGTCTACCGCTCGCAGGGTGTGCTCATCCACGACAAGCACATCGAGATCATCATCCGCCAGATGCTCAAGCGGGTGACGGTCATCGACTCGGGCGCCTCGGAGTTCCTCCCGGGTGTCCTGGTCGACCGGGCGCTGTTCGAGTCGGAGAACCGCCGGCTCGTCGGCGAGGGCGGCGAGCCCGCCGCCGGTCGCCCGGTGCTGATGGGTATCACCAAGGCCTCGCTGGCCACCGACTCCTGGCTCTCGGCGGCCTCCTTCCAGGAGACCACCCGGGTGCTGACCGACGCGGCGATCAACTCGCGCAGCGACTCGCTCGTCGGCCTCAAGGAGAACGTGATCATCGGTAAGCTCATCCCGGCCGGTACGGGCATCAGCAAGTACCGCAACATCCGGGTGGAGCCGACCGAGGAGGCCAAGGCCAAGGTCTACTCGATGACCGGATACCCCGAGACCGACTACGGCTTCGGGCCGGCCAGCGGGCAGGCCGTGCCGCTGGACGACTTCGACTTCGGGTCGTACCGCTAAGGGTCTCTGAACGCCGGGAAGGCGGTCGCGCGACAGCGCGGCCGCCTTTCGGCGTCTTTACTATGGGATGGTGACGCTTCCCGTGGCCGCCCCGCCCACCCGCCACCCGATGGATCCGGATCCCGAGCCGTCCTCGAAGGCACGGGCGGTCTTCGCGCTGGGCCTGGTGGGCTTCCTGACCGGCCCGTTCGTCGGCGGTGTGATTCCGGCCACCGTCGCGCTGCTGCTCGCCCGTCAGGCCGCCCGGCAGGCGTACCAGGCCGGGGGTTATCTGACCGGCTCCGCGTGGATCCGCCGCGGCCGCCGGCTCGCCTGGGCCGGTCTGGTCCTGGCCCTCACGTCGCTGGTGATCGCCGCGATCGCCGGGCTGCTGCACCTCGCCGCGGCGCCGGGCGGCCCCGACTTCGCCCCGGGTACCGACTGACCCCGTTCGGGTGACATGCTCTTGTCATGACGCAGCCGCCGGCGGCCATGCCCTATCCGCCCCCGCCGCCCCCGCCCAACGGGCGCTGGCGGCCCGAGCGGGTCGATCCGCTGCCGGGCACGGAATTCGGGCTGGTGCAGCTGCGGGTCGAGCCCATCACGTCCGGCCTGGCGATCGGCTCGCTGCTCGCCGGCATCGGCTCGATCCTGGTCTCGTCGCTGGTGCTCTGCTTCGGCGTCGCCGGCGCGTCCGGCGGCTGGGGAGGGTGGGTCGGCGGGGCCTTCACCGTCCTGAGCGTGCTGGCCGGCGCGGGCGCTGTGACGCTCGGCATCGTGTCCCGGCGCCAGATCCGCCGATCCGGCCAGGTGGGCCAGGTCCGTTTCACCGGCTCCGGTATCGGTATGGCGGGGATCGCATGCGGATCGGCCGGCGCGGGAATCGCACTGCTGTCCCTGGCGTTGGCATTGGTGTTGCAGTTGTCATCCTGAGTGGCCCCGGTTGTCATGTGAGTGGCCTGTGTCGCCGCCGGCGCCGGATCGGACACCGCGGCGCCGGTTCCGTCAAGCACCCGGTACACTTGTCTCGGAGGTATCCGTCGCGAGGACTGGGTTGCTGATTTTGACCTGGATGCTTGGGGTGGGTACGCTTTCCCCTCGTGCCCGGGCTCGCCCGGGCAACTCGTGCGTGCGCCCGAGTCGGCTGAGCTCTCTCAAGAGCGAAGCGACGGGGTCGGCGATGCGCCGAGCGCGGCACCCCCACGGGGTGCCGACACAGACAAGACCCGTTGCGCGTTGACAAACGCGCGGCGGGACCGTGAGCCGGACGACACGCCCGACCGCGGGTGCCGGACGCCCCCCGGGCAGGGGAGCGCTCGGCGCACAGAGGCATAACTAAGACGGTGCGGTCGCGGTAAGAGCGGCCGAAGGGAGCGGAGAGAACCCGGTGCCCACGATCCAGCAGCTGGTCCGCAAGGGCCGCCAGGCGAAGACGAGCAAGACCAAGACGCCGGCGCTGAAGGGAAGTCCTCAGCGGCGCGGCGTGTGCACGCGCGTGTACACCACTACCCCCAAGAAGCCGAACTCTGCGCTGCGCAAGGTCGCTCGTGTGAAGCTCAGCAGCCAGATCGAGGTGACGGCGTACATCCCGGGCGTCGGCCACAACCTCCAGGAGCACTCGATCGTGCTCGTGCGTGGCGGTCGTGTGAAGGACCTCCCGGGCGTCCGCTACAAGATCGTTCGCGGTTCGCTGGACACCCAGGGTGTCCGCAACCGCAAGCAGGCCCGCAGCCGTTACGGCGCGAAGAAGGAGAAGAGCTGACATGCCGCGTAAGGGCCCCGCTCCGCGCCACCCGGTGGTCGCGGACCCGGTTTACAACTCGCCGCTGGTCACTCAGCTGGTCAACAAGATCCTGATCGGCGGCAAGCGTCAGCTCGCCGAGCGCATCGTGTACGGCGCCCTCGAGGGTGCCCGCGAGAAGAGCGGCACCGACCCCGTGGTGATCCTCAAGCGCGCGATGGACAACGTGAAGCCGACCCTCGAGGTCCGCAGCCGCCGCGTCGGTGGCGCGACCTACCAGGTCCCGGTCGAGGTCCGCACGCCGCGTCAGACCACTCTCGGCCTTCGCTGGCTCGTCCAGTACTCGAAGGCGCGCCGCGAGAAGACCATGATCGAGCGTCTCCAGAACGAGCTGCTCGACGCCAGCAACGGCCTCGGTGCCGCCGTCAAGCGGCGCGAGGACACCCACAAGATGGCGGAGTCCAACAAGGCCTTCGCGCACTACCGCTGGTAAGACCCCGCTGCCGGCCCGGTGACGAAGTGAACCGGGCCGGGACGCAAGTCGTACCGGTTCACGAGACGACGACGAAGAAAAGTAGGGATTGAAGTGGCCGCCGCAGACGCGCTCGCCAACGTACGCAACATCGGCATCATGGCGCACATCGATGCCGGTAAGACCACGACTACTGAGCGAATCCTGTTCTACACCGGCATCACGTACAAGATCGGTGAGGTCCACGAGGGCGCCGCCGTCATGGACTGGATGGAGCAGGAGCAGGAGCGCGGTATCACGATCACTTCCGCCGCCACGAAGTGCGAGTGGAAGGGCCACACGATCCAGATCATCGACACGCCCGGCCACGTCGACTTCACGGTCGAGGTGGAGCGGTCGCTGCGCGTGCTGGACGGTGCGGTGGCGGTCTACGACGGCGTCGCCGGCGTGGAGCCCCAGACCGAGAACGTGTGGCGGCAGGCGGACAAGTACCACGTCCCCCGGATGTGCTTCGTCAACAAGCTCGACCGGACCGGCGCGGACTTCTTCCGCTGCGTGCAGATGATGATCGACCGGCTCAACGCCACCCCGCTGGTGCTCCAGATCCCGATCGGGCTCGAGAGCGACCACATCGGTGTCGTCGACCTGATCGGCATGCGCGCGCTCACCTGGCGTGGTGAGACCCAGAAGGGTGAGGACTACGCCGTCGAGGAGATCCCGGCCGACCTGGTCGACTCCGCGAACGAGTGGCGCGAGAAGCTGATCGAGACCCTGGCCGACGTCGACGACGCGGTCATGGAGAAGTACCTCGAGGGCGAGGAGCTCTCGGTCGACGAGATCAAGGCCGCCATCCGGCGCGCCACGATCGCCAGCAAGGCCAACCCGGTGCTGTGCGGCTCGGCGTTCAAGAACAAGGGCGTGCAGCCCATGCTCGACGCCGTTGTCGACTTCCTGCCGTCGCCGCTGGACATCCCGGCCATCGAGGGCACCGCGACGGACGGCGAGACGCCGATCCAGCGCAAGCCGTCGAACTCCGAGCCGTTCTCGGCGCTGGCCTTCAAGATCCAGACCGACAAGCACCTCGGCAAGCTCACCTACGTGCGGGTCTACTCCGGCACGCTCGACTCCGGCGCCCAGGTGGTCAACTCCACCAAGGACCGGAAGGAGCGGATCGGCAAGATCTACCAGATGCACGCGAACAAGCGTGAGGAGCGCGCCACCGCGCACGCCGGCGACATCATCGCCGTGCAGGGTCTCAAGCAGACCACCACCGGTGACACGCTCAGCGACCCGGCCAACCCGGTCATCCTGGAGTCGATGACCTTCCCGGAGCCGGTTATCCAGGTCGCCATCGAGCCGAAGACCAAGTCGGACCAGGAGAAGCTGGGCACCGCGATCCAGCGCCTCGCCGAGGAGGACCCGACCTTCCGGGTCTTCAACGACGAGGAGACCGGTCAGACGATCATCGCCGGCATGGGCGAGCTCCACCTGGACATCCTGGTGGACCGCATGCGCCGCGAGTTCAACGTCGAGGCGAACATCGGTAAGCCGCAGGTGGCCTACCGCGAGACGATCCGCGGCACCGTGGAGAAGCACACCTTCGTCCACAAGAAGCAGACCGGTGGCTCCGGCCAGTACGCGAAGGTCGTCGTCACGATCGAGCCGCTGCCGCTCACGGCGGACGGCCCGACGTACGAGTTCGTCAACGCGGTGACCGGTGGTCGCGTCCCCAAGGAGTTCATCCCCTCGGTCGACGCGGGTGCGCAGGACTCGATGCAGTACGGCGTCCTCGCCGGCTACCCGCTGGTCGGCGTGAAGTTCACGCTGGTCGACGGCCAGTACCACGAGGTCGACTCGTCCGAGATGGCGTTCAAGATCGCCGGCTCCATGGCGCTGAAGGAGGCGGCCCGCAAGGCCGACCCGACGCTGCTCGAGCCGATGATGGCCGTCGAGGTGACCACGCCCGAGGACAACATGGGCGACGTCATCGGCGACCTCAACTCGCGACGTGGCATCATCCAGTCGATGGAGGAGCGTTCCGGCGCCCGCGTCGTCAAGGCTCTGGTTCCGCTCTCCGAGATGTTCGGCTACGTCGGCGACCTTCGGTCGAAGACTGCCGGCCGGGCTAGCTACAGCATGCAGTTCGACTCCTACGCCGAGGTCCCGCAGGGCGTCGCGAAGGAGATCATCGCGAAGGCGACGGGCGCCTAGTCCCAGCCGGCGCGTTGAGGCGCGTGCGGTTCGTCGAGGACCGCACGCGCACGAGCAGTCGACAGAGTCCCCATCGCCTTATCGGGCGTGCCGGGCGAAAGTAAAACCACAGTCCACAGGAGGACACCAGTGGCGAAGGCGAAGTTCGAGCGGACTAAGCCGCACGTCAACATCGGCACCATTGGTCACATCGACCACGGTAAGACGACGCTGACTGCGGCCATCACCAAGGTCCTGCACGACCAGTACCCGGACCTGAACCCGTACACCCCGTTCGACGAGATCGACAAGGCGCCGGAGGAGAAGGCCCGCGGCATCACGATCTCGATCGCGCACGTCGAGTACCAGACCGCGGCGCGCCACTACGCGCACGTGGACTGCCCCGGCCACGCCGACTACATCAAGAACATGATCACCGGTGCCGCGCAGATGGACGGCGCGATCCTGGTGGTCGCCGCGACCGACGGCCCGATGCCGCAGACCAAGGAGCACGTGCTCCTGGCCCGCCAGGTCGGTGTTCCGTACATCGTCGTCGCCCTGAACAAGAGCGACATGGTCGAGGACGAGGAGCTCCTGGAGCTCGTCGAGCTCGAGGTTCGCGAGCTGCTCAGCACCTACGAGTTCCCGGGCGACGACGTGCCGGTCGTGCGCGTCTCGGCGCTCAAGGCTCTCGAGGGCGACGCCGAGTGGACCGAGCGCCTCATGGAGCTGATGAACGCGGTCGACACCGCGATCCCGCAGCCCGAGCGTGAGACCGACAAGCCGTTCCTCATGCCGATCGAGGACGTGTTCACGATCACCGGTCGTGGCACCGTCGTCACCGGCCGGGCCGAGCGCGGCATCCTCAAGCCGAACGAGGAGGTCGAGATCGTCGGTATCCGCGAGAAGTCGATCAAGACCGTCTGCACCGGCATCGAGATGTTCCGCAAGCTGCTCGACGAGGCCCGCGCGGGTGAGAACGTCGGTCTGCTGCTCCGCGGTATCAAGCGCGAGGACGTCGAGCGCGGCATGGTCGTCATCAAGCCGGGCACCACGACCCCGCACACGGAGTTCGAGGGCCAGGTCTACATCCTCTCCAAGGAGGAGGGCGGCCGGCACACCCCGTTCTTCCAGAACTACCGCCCGCAGTTCTACTTCCGCACCACGGACGTCACCGGCGTCGTCACGCTGCCCGAGGGCACCGAGATGGTCATGCCCGGCGACTCCACCACCATGTCGGTCAAGCTGATCCAGCCGATCGCCATGGAGCAGGGCCTGAAGTTCGCGATCCGCGAGGGTGGCCGCACGGTCGGCGCCGGTACGGTCACGAAGATCAACAAGTAAGGTCGCCGACCCCGATTAGCAATGCTGGGTTCAATCCGGCATACTAGTCAGGTTGCGTCCGAGCGGGGTGGGTAGCTGCCTTGGCAGCTGCCCACCCTCGCCGGGTGTCTGGGGTGTGTTTCAACCCCCGTTTGACACCTCAAGATCCCCGCGATCTGGAAAGCTGCTGTGCGCAGCTTTCTGAGTGCAGGCGCGACACGCCCGACCGCGGGGGTCGGACAACGCAGGATCGACGGTCCTGCGGGCATGCGAGGGCACCGCTTTCGCACGTAGCGGCATCGAGAGAAGGAAACAGAAGCCACCATGGCGGGACAGAAGATCCGCATCCGGCTCAAGGCCTATGACCACGAGGTCGTCGACTCCTCGGCGCGGAAGATCGTCGAGACGGTGACGCGTACCGGGGCGCAGGTTGCTGGCCCGGTGCCGCTGCCCACGGAGATCAACCGTTTCTGCGTCATCCGCTCGCCGCACAAGTACAAGGACTCGCGCGAGCACTTCGAGATGCGCACGCACAAGCGGCTGATCGACATCATCGACCCGACTCCCAAGACGGTCGACTCGCTCATGCGCCTCGACCTGCCGGCTGGCGTCGACATCGAGATCAAGCTGTAGGGATCTGCGACTAATGGACAGGCAAGTGAAGGGGATCCTGGGCGCCAAGCTCGGCATGACCCAGGTCTGGGACAACAACAAGGTCGTCCCGGTGACCGTGGTGCAGGCCGGCCCTTGCGTCGTGACCCAGGTCCGCACCGATGACAAGGACGGCTACGCCGCCGTTCAGCTCGCGTACGGCGCGATCGACCCGCGTAAGGTCAACAAGCCGGAGAGCGGCCACTTCGCGAAGGCCGGCGTCTCGCCGCGCCGCCACGTGGTCGAGCTGCGCACGACCGACGCCGGCGAGTACGAGCTCGGCCAGGAAGTCACGGTCGACGCTTTCGAGGTCGGCACGTCGATCGACGTGACCGGCAAGACCCGCGGTAAGGGCTACGCCGGTGTGATCAAGCGCCACGGCTTCCACGGCCTCCGCGCCAGCCACGGTGTCGAGCGCAAGCACCGCTCCCCGGGCTCGATCGGCGCCTGCGCCACCCCCGGCCGCGTCTTCAAGGGCGTCCGGATGGCGGGCCGCATGGGCAGCCAGCGCTTCACCGTGCAGAACCTGACCGTGCAGGCGGTGGACACCGAGAACAACCTGATCCTGGTCAAGGGCGCTGTGCCCGGCCCCAAGGGCGCGCTCGTTCTGGTCCGCACCGCGGCGAAGAAGAAGGGCGGTGCCAAGTGAGCTCGGTTGACGTGATCAACGCCGAGGGCAACAAGGCCGGCTCGGTCGAGCTGCCGGAGTCGGTCTTCGACGTCCAGGCGAACATCCCGCTGATGCACCAGGTCGTGGTGGCCCAGCTCGCGGCCGCCCGCCAGGGCACGCACAAGGCGAAGTCCCGCGGCGAGGTCGCCGGCGGCGGCAAGAAGCCGTACAAGCAGAAGGGCACCGGTCGCGCCCGCCAGGGCTCGATCCGCGCGCCGCAGTTCACCGGCGGTGGCGTCGTGCACGGTCCCGTGCCGCGCGACTACAGCCAGCGGACCCCCAAGAAGATGAAGGCCGCCGCCCTGCGTGGCGCCCTCTCCGACCGGGCCCGCGACGGCCGGGTGCACGTGGTCGAGTCCTTCGTCACCGGCGAGACGCCGTCGACCAAGGCCGCCATCGCCACGCTGCGCAAGGTCGCACAGACCAACAAGGTTCTGGTCGTGCTCAGCAGCACCGACGAGCTCAACTGGCTGTCGCTGCGCAACGAGGTCACGGTTCACCTGCTCGAGGCCGGACAGCTCAACACGTACGACGTGCTGGTCGCCGACGAGGTTGTGTTCACCAAGGACGCGCTCGACGAGTTCCTGGGCACCCCGGTGACGGCCGAGGAGGGGAACAAGTGACCACGATCGCTGACCCGCGCGACATCATCGTCCGCCCGGTGGTCTCCGAGAAGAGCTACAGCGTCCTGGACCAGAACTGGTACACGTTCGAGGTCCACCCGGACGCGAACAAGACCGCGATCAAGATCGCGATCCAGCAGATCTTCAACGTCCGCGTGCTCACGGTCAACACCGCGAACCGCGAGGGCAAGCGCAAGCGCACCCGCACCGGTTTCGGGCAGCGCAAGGCGACGAAGCGCGCGATGGTCAAGCTGGCTGACGGCGACCGTATCGAGGCCTTCGGCGGCCCGGTCAGCTAAGGGGTTAGAAGACAATGGCTATCCGTAAGTACAAGCCGACCACGCCGGGCCGTCGCGGCTCCAGCGTCGCCGACTTCGCCGAGATCACCCGGTCGACGCCGGAGAAGTCCCTGCTGGCTCCGCTGCCCAAGAAGGGTGGCCGCAACGTCCACGGCCGCATCACCACGCGGCACCAGGGCGGTGGCCACAAGCGGCAGTACCGGCTGATCGACTTCAAGCGGGTCGACAAGGACGGCGTGCCGGCCAAGGTCGCGCACATCGAGTACGACCCCAACCGCACGTCGCGCATCGCGCTGCTGCACTACGCCGACGGCGAGAAGCGCTACATCCTCGCGCCGAAGGACCTCAAGCAGGGCGACCGGGTCGAGTCGGGCCCCGGCGCGGACATCAAGCCGGGCAACAACCTGCCCCTGCGCAACATCCCGGTCGGTACGACGGTCCACGGTGTGGAGCTTCGTCCCGGCGGTGGCGCCAAGCTGGCCCGCTCGGCCGGTGTCGGCATCCAGCTGCTCGGCCGTGAGGGCGCGTACGCCACGCTGCGTATGCCCTCCGGTGAGATCCGCCGGGTCGACATCCGTTGCCGCGCCACGGTCGGCGAGATCGGCAATGCCGAGCAGTCGAACATCAACTGGGGCAAGGCCGGCCGCATGCGGTGGAAGGGCAAGCGCCCGACCGTCCGCGGTGTCGCCATGAACCCGATCGACCACCCGCACGGTGGTGGTGAGGGCAAGACCTCCGGTGGTCGCCACCCGGTCAACCCGGCTGGTAAGCCCGAGGGCCGTACCCGCCGCAAGGGCCAGGAGAGCGACAAGCTGATCGTTCGCCGCCGCTACGCCACCCGCAAGCGCGGGTAACGGGAGTTAGAAGATGCCACGCAGCCTGAAGAAGGGCCCGTTCGTCGACGACCACCTGCTCAAGAAGGTGGAAGTCCAGAACGAGAAGAACTCGAAGAACGTCATCAAGACCTGGTCGCGCCGCTCGATGATCATCCCCGACATGCTCGGGCACACGATCGCCGTGCACGACGGGCGCAAGCACGTCCCGGTGTTCATCACCGAGGCCATGGTCGGCCACAAGCTCGGCGAGTTCGCTCTGACCCGTACGTTCAAGGGTCACGAGAAGGACGACCGCAAGAGCCGCCGCCGCTAAGCAGATACACGGATCAGAGGATTTAGGAGCTACAGCGATGCCAGTCAAGGGCGACGCTCCGGTGCTTCCGGGCGCGCGGGCGGTTGCGCGGCACGTGCGCATCTCGCCGAACAAGGCGCGCCGGGTGGTCAACCTCGTCCGCGGTCTGCCCGCGAAGGAGGCGCTCACCGTCCTGCAGTTCGCGCCGCAGGCCGCGAGCGAGCAGGTCTACAAGGTGCTTGCCAGCGCCATCGCGAACGCGGAGAACAACGAGCGGCTCGACCCCGACGCGCTCCTCGTCAGCGAGGCGTTCGTCGACGAGGGCCCGACGCTCAAGCGTTTCCGTCCGCGGGCGCAGGGCCGGGCGTACCGGATCCGCAAGCGCACCTGTCACATCACGATCGCCGTCGAGGCGGTCCAGGTCGCACGGCCCGCCAAGAAGGCGGCCGCGGCGAAGAAGGCGGCGCCGGCCAAGGCCGCGCCCGCTGCCGAGTCCCAGACCACGGAGGAGTCCGAGTAATGGGCCAGAAAGTTCACCCCACCGGATTCCGCCTCGGTATCTCCACCGACTGGAAGTCCCGCTGGTTCGCCGACAAGCTCTACAAGGACTACATCGGCGAGGACGTCAAGATCCGTCGCATGATGTCCAAGGGCCTCGAGCGCGCCGGCATCTCGAAGGTGGACATCGAGCGGACCCGTGACCGGGTGCGAGTCGACATCCACACCGCCCGGCCGGGCATCGTCATCGGCCGCAAGGGCGCCGAGGCCGACCGCATCCGCGGCGAGCTCGAGAAGCTCACCGGCAAGCAGGTCCAGCTCAACATCCTCGAGGTGAAGAGCCCGGAGTCGGACGCTCAGCTCGTGGCGCAGGGCGTCGCCGAGCAGCTGTCCTCCCGGGTCAGCTTCCGCCGGGCGATGCGCAAGGCCATGCAGTCGGCCATGAAGAACCCGATCTGCAAGGGCATCCGGGTGCAGGTCTCCGGCCGTCTCGGCGGCGCGGAGATGAGCCGCACGGAGTTCTACCGTGAGGGTCGCGTCCCGCTGCACACGCTGCGCGCCAACATCGAGTACGGCTTCTTCGAGGCCCGCACGACGTTCGGCCGCATCGGCGTGAAGGTCTGGATCTACAAGGGCGACGCCGTTCCGGGTCGCGAGGTCGTCACCGAGGCTCCGGCGCGCCCGCGCCGCGACCGTGGTGACCGCCCCGACCGTCCGCGTCGTGGCCGTTCCGGCTCGTCGGGCACGACGGCCGGCGGCACCGAGGCCGGTCGCGCGGCCGCGCAGGCTCGTGGTGGCGACACCCCGACCGGCGAGAACACGAACGACGCCGCGGTCGCCGCGGCTCCGGCTCAGGCCGAAACGCAGCAGGAGGGCTGACAGATGCTGATGCCGCGTAAGCCCCCGAAGGGCTTCCGCAAGCCGCACCACCCGGACCGCCACGGCGCGTCCAAGGGCGGCAACCGGGTCGTCTTCGGCGAGTTCGGTATCCAGGCGCTGGAGCCCGCGTACGTGACCAACCGGCAGATCGAGTCGGCCCGTATCGCGATGACCCGTCACATCAAGCGTGGCGGCAAGGTCTGGATCTCGGTCTTCCCCGACAACGCGCTCACGAAGAAGCCGGCCGAAACCCGTATGGGTTCCGGTAAGGGCTCTCCGGAGTGGTGGGTCGCGAACGTCAAGCCGGGCCGGATCCTCTTCGAGATGTCCTTCCCGAACGAGACGATCGCGCGCGAGGCGATGCGCCGCGCGATCCACAAGCTCCCGATGAAGTGCCGCATCGTGACACGCGAAGTGGGTGAAAGCTGATGGCAGCGGGCGTTAAGGCAGCCGAGCTGCGCGAGCTCTCCGGTGAGGAGCTGGTCGCGCGGCTGCGGGAGGCCAAGGCGGAGCTGTTCAACCTTCGCGTGCAGGGCGCGACCGGCCAGCTCGACAATCACCGTCGGCTGCAGGTCGTCCGCAAGGACATCGCGAAGATCTACACGATCATGCGTGAACGCGAGCTGGGGCTCTCGGTTGCGCCGGATGAGGTGACAGCATGAGTGACGAGAGCACGGCCACCTCGGCCCGGGCGACCCGTAAGGTTCGCGAGGGCCTGGTGGTCAGCGACAAGATGGACAAGACCGTCGTCGTCGAGGTCGAGGACCGCGTGAAGCACGCCCTCTACGGCAAGGTTCTGCGTCGCACCCGCAAGCTCAAGGTGCACGACGAGCAGAACGCGTGCGGCATCGGCGACCGGGTTCTCCTCATGGAGACCCGTCCGCTGTCGGCCACCAAGCGGTGGCGTGTCGTAGAGATCCTCGAAAAGGCCAAGTGAGTGCGCCGGGGCCGGCTCGCAGCCGGCCCCGGCCCACCATCGTTCCGCCAAGCTTCGGCCCCCGGCTGAAGAACTGGCAGACATAGGAGACAGACGTGATCCAGCAGGAGTCGCGACTGCGCGTCGCCGACAACACGGGTGCCCGGGAGATCCTGTGCATCCGCGTACTCGGCGGCTCCGGTCGCCGTTACGCGAGCATCGGCGACGTCATCGTGGCCACGGTCAAGGACGCCATCCCCGGCGCCGGTGTGAAGAAGGGTGACGTCGTCAAGGCCGTCGTCGTTCGCACCGCGAAGGAGAAGCGCCGTCCGGACGGCTCGTACATCCGCTTCGACGAGAACGCCGCCGTCATCATCAAGGACGGTGGGGACCCCCGCGGTACCCGCATCTTCGGCCCGGTCGGCCGCGAGCTGCGCGACAAGCGGTTCATGAAGATCATCAGCCTGGCGCCGGAGGTGCTCTGACCGTGAAGATCAAGAAGGGCGACACGGTCGTCGTCATCGCCGGCAAGGACAAGGGTGCCAAGGGCAAGGTCATCGCGGCCTACCCGCGGCAGGACAAGGTCCTGGTCGAGGGCGTCAACCGCGTCAAGAAGCACGAACGCATTCGCACCACGCAGCGTGGTTCGAAGACCGGTGGCATCGTGACCCAGGAAGCCCCCATCCACATCTCGAACGTGCAGATCGTGGACGACCAGGGCAAGCCGACCCGCATCGGGTACAAGGTCGACGAGAACGGCACCAAGGTCCGTATCGCGCGTACGACCGGTAAGGAAATCTGATGACTGCCGCCACCGAGACCAAGACGCTGCCGCGTCTGAAGCAGAAGTACCGCTCGGAGGTCGTTCCGGCCCTCCAGGAGCAGTACAAGTACGGCAACCCCATGCAGGTTCCCGGCCTGGTGAAGGTCGTCGTGAACATGGGTGTTGGCGAGGCCGCCCGCGACGCCAAGCTGATCGACGGCGCCGTGCGTGACCTGACCACCATCACCGGTCAGAAGCCGCTGGTGCGGCGGGCGACCAAGTCCATCGCGCAGTTCAAGCTGCGTGAGGGCATGCCGATCGGCGCGAAGGTGACCCTGCGCAACGACCGGATGTGGGAGTTCCTCGACCGTCTGCTGTCGATCGCCCTCCCGCGTATCCGCGACTTCCGCGGCCTCGACGGGCGCAAGCTCGACGGGCACGGCAACTACACCTTCGGCCTGACCGAGCAGTCGGTGTTCCACGAGATCGACCAGGACAAGATCGATCGGCCGCGGGGCATGGACATCACGGTGGTCACCACCGCGACGACCGACGACGAGGGCCGGGCGCTGCTCAAGCTCCTGGGCTTCCCGTTCAAGGAGAACTGAGCATGGCCAAGAAGGCGCTGATCATCAAGGCGGCCGCGAAGCCGAAGTTCGCCGTGCGTGCTTACACCCGCTGCCAGAAGTGCGGTCGCCCGCACTCGGTCTACCGCAAGTTCGGCCTCTGCCGCGTTTGCGTGCGGGACATGGCGCACCGTGGGGAGCTCCCCGGCGTGTCGAAGGCTTCTTGGTAACCCGACTTTTTGTACTACCGCTTCGCCGTAGGCCCGCCTGCGGGAACCCCGGCGAGAAAGGTTGACGAACACCCATGACGATGACGGACCCGATCGCAGACATGCTCACGCGTCTGCGTAACGCCAACCAGGCGTACCACGACAAGGTGACCATGCCCTTCTCGAAGATCAAGGCGAACATCGCCGAGGTCCTCAAGAGCGAGGGTTACATCGCCTCCTGGTCGGCCGAGGAGCCCGAGGAAGGCGCTGTCGGCAAGCGTCTGGTCGTTGAGCTCAAGTACGGCCAGAACCGCGAGCGCAGCCTCGCCGGCATCAAGCGCGTTTCCAAGCCCGGCCTCCGGGTGTACGCCAAGTCCGACGAGCTCCCGCGGGTGCTCGGCGGCCTGGGCGTCGCGATCATTTCGACGTCCCAGGGGCTGCTGACCGACCGGCAGGCCCGCAAGCGGAGCGTTGGCGGGGAAGTCCTCGCCTTCGTCTGGTAACTGGAGACTGAGAAACCATGTCGCGAATCGGACGTAAGTCGATCCCGGTCCCGGCCGGCGTCGATGTCACCATCACGGGCCAGACCGTCAAGGTCAAGGGCCCCAAGGGCGAGCTGTCGCACACCGTCTCGGAGCCGATCACGGTCGAGAAGGACGGTGCCGAGCTGCACGTCAACCGCCCCAACGACGAGCGCAAGGCCAAGGAGCTCCACGGCCTGTCGCGTACCCTGGTCGCCAACATGATCATCGGCGTCACCGAGGGCTACAAGAAGACGCTCGAGATCAACGGCACCGGTTACCGGGTCACGGCCAAGGGCAAGGACCTCGAGTTCGCCCTCGGCTTCTCGCACCCGGTAAACGTCGTGCCGCCGGCGGGCATCAGCTTCTCCGTCGAGAAGCCGACCCAGTTCACGGTCTCGGGCATCGACAAGCAGCTGGTCGGCGAGGTGGCCGCCAACATTCGGAAGATCCGCCCGCCGGAGCCCTACAAGGGCAAGGGCGTGAAGTACCAGGGCGAGGTCATCCGCCGCAAGGCTGGAAAGGCAGGTAAGAAGTGACCGCCACGCTTCTCAAGCGTCGCAACGGCGCGGGTGTCGCCGCCAAGCGGGCTGTCGGAAAGGCGCGTCGGCACTTCCGGGTCCGCCGGAACCTCCGCGGTACCGCAGAGCGCCCGCGTCTGGTCGTCACCCGTTCCACGCGGCACATCACCGCGCAGATCATCGACGACCTCCAGGGCCACACCCTGGCCTCGGCCTCCACGCTCGACGCCTCGCTGCGGGGCACCGAGGGTGACAAGAGCGCCCTGGCCGGCAAGGTCGGCGCGCTCCTCGCCGAGCGGGCCAAGGCCGCGGGCGTGTCCAAGGTCGTCTTCGACCGCGGTGGCAACAAGTACGCGGGGCGTATCGCCGCGCTTGCGGATGCCGCTCGCGAAGCCGGACTCGAGTTCTAGGAGGAATTGACCAATGCCTGGTCAGCAGCGCCGAGGCGGCGGGTCCGGCGGTAACACCGAGGGTGGCAACCGCCGGGACAACCGCCGTGAGGGCGGCCGCGGCAACGCGCCCGTCGAGAAGACCCCGCACCTCGAGCGGGTCGTGGCGATCAACCGTGTCGCCAAGGTCGTCAAGGGCGGTCGTCGCTTCAGCTTCACCGCTCTGGTGATCGTGGGCGACGGCGACGGCACCGTCGGCATCGGCTACGGAAAGGCCAAGGAGGTGCCCGCGGCCATCGCCAAGGGCGTCGAGGAGGCCAAGAAGCACTTCTTCAAGGTGCCGCGGATCGGCTCCACGATCCCGCACCCGATCACCGGCGAGGCCGCCGCGGGTGTCGTGCTCCTCAAGCCGGCCTCCGCCGGTACCGGTGTCATCGCCGGTGGCCCGGTGCGCGCCGTGCTCGAGTGCGCCGGCATCCACGACGTGCTCTCGAAGAGCCTCGGCTCGTCGAACCCGATCAACATCGTGCACGCGACGGTGGCCGCGCTGAAGGGCCTCGAGTCGCCGGAGAAGGTCGCGGCTCGCCGTGGCCTGCCGGTCGAGGACGTGGCGCCGGCGGCCATGCTGGCGGCGCGTGCGGAAGCGGCGGTGCACTGATGGCGCGTTTGAAGGTCACCCAGATCCGGTCCGAGATCGGGCGCAAGCAGAACCAGCGTGACTCGCTGCGTTCGCTCGGCCTGAAGCGGATCAACGATGTGGTGGTCAAGGAGGACCGTCCCGAGATCCGGGGCATGATCTTCGCCGTGAACCACCTCGTCACTGTTGAGGAGGTCGAGTAATGGCGATCAAGGTCCACCACCTCCGCCCGGCGCCCGGAGCCAAGACGCCGAAGACCCGCGTGGGTCGCGGTGAGGGCTCGAAGGGCAAGACCGCCGGTCGCGGTACCAAGGGCACCAAGGCCCGCTACCAGGTTCCGGCCAGCTTCGAGGGTGGGCAGATGCCCATCCACATGCGGCTGCCGAAGCTGAAGGGCTTCAAGAACAAGAACAAGGTCGTCTTCCAGGTCGTCAACCTGGACCGTCTCGCCGCGCTGTTCCCGAACGGCGGCGAGGTCGGCCCGGACGAGCTGGTGCAGGCCGGCGCGGTCCGCAAGGGCCAGCTGGTCAAGGTGCTGGGCTCGGGCGAGCTGGACGGCGTGTCGCTGACCGTCTCGGCGCACGCGTTCAGCGAGTCGGCCAAGGAGAAGATCGCCGCTGCCGGTGGTTCCACCACCGAGCTGTGATGCTCGTGGGGGTGCTCGCCCGGGCGACGCGAAACGCGTCGTTCGGGCAGCATCCCCATTGTGGCGTCTGACCTGGGGTTTCATAACCGGGTGAAATGCCTACCCGCGGTGACGGCTACCGTGCTCCACCGTAGGGCGGCAAGACTGTTAGAGTCCGTTCCCAGCTAGAGATATCGGTCGTCCGGACCGATGCCTTCCCCCACCCGCCCGACGCGGCGGTAAACCTCGCGCAGGAGGAAGAAGTTGCTCTCCGCCTTTACCAGTGCGTTCCGGACGCCTGACCTGCGCAAGAAACTGTTGTTCACGGTCGCGATCATTGCGCTGTACAGGCTCGGTGCCACGTTGCCCAGCCCCGGTGTCTCCTACACCAACGTGCAGAAGTGCATCGAGATCGTGAACGACCAGAACTCCGGCGGCGTCCTCAACCTGCTGAACCTGTTCTCGGGTGGCGCGCTGCTCCAGCTCTCGGTGTTCGCGCTCGGCATCATGCCGTACATCACCGCCTCGATCATCCTGCAGCTGCTGACCGTGGTGATTCCCCGCCTCGAGCAGCTCCGCAAGGAGGGCCAGTCCGGCCAGGCGAAGATCACGCAGTACACGCGTTACCTGACGCTGGGCCTCGCGGTCCTGCAGTCCTCGGCGTTCGTCGCCCTGGCGCGGACCGGCCAGCTCTTCGGCAACGCCTGCGACCAGACCAACCCGGCCACCCAGATCATCCCGGAGAACACCGGGCTGCCGATGTGGCTCACGCTCTCGGTCCTGGTGCTCACCATGACCGCCGGCACCGGCATGGTCATGTGGCTCGGCGAGCTCATCACCGACCGCGGTGTCGGCAACGGCATGTCCGTCCTCATCTTCACCTCGATCGCGGCCCGCCTCCCCGGCGAGGGCTGGTCGATCAAGGAGTCGAGCGGCGTCGGCAAATTCATCCTCGTGATCCTGCTGGTGCTGGTCATCATCGGCCTGGTGGTCTTCATCGAGCAGGCCCAGCGCCGCATCCCGGTGCAGTACGCGAAGCGCATGATCGGCCGGCGGATGTACGGCGGCACGTCGACCTACATCCCGCTCAAGGTCAACCAGGCGGGTGTCGTCCCGGTCATCTTCGCCTCGTCGCTGCTCTACCTGCCGCAGCTCTACCTCCAGTTCTTCGACCCGAACAACCTCAAGGGCTATCAGGTCTGGATCCAGAACTGGCTGGCGGACCCGACCAGCGAGCTGTACATCGGCGTCTACTTCCTGCTGATCATCTTCTTCACGTACTTCTACGTCTCGATCACGTTCAACCCGACCGAGGTCGCTGACAACATGAAGAAGTACGGTGGGTTCGTGCCGGGCATCCGCCCGGGCAAGCCGACCGCCGACTACCTGGACTTCATCCTCAGCCGGATCACCCTGCCGGGAGCGCTCTACCTGGGCCTGATCTCGGTTCTGCCGAACTTCTTCTTCATCTGGCTCGACCAGCAGCAGTACCAGAACTTCCCGTTCGGCGGTACCGCGGTGCTGATCATGGTGGGCGTGGGTCTGGAGACGGTGAAGCAGATCGAGAGCCAGCTGATGCAGCGCAACTACGAAGGGTTCCTCCGGTAGTGGCGCCGCGGAGCCGGGGGGCTCTTGCGTCGAGGATCTCAACTCACCTAAGCGAGGCGATGTAGGTGCGGCTGGTGCTGGTGGGCCCTCCGGGGGCCGGCAAGGGGACCCAGGCTGAGTTCATCGCCGCCCATCTCGCCGTACCGAAGATCTCGACGGGCGACATCTTCCGGGCGAACGTGTCGCAGGGCACGCCGCTCGGCGTCGAGGCCAAGCGGTACATGGACGCGGGCCAGCTCGTCCCCGACGAGGTGACCATCAACATGGTGCGCGACCGGCTGGCCGAGCCGGACGCCGGCGACGGCTTCCTGCTCGACGGCTTCCCGCGCACGGTGCCCCAGGCCTCGGCGCTCGACAAGCTCCTGGCCGACCTGGGCACCGCGCTCGACCTGGTGATGGAGCTCGTGGTCGACGACGACGAGGTCATCCGGCGGCTGTCGGGCCGCCGGACTTGCCGCGGCTGCGGCAAGATCTGGCACGTCGAGTTCGACCCGACGAGCAAGGAGAACATCTGCGACCGCTGCGGGTCGGAGCTGTTCCAGCGCGACGACGACAAGGCCGAGACGATCGCCAACCGCCTGGTGGAGTACGCCGAGAAGACCGCCCCGCTGGTCGACTTCTACGGCGCGCAGGGCAAGCTCGTGGGCATCGACGCGACCGGCCCGGTCGAGGACGTCACCGTGCGCGCCATCGACGCCCTGCGGTCCTACGGGGGCTGAGCACGTGCGCCGCCCCCAGCTCGACATCCAACTGAAGACTCCCGAGCAGATCGAGAAGATGCGCGGCGCCGGCCTGGTGGTCGCCGCCGCGCTCCAGGCGATGCGTGAGGCCGTGGCGCCCGGCGTCTCGACGGCCGACCTCGACGCCATCGCCGAGAAGGTCATTCGCGACGCCGGCGCGGTCCCGTCGTTCAAGGGCTACCACGGCTTCCCGGCGTCGATCTGCGCCTCGGTCAACGAGCAGGTCGTCCACGGCATCCCGAGCGCCGAGCAGATCCTGCGCGAGGGCGACCTGATCTCGCTCGACTGCGGTGCGATCCTCGACGGCTGGCACGGCGACTCCGCGATCACGGTCGGGGTCGGCGAGACCGACCCGGCGCTGCTGCGCATGGCCGAGGTGGCCGAGGACGCCATGTGGGCCGGCATCGCGGCCGCCGCGCGCGGCTCGGCGAACGGCCGCGGCAAGCTCACCGACATCTCCTTCAACGTGGAGAAGGCGGTTCGTAAGGCCGGGCGGTACGGCATCGTCGACGGCTACGGCGGCCACGGCATCGGCACCGAGATGCACCAGGACCCGCACGTGCTCAACCACGGCAAGCCCGGCAAGGGCCCGCGCCTGGTGCCCGGCCTCTGCCTGGCGATCGAGCCGATGATCACGATGGGCTCGCCGCGCACGGCCGAGCTCGACGACGGCTGGACCGTGGTGACCCGCGACGGCTCGTTCGCCGCCCACGTGGAGCACACGATGGCGCTGCTCGAGGACGGCGTGTGGGTGACCACCGCGCCGGACGGCGGCCGGGCCCGCCTCGGCGATCTGGTGACCTCCCGACAGCCCTGAGGCCCCGGCGGCCCTGAGACGGCCTTCCGGTTCTGGTGACGGACTGGCATGGTTGAGGCATGGGCCGTGACGAGATGCGTGCCGGCGACGACGACCGTCGGCAGATCGCCGACACGCTGAAGACCGCGCTGGACGAGGGCCGTCTCGACCTGGCCGAGTACGACGAGCGCCTGCAGCGGGCGTACGCCGCGAAGACGTACGGCGACCTCGATCTCTTGATCGCCGACCTCCCCGGCAGCCGGCCGGCGCAACCGGCAGCTGTGGCCACGCCGGTGAAGCCGGCCGGGCGCGAGGCCACCCTGGAGTGGGTCGGCCAGGTGTGGAGCGCCTGGATCTTCGTCACGCTGCTCACCACGGCGATCTGGTTCATCACGAGCCTGGCCGGCAACGAGTGGGGATACTTCTGGCCGATCTGGGTGGCCGGCCCGTGGGGCGCGATCCAGCTCTTCGCGACCATCGGCGGCCTGGCCGGGGGCGCTCCGCGCAAGATGGTCGAGGAGCGCGACCGCAAACGCGAGCGCAAACAGCGCAAACGCGAGCGCAAGGCCCTCCGGGCTCAACAGCCGGGCCAGCTGCCCCCGTCGCCCGGACAAAAATGGGATATGTCCGATTCTCAGGTGGCCGACACACCCGACCACGGGTAGCGGCGACCTCGGTTTGGCGTCGCTGTTCCGCGGGCGTACACTGGCTAGCTGGCGCGCCTGCGTCCACTCCCGCATGTCCTCAGCGCTTCGAGGACGGCCGGGAGCCGCGGCTGGCAAGAGGGCCTTTCGGCCCGCTTGAAAAGGTGCACGACGCGCTAGCCCCGAACCCCAGTGTCAGGTAGCGGAGGACATGCCTAAGAAAGACGGAGCCATCGAGATCGAGGGCCGCGTGATCGAGCCCCTGCCGAACGCCATGTTCCGCGTTGAGCTCGCCAATGGTCACAAGGTACTTGCACACATCTCCGGCAAGATGCGGCAGCACTACATCCGCATCCTTCCCGAGGACAGGGTCGTCGTCGAGCTCTCGCCGTACGACCTCACCCGTGGGCGAATCGTCTACCGCTACAAGTGACGACGGGGAGCGGGGGACCTTGTTTCCCGTCCCGCTGAGAGTTAAGGCAAACCGTGAAGGTCAAGCCGAGCGTCAAGCGGATCTGCAACAACTGCCGGGTCATCCGGCGGCACGGCCGCGTCATGGTCATCTGCAAGACCGACGCGCGCCACAAGCAGCGCCAGGGCTGACGCCCTGTCGCTGGCGCCCCGCAGGTCCAGCTCGAAACACGAAAGAGCTCGTCCCAGCCACAGCAGTGGTGATACCCCCGGCGCGGAGGCCGGGGCCCGTCCGGGCAGACGGGGTGGGAGGGGCCCAGACCTCCGAACGATTCTGAGGAGTACGCCCACTTATGGCACGACTCGTCGGCGTCGATCTTCCCCGCGAGAAGCGGATGGAGATCGCGCTCACCTACATCTACGGGATCGGTCGCACCCGTGCCGTCGAGGCACTGACCGCCACCGCGATTGACCTGAACAAGCGCGCCAAGGACCTCACGGACGAGGAGCTGGTCCAGCTCCGCGACTACATCGAGGGCAATTTCAAGGTTGAGGGTGACCTGCGCCGCGAGGTCGCCGCGGACATCCGCCGCAAGGTCGAGATCGGCTCGTACGCCGGCATCCGCCACCGCCGGGGTCTCCCCGTGCGTGGCCAGCGGACCCGTACCAACGCTCGTACCCGCAAGGGCCCGAAGCGCACGGTCGCCGGTAAGAAGAAGCCCGGTCGGAAGTAATAGGAGCGCACTGACTTATGCCACCGAAGGCACGCGCTGGGGCCGCTGTAAAGAAGGTCCGGCGCAAGGAACGCAAGAACGTCGCCCACGGGCAGGCGCACATCAAGAGCACCTTCAACAACACCATCGTGTCGATCACCGACCCGACCGGTGCTGTGATCTCCTGGGCCTCCTCCGGCCAGGTGGGCTTCAAGGGCTCCCGCAAGTCGACCCCGTTCGCCGCGCAGCTGGCCGCCGAGGCCGCCGCTCGCCGCGCGATGGAGCACGGCATGCGCAAGGTGGACGTGTTCGTCAAGGGTCCCGGCTCCGGCCGCGAGACCGCGATCCGTTCGCTGCAGGCCGCTGGTCTCGAGGTCGGCCAGATCTCCGACGTCACGCCGCAGCCGCACAACGGCTGCCGCCCGCCGAAGCGTCGCCGGGTCTGAGGGGAGTATCGACATGGCTCGTTATACAGGTGCGGACTGCAAGCGCTGCCGCCGCGAAAAGATGAAGCTGTTCCTCAAGGGCAGCAAGTGCGACGGGCCGAAGTGCCCGTTCGAGTCGCGTCCCTTCCCGCCCGGCCAGCACGGCCGCGGCCGGACCAAGGAGACCGAGTACCTCCTGCAGCACCGCGAGAAGCAGAAGGCCCGCCGCGCGTACGGCGTGCTCGAGAAGCAGTTCCGCGGTTACTACGAGGAGGCTGTCAACAAGCAGGGCAAGACCGGTGAGGTCCTCCTGCAGATCCTCGAGTCCCGCCTCGACAACGTCGTCTACCGGGCCGGCTACGCCCAGTCCCGCGACATGGCCCGGCAGCTGGTCAAGCACGGCCACTTCCTGGTCAACGGCGTGAAGGTCGACATCCCGTCGTACCGCGTCAAGGAGAAGGACATCGTCACGGTCCGGGAGAAGTCGAAGGAGATGACCCCCTTCGTCGTCGCCCAGGCGCAGGCCGGTTCCCGGCCGGTGCCCGCGTGGCTCGAGCCCATCCCCAGCGAGATGAAGATCCTCGTGCACTCGCTCCCGGCCCGGTCGGTCATCGACACCCAGGTCCAGGAGCAGCTGATCGTCGAGCTCTACTCCAAGTAGCGCTCTGCCGGGGGCGCCGCTCGGCGCCCCCGGTGCACTACCGAAGGCCATCAAATAGTGGGTGGCCCGACAGAAAGAAGAAGCAGCGTGCTCATCAGCCAGCGCCCGACCCTCTCCGAGGAGTCGATCAGCGAGACCCGCTCCCGGTTCACCATCGAGCCGCTGGAGCCCGGTTTCGGGTACACCCTCGGCAACTCGCTGCGGCGTACCCTGCTGTCGTCGATCCCCGGCGCGGCGGTCACCAGCATCAAGATCGACGGCGTCCTGCACGAGTTCACCACGATCCCCGGTGTCAAGGAGGACGTGGTCGAGCTGGTCATGAACGTCAAGGAGCTCACCGTCAGCTCCGAGCACGACGAGCCGGTCAGCATGTACCTGCGCAAGCAGGGCCCGGGCGACGTCACCGCCGGTGACATCCAGCCCCCGGCCGGCGTGTCCGTGCACAACCCCGACCTCAAGCTGGCCACGCTCAACAGCAAGGGCCGGCTCGACATGGAGCTCACCGTCGAGCGGGGCCGTGGCTACGTCACGGCGGCGCAGAACAAGAGCGCCGGCGCCGAGATCGGCCGCATCCCGGTCGACTCGATCTACTCGCCGGTCATGAAGGTGACCTACCGCGTCGAGGCGACCCGTGTCGAGCAGCGCACCGACTTCGACCGCCTCATCATCGACGTCGAGTCGAAGGCCTCCATCTCGCCCCGCACCGCGCTGGCGTCCGCCGGTTCGACCCTGGTCGAGCTGTTCGGTCTCTGCCGCGAGCTGGACGAGACCGCCGAGGGCATCGACATCGGCCCGTCGCCGCAGGACGCGCAGCTCGCTGCCGACCTGGCCCTGCCGATCGAGGAGCTGGACCTCACCGTCCGGTCGTACAACTGCCTCAAGCGCGAGGGCATCAACTCCGTCGGGGAGCTGATCGGGCGGACGGAGGCCGACCTTCTGGATATAAGGAATTTCGGTCAGAAGTCGATCGACGAGGTCAAGATGAAGCTCGCCGGAATGGGCCTGGGCCTCAAGGACAGCGCGCCGTCCTTCGACCCCGCTCACGTCGTGGACTCGTTCGGCGACGTGGACTACGACACCGACGATTACCGCGAGACCGAGCAGCTCTGAGCAACTGAGCTCGGCCATCTAAAGGAGCAGTAGGAATGCCCACGCCCACCAAGGGAGCCCGCCTCGGCGGCAGCCCGGCGCACGAGAAGCTCATCCTGGCCAACCTGGCCACCGAGCTTTTCCGGCACGGGAAGATCAAGACCACCGAGGCCAAGGCCCGCCGGCTGCGCCCCCTGGCTGAGCAGCTCATCACCAAGGCCAAGCGCGGCGACCTGCACAACCGTCGCCGGGTGCTGGCCACGGTGAAGGACAAGGACGTCGTGTACGCCCTGTTCGAGCAGATCGCGCCGCGCTACGGCAACCGGCCGGGTGGCTACACCCGGATCACCAAGACCGGCCCGCGCAAGGGTGACGCCGCTCCGATGGCCGTCATCGAGCTGGTCGAGGAGCTCCAGGTGGCGGCGACCACCGCGCCGGCCAAGAAGGCCGCCCGCAAGGCCGCCGCGCAGCAGGACAAGGTCGAGGCTCTCGCCCGCGAGGACGAGGCTCCCGCCTCCGCCCCCGCCGCGAAGGCCGACACCGACGCCGACCAGGACGCCGAGGCTCCGGTCAACGCGTCCGGTGACAAGGGCGCCGAGGGCCCGGGCGACCAGGCCGAGGGCGACGACACCAAGGCGTGACGTAACGCGAAAGACCCGGCGCTCCCCCTGCGGGAGCGCCGGGTCTTTGCTTATGTGGGGGACAGATGGAACAGATCCGGCTGCGGCTGGACGTGTCGTACGACGGCGCCGAGTTCTCCGGCTGGGCCGCGCAACCCGGCCGCCGCACGGTCGCCGGCGTGCTCGCCGAGGCGTTCGGTCGGCTGGTCGGTGACGTGCCGCTCGGGCTGACCGTCGCGGGGCGGACGGACGCAGGGGTGCACGCCTCCGGCCAGGTCTGCCACATCGACCTGCCCGTCCCCGCCTGGGAGCAGTTGGAGGCCACGCTGCTGCGACGGCTGGCGGCGCTCATGCCGCCGGACGCGCGGGTGCGGGCGGTGCGGCCGGTCCCGCCGACCTTCGACGCGCGGTTCTCCGCCACCTTCCGCCGGTACGAATACCGGGTCGCGGACACCGTGTGGGGGCCGGAGCCGCTGCGCCGGCACGACACCCTCGGCTGGGTGCGGCCGCTCGACCTCGACCGGCTCAACGCGGCCTCGCAGTGGCTCACCGGCGAGCACGACTACGCCGCCTACTGCAAGCGCAAGGAGCACGCCACGACGATCCGGGCGATCACCCGGCTCGACTGGCGGCGCGACCCCGACGGCGTCTGCGTGGCCACCGTGCAGGCCGACGCGTTCTGCCAGTCGATGGTCCGCAGCCTCGTCGGCGCGTTGCTCACCGTCGGCGACGGCCGCCGCGACCCGGGATGGCCGGCGACGCTGCTCACCCGCACGGAACGCTCCAGCGAGGTCACCGTGGCGCCCGCGCACGGGCTGACGCTGGTCGAGGTGGGCTACCCGGACGAGGCCGACTACGCGGTGCGCGCGGAAGCTACCCGGCGGATGCGGGCGTGACCAGCGCGCCGGCCAGGTGGGTGTCGACGATCTCGGCGGTGATGCGCCGGGCGGTCGGGTCGTCGTTCGGCACCAGCTGGCCGTCGGCGCGGGTGATCACACAGTAGAGCAGGTAGTGGCCGCCGGCCTGCCAGCCCACCTGCGGAGCGGTCGCGCCGGCCTCGCTCGCGGGCAGCGTGGCGAAGCCGCCGTCGTCGCCCTCGACCACGCCGCGCACCAGATCCGCCACCTCGGCGGCGGCTGCCGGGTCGGCCAGCGTGAACGCGCCCGCCGTGACCCGATAGCCGCCGTACGGCGCGAGCAGGCCGGCGCGCACCAC
This sequence comes from Paractinoplanes deccanensis, assembly GCF_016862115.1. Taxonomy (GTDB): domain Bacteria; phylum Actinomycetota; class Actinomycetes; order Mycobacteriales; family Micromonosporaceae; genus Actinoplanes; species Actinoplanes deccanensis. The sequence goes on from NZ_BOMI01000045.1 coordinate 90,232, forward strand.
CTCGGTGCAGCCGTGCCGCTCGAGCACCGGGCCGAGGCCGCCGATGGTCGCCTCCGCGCAGTCGCCGCTCATGTGCCGCAGATCGATCGCGTACGGCCCGGCCGCCCCCGCCGGTCGCAGGACCTCCTGGTCCGGGAAGACATCGCCGAGGCTGAGCGAGCGCGTGGCGAGCCCGTCGCCGGCGGGAAGGGCGGTCGCCGGCGCGCGCTCCTGGAACCGGTCGGCGAGCACCAGGAAGGCGAACATGCCGGCGAGCGCCAGCAGGATCAGCCCGGCCAGGCCGCGGGTGAGGAGCTGGAACGGGCGCAGCGGCTCCACACGGGCGCGGCGCCGGGCCCGCGGCTGAGCCGGCCGGCGGTGGCCGGCGGATCCGACGCCGCGGACGAGCAGAACCAGGCCGCCGTCGGCGGTCGCGCGGTGGGCCGGTCGGAAAGGGGTGCCGTACCGCATGCGGGCCACGCTAGGAGCGGACGGTGATCAATGAACGCACAGTTTGTGCGGCACCCCGGAGGTTCGCGGCGCGCCGCGCAGCGGCAGACTTGCCTGGTGACCACCGACCATTACTTCAGCGCCGAGCCGAGCACACCCGACGAGCGCCGGGAGATCGAGTTCAGCGTGGCGGGCCGGGACTACAAGCTCGCCACCGCGGCCGGCGTGTTCTCCTCGGGGCGGCTCGACCCCGGCACCGCCGTCCTGCTGGCCAAGGCCGATCTGCCCACGACGGCCGGCGTCTTGCTCGACCTGGGCTGTGGTTACGGGCCGATCGCCTGCGTGCTGGCCCGCTCGGCGCCCGGCGCGGTGGTGCACGCCGTCGACGTCAACTCCCGGGCCCGGCAGCTCACCGAGGAGAACGCCGCCTCGCTCGGGCTGAGGGTCCAGGTCTCCGCGCCCGACGAGGTGGACCCGGACGTGACCTTCGACCAGATCTGGAGCAACCCGCCGACCCACGTGGGCAAGGCCGAGCTGCACGCGATCATGGAGCGCTGGCTGCCGCGGCTCGCCCCCGGCGGGGTCGCGTGGCTGGTCATCAACCGCCATCTCGGCGGTGACTCGCTGCACGCCTGGCTCGAGGCCGGCGGCTGGGAGGTCGAGCGGGTCGCCAGCAAGAAGGGCTTCCGCGTGCTGCGCGTGGTGCGAAAATCCGGCTGACTTCTCGGCACCGAGCCGGGAGGATGACCGCCATGGGGTACGTGGATGTCGCCGGAGCCGGATTCGTGCTGCCCGACGGGCGCCGGCTCTTCGCCGACGTCTCGTTCCGGGTCGGCGAGGGCACCAAGGTCGCGCTGGTCGGCCCGAACGGCGCGGGCAAGACGACGCTGCTGCGCATGGTCGCCGGCGACCTGCCCCTGCAGGAGGGCAGCATCGCGCGCTCCGGCGGGCTCGGCGTCATGCGCCAGTTCATCGGCATGATCGGCGACGACCGTACGCTTGCCGACCTCGCCCTGTCGCTGGTCAAGCCCGCGCTGCGCGAGGCAGGGGAGCGGCTCGAGCGGGCCGCGGCGGCGCTCGACGACGGCGAGCGCAGTCAGATCGCGTACGCCAACGCCCTGGCCCATTGGGGTGAGAGCGGAGGCTACGACGCCGAGGTGCTCTTCGACACCGTGGCGGTCGCGATCCTCGGCAAGCCCTGGGACGAGGTGCGCCACCGTCCGGTGCGGACACTCAGCGGCGGCCAGCAGAAGAGGTTCGCCCTCGACCTGCTGCTGCGCGGCGACGACGAGGTGCTGCTGCTCGACGAGCCCGACAACTTCCTCGACGTGCCGGGCAAGCGCTGGCTCGAGACGCGGCTGCGCGAGTCGCCCAAGTCGGTCCTCTACGTCTCGCACGACCGCGAGCTGCTGGCCCAGACGGCCGACCGGGTGGTCGCGGTCGAGGGCGGCGGCGCCTGGATCCATCCGGGCGGCTTCGCGTCGTGGCACGAGGCCCGCGTGCACCGCCACGAGAAGCTGGAGGAAAATCGCCGGCGCTGGGACGAGGAGCATCAGAAGCTGCGCGAGCAGATGCTGATGTACAAGCAGAAGGCGGCCTACAACTCCGACATGGCGTCGCGCTACCAGTCGGCCCAGACCAAGCTGCGCAAGTTCGAGGAGGCCGGCCCGCCACCGCTGCCGCCCAAGGACCAGTCGCTGCGCATGAACCTGCGCGGCGGCCGCACGGCGAAACGCGCGGTGATCTGCTCGGAGCTGGAGCTCGAGGACCTGACGTTCCCGTTCGACCTGGAGATCTGGTACGGCGACCGCGTCGCGGTGCTCGGCGCGAACGGCACCGGCAAGTCCCACTTCCTGCGGCTGCTGGCCGCGGGCGGCACCGACCCCGAGGCGGAGAACAAGCCGGTCGACGGCGCGCCGCTGGCCCACGTCGCCCACAACGGCGTGGCCCGCCTCGGCGCGCGCGTGCGGCCCGGCCACTTCTCGCAGACCCACGACCGTCCCGAGCTGCTCGAGCGCACCCTGGTCGAGATCCTCTGGCGGGGCGACGACCACCGCTCCGGCATGGACCGGGCGGGCGCGATGAAGGCCCTCAACCGCTACGAGCTGGCCGGACAGGGCGACCAGCGCTTCGGCACCCTCTCCGGCGGCCAGCAGGCCCGCTTCCTGGTGCTGCTGCTGGAGCTCTCGGGCGCCACGGTGCTGCTGCTCGACGAGCCGACGGACAACCTCGACCTGGCCTCGGCCGAGGCCCTGGAAGAAGGACTGCGCCAGTTCGAGGGCACGGTGATCGCGGTGACGCACGACCGCTGGTTCACCCGTTCCTTCGACCGCTTCGTCCTCTTCCAGGGCGACGGCGAGGTCGTCGAGACCCCCGAGCCGGTCTGGGACGTGCGTTAGGCGTTGCCTTGTGGTGGTCGGCGTCCTGCCGGCCAGCGTGCTGGCCGGCAGGCGACACGAGAGTTGTCAGCGGGTCGTCAGCGGGACGTAGACCTTGCTGCCGCCCTCGACGAACTCCTCGGACTTCTGGGCCATGCCCTTGGCCTTCAGCTCGTGGCTGATCTTCATGGAGCAGAACTTCGGGCCGCACATCGAGCAGAAGTGCGCGGTCTTGGCGGCGGGGGCGGGCATCGTCTCGTCGTGGTAGGCGCGGGCCGTCTCGGGGTCGAGGGCCAGCTCGAACTGGTCCTCCCAGCGGAACTCGAAGCGGGCCTTGGACAGGGCGTTATCCCAGGCCTGGGCGCCGGGGTGGCCCTTGGCCAGGTCGGCGGAGTGCGCGGCGATCTTGTAGGCGATCATGCCGGCCTTCACGTCGTCCTTGTCGGGCAGGCCCAGGTGCTCCTTGGGCGTGACGTAGCAGAGCATCGCGGTGCCGTACATGCCGATCATCGCGGCCCCGATCGCCGAGGTGATGTGGTCGTACGCGGGCGCGATGTCGGTGGCGAGCGGGCCGAGGGTGTAGAACGGCGCGCCGCCGCAGAGCTCCACCTGGAGGTCGACGTTCTCCTTGATCTTGTGCATGGGCACGTGACCGGGGCCCTCGACCATGACCTGCACGTCGTACTCCCAGGCGCGGTGGGTCAGCTCGCCCAGCGTGCGCAGCTCGGCGAACTGGGCCTCGTCGTTGGCGTCGGCGATCGAGCCGGGGCGCAGGCCGTCGCCGAGGGAGAACGTGATGTCGTACCGCGCGAAGATCTCGCAAAGCTCGTCGTAGTGGGTGTAGAGGAAGTTCTCCTCGTGGTGCGCCAGGCACCAGGCGGCCATGATCGAGCCACCGCGCGACACGATGCCGGTGACCCGGTCGGCGGCCAGGGGCACGTGCGGCAGCAGGACGCCGGCGTGGATCGTCATGTAGTCGACGCCCTGCTCGGCCTGCTCGATGATGGTGTCGCGGAACAGCTCCCAGGTCAGCTTGACCGGGTCGCCCTTGACCTTTTCGAGCGCCTGGTAGATCGGCACGGTCCCGATCGGCACCGGCGAGTTGCGCATGATCGCCTCGCGGGTCTCGTGGATGCGCGGTCCGGTGGACAGGTCCATCACCGTGTCGGCGCCCCAGCGGGTCGCCCACGTCATCTTCTCGACCTCCTCGGCGATCGACGAGGTGACCGCCGAGGTGCCGATGTTGGCGTTGACCTTCACGAGGAAGCGCGACCCGATGATCATTGGCTCGGACTCGGGGTGGTTGACGTTCACCGGCAGCACCGCGCGCCCCGCGGCGATCTCCGAGCGGACCAGCTCGACCGGCACGTTCTCGCGGATCGCCACGAACTCCATCTCGGGCGTCGTCTCGCCGGCCCGGGCCGCGGCGAGCTGCGTCTTGCGGGTGCCCCACGGTTTGCGCAACGGCGGCAGTCCCACCGCCGGATCGCTGCCCGGCCCCGAGGTGTCGTACAGCCGCACGGGGTCGTTCCCGTCGCTCAGCACGACCTCCGAGAACGGCACGCGCATGTCCGGCCGCGGTCCCTCGACGTACACCTTGCGCCTCATGCTTTTCCTCCCCAATCGGTATAAAACCGGCGGTGAGCGGCAGCGCGGAACCCCGCGCCGGCGCCGCCGGAGCTCAGATGAAGTGGTGCAGCGGGCCCGGCCCGGCCCCCAGATGCCAGTCCCGGCCACCGGCGAGCGCGGCGGCCACATACCTCTTGGCCTCCCGCACCGCGACCGGCACCGGATCGCCCGCGGCAAGGCGCACCGCGACGGCCGACGAGAAGGTGCAGCCCGAACCGTGGTTGTTGCGCGTCGGCACCGGCTCGCCCGGCAGCAACTCGGCGGTGCCGTCATGCCACAGCACGTCGGTCGCCATCTCGCTGCCGGTCACCACCACCGCGCGCGCCCCGCGCTTCGCCAAAGCCTCCGCCGCGGCGACCATGTCCTCGACCGAGTCGACGGTGCCACCGGTCAGGGCGGCGGCCTCCTCACGGTTCGGGGTCAGGACGCAGTCGTACGAGACCAGCGGCGCGACGGCCGCGGTGTCGGCGAGGCGGGCGCCCGAGGTGGCGACCAGCACCGGGTCGACGACGAGATGGGGCAGGCGGTGGGCGTTCCGGACGATCAGGTCGGCCACGGCGGGGTCACCGATCATGCCGACCTTGACGGCGGCCACCGGGAAGTCGGCCAGCACCGCGTCGAGCTGGGCGGCGACGATGTCGACGGGGATGGGGTGGATGGCGGTGACGCCCAAGGTGTTCTGGGCGGTCACGGCGGTGATTACCGAGGTGCCGTAGGCGCCCAGGGCGGCGAAGGTCTTGAGGTCGGCTTGGATGCCGGCGCCGCCGCCTGAGTCGGAGCCGGCGATGGTGAGAAGCACGGGGGGAGTTGTCATCGGGGGGCCGTCCCGGTTGGCATGGTTGCGCCGGTTGGCCGGGTCGCGCCGGTTGGCGTGGTTGCGCCGGTTGGCATGGGCGCCTCGGGTGGCCTGGTCGGCCGGTCGCTTGTCGGGGCCGCGTTGTCCACAGTGCGCGGTTGTCCACAGGGGGCTCCGCGAAGATCGCCGAAATCGGGGAGACTGACCGATGGGGGCTCCCCCTTGGGAGGGCGGGCCCTGTGGGGGTGGGGGTGATCTTGGGGGGCGGCGAACGCGGCGGCCAGCTCGGCGGCCGTCCGTTCCGGGTCGCCCGACCGCATGACGGCTCCCATCACGGCGATCCCGTGAGCGCCCACTCGCGCGCAGTCCGCCGCCCGCTCCGGCGAGTCGATCCCGCCCAGCGCCAGCCACGGCACCTCCCCGGCGAGAGCCGCCGCCTTCGCCGGCCCCAGCGCCGGCCCGTACCCGGGCTTCGTCGCCGTCGGGTAGATCGGCGAGAGCGTCACATAGTGCTCAGTGGACAGTGCCGGCGCCGAGTGGGCGGAGCGCCCGATCAGCTCCACGCCGCCGTCCGGCAGCGGGTCGGCCTCGGCCAGGTGCACCGCGTCCCCGCCGAGCGGATCGGGGCCGGCGACGATCAGGCGGCCGGGCGGCACCAGGTCGCGCAGCCGGGCCGCGAGGGCCGCTCTTTCCTCGTACGGCAGGTCTCGCTCGCGGAGAACGACCCAGGCCGCGCCGCCGCGGACCGCCGCCCGGACCACCTCGGTCAACGGCGCGTCGGCGGATCGGCGGTCGGTGAGCACGACGAGCCCGGCGGGGGTCACCACTGCGCGAGCCCGTCGTCCGAAGTGGACGCCAGCGCGTGGAAGCGGCGCGGGATGCGGCCCGCGGTGTAGGCGAGCCGGCCCGCCAGCACCGCGTGGCGCATCGCGGCGGCCATCGCGGCCGGGTCGTCGGAGCGGGTGATGGCGCTGGCGATCAGCACGGCGTCGCAGCCGAGCTCCATGGCGAGGGCCGCGTCGGAGGCCGTGCCGATGCCCGCGTCGAGGACGACCGGGATGTCGACGCTCTGCCGGATCAGCCGGATGTGGTGCGGGTTCGAGATGCCCAGCCCGGAGCCGATGGGCGAGCCGGCCGGCATCACCGCGGCGCAGCCCACGTCGGCGAGGCGGCGGGCGAGGATCGGGTCGTCGCTGGTGTACGGCAGCACGGTGAACCCGTCGGCGACCAGCGTCTCGGCGGCCCGCAGCAGCTCCACCCCGTCGGGGAGCAGCGTGCGGTCGTCGCCGATGACCTCCAGCTTGATCAGGTCGGTCTCGAAGGCCTCGCGGGCCATGTGCGCCGTCTTCACCGCGTCGCCGGCCGTGTAGCAGCCGGCCGTGTTCGGCAGCACCCGCACGCCCAGGCGGTCGAGCATCGGCAGCAGCCCGGGGCCGGCCGCGTCGACGCGGCGCAGGGCGACGGTGACCAGATCGGTCTCGGCGGCGACGATCGCCTCCTCGAGGGCCGCGAGGCTGTTGGCGCCGCCCGTGCCGAGGATCAGCCGTGACTTGTCGAAGAGCATGTCAGCCTCCCTGCGCCGCGGTCAGCACCTCGACCGCGTCGCCTTCGGCCAGCGGCACGGCGGCCCACGCCGAGCGGGGCACGACCTCGCCGTTCACCGCCACCGCGACGCCGCGCCGCGCCTCGGTGAGCGTCTCGACCAGGGCCTGCACCGACAGTTGCGTCTCGGTGTCGAGGCTGCGCCCGTTCACGGTCAGCCGCATCAGAACCTCCTCGGGTCGAAGTCGGGATCTCCCTGCTCGCCCAGCACGAGGCCGGCGATGAGCTCGGCGGTCACCGGGGCGAGCAGGATGCCGTTGCGGTGATGGCCGGCGGCCACCAGGACGCCCGGCTCGAGCTGCCCGATCAGGGGCGCGTTGTCGGGGGTGCCGGGGCGGTGCCCGACGGTCGTCTCGGTCAGCTCCAGCTCGGCGAGGCCGGGCACCAGCTCGATCGCGGCGCGCAGCAGCTCGTAGACGCCGCCCGCGGTGACCTGGCGGTCGGTGCGCTCCTCCTGGGTGGCACCGACGACGATCTCGCCGTCGTGACGCGGCACCACGTAGACCGACCGGCCGTCGACCGTCGCGTCGAGCACGTGGCGCAGCAGCCCGGGTTCGCCGCGTAGCCGGAGCACCTGGCCCTTCACCGGGCGCACCGGCAGGCCGGTGAGCTTGGCGGTGCCGCAGCCGGCGGCCACCACGATCGTCGACGCGTCCACGTCGGACAGGGCGTCGACCCGCTTCGGCACGATCCGGTCGCCGAGCCTCTCGCGCAGCGCGGCGACCACCCGGCGCGGGTCGACCTGGCGCTCGCGGGGCGAGTGCACGCCGATGCGTACCCGGGGGGAGAGGGCCGGCTCCAGCTCGCGCAGCTCGCTCGGGCGCAGCAACGGAAGCTGTTGCTTGGTCCAGAGCCGGGCGGCCTCGGCCACGTCGTCGGCGGTCATTGCGAGGCTCAGCGTGCCGGTGTCGTCGTAGCCCACGTCGACGCCGAGCCCGGCCGCGAAGCCGGGCCACAGGTCGGCGGACCGCTCCATGAGCCGCACCAGCGCCGGAGCCTCGAAGACGGACTCGCCGCCGGGGGCGAGCATGCCCGCCGCGACCTGCCAGGCGCCCTCGTCGCCGCCGTCGAGGACGGTGACGTCCTTGCCGTGCTCGGTGAGCCGCCAGGCGATCGACAGCCCGATGATGCCGCCGCCGACGACCACGATCTCGCTCATGCCTCGCCCCGTTCGTCCAGGGCCGCGAGGAACGCCTTCGCGGCGCCGGCCGGGTTCGCCGCGATCGCGGAGATCGCGGCGACGCCGTACGACCGCAGCAGCCCGACCCGATCGGCGGTGATCCCGCCGATGGCGACGACCGGCGTGCCCGGCACGGCGGCGACCACGGCCGCGATGCCCTCCGGCCCGATGGGGCTGGGCAGCCCGATCTTGCTGGTGGTGGCGAACGCCGGGCCCGTGCCGAGGTACGAGGCGCCGTCCCGCACCGCCGCGACCGCGGTCTCGGGCGTGCGGCAGGTCGCCCCGACGATCGCCTCGGGACCGAGGACCCGCCGTACGGCGGAGACGGGCAGGTCCTCGGCGCCCACGTGCACGCCGTCCGCGCCGGCCGCCAGCGCCACGCCCACCCGGTCGTCCACCAGGCAGAGCGCGTCGCCGGCGGCGCGGCACACGTCGAGCGCGGCGACGGTCAGCTCGTACGCCGCACGATCGGAGGTCTTGACACGCACCTGGATCGCGACCGGCCCGTGGCCGACCGCCCCTCGCACGACGTCGAGCGAGTCGGTGACGATGTGCAAACGAGGAAACAACGAACGCTCCTCCCTGCGCCGGCATGATCCGGATCAGGTTCGACGGTCGGGGGCCGCGTCAGCCCCCCTCTCAGCCCGGTGCACCGGACTCCCGTGGGTTGTGTTCGGACCATAACCGGTCCCGCGCCGAAAAAGCTAGCGTGCCCGATGTCTCAGAGTTTGTAGAACGTCACGTAGTGGTCCGGCGTGAACCAGGTCTCCCTTGTGGACCGGTTGACCACGATGCGGTACGCGTCCCGGGCCGCGCCGCGGGCTCGGGGATAGACGTCGTACTCGCTGTAGGTGGCGTTCAGGGGCAGCTGCTGCTCGCGATTCTGGAAGGTGCCGCCGGTGTAGTTGTACTGGCCGTACGGCCACGAGTACCAGCCGCTGCCGGTCGGCCAGCCGAGTGACGACCAGCCGGTGCGGGCGGTGCGGGCCGCGGAGCAGCGCGAGATCGTGCAGCTGTTGTAGACGGCGGCCTGCGCCGCGTCGGTGGCCGTGGGTGCCACCACGGCCGGCGCCACCAGGGCGGTGCCGGAGAGGGCGAACACCATCGCGATGCCGGCGAGGAACCGGCGGAGGCGGTCAAAGGTCATGATCGGACTCCGATGCCGTCGCGGGTCGTGGGTGACCCGATTGCCTGACATCGTGGGGCCCGGGGGAGGCCGCGCGGTACCTCCCTGGCGGATCATTCCATTGACGTTCGTCTATGCTTTACCGCCCCAGGCCGCTGACCCAGTCGGTCAGCTCGCCGCCCTTGCCCTGCTGCTGCTGTTGCTGCTGGCGGCCCTGCTGCGGGGTGAAGCCGTCGAACGAGGGCGACGGCAGCACGCCGGTGTCCGACGGGCGCAGCTCGTGCTCGGGGCGCTGGGCGGCCGCCGCGGCGCGGGCCGCGACGCTGGCGCGGCCGGTGATCGCCTGGGCGGCTCCGGCGCCGGGCGGCGGACCACCCGCCGGGCCGGAGGGAGCCGGGCCGCCGGCGGCCTGGGCGATCGCCGAATCGGGCTGCGCGTCGCGGCGGGGCAGCGGCGGGCGTGCGGCCGTCGGCGAGCCGTCGCCGGGAGCGCCGGCCGGGCCGCGCCGGAGCACCGCGGCCAGCACGGAGCCGAACACCCCGGCGCCCGCGGCGGTCATCGCCGCCCAGTAGGGCACCTCCTGGTAGCGGTCGGCGCCCGCGCCGGGGCCGGCGATCAGGTAGGCGATCGTGAGCAGCGCCGGGCCGGGCAGGCCGGCCAGCGCGATGGCCGGCGTCGACAGGCCGCGGCCGCGCGCGATCAGCCCGATGGTCAGCCCGCAGAGCAGCGCGAGCGCCGGCATCGTGAAGAGCGCGGCCTGGTCGGTCACCTTGTCGGGCAGGACGCTCAGGTCGAGCACGCCGAGGCGTGCCGAGGGAAGCTCCTGACCCTGGCGCAGGGACGGCGCCACCGAGGCGAGCGCGACGAGCCACGTGGCCACGGTCAGGGTGAGGACGCTCCAGCGGGCGACGGCGCTGAGCAGGACGGCGTACGCCGCGAAGATGCCGACCGCGGCACCGAGCGCGGCGCACGCGCCCACCACGAAGACCGGGTCGACGCCGGGGACCACCAGGCCGCGGGCCGGCTGCATGGTGAGCGGGAGGATCGCGGCCGCACCGAAGCCGGCGACCACCGCGGGGACGAAGCGGGCGCCGGCCGGGGCGCGCTTGGGCAGCTGGCTGCGGCCGACGGCGGCGCCGATCGCGGCGGCGGTCATCGCGAACCAGGCCACCCAGGCCAGCTGGGCGATCCACTCGTCACGCGCGGTGACCTCCACGGTGCGGGTGAAGCGCAGCACGCCCAGCCCGTAGGCCAGCCCCAGCTGACTGGCCCCGCCCAGCGCGGCAACGCCGAACGTGGCACCCAACAACTTCGCCCAGGTGCGGAAAGTCATGCCCGGCACGTTACGGAATCCCCTCCCGTGAACGCCACAGGGACGTCCGATTCTTAAGACAGTCCAAAATCCCGCTTAGGGGGACCCATGTACGCAGCGTGATCCGCTCACGCCATCAAGAGATCATGGAGCTGGGCGCTGCACCGGGCCACCTCGTCGAGATGGGCGGTGCGGCCCAGCGTGCGGGGCCGCGGGATGCGCACCTCGAGGATCTCGCGGACCCGGCCCGGCCGCGGGCTCAGCACCACCACGCGGTCGGCGAGCAGCACCGCCTCGTCGATCGAATGGGTGACGAAGACGGTGGTCGCTTCCTGCTCCATGTGGATGCGCTGGAGCTCGACCGACAGCTCCTCGCGGATCAGCGGGTCGAGCGCCGAGAACGGCTCGTCCATCAGCATCACGCGGGGCCGGCCGATCAGCGCGCGGCACAGCGCCACCCGCTGCTGCATGCCGCCCGACAGCTCGTGCGGCAGCCTCTTCTCGAAACCGGCCAGGCCGGTCAGCGTCAGCAGGTCGTGCGCCCGGTCGCGGTACTCGGCCTTGCGCCAGCCGAAGATCTGCACCGGCAGCAGCACGTTGTCGAGCACCGATCGCCACGGCAGCAGGGCCGGGCGCTGGAACATCATCGCCACGTCGCGGCGCGGCTTGACCACGCGGTCGCCGGAGACCTCGATGTGGCCGCCGGTCGGCGGGAGCAGGCCGGCGATCAGCCGCAGCAGCGTCGACTTGCCGCAGCCGGAGCGGCCGACCACCGCCACGAACTCGCCGTCGGCCACCTCGAGGCTCACGTCGCGCAGCGCCTCGACCGTGCCGGAGCGGCCCGTGAAGGTGCGCGAGACGCCCTCTATCCGGATCACGACGCCAGCCGCCAGCGGCCGGCGCGCGCCACCAGCACGGTGAGCGCCTGCGGCATCAGGCCGGAGTGGTTGTCCGGGGTGAGGCGGATCGGGCCGGAGAGGCCGTCGACCTGCGAGGTCTCGAGGATGTCGCGGATGCCGTCGCGGTCGGTGCCGACCCGGGCCACGGCGTCGGCGATCAGGTCGGCGGCGTCGGCGGCGAACGAGGCCACGCCGGAGTAGCTGCCGTAGCGGGACGTGTAGTCGCGGAACCACTGCTTGCGCGAGGACTTCGCCGGGGTGGTCGCGATGACGTCGTCGATCGCCAGGATCTGGGTGAAGACCATCCGCACGTTGTTGGTGGCGGCGGCCGAGGCCGGCGGGAGGAACAGGTCGCTCGCCGCCGCGGCGTCGAAGTAGACCCGGCCCTTGTAGCCGACCTGCTGCACGCCGATCGCGGCGAGCTGGGCCTGGTCGGGCGCGGTCAGCACGACGATCGCGCTCGGGTTGCCGTCGGCGAGGGTGCCGATCGCCTGGGTGATGTCGGTGGCGGTGGGCTTGACCGCGCGGGCGGCCTGGCGGCTGATGCCGGTGCCGCGCAGCTTGTCGGTGAGCGCACCGAGCGCGCCGCGGCCGTACAGGTCGTCGGCGTACAGCACCGCGATGTTCTTGGTCTTCGCCTTGGTCAGCTCGGTCACCATCGCGGCGGCGTTGTCCGCGGGGTTCGGGCCGATCTTGAACATGTAGCGGCGGTTCGCGACCGGGGTGGCGACCTCTTCGGCGGCGCCCAGCGAGATGACCGGCACCTTCTTGTCGTTGATCGTCTTGGCCGCGCCGACGGCGCACTGGTCGCAGGCGCCGGTGATGATCGCGGCGACCGACTTGTCGTCCGCGAAGGCGCTGATGTTGCGCAGCGAGGACGTCGGGTCGTTCCGGTTGTCCTGGGTGGTCAGCTTGAGCTGCCGATCGCCGAGCTGGCCCGAGGCGTTGATCTGCTCGATCCGCAGCTGGAGGGCGCGCGCGTACGCCGTGTCGACCGCCGACGAGTTGTTGAGGTCGGCGGCGATGGTGACGACCTCGGACGCTGCCGGCTGGTCGTCGTCCGAGGAGCAGCCGGCCGCACCGGCGACGAGGAGCATCGATGCCACGGTGGTTGCCGCGGTGATGCGGGGGAGCCGCACTGCGGTTGCCTCCTAGAAAGGCGATACGGACAAGTTGTCCGTTCGAACGCGCCAAACCTTGCCAACGTGAGGGCCCCTGGTCAAGCAGAGGTCCATCGATGGAGCGAGACGCTTGTCTCATATATTGGTTGGAATCTTGGGATTTGATCGTGACCGAGTAATCACGGATTGTCGCGGTCGGGATATTCGAGCACGTCAACGAGCCGCGAATGTCGAATGTGGAACTGACAGTGCAATGAACAGTCGGACTCCGCGTTCGTTTCGGGGAGTTTCCGGGCTTCCCAAACAGATGTCCGTTCTGATGAAATTCCCGGGCCGCAGCGCTCAGGCGGGCGAAGAGACACGGGGATGACCACGGAGGAGAAGTCGTGAGCACCGGATCTTCGACCCAGGTGGCACGCCGTGGTGTCTTCCCCCGGCTGCGTGACGCCCGCATCCGGGCGAAGCTGGCGTTGATCCTGCTCGTGCCCCTGGCCGCCGTCGTCGTGCTGGCCACCACGCGGCTCATCGACATCGGGCAGCGCGCCTCCGAGGCCGGCCAGGTCGAGGAGCTCACCAAGCTCGACACCGACATCTCGGCGCTGACGCAGCTGCTGCACACCGAGCGCATGGCCGCCGCGGCGTTCCTGGCCGCGCCCGCCGGCGCGCGCCCCGACGCGTACGACGCCTCGGTCCGCAACACCGACGCGCAGATCGCCGTCTACCGCGGCCACCGCGCCGGCGTCGGCGATCCGCCGGGCGCCGTGCGCGACCGCCTGGCCCGGATCGACGATCACCTCAACACGATGGACGCGACCCGCACCGCGGTGAGCAAGCGCGAGGGCATCGCGGTCGCCGAGGCGGTCTCCCGCTACGGCGTCGTCATCACCGACCTGGTCGCCTACGGCGAGTCGGTCAGCCAGGTCGCGGGCGACGGCGAGGTCGCCGACAGCCTGCGCGCGCTCTCCGCCTTCGCCCGCGCCAAGGCGGGCACCGCCGAGCAGGAGGCGGTCTCCTACGCCGCCCAGGTCTCCGACGACCTCAGCGAGGAGCAGCGCACCGCGTTCATCGCGACGCAGACCAGCCAGCAGGAGGCGCTCACCACCTTCTCGCTGGTCGCGAGCGGCGAGCAGCGCGCCCTCGCCGACAAGGTCGTCAGCGGCGACGCGGTCAACCTGGTCGACGGCGTGGCCGGCCGGCTGGGCCGCGGCGAGGCGGTGCCGGCCACCGACATCACCTACGCGTTCGGCGCGGTCGTCGACCTGATGCGCTGGGCCGAGCAGCAGCTCGAGAGCAAGATCGTGGCGGCCGCCGGTGACGACCGCGACGCCGTCGTGCGGCAGGCCGCGATCGAGTCGGCGCTGGTGGTGCTCGTGCTGATCGTCGCGATCGCGCTCGCCGTCATCCTGGCCCGGTCGCTCAACATGTCGCTGCGCCGGCTGCGCGAGGGCGCCCTCGCGGTGGCCAACCGCGACCTGCCGGACGCCGTCGCCAAGCTGCGCGACGCCCGCAACCTCGGCGAGGGCGGCGCCGACGACATCGTCCGCCAGGTGCGCGACCCGATCAAGCTGGACAACCGCGACGAGGTCGGCCAGGTCGCCCAGGCGTTCAACGTGGTGCACCGCGAGGCGGTCCGCATCGCGGCCGAGCAGGCGGCGCTGCGCACCAGCGTCTCGACGATGTTCCTCAACCTGGCCCGGCGCAGTCAGTCGCTGGTCGACCGGATGATCGGCGAGCTCGACCAGATCGAGCGCAACGAGGAGGACCCGAAGCGGCTCGCCCAGCTCTTCGAGCTCGACCACCTCGCCACCCGGATGCGCCGCAACGACGAGAACCTGCTGGTGCTCGCGGGTGCCGACTCGAGCCCGCCGCGCCGCGAGGACGCGCTGCTGGTCGACGCGCTGCGCGCCGCCCAGTCCGAGGTCGAGCTCTACAACCGCATCGAGTTCGGCACCGTCGACACCGACATCTCGATCGCGGCGCTCGCCGTCAACGACGTGGTCCGGCTCGTCGCCGAGCTGCTCGACAACGCCACCCGCTTCTCGCCGCCGACCACCATCGTGGTCGCCGACGGCCGCCGCATCCGCGACTACGTGGTCATCCAGGTCGAGGACCGCGGGCTCGGCATGTCCGAGGAGCAGATGGACCAGCTCAACCGCCGGCTCGCCGAACCGCCCGATGTGGACGTCGCGGCGTTCCGCCTGATGGGCCTGGCCGTGGTCAGCCGCCTCGCCTCCCGCTACGGGATCAAGGTGGAGCTGCGGGCCAACCTCGAGGGCGGCACGGTCGCCCAGGTCACCCTGCCGAGCAGCATCGTCGTGCTGCCCCGGCGCACCGACACGTTCGGCGGCCCGCGGCCCGAGCTGAGCGCGCCCACCATGGGCGGCTGGGCCTCCCGCGCCGCGACGGCCACGCTGCCGACCATCACGCCCGAGCCCGAGCCGGTCGCCGAGCTCCCGGCCCACCCGTCGCTGCCGGTCTTCCCGTCGCAGCGCCCGCCGAGCGACCCGGACGTCCGGCCCACGCCGAACCGCCCGCCGCTGCCCACCCGGGTGTCCAAGACGATCGCCCAGACGCAGAGCGCGCCGACGATGAACGGCTTCACCCCGACCGTCTCCTCGGCGCCCCCGGTCTCCCCGGTCCCGCCGGTCTCCTCCGCGCCGCCGGTCTCCTCACCGCCGGTCTCCTCCCCGCCGGCGCCGACCGGCGGCTGGGGCGCGGCGCTCGCCGCGATGCCCCCGGTGCCGGCGCAGCCCGTCGCTCCGCCGGCCGAGGACCGCAGCGAGGCCCCGATCTTCGTGCAGATGCAGCAGAGCTGGTTCCGCAACCACGAAGGCGCGAGCCAGGAGCAGTTCGGGATGCCGACGGCGGGCTTCCGCCCGCCGCCCAACGAGAGCGTGGCGCAGGCCGCACCCCCGACCGTGCCCAAGCCGGCGGCCCCCAAGCCGGCAGCTCCCCAGCCGGCACCGGCCCCCGAGAAGCCGGCCGAGAAGCGTACCGAGCACAATGGACCGTCGGTCCCGAGGCAGCGCCCCGCTGAGGAGGACCGATGGAAGACCGCGGCGGACGAGGGATGGAAGCGGGCCATGGCGGCGGCTGAACCGGTCGACGCCGGGACCACGAAATCCGGCCTCCCCAAGCGCGTCCCGCAGGCACAGCTCGTGCCCGGCGGCGTGCAGGCCGGCCCCAGGGCCCAGAACCGCCGCAGCCCCGACGAGGTGCGCGGGTTGCTGTCCGCCTACCACCGGGGAGTGCAACGCGGGCGGACGGACGGCACCGCCGAGTCCGCCGCCTTCCAGGCTAAGGAGACCGAACAGTGACCAGGCCCCCCACCATGCAGGACATGGGCTGGCTGCTCAACAACTTCGCCAACAGCGTCGCCGGCATCGCCCACGTCGTGGCGGTGTCCGCCGACGGCCTGCTGCTGGCGGCCTCACGCGACCTGCCGGCCGATCGGGCCGACCAACTCGCCGCCATCACGTCCGGTGTGGTCAGCCTGACCGACGGGGCCTCACGCATGTTCAATGCCGGCACCGTGCAGCAGACGATCATCGAGATGGAGAGCGGATACCTCTTCCTCATGTCGATCAGCGACGGCTCCGCGATGTCCGTCCTCGCCGCGCGCAGCTGCGACGTCGGCCAGGTGGGCTACGAGATGGCGTTGCTGGTCGAGCGGGTCGGCGCGGCCCTCTCGCCCGCCGCGCGTGAAGCAGTCAGTCATTAGTCGCCGTACCGCCGGAACGGGGTGAGAACCGGATGGGCCAGCCACAGGACCCGCGAGGCAACCTGGTGCGCCCGTACGCGGTCACCCGCGGCCGGACGGAACCACGCCGTGACATCCCGATCGAGGCCGTACTGGTCGCCAGCCAGGCCGGCCTGCAAGAAGCCCGGTTCGCCGGGCATGACAAATACCGCATAGCCGTGCTGTGCGAGGCGAAAGCGCAGTCCTTGGCCGAGCTCTCGGCGCTCACCCGGTTGCCGCTGGGTGTCGCGCGGGTGCTCGTCGCCGACATGGTGGCCGACGGGCTGTTGTCGTTGCACAGCGCCGCTCCCAAGACTGGTTTCACGGAGCGGATGGATCTGCTGGAAAGGGTGTTGAGTGGACTTCGCAAGCTCTGAGCGGGCGGGGGCGCAACCCAAGGAGATCACCTCCGCGAAGATCGTCATCGCCGGAGGCTTCGGCGTCGGCAAGACGACGCTGGTCGGATCGGTCTCCGAGATCGAGCCGCTGACCACCGAGGCCGTGATGACCTCGGCCGGCCAGGGGATCGACGACGCGTCCAAGGTGCCCGGCAAGGGGACCACGACGGTCGCGATGGACTTCGGCCGCATCACCATGGCCGACGACCTGATCCTCTACCTTTTCGGCACGCCCGGGCAGACCCGCTTCTGGTTCATGTGGGACGAGCTGATCCGCGGTGCGGTCGGTGCGGCCGTGCTGGTCGACACCCGGCGCATCGCTGACGCGTTCGCGCCCCTCGACTACTTCGAGAACCGCCACCTGCCGTACCTGGTCGCGCTGAACTGCTTCGACGGCGCTCCCCGGTACGAGCCGGAGGAGGTGCGGGAGGCGCTCGCGATCCCGCCGCACGTCCCGCTGATCATGTGTGACGCGCGGCATCGCGACTCGGTCAAGCAGGTGCTGGTCGGCGTCGTCGAGCACGCCATGGCGACGCTGGTGGCCGAGCAGTCCGGCGGCTATCCCGCGCCCGTGGGCTGACGATCAAGATCAAGGGGTCGTAGGTGGGTGGGGCGTGCGGACCGCTGCTCCCGCCGAGGGCCGCGGCGGGGTGAGCAGGGCGCCGGCGCGCCCAGAGCGCTCACCCCACCACGGCGACGTGCGTGAGTGGTCGCGCCTCGAGCAAGCCCTTCACCCGGGTAACCGGTAGCCGCGCTTCACCACCGTCTGCACCACGCCGGGCGCCGAGAGCCCGGCTCGCAGGCGGGCGACGGCCATCTCGACGGCGTGCTCGTCCGCACCCCGGGGAAGGGCGTGCAGCAGGGCGGCCCGCGACAGGACCCGGCCCGGAGCCGCGGCCAGCGCGCGCAGGACGGCCATCGGTGCCGGCGCCAGCGGGCGCAGCTCTCCGTCCACGATCGCTGCGTGGCCACGCAACGTGATGGAGTGCCCGGCCACTTCCAGGGAGAGGGCCCGCTTGGGCAGTTCGTCGACGATCGTGCGCACCAGGGCGCTGAGCCGGGCGCGCGGCGGCGCGACCACCGGGATGTCGTGGCGGCGCAGCGGAGCGGCGGTGACCGGCCCCACGCAGGCGACCAGGACGTCGGAGCGCAGCGCGTCGACGAGGGCGTCGCTGCCCGGGCCGGCGGCGCGCATCAGGGCGGTCACGGCCGGCGCGGCGGTGAAGGTCACCGCGTCCACGAGGCGCCCGGTGATCAGGTCGACCAGGCGGTGCAGCGGCGCCGGGTCGGTGGGCGGAGCCCAGCGGTAGACCGGCACCTCGATCACCCGGGCCCCGGCCTCGCGCAGCGCCTCGGTGTATTCGGGCTGGCTCTCGCCGTGCAGCTGCATCGCGACGGTCAGGCCGGCGATGCCCCGGGCCCGGAGGTGGTCGAGGACCTCCTCGTAGCCCTCGCCCTCCGGCGACCACTGGTCGTGCAGGCCGGCCGAGCGCACCGCCGCGCGGGCCTTCGGGCCGCGGGCCACCAGATAGGCGCGGGAGAGCACCGCGCGCAACGGCTCGGCCAGGCCCCAGCCCTCGGCGGCCTCCAGCCACCCGCGCATCCCGATGCCCGTGTTGACCAGCACGATGTCGGGCGGAGTCTCCAGGCAGGCCCGGGTGGCGGCCCGCAGCTCGGCGTCGTCGGCGATCGGGACGATCCGCAGCGCCGGCGCCAGCACCACGCGGGCGCCGCGGCTCTCCAGCAGGGCGGCCAGCTCGTCGCGGCGGCGGTCCGAGGTGACACCGACCGTGTAGCCGGAGAGCGCCGCGGCCGGCTCGGCCAGCGCGGCCGCCGGGATGATCACCATTGCTTCTTGTCGAGAAGTCGCGACGCGGCCGGCCGGTCCACCGAAGGGCACGCTCGGAGCCCGCCGTCCTCAGCGTCGACCCGCTCCCATGTCACGCCTGCGTTCTCCGCCGTACCTCCGGCCGGCGCGCGCCGCGACCTCTCTTCGCCCGACCGGGGAACCGGTCCGGCGTACACCGTCAGGTCCGTCCTCAACCCTGACGGTGGCCTTTCCATGGTGCGCCGCCCTCGAGCGCGCCGGCGAGAGCCGGCCCGCGTCGTCGAGGTCTCCGCACCGATGGGCATGACGGAAGCGTGCCGCCGGGGAATTTCACCGGTGCGTCCCGTTTGTTTCGAGCCTGCTAACCGTCGCCGGGTTGTGACCTTCGTGACCTTGGATCCCGGTGCCGGGCGTGTTCACAAGGCCGGGTATGCTGGACGGGCATATGTTTGGAGGTCGCGTCGGCCTGGGCTTCTCACGAGGGGCTCCTGAAGGCGATGGCGGGGCCGCCGATCGCTGTGACCCTGCACGTTTTGACCACGCGCCGCGCAGCCGGGTATTGTTGCCTGCTGTTGTGCGACAGCTGCGAGCGTGCCCCCCGGGGTAGGCTTGATGTTCGCGTTCGACGCGACCAGCGCGCGACCCCAGACCGACGACAAGACAAGGTAATTCTGTGCGTACGTACAGCCCGAAGCCGGGTGAGATCGAGCGTCAGTGGCACATTATCGACGCTTCTGACGTCGTCCTGGGCCGCCTGGCCACCCACACCGCGAACCTCCTGCGCGGCAAGCACAAGCCGACCTTCGCGCCGCACGTCGACACCGGCGACTACGTGGTGATCATCAACGCCGGCAAGGTCGCTCTGACCGGCAACAAGCGGCAGACCAAGGTCGCCTACCGCCACTCGGGCTACCCGGGTGGTCTCAAGCAGGTCGGCTACGAGGAGCTGCTCACCAAGCGCCCCGAGAAGGCGATCGAGCTGGCCGTCAAGGGCATGCTCCCGCACAACAAGCTCGCGCGGCAGATCATCAAGAAGCTGAAGGTCTACCCGGGCGCTGAGCACCCGCACGCCGCCCAGCAGCCCCAGCCGTTCGAAATCACCCAGATCGCGCAGTGAGCGCGGGAGAAGGCAGCAGCATGTCCGACATCATCGAGCCCGAGGTCGTCGAGACCGTCGAGGAGCCCGCTGAGACGGTCGTCGTGGTCGAGACGCCCGCGCCGGCCCCGGTCCGCGCCCCGCGTCCCGGTGACCGTCCGATCCAGACCGTCGGCCGCCGCAAGGAGGCCATCGTCCGGGTGCGCCTCGTGCCCGGCAGCGGCAAGGTCATCTGCAACGGCCGTGACCTGGAGAACTACTTCCCCAGCAAGGTGCACCAGCAGCTCATCCGCGAGCCGCTCGTCACCGCTGAGAAGGAAGAGCAGTTCGACGTGATCGCCAACCTGCGTGGTGGCGGCATCACCGGCCAGGCCGGCGCGCTGCGCCTCGGCATCGCCCGGGCGCTCATCACCAACGAGCCCGACGACCGTCCGGCTCTCAAGAAGGCCGGCTTCCTCACCCGTGACGCCCGCGTCAAGGAGAGCAAGAAGTACGGTCTCAAGAAGGCCCGTAAGGCTCCGCAGTACTCGAAGCGCTGATTTTGCGCCGAGTCTGACACGGCCGGGTTGCGCCCCCTCGGGGGCCGCGGCCCGGCCGTTTGCGTTCCCTCCCCTTCAACGACGCAAGCACCCCGGATCGGCCCGTCCTCCTTCAGGGCCGCCGGCGAAAGGACACCGCCATGGGGCGACTCTTCGGCACCGACGGCGTACGCGGGCTCGCGAATGGCGACCTCCTCACCCCCGAACTGGCCCTGTCCGTGGCGGTCGCGGCCGCCCGCGTGCTGGTCGAGAGCGACGGCAGCCACCCTCCGCTGGCGATCGTCGGCCGTGACCCGCGGGCCAGCGGCGAGATGCTCGAGGCGGCGGTGGTCGCGGGCCTGACCAGCGCCGGCGCCAACGTGGTGCGGGTCGGCGTGCTGCCCACCCCGGCGGTGGCCTACCTGGTCGCGCAGACCGGCGCCGACCTGGGCGTGATGCTGTCGGCCTCGCACAACCCCATGCCCGACAACGGGATCAAGCTCTTCGCCGCGGGCGGCACCAAGCTGCCCGACGAGCTCGAGGAGCGCATCGAGAAGGCGATCGAGGACGGGCACGCGCTGATCGGACGGCCCACGGGCGCGGCCATCGGCCGGGTCAACGACCTGCTCGACGGCGCCGAGCACTACATCAAGCACCTGGTCGGCTCGACGCCGCACTCGCTGGCCGGCATCAAGGTCGTGGTCGACTGCGCGAACGGCGCGGCCAGCGAGGTCGGCCCGGTGGCCTACGAGGAGGCGGGCGCGGAGGTCATCGCGATCCACGCCGAGCCGGACGGCCTCAACATCAACGACGACTGCGGCTCGACCCACCTGGACAAGGTGCGCGCGGCGGTGCTGGAGCACGGCGCCGACCTGGGCCTGGCGCACGACGGCGACGCGGACCGCTGCCTGGCGGTCACGGCGTCCGGCGAGGTCGTCGACGGCGACCAGATCATGGCGATCCTGGCGCTGGCGATGCGCGACGCGGGCACGCTGACCGACGACACCCTGGTGGCGACGGTGATGAGCAACCTGGGCCTGCGGATCGCGATGAAGCAGAACGGCATCACGCTGCTCGAGACCAAGGTCGGCGACCGGTACGTGCTGGAGGAGCTGAACGCGAAGGGCCTGGCCCTGGGCGGCGAGCAGAGCGGCCACATCGTGATGCCGGCCTACGCGACGACCGGCGACGGCGTGCTGACCGGCCTGCACCTGATGGCCCAGGTGGCGGCGAGCGGCAAGTCCCTGGCCGACCTGGCCGCTGTGGTGCACACCCTGCCCCAGGTCCTGATCAACGTGAAGGTCGGCGACCGCGAGGCCGGCGCCGCGGCCCCCACGGTCCAGGCGGCGGTGGCCCTGGCCGAGGACGAGCTGGGCGAGACCGGCCGCGTCCTGCTGCGCCCGTCCGGCACCGAGCCCCTCGTCCGCGTGATGGTCGAGGCCGCCACCGAGGAGCAGGCCCGCACCGTCGCCGAGCGCATCGCCGACGAGGTCCGCGCGGCCAGCCCCGCCTGACGTTCTCCCGCCCCTGGGCCGGCTCCCGTTTCGGGGCCGGCCCTTCGGCTTTCAGCGGCCTCCTTGCCCTTTTGCCGGGCTGCCGCTGTCCT
>NZ_BOMI01000046.1 GCF_016862115.1 Paractinoplanes deccanensis
CGGCGGCCTTTTTGCCCGGCTGCGACCGTCTTCAGCGGCCCGCGAGCTTGGCGAGGCGCTTGGCGGCCTCGTCGATGACCTCCTCGCGTTTGCAGAAGGCGAAGCGGATCAGGTGGCGGCCCGCCTCCTGGTGGTCGTAGAACACCTGGGTGGGGACGGCCACCACCCCGCAGCGCTCGGGCAGCGCACGGCAGAAGTCGACGCCGTCCGTGCCACCCGATCGGGTGATATCGGCCGTGACGAAGTAAGTGCCCTCGGACGGCAGGACGTCGAAGCCGGCCTCGGCCAGCCCGGTCACCAGCCGGTCGCGGCGCGCCTGGAGCCCGGCGCGGAAGCCGGTGAAGTAGTCGTCCGGCAGCCCCAGCGCGACCGCGACGGCGGGTTGCAGCGGTCCCGCGTTCACAAAGGTGAGGAACTGCTTGACCCGGGTGAGCGCCGACACCAGCGGCGCCGGGCCGGTCGCCCAGCCGATCTTCCAGCCGGTGCACGAGAACGTCTTGCCCGCCGACGAGATGCGCAGGGTGCGCTCCCGCATCCCCGGCAGGCTGGCGAGCGGCACGTGCGGCTCGGCCGCGTCCGTGAAGACCAGGTGCTCGTAGACCTCGTCCGTGACGGCGTACGTCTCGTGGGTCTGGCACAGGGCGGCGATCAGGTCGAGCTCGGCGCGGGTGAACACCTTGCCGGTGGGGTTGTGCGGTGAGTTGAGCAGCACCATCCGGGTGCGCGGCCCGAAGGCGGCGCGCAGCTCACCCTCGTCGAAGGCGTACCGCCCGCCGTGCCCCGGCCGCAGCGTGACCGGCCGCCGCACGGCGCCCGCGAGCGCGATGGAGGCCGCGTACGAGTCGTAGTAGGGCTCGAAGCAGACGACCTCGTCGCCGGGCTCGCAGAGCGCCAGGATCGCGGCGGCGACCGCCTCGGTGGCGCCGGCCGTGACGACGATCTCGCTGTCCGGATCGCGGGTCAGACCCCAGAAGCGCTGGTCGTGCGCGGCGATCGCCTGCCGCAGCGCCGGAATGCCGGGCAGCGGCGGATATTGGTTGGCCCCCTCGCGCAGCGCCCGCGCGGCGGCGTCGAGCATCTCGGCCGGCCCGTCGGTGTCCGGAAAGCCCTGCCCGAGGTTGATCGCGCCGGTGCGGACGGCCAGCGCGGACATCTCGGAGAAGATCGTGGTGCCGAACGGGCGCATCCGTTCGACCAGCGGGTCGCTCGTCATCGTGTCGGTTCCTGTCGCAGCGTGTCGGCCGCTATCGCAGCGCGAAATGGGTGCAGGAGGCATTGGCGAACGTACCCGTGTCGGAGCTGCGCTGCTTGACCTCTTCGCCGTTCACCAGCACCCGGCAGCTGATCGTGCCGTCCGGCTCACCCGCGCGTACCGCGAAGACCGACAGCAGGGCGGGCGTCTGCATCTCGGTGGTGAACTTCCACGGCAGCTTCACGTTTTCCAGCCGCTGGGGCGTCTCACCGATCTTCTCGACATAGACCAGCTGCGCCGCCGGCCCGTCGCCGCTCACCTCGTACGTCACGGTGATCTTCTCGCTCAGCTTCCCGTCCGCCCCGGGCAGATCGGTCGGCAGCTCGGGCAGGTCCGGATCGACAGTGGGCAGATCGGTGATCGGCTTGACCGCCTCCTCCGCCCGTTCCGCCACATTGCGCGCGATGAGCACGCTCGCGGTCGCCACGCCCCCGCAGAGCAACAGCGTGACCGCCACGATCACCGCGATGATCGGCACATTGCTCTTCCGCGGCGGCTTGCCCGGCTGCTGGTATCCGGGCGGGGGAGCGCCGCCGGGCGGCGGATAACCACCCGCGTAGCCGTCGGCCGGATATCCACCCGCCGAGTAACCGTCACCCGCCGAGTAGCCGTCACCCGCCGGATAGCCGCCACCGGGCGTGTTGGCGTCGCTCGGTGGGTAGCCGCCCGAAGCGAGGTGGCCGTCGTAGGGCGAGCCGCTGGGGGCGCTGTAGGGCGAGCCGCTGGGGGCGCTGTAGGGCGAGCCGCCGGGATCGCTGTAGGGCGAGTCGCTGGGGGCGCTGTAGGGCGAGTCGCTGGGGGCGCTGTAGGGCGAGCCGTATCCCGGTGGTGCGTAGCCGGGCGGCACGTGGTCGGAGGGCGCGGCCGGAAACTCCGCCGTGGGCGGATAGTCCCGATCCGCGGCCTCCGGCAACGACGCGTAGCCGGGCTGGAACGTCGGCGGCCGTGGCGCCGGCGGCGACTGGGGCGCGGACGGTGGCGGCTGGGGTGGCGATGCCGGTGGCCCGGATGCCGGCGGCGGCCGATGGGAGTCGGACGCGTCACTCGACGGGGTGGACCAGGGCTGTCCCGAGGCCGGGGCCGGCGGCCCGCCGGCCTGCGCTGTCCGGTCGGGGTCCGGTGGTGACTTGTCGGGCTCAGGATGGCTGCTCAACGTCTCTCCCGGGACGAGCGCTGGGGCAGTGCGCGTCAGCCGACGGTACGCCAGTGGCGCCAGCCGATCGGCGCCGCCACCCGCCTTTCGGCTCGTTTTGCGCACGTCGCATGCTCGAAAGGGTGCTTCTCGCGCATGACGGATGAGCGATCGTCGGATACGCTGCCGGGCATGTGTGGCATCGTGGGGTACGTCGGCGGTCGTCCGGCGCTCAGCATCGTTCTCGACGGCCTGCGCCGGCTGGAGTACCGCGGATACGACTCCGCCGGCGTCGCGGTCATCAACAGCGACACCGTTCTGACCGAGAAGAAGGCCGGCAAGCTGGCCAACCTGGAGAAGGCCCTCGCCGACCGGCTCTCCGACGACATCGCCACCGGCACCACGGCGATCGGGCACACCCGCTGGGCGACGCACGGCGGCCCGACCGACCGCAACGCCCACCCGCACCTGTCGGCCGACGGCCGGGTGGCCGTCATCCACAACGGCATCATCGAGAACTTCGCCCGGCTGCGCGCCGAGCTCGAGGCGACCGGCGTCGAGTTCACCAGCGACACCGACACCGAGTGCGCTGCCCACCTGCTCGCCGCCGAGGTGCGCGCGCTGCGCGAGTCCGGCGCCGTGGACGGCCCGCAGCTGCTGGCCGAGGGCATGCGCCGCACGGTGAGCCGGCTCGAGGGCGCGTTCACGCTGCTCGCCGTCGACGTGCAGGTGCCCGGGGCGGTCGTCGCCGCCCGCCGCAACTCGCCGCTGGTCGTCGGCCGCGGCAAGGGCGAGAACTTCCTCGCCAGCGACGTCTCGGCCTTCATCGAGCACACCCGCGACGCGATCGAGCTGGGCCAGGACCAGGTCGTCCTGATCACCCCCGACGCGATCGAGATCACCGGCTTCGACGGCTCGCCCGCGGCCGGCCACGAGTTCCACATCGACTGGGACGCGTCCGCCGCCGAGAAGGGTGGCTACGACTACTTCATGCTCAAGGAGATCGCCGAGCAGCCGCAGGCGATCGCCGACACCCTCCTCGGCCGCCTCTCCGACCGCGGCGAGATCGTGCTCGACGAGGTCCGCCTCACCGACCAGGACCTGCGCGACATCGACAAGGTCTTCATCGTCGCCTGCGGCACGGCCTACCACGCCGGCATGGTCGCCAAGTACGCGATCGAGCATTGGGTCCGCATCCCGTGCGAGGTCGAGCTGGCCAGCGAGTTCCGCTACCGCGACCCGATCCTCGACCGCTCCACCCTGGTGATCGCGATCAGCCAGTCCGGCGAGACGATGGACACGCTGATGGCGGTGCGCCACGCCAAGGAGCAGAAGGCCCGCGTCCTCGCCATCTGCAACACCAACGGCTCCACCATCCCGCGCGAGTCGGACGCGGTGCTCTACACCCACGGCGGCCCCGAGATCGCCGTCGCGTCGACGAAGGCGTTCCTCACCCAGCTCGTCGCCACCTATCTGATCGGCCTCCACCTGGCCCAGATCCGCGGCGTCATGTACGCCGACGAGGTCGCCGCCGTGGTGGAGAAGCTGCGCAGCACCCCCGACGCCCTCCGCGAGCTGCTCAACTCCATGGAGGACGTGCGCGCCCTGGCCCGCGACCTCAAGACGGCGTCCACCGTGCTCTTCATCGGCCGGCACGTCGGCTTCCCGGTGGCCCTCGAGGGCGCCCTGAAGCTGAAGGAGCTCGCCTACATGCACGCCGAGGGCTTCGCCGCCGGCGAGCTCAAGCACGGCCCGATCGCCCTGATCGACGAGGGCACCCCGGTCGTCTGCGTGGTCCCGTCCCCGGCGGGCCGCGGAGTCATGCGCGACAAGGTCGTCTCCAACATCCAGGAGGTACGCGCCCGCGGTGCCCGCACCATCGTGATCGCCGAGGAGGGCGACGAGGACGTCCGCGCCTACGCCGACCACCTGATCCCGGTCCCGCACACCCCCACCCTCCTGGCCCCGCTGATGACCACGGTGCCGCTGCAGATCCTCGCCTGCGAGATCGCCGCCGCCCGCGGCCACGACGTCGACCAGCCCCGCAACCTGGCCAAGTCCGTCACCGTCGAGTGACCCGCTAGCCCCGAAGGCCGCCCCACCCGCCCAACCGGCACGGGGCGGCCTTCCTCGTCCCGGCAGAGTCGGGGTGGGTGGCGTCATCGGGCTGTGCCGAGGGTTATGGCGGCCATGGTGTCGAGGGCCGGGTTGCCGGGGTTCCAGTAGCCGACGTGACCCTCCGGGCGGCTCGGGAAGACCCGTGCGCCGAAGCCTGGGTCGCTCGGGTTGTGGCCGAACCACAGGTCGTCCTCCGGGTGGCCGAAGGCCAGCCACGGGCCGGCGAACGGCACGGCCGCCGCCACGGCGAGGTCGCGGCCCAGCCCACCGGGCGCCACCGCCGCCCACTGGATCACGTCGTCGCGGGCCGTCGTCGCCCAGACCTCCCCGGACGGCACCCGGAGGTCGCGCGCGGAATCGGCCCCGACGCCGGGTGAGCCCACGAAGACGACGCTGTCGGCGTCGAGCCCGGGCCCGGCGGCCGCTCGGCCCACCACCAGCGACCCGTAGCTGTGGCCCAGCACGGTCTGCCTCGCGGGCGGCCCCTCGTGCCCGGCCCGCAGGCCCTCCTGGAAGCGGCGCAGCACCGGCGCCGCCGCCTCGGCCTGGCGGGCGCTCGCCGCCTCGCCGACGAAATCGGGAGCGTCGTAGTCGAGCCACAGCACGGCGCTCGACGCGGCGCCCGGCCCGAGCTCGGCGGCGCGGACCGCGACCCGTTCGGCCCGGGAGAGCTCGCCGCCGAACGACGCCAGGCCGGCCGTCATCCCCGGGACGTGGGTCAGCACGTTGTCGGCACGGTCCGGATCGCCGAGCGCGACCACCACCCGCCCCTCACCGGCCGGATCGAGCCGAAGCAGGTAGGCGCGAGGGCCGTCCCCCTCGGCCAGCCGATCGCTCAGCGCGGCGAGCCCGTCGCGCACCTGGCGCAGGCGGTCCCGTTCCGGCCCGCGAGCATCGGCGATGGCCCGGTCGATCTCGGCGCGCCGGTCGTCGAGCAGCAGACGGTTGGCGATGTCACGCTCGCCCGCGGGAACGCCGTCGAGCCCCGCGATCACCCCCGGCTCTGTGGCCAGAAGCCACTGCCTCTGCGCCGGCGGCAACCCGGCCCACCATCTGCCGACCTCGCCGGGCGGCGCGGTGCAGTCGGGACGCCCGGCGCCCGGCGGCTCGGCCGGCGCATGCAGCGCCTCGGCCACCCGCCCCAGGCGCTCGGCGGCGCTCGCGTCCGCCCGCGCGGCGGCATCCAGCGCGGCAGCGGGGACGTCGGCGGGTGGGCCGGCGCTGGCCAGGAGGCGGCGGGCGCGTTCGACGGCGGCGGCGAACTCGCTGACCGCCTGGTCGGCCCGCCAGCACTGCGAGCGGAAGAGGACCAGGCGGCGGCGCAGACCGGCGAGCCGCCGGGACGCGGCGGTCGCGGCCCCGCCCGTCCAGGAACGGCCGAGCGCGACCAGCCGGGCCGTCAGTTCGGCGGCCAGGCGGCCGGCCAGCTCGGCCCAGCGGCGCCAGGAGAGCGCGAGCGCCCGCCACCGGCCGGGATCGGTGGCCCGCAGACGGGCGTGGACCACGCCGGGATCGGCCGTCATCGGGTCAGCCTCGGGCGGGTCGTGGCGCGGGGG
>NZ_BOMI01000047.1 GCF_016862115.1 Paractinoplanes deccanensis
GGGTCAGCCTCAGCCGGGTCATGGCGCGGGCGTCGGCCAGCTCGTAGTCGGCGGCGGCGGTGGTGATGCGCCGGGCCGTCTCGGCCACCTCGGCACCGATCAGGGCGAGCTGGTGGCGGGCGGCCTCGGCGGCCAGGCCGGCGGCGTCGGAGGTGGCCCAGCGCGGAGTCGTGCCGGTCGCCGGCGTCTGGGCCGTCGCGGAAGTGATGCGGGACGCCGTGCCGGCGATGGCGGTGGCGTCGCGGCGCAGCTCGTCGGTGTCGACTTCGAGATCGGGATGCATCGGCAGCTCCAGGCGGTGCGAAGGGCGGTGCGAAGGCATGCGCCGACGTTAGGGCCCGCAAGGGCCGCGTGGGCGGCCCTGTGGACAACCGTCCCGATCACGCAGCGGAGTTGTCCACAGGGCTTGAGCACGGCCGACCCGCGCGGTAGAAGGGAGCCTGCCGTTAGGGTTGGCACGTGATCGTGGCTGTCGGCATCGACGTGGTTCTGGTGGAGCGCTTCGCGCGCGCCCTCGAGAGGACGCCGCTGCTGGGGGTCCGGCTGTTCACCGAGGACGAGCGCATGACCGGGTCGGGCAGCCCGCGCTCCGCCGAGTCGCTCGCGGCGCGCTTCGCGGCCAAGGAGGCGGTGGCCAAGGCGCTCGGCGCCCCCGCCGGGCTGCGCTGGCACGACTGCGAGATCGTCGCCGATCCGGACGGCCGTCCCTGGTTGACGGTTTCCGGTACGGTCGCCGCGGCCGCCACCGAGCGCGGCATCAACCGGTGGCACCTCTCCCTGTCCCACGACGGGGGGATCGCCTCGGCGATGGTCGTCGCGGAGTCCTGACCAGCGCCGATGCGAAAATGTCGTACCCACGGCATAGAACCGTCGGCAACACCCGAGGGCTGGAGGACGAGTTGCGGCAGGCATGGCGGGTCGCCGATGTGCGGGCGGCCGAGAAGGCGCTGATGGCCACGCTGCCCGAGGGCACGCTCATGCAGCGGGCGGCCGCCGGGCTTGCGCGCCGCTGTGTGCTGCTGCTGGAGGACAGCGGCGGCGTCTACGGCGCGAGCGTGCTGTTGCTCGTCGGCAGCGGCGACAACGGCGGCGACACCCTCTACGCCGGCGCCGCCCTGGCCCGGCGCGGCGCGCAGGTGCGTGCCCTGCTGCTGCGCCCCGAGCGCGTCCACCTCGCGGGCCTGGCCGCGCTCCGCGCGGCCGGCGGCTTCACCGTTCGTGACCTGCCCGACCGGGCCGATCTGGTGCTCGACGGCATCGTCGGCATCGGCACCAGCGGCGGGCTGCGCCCTCCCGCCACGGTCATCGTCGAGACGCTGCGTGACCTGAGGGGCCGCACCGGCCTGCGAGCTCCGATCGTCGCCGTCGACGTGCCCAGCGGCGTGGCGGTCGACACGGGCGATGTGCCTGGCGAGGCGGTGGAAGCCGACGTCACCGTCACGTTCGGCTGCTACAAGCCCGCCCACTTCGTCGGCCCGGCGGCGCCGCGCTGCGGACAGGTCGAGCTGGTCGACATCGGGCTCGGGCCGGTCCTGCGCGCCGATCCGGCCCTGCGGGTGCCCGACGCCGAGGACATCGCGGGGTGGTGGCCACAGCCCGGCCCCGCGTCCGACAAATACAGCCGCGGCGTCGTCGGCGTGGCCACCGGCTCGGCGACCTATCCCGGCGCGGCGATCCTGTCGACGGCCGGCGCGCTCGCCGGCCCGGCCGGCATGATCCGATACGCGGGCAGCGGCCACCAGGAGGTCGTCCGCGCCCACCCGTCGGTGGTGGCCGTGCCCAGGGTCAACGACGCCGGCCGGGTGCAGGCCTGGGTGTGCGGCTCCGGCCTGGGCACCGACGACGAGGCGCGCACGACGTTGCGCACCGTCCTGGCGAGCCCGGTGCCGGTGGTGCTCGACGCCGACGCGCTGACCCTGCTCGTGGACGGCCGGCATGCCGAGGACCTGCGCCGCAACGCGCCCTTGGTGATCACTCCGCACGACGGCGAGTTCAAGCGCCTGGCCGGCGAGGCGCCCGGCGCCGACCGGATGGGCAGCGCCCTGCGGCTCGCCTCGTGGATGAACGCGGTGGTGCTGCTCAAGGGCGACCGGACGATCGTGGCCACCCCGGCCGGCGAAGTCTGGGTCAACCCCACCGGCACGTCGGTGCTCGCCACGGCGGGCAGCGGCGACGTGCTGGCCGGCTTGCTCGGCTCCCTGCTGGCCGGCGGCCTGGCGCCGGAGCGCGCCGCGGTCGCCGCGGCCTACGCCCACGGCCTGGCCGGTCGCAGGGCCGCGCTCGGCGGCCCGGTGACCGCGCCGGACGTGGCCGCCGCGCTTCGCCCGGTCATCGCGGAGCTGCTGCCAAGTCCACTTCCGGGGTGACTCGGTCGCGGCTCGAGGCCGGTCATGGTGGAGTCGCCGCCGGAGCCGGCGTGACGGCAGAGGCTGGCGGAACGGAAATCGTCATACCGAATAAGTAGGCTGGGAATCATGTGGCAGGCCGAGGTCCGGGTCGATCTGGACGCAATCCGGGACAATGTCGCGTTGCTGCGCGGCCGCACCACCGCCGAGGTCATGGCGGTCGTCAAGGCCGACGGCTATGGGCACGGCATGGTGCCGGCCGCCCGCGCGGCGCTCGCCGGTGGGGCGACGTGGCTCGGTGTCGTCACGCTCGACGAGGCCCTGACGCTGCGCCGGGCCGGCATCGAGGTGCCGGTGCTGTCGTGGCTCCACTCGCCCGGCATGCCGCTGCACGAGGGCGTGGCGGCCGACATCGATCTCAGCGCGGGCAGCCTCGAGATCCTCGGCGAGATCGTGGCGGCGGCGCGGCGGGCGGAGCGGACCGCCCGCGTACACCTGAAGATCGACACCGGTCTGGCGAGGGGCGGGGCGACACCGGCCGAGTGGCCGGCGGTTCTCGAGGCGGCGGCCAAGGCGCAGGCCGACGGCGACATCGACGTGGTCGGCGTGTGGAGCCATTTCGTCTACGCGGACGCGCCCGGCCACGAGACGATCGACGACCAGCTCGCCGTCTTCGCCGAGGGACTGGCCACCGCCGAGCGGTTCGGCATCACCCCGCGGTACAGGCACATCGCCAACTCGGCCGCCACGCTGACGCGCCCCGACGCCCACTACGACCTGGTGCGGCCCGGCATCGCCGTCTACGGGCTGTCGCCGGTCGCCGGCGAGACCTTCGGGCTGCGGCCGGCGATGACCGCGCAGGCGCGGGTGGCGCAGACCAAGCGGGTTCCCGCCGGTCAGGGCGTGTCCTACGGGCACACGTACCACACGCAGCGCGAGACCACGCTGGCGCTGGTGCCGCTGGGATACGCCGACGGGGTGCCGCGGCATGCCTCCAACTCGGGACCGGTGCAGCTCGGCGGCAAGCGGCGGACGATCGCGGGCCGCGTCTGCATGGACCAGATCGTGCTCGACGTCGGCGATGACCCGGTGGAGTCCGGCGAGGTGGCGACGCTGTTCGGGCCGGGCGACGACGGCGAGCCGACCGCCGACGACTGGGCCGAGGTGGTCGGCACCATCAACTACGAGATCGTGACGCGGTTCGGCAGCGCGCGCGTCCCGCGCCTCTACGACGGCACGGCCGGCACGCGCGACGCGACGCCCTCGGTGCCGTCCGACGGCGCGACAGGTGGGGCGACCTCGGCGCGTGGGACGGCTGGGGCGGCCTCGGCAGGTGGGCCGGCCTCGGCAGGTGGGCCGGCCTCGGCAGGTGGGCCGGCCTCGGCAGGTGGGGCGGCCTCCGCGGGTGGAGCGGCCTCACCGGATCGGGCGGCCTCGGCGGGTGGGACGGCCGGGGTGACGGCGACCGGCGAAGGGGCGTCCGCATGAGTCCGGCGCGCGGGTCGCGGCGGGCCAAGCAGGTCGGCATCGCGGGTGCGGCGGTCGGTGTGGTGGCGGCGGGGCTCGCTACCGCGTTCGCCGTCGAGCGGGTGCTGGTGCGCCGTTCGGTCAACGCGCCCGGTGATCCCTATGTGGACGAGCCCTTCGGCGACCAGCCGTTCGACCGCGAGCTGACCGTGACCGCCGCGGACGGCACCGATCTGCATGTCGAGATCGTCGAGCCACGCAAGCCGAGCGGGAAGCCGACGATCGTCTTCGTGCACGGCTTCGCGCTGGACATGGGCACCTTCTACTTCCAGCGCAAGGCGCTCACCGAGCGCGGCGATCAGCGCCTGGTCTTCTACGACCAGCCGGGGCACGGCAAGTCGAGCCGGCTCCAGTCCGGCGACTACGACATCGCGGCGCTGGGCAAGTCGCTCGCCGCGGTGCTCGACGCGACGGTCCCGGACGGGCACATCATCCTGGTCGGCCACTCCATGGGCGGCATGACCATCATGGCCTTCGCCGAGCAATACCCGGAGTGGTTCGGCGAGCGGGTCACCGGCGTCGTGCTGATGTCCACCTCGGCCGGCCTGATCGACAAGGCCAAGGTCGGCGTGCCGACGCTGGTCGCCCGGGCCAGCGCCCCGTTCTTCCCGCTCTGGGGCAAGGCGGCCCGCCTCGGCGGCAGCCGGATCGACCGGGCCCGGATGGTCTCGTCCGACCTGTCGTGGCTGCTCACCCGCCGGTACGGGTTCGGTGAGCCGAAGCCGAGCCCCTCCCTGGTCACGTTCGTGGAGAACATGAACTCCAAGACCTCGGTGGAGACGCTGACCAAATACCTGCACACGCTGTACTCGCACAACCGCTTCCCGGCGCTGTCCGCGCTGCGCGGCGTGCCGGTGCTGGTCATCGTCGGCACAAAGGACTACCTGACGCCGGTGACCCACTCCGAGGAGATCCTCAAATACCTGCCCGAGGCCGAGTTGGTGAAGGTCGAGAACAGCGGCCACGTGGTGATGCTGGAGAAGGCCGACGAGGTCAACACCGTGCTCCTGCCGTTCCTGGAGAAGATCTCGTGATCAAGCTGCCGACGGTCGAGGACACGCACGAGTTCGGGCGCAGGCTCGCGGGCATCCTGCGCGGGGGCGACCTGGTGCTGCTCACCGGGCCGCTCGGGGCCGGCAAGACCGCCCTGGTGCAGGGCATCGGGGCCGGGCTCGGGGTGACCGACGCGATCACGTCGCCGACGTTCGTGATCGCCCGGGTGCATCGCGGGCGGACGCCGCTTTTGCACGCGGACGCGTACCGGCTGGGTGACAGCCCGGATCCGCGGGCCGAGATCGACGACCTTGACCTGGACGCCTCGGCCGACGACGCGGTGACCGTCGTCGAGTGGGGGGCCGGCATGGTCGAGCAGTTGAACGACGAATACCTGCAAGTGCGGATCGACCGGCTGGACGACGACACGCGGGTGATCGAGCTGATCCCGCACGGCGGCGACTGGGTGACCCGGCTCGAGGACCTGCCCGGCACGGGCGACTGACGAAGGGGAGAACGTGAATCTGGCGGAACTGCTGCCGGCCGAGTGGCGAGCCGAGCTGGCCGGCTTCCTCGACGAGAAGGAGACGGCGACGCTCGGTGAGTTCGTGGCGGCGGAGTACGCGGCGCACACGATCTATCCGCCGATCGAGGACCTGTTCGCGGCGTACCGGCTGTGCCCGCCGGAGCAGACCCGGGTGCTGATCCTCGGCCAGGACCCGTACCACGGCGCCGGGCAGGCGCACGGGCTGAGCTTCAGCGTGCGCGAGGGCGTGCGGATCCCGCCCTCGCTGCGCAACGTCTTCAAGGAGCTGGCCGAGGACGTCGGCATCGCGCCGCCCACCTCCGGCGATCTGACCGGCTGGGCGCGGCAGGGCGTCCTGCTGCTCAACGCGGTGCTCACGGTGCGCGCGGGTGCGGCGGCGTCGCACGGCGGCAAGGGCTGGGAGGCGTTCACCGACGCGACGATCAAGGCGCTGAACGCGCGGGACGAGCGGGTCGTGTTCCTGCTCTGGGGCGGGTACGCGCGCAAGAAGGCCGCGCTGATCACCAACCCGGTGCACGCGGTGCTCGAGGCGGGCCACCCCAGCCCGCTCAACCCGAAGGGGTTCCGCGGCGCCCGCCCGTTCAGCGCGGCGAACAAGGCCCTGGCCGACGGCGGCCGCCCGCTGATCGACTGGGACCCGCGGGCCGAACCGGTGGCCGGCTGACGAAGCTTCGTGATCGGTGGCCGGCTGACCATGCCGTAGGGGTGGGAAGCCGGCTAACTATGCCGTAGGGGTGGGAAGCCGGCTAACCAAAGGATGGTGCGAGCGGCGCAACCCCGGCGCGTTAGGGTCGGGGACGTGCTCGTACTGGCTCTGGACACCGCGACCCCCGCGTCGACGGCCGCCCTGGTGGAGGTCACCGCCGACCGCCTCACCGGGGTCGCCGAGCGGCGCACCGTCGACCCCCGTGCGCACGGCGAGAAACTCGCGCCGGAGATCGCCGCCACGCTCGCCGAGGCGGGGGCCCGGACGGGTGATCTCGGCGCGATCGTGGCGGGGCTGGGGCCGGGGCCGTTCACCGGCCTGCGCGTCGGCCTGGCCACCGCGGCGAGCATGGGGCAGGCGCTGGGCATCCCCACGTACGGCGTGTGCTCGCTCGACGGCATCGGCCGGGCGGCCGGGCCGGGGCGGGTGCTGGTCGCCACCGACGCGCGGCGGCGCGAGGTCTACTTCGCGACTTATGTGGACGGCGTGCGGGTCTTCGGGCCCGAGGTGGCCAAGCCGGCCGACGTCGCCGACGTGCTCGGGCAGGCGTACCGGAAAAGGACCAGCGAGGCGGCGGAGTCGGCCGCCCTCTCCGAGTCGGAGATCATCGAATCGGCCACGGCGATGGCCGGTGCCGACGCCGCCCGGCTCGCGGCCGTCCTCGCCCGCGCCGAGATGGAAGCCGTGATCGCCGAACCCGACGAGGGCAAGGACGACTGGGCCAAGACGTCCCGGACGGCCACGGTTTTCGATCGCGCGGCCGGCGAGGGCGCGCTCAAGTACGGGGACCTTTTCGGCGTACCGGTGGAAGAGCATCTCCTCTATCCGCCGGGGGCCGCCCTCGTGGCGCTGGCGGCCGGACGGATCCGGTCCGGTGCGCCGGGCGAGCAGCTGACACCGCTGTACCTCCGCCGGCCCGACGCCGTCGAACCGGGCGGCCGCAAGCCGGTGCTCACCTGATGCGGATCGAGCGTTTCCGCTGGTGGCACATTGCCGACGTGCTGCCGATCGAGCAGGACCTCTTCGGCGACGAGAAGTGGTCGGCGGCGATGTTCTGGAACGAGCTCGCCCAGCGTCACTTCTATCTGGTCGCCCTCGGTGACGAGGACGAGATCGTCGGCTACGCGGGACTGGCCGCCACGCCCGACGAGGCGTGGGTGCAGAACATCGCGGTGAAGCGCGACGGGCAGCGGCGCGGCACCGGGCGGGCGCTTCTCGAGGCGCTGCTCGCCGAGGCCGCCCGGCTCGGCATCAAGCAGACGCTGCTGGAGGTCGCGGTCGACAACGCGCCCGCACAGCGGCTCTACGCCACGTACGACTTCGAGCCCGTCGGCATCCGGCGCGGCTACTACCAACCCAGCAACACGGACGCCCTGGTGATGATGCGCAATGCCTGACGAGCCCCTGGTCCTCGGCATCGAGACCTCCTGCGACGAGACCGGTGTCGGCATCGTGCGCGGGCACACCCTGCTCGCCGACGCGCTCGCGTCCAGTGTGGACCAGCACGCCCGCTTCGGCGGTGTCGTGCCCGAGGTCGCCAGCCGCGCCCACCTCGAAGCCCTCGTGCCGACCATGCAGCGCGCGCTCGACGAGGCGAAGGTCACCCTCGCCGACATCGACGCGATCGCGGTGACCAGCGGGCCGGGTCTCGCGGGCGCGCTGCTGGTCGGGGTCGCTGCAGCCAAGGGGTACGCGCTGGCGGCCGACAAGCCGATCTACGGCGTCAACCACCTCGCGGCGCACGTGGCCGTCGACACGCTCGAGCACGGCCCGCTGCCCGAGCCGGCCGTCGCCATGCTGGTCTCCGGCGGCCACTCCTCGCTGCTGCTCGTGGACGACCTCACGAACGGCGTCGAGCCGCTGGGCGCCACGATCGACGATGCCGCCGGTGAGGCGTTCGACAAGGTGGCGCGCCTGCTCGGACTGGGCTTCCCGGGCGGGCCGATCATCGACCGCACCGCCCGCGAGGGTGACGCCGCGTCGATCGCCTTCCCGCGCGGGCTGACCGCACCGAAGGACCTGGCGGCGCACCGGTTCGACTTCTCCTTCTCGGGGCTGAAGACGGCCGTGGCCCGCTGGGTCGAGACGCGTCAGCGCGACGGCGAGCCGGTGCCGGTCGCCGACGTCTCGGCCTCCTTCCAGGAGGCGGTCTGCGACGTGTTGACGGCCAAGGCGATCGACGCCTGTCTGACCCGGGGCGTACGGACGTTGGTGATCGGCGGCGGTGTCGCGGCGAACTCGCGGCTGCGGGTCCTCGCCGAGCAGCGCGCGGTGAAGCACGGCATCGAGGTCCGGGTGCCCCGGCCGCAGCTCTGCACCGACAACGGGGCCATGGTCGCGGCGCTCGGCTCGCGGCTGGTCGCCGCCGGCGTCGCGCCCAGCCGTCTCGATCTGCCCGCCGATTCGGCGATGCCATTGACCTCGGTCAGCGTGGCGGGGTAGGAAGCCAACATGATCGCGCGGATGTGGGAGATACGGGCCTCCAACAGCGGCTTCGACGAGCTGCTGTCGTGGGTCTGTGACGTGGCGGTGCCGCGCATCGAGGTGCTGCCGCAGCACGTGTCGAGCGACGTCTACTCGTCGACGGACAACCGGATCGTCGTCATCTCGAAGTGGCGGCACAGCCCCGAGAGCCTGCCCGCGCCGCCGTCGAAGCTGATCGCCCGGGCGCCGCACGTGTGGGACTTCACACCCGTCGACCGGTAGGAAAACGCGTCGCGAATTGTCGTACCCCCGCCGTAACGTCGGGGCCCTGATGCGACAACTTGTTGATGCCGATCCCGGCAATCCCGACGGCCGGTCAGCCGTCCGCTATCTGCGGTGGCTGGTCCGGCGCTCGTGGCGATCCGTGTACGGGGCCATCCTCATGGCCGTGCTCTGGATGCTCTGCCAGGCCGTCGTTCCCGCCGTGGTGGGCAAGGCGATCGACGCCGCCACCGACCGCGACCGCAGGGGCCTGCTGATCTGGTCGCTGGCGCTGCTCGCCGCGGGCCTGGGCCAGGCGTTCTTCGGCGTGGTGCGCCACCGGCTGGCCGTGGTCAACTTCCTCGCGGCGATGTTCCGCACGGTCCAGGTCACCGTCCGCCAGGCCGGGCGGCTCGGCTCGGCGCTGCCCCGGCGGCTCGACACCGGCGAGGTCGTCGCGATCGGCACCTCCGACATCCGCCAGATCGGCTCCGCGATCGACATCACCGCCCGCGGCACGGGCTCGCTCATCGCCGTCGTCGCGGTGACGGTCATCCTGCTCACCACGTCGGTGCCGCTCGGCCTCGTGGTGGTGCTCGGCGTGCCGCTGCTCATGGCGATCGTCGGGCTGCTGATCCGCCCGCTGCACCGGCTCCAGCAGGCCTCACGCGATCAGCAGGGGCTGCTCACCGGCCGCGCCGCCGACCTCGTGGGCGGGCTGCGGGTGCTGCGCGGCATCGGCGGCGAGTCGGTCATGGGCGAGCGATATCGCGCCGAGTCGCAGCGGCTGCGCGCCGCCGGCGTGCGCACGGCCCAGGTCGAGTCGCTGCTCGAGGCGGCCCAGGTGCTGCTGCCCGGCATCTTCCTCGTGCTGGTCACCTGGCTCGGCGCGCGCTTCGCGCTCGGCGGGCACATCACCGTGGGCCAGCTGGTCTCCTTCTACGCGTACGCGGCGTTCCTGGTCACGCCGTTGCGGCAGCTCACCGAGGCGATCGACAAGCTGACCCGTGGGCACGTCTCGGCGCGCCGCGTCGTCGCGATGCTGAGCGCCGAGACCGACCTGCCCGATCCCGCGGAGCCGCTGCCCGCGAGCCGGCTCACCGGCGAGCTCGCCGACCCGCGGTCCGGCGTGGTCGTCCGGCCTGGCGAGGTCACCGCGATCGTCGCGGCGGTTCCCGCCGAGGCCGCCGCCATCGCCGACCGCCTCGGCAGATACGCGGAGGGCGGCACCGTCGGTGGCCTTCCGCTGTCGTCGTTCCCGCTGGCCACCGTCCGCGAGCGGATCCTGGTCGGCGACAACGACGCGCGGCTGTTCACCGGCCCGCTGCGGTCCGATCTCGCCCCGCACGACGACGGCCGCCTTCCCTCGGCGCTGCACGCGGCCGCCGCGACCGACATCGTCGAGGCCCTGCCCGACGGGCTGGAGAGCGAGGTCGCCGAGCGCGGCCGGTCCTTCTCCGGCGGTCAGCAGCAGCGGCTGCGGCTGGTCCGCGCGCTGGTCGCCGACCCCGACACGCTCGTGCTGGTCGAGCCGACCAGCGCGGTCGACGCGCACACCGAGGCGCGCATCGCCGACCGGCTCGTCCGGGAGAGATCCGGCCGCACGACGGTGATCTGCACGTCGAGCCCGCTGGTGCTCAATCGCACCGACCGAGTGCTGTATGTGGAGGAGGGCCGCGTGGTCGCCACGGGCACCCATCGCGGGCTGCTGGAGACCGAGCCCGGCTATGCCCGGACGGTCCTGCGAGAGGACGCGGCGTGAGCAACCTGTTGCCGGTGGCCGGCACGGCCCAGGTGCGGCGCTATGCCCGCGACCTGTTCCGGCGCTACCCCCGGGCCCTCAGCGTCGCGGTCGGCCTGCACGTGCTCGGCGCGCTCGCCGGGCTGGTCGGCCCGCGGCTGCTCGGCGACCTGGTCGAGGCGATCCGGCACGGCGAGGGCGTCGGCGTGGTCGACCGGCTCGCCGCGCTGATCGCCGGATTCGTTGTGCTGCAAGCGATCCTGGTCCGCTTCGCCCATCTGGCCTCGGCGCGGCTCGGCGAGCGAGTGCTCGCCCGGTTGCGCGAGGAGTTCGTCGACCGGGTGCTCGCGCTGCCGCTCTCCACAGTGGAGCGGGCGGGCTCCGGCGACCTGCTCACCCGGACGACCCGGGACGTCGACGCCCTGTCGAGGTGTGTGCGCCTGGCCGTGCCCGAGACCATGATCGCGCTGATCACGGTGGTGCTCGTGGTGGGCGCGCTCGTCGTGGTCACCCCGGTGATGGCACTGGCGCTGCTGGTCGCGGTGCCGATCCTGGTGGTCGGCACGAGGTGGTACCTGCGCCGGGCCCCGGCCGGATACCTCAGGCAGAACGCGGTCTACTCGACGGTGACCGACGGCCTCGCCGAGACGGTGGAGGGCGCCCGCACGGTCGACGCGCTACGCCGGCAGCGGCAGCGGATCGACCGGTCCGACGCCGACCTGCGCCGCAGCTGGGTGGCCGAGCGCTACACGCTGTTCCTGCGCACGGTGTGGTTCCCGGTGGTCGAGGGCGCCTATGTGCTGCCGGTGGTGGCGTCGCTGGTGCTGGGAGGCTGGCTCTACCTGCGCGGCTCGATCTCGCTGGGGCAGCTGACCGCCGCGGTGATCTACGCGCAGATGCTGATCGACCCGCTCGACCGGCTGCTGAGCTGGCTCGACGAGTTGCAGATCGGCGGGGCGTCGCTGGCCCGCCTGCTCGGCATCGCCACCGAGGAGCCACGTGCCGGCGAGACCGCGCGGGCGCCGGAGCCGGACGGCACCCGCATCGAGGTCCGCGACGTCCGCTTCTCCTATGTGGCCGGACGCGAGGTGCTGCACGGCATCGATCTCACGCTCGCGCCGGGGGAGCGGCTCGCGATCGTGGGGCCGTCCGGCGCCGGCAAGTCGACGCTCGGGCGGCTGCTCGCGGGCGTGCACGAGCCGACCAGCGGGACGATCACCGTGGGCGGCGTGCCGCTGGGGGAGCTGCCGCTCGACAAGCTGCGCACCGAGGTCGCGCTGGTCAGCCAGGAGCATCACGTCTTCATCGGAACGGTCCACGACAACGTCGCGATGGTGCGGCCGGGCGCTGCCGAGGACGAGGTGCGGGCGGCGCTGGCGGCGGTGCACGCGCTGCAGTGGGCGGAGGCCCTGCCGGAGGGGCTCGAGACGGTGGTCGGCGCCGGCGGGCACGCGCTGACCGCCGCGCAGGCACAGCAGCTCGCGCTGGCCCGGCTGGTGCTCGCCGATCCGCACACGCTGGTGCTCGACGAGGCCACGTCGCTGCTCGACCCGCGGGCGGCCCGAGACCTCGAACGCTCGCTCGCGGCGGTGCTCCACGGCCGCACGGTCGTGGCGATCGCGCACCGGCTCTTCTCGGCCCACGACGCCGACCGCGTCGCCGTGGTCGAGGACGGCCGCATCACCGAGCTCGGCTCCCACGACGAGCTGGTCGCCGCGAACGGCCCCTACGCGGCCCTCTGGCGCTCCTGGCACGGCGAACGAGCCCCCGACCCCGCCGACGAGTCGGAGGCGGCAACCGCCATCCGCTGACGACCCGCGCCGCACCCGCCCACACCGCCCGCGCCGCACCCGCCCGCGCGTTTTACGCGCT
>NZ_BOMI01000048.1 GCF_016862115.1 Paractinoplanes deccanensis
GGTGGTGCGCTGGGCGTGGTGGCGCGGCGGGCGTCAGATCGGCTCGGGCTTCAGGAGCGCAGGGCGACGAAGACGCCGAGCAGCACGAGCGTCATCGCGGCGATGGCGAAGAGCAGGTAGAGCCCGCGCCCCGAGTCCTCGGCGATCGCGCCGGCCGTGGGCTCGGCGGGCAGGTCGTGCACGACGGCGGCCAGGTCGTCGAGCGTGCGGGCGCTGTGCGCGGCGCGGGCGCGCTCGGCGAACTCGTCCAGGGTGAGCCGGCCGGCGCCGGCGTGCCGCTCGAGCGCGGCCACCGTCCGCTGCCGGTCGTCGTCGGAAGCCCGGATCTCCACGGCCGCACTCTACCGCCGTCGCGCAGCCTTGCCCCACGCCCGAACGGAGGGAGTGTGGGCGGCCGGGCCGGAGCCGAGGGCGCCGCGGAGTGGGGGCGTGAGTGCGCGCCGCCCGCGAAGGGCCGCGCCCCGGAGGAGGCGCCCTTTGCGCGCCGCCCGCGAAGGGCCGCGCCCCGGAGGAGGCGCTTTTTGCGCGCCGCACGCGAAAAGGGCGCGCCCCGGAGGACGCGCCCTTTCTGGTGGTGCTTGCCTGGTGGTGCTTGCGGGTCAGAAGCCCGGGCCGTGCTGGTGGCCGTGGCCGCCGTGGCTGTGGCCGTGGCCGCCCGCGGCGGCGGGCTCCGGCTCGGCCGGCTTGTCGACCACGAGGCTCTCGGTGGTCAGCAGCAGGCCGGCGATCGACACGGCGTTGGAGACCGCGTTGCGGGTCACCTTCACCGGGTCGAGGATGCCGGCCGCGGACAGGTCGACGTACTCGTCGGTGGCCGCGTTGAGGCCGTGGCCCCAGCCGAGCTCGTTGACCTTGCCCACCACGACGTAGCCGTCGTGGCCGGCGTTCTGCGCGATCCAGCGCAGCGGCTCCACCAGCGCCTTGCGGACGATCGAGACGCCGATCGCCTCCTCGCCGGTCAGGCCGAGGCCGCTGTCGAGCTCCTTCGCCACCTGGGCGAGGGCGGCGCCACCGCCGGGGACGGTGCCCTCCTCGACGGCCGCCTTCGTCGCCGCGATGGCGTCCTCGATGCGGTGCTTGCGCTCCTTCATCTCGACCTCGGTCGCGGCACCGACCTTGATGACCGCCACGCCGCCGGAGAGCTTCGCCAGCCGCTCCTGGAGCTTCTCGCGGTCCCAGTCGGAGTCGGACGCCTCGATCTCCTTGCGGATCTGGGCGACCCGGTCGGCGACCTCGGACGACTTGCCGCCACCGTCGACGATGGTGGTGTTCTCCTTGTCGACGACGATGCGCCGGGCGCTGCCCAGCGACTCGATGCCGACCTGGTCGAGCTTGTAGCCGAGCTCGGGGGCGATCAGCTCGCCGCCGGTCGCGATCGCGAGGTCCTGGAGGATCGCCTTGCGGCGGTCACCGAAGCCGGGAGCCTTCACCGCGGCGACCTTGATGGTCTTGCGGAGCGCGTTGACCACCAGGGTGGACAGCGCCTGGCCCTCGACGTCCTCCGCCACGATCAGCAGCGGCTTGCCGTTCTGGAGCACCTTCTCCAGCAGCGGGAGCAGCTCCTCGATGCTGGAGATCTTCTGGGTGGTGAGGAGGATGTACGCGTCCTCCAGCACCGCCTCCTGCGCCTCGGCGTCGGTCACGAAGTTCGGGGAGATGAAGCCCTTGTCGAACTGGAGACCCTCGGTGACCTCGAGCTCGGTCGCCATGGCCGAGCCCTCCTCGACGGTGATGACACCGTCGCGGCCGACCCGGTCCATCGCCTCGGCGATCAGCTCGCCGATGGTGGCGTCCTGAGCCGAGATGGTGGCCACGTTCGCGATCGCCTTGTGGTCGGCGACCTCGACGGCCTTGCCGAGCAGCGCCTCGGAGACGGTCTCGGCGGCCTTGTCCATGCCGCGCTTGAGCGCGATCGGGCTCGCGCCCGCGGTGACGTTGCGCAGACCCTCGCGCACCAGCGCCTGGGCGAGAACGGTCGCCGTCGTGGTCCCGTCGCCGGCGACGTCGTTGGTCTTGGTCGCCACCTCCTTGACCAGCTGAGCGCCGAGGTTCTGGTACGGGTCGGTGAGCTCGATCTCCTTGGCGATGGTGACGCCGTCGTTGGTGATCGTGGGCGCGCCGAACTTCTTGTCCAGGACGACGTTGCGGCCGCGCGGGCCGAGGGTGACCTTGACGGTGTCGGCCAGCGCGTTGACGCCGTGCTCGAGCAGGTGGCGCGCGTCGTCCGAGAAGCTGAGAATCTTCGCCATAGTTATGGTCCCTTCACGCGCCACCGCCCTGACCCGACGCGTGTCGGGCCAGGGCGGTAAGCACTGTCAGTAGGTCACTTCTCGATGACCGCGAGGACGTCGCGGGCGGAGAGCACCAGGTACTCCTCGCCGGCGTACTTGACCTCGGTGCCGCCGTACTTCGAGTAAAGGACCGTCTCGCCGACCTTGACGTCAACCGGGAT
The DNA here is from genome assembly GCF_016862115.1 of Paractinoplanes deccanensis. GTDB lineage: Bacteria > Actinomycetota > Actinomycetes > Mycobacteriales > Micromonosporaceae > Actinoplanes > Actinoplanes deccanensis. The sequence continues at coordinate 2,453 of NZ_BOMI01000048.1, forward strand.
GCGGTTGCCCTTGTCGTCGATCCGGCCGGGGCCCACAGCGAGGACGGTGCCCTCCTGCGGCTTCTCCTTGGCGGTGTCGGGGATCACGATGCCCGACGCCGTGGTCGTCTCAGCCTCGTTCGCCTGGACCACGATGCGGTCCTCGAGCGGCTTGATCGCAACCTTGGTCGCGGTAGTCACGGGCATACCCTCCTGGGTACAGGTTTCGCCGGTCAAGGTGATGGCCGGTCTGATGCCTCATGCCACCGGGCGGGGCCGTCGTCGCGGGTGCCGGTCCGCCTGGTGCCTCACCGCGCGCCCGGATGGTCGCACGGTTGGCACCCTCAGGATGAGAGTGCTAATCGGAGATTAGGCCGGAACTAGCACTCCGTCAACCAGAGTGCCAATGAAGTCGCGCGGGGGAGAATGCCTGCGTGACTGCGGAATCGACGGCCCTGCTGCGTACGCCCGAAGGGGTGACGGCGCTGGAAAGCGCGAGTGAGATCGCCGGGGGTGATCCGCTCGCCGCCGCCTCCGCCCTGCGTGCCCGCGGGGTGCCGCCGGAGCTCGCCGCGGCGGCGCTCACCCAGGTCGATCTGCGGCGCCGCGCGGTGGCCAAGTTCGGCGCGGACGCGGCATCGATGTTCTTCACCAGGGCCGGGCTCGAGCAGGCGACGCGAGCGGTCGTCGCCGGCCGCCGGGCGCGGCGCCTCGCGGCCGCGGGGGTCAGGACCCTGGCCGATCTGGGCTGCGGGCTGGGCTCCGACGCGCTGGCGGCGGCGAGGGAGGGCATCTCCGTGTACGCGGTGGACGCCGACCCGGAGACGGCGGCCGTCGCCGCCGCGAACGTGGCGGCGCTCGGGCTGGGCGATCTGGTCACGGTCGAGTGCGCGGACGCCACGTCGGTGGAGGTGGAGAGGTACGACGCGGTCTTCGCCGATCCGGCGCGCCGCAAGGCCGGCCGGGGGAGGGTGTTCGACCCGCGGTCCTATTCGCCGCCGTGGGACTTCATCGCGGCGCTGCCCGAACGCGTGCCGCGCACCGTGCTCAAGCTCGCGCCCGGCATCGACCACGATCTGCTGCCGCCGGGCGCCGAAGGCGAATGGGTCAGCGTGGACGGCGACCTTGTCGAGGCCGCCTTCTGGTGCGGCCCCCTGGCAGAGGTGCCCCGACGAGCGAGCCTTATCCAGGTAAGTCGTGAGAAATCGGTCAAGGGAGAACAGCTCACCGGCACGGGAGCCGCCAAAGCGCCCGTAGGCCCCACCGGTGCATTCCTGTACGACCCGGACCCCGCGGTCGTGCGCTCCCATCTGGTGGCGGAGCTCGCCGAGCTGATCGGTGGGCGGCTGGCCGACCCGGAGATCGCCTACCTGTACACCGACGTGGCGGTCGGCACGCCGTTCGCGCGGCGGCTCGAAGTGACCGATGTGCTGCCGTTCTCGCTCAAGCGCCTGCGCGCGCTGCTGCGCGAGCGCGGCGTCGGCCGGTTGGAGATCCGTAAGCGGGGATCCGCCCTCGAGCCCGAGCAGCTCCGCAAGGATCTTCGCCTCGGCGGCCCGAACGCCGCCTCCCTGGTGCTCACCCGCGTCAGCGGGGCGCCGACTGCCCTGCTGTGCAAGGCGATCTGACCCAACGGGCACGAAATGGGATGTGATCAAGCAGTCACGCAGGGAGATTCGTCACGGTAGTAGCGTTCCGGGCATGCCGAAGAAGGCCGCCGCCGGGACCCCGGCCACCGCGCTGCTCACCGCTCAGAAGGTCGAGCACACGCTGCATCCGTACGATGTCTCGCCGGATGCGCCCAACTACGGCGCGCTGGTCGCGCAGGCGCTCGGCGTCGAGCCGGAGCGGGTCTTCAAGACGCTGGTCGCCGACGTCGACGGGGCCCTGGTGGTGGGGGTCGTGCCGGTCACCGGCGACCTCGACCTCAAGGCGCTCGCCCAGGCCGCCGGCGGCAAGCGTGGCGCCCTCGCCGACCGGGCCGCCGCCGAGCGCAGCAGCGGCTATGTCCGCGGCGGCATCAGCCCGCTCGGCCAGCGCAAGAGGCTGCCCACCGTGGTGGACGACTCGGCGCTCGCCCTTGATCTGATGTTCATCTCGGCGGGCCGCCGCGGGCTCCAGGTGAGTCTCGCGCCCGGCGACCTCATTCGCCTCACGGCCGCAACAACCGCTCATATCAGGACATAAACCCCGCCACTCGCGGGCCGTTACGACAACGTTACGCGCCGGGTGGATCTTTCTCCCGAGAATGGTCCAGATCGGGCAGCGGAGTGACTTAGCGTCACGTCGTGAACGTCGTAAGCGATCATGGAATGTTCGGCCCGGCGCCCCCACCAGGGCCGAAGTCCCTGTATCACCGCCGTGTTGCCGGATTGTTATGCCGGGTTACGAGATCGGCTGGCATCACCGCTTGTGCTACCGGCCGCAACGGGAATACGTTGCCGGACACAACAAACTAGATCCTGATCACACGGCGTTCCGGGGAGCGACACTCCCGACAGCGCAGAACATCGAATCCGATCGAAGGCCCGGATTTACCCGAAAGGACACAAGGAATGCGTAAGGGACTGTTCGCCCTTGCTGCGGTTGGCCTGCTGGCCACCGGTAGCATCGCTGCCTGCGGCGACGACAGCGGCGACTCCGGCAGCAGCGGCGGCGACTCGAGCTCGGCCGGCAAGGTCGGCGTCATCCTGCCCGACACCAAGAGCTCGCAGCGGTGGGGCACCGACGACCCGAAGTTTCTGAAGGCGGCGTTCGAGGCGGCCGGCGTACAGGTCGACATCCAGAACGCGCAGGGTGACAAGACCGCGTTCCAGACCATCGCCGACGGCATGATCTCCAGCGGCGTCAAGGTTCTGATGATCGTCAACCTCGACTCCGGCACCGGTAAGGCCGTCCTCGAGAAGGCCAAGAAGGCCGGTATCGCGACGATCGACTACGACCGCCTCACGCTGAACGGCGGCGCGGACTACTACGTGTCGTTCGACAACGTGAAGGTCGGCGAGCTCCAGGGCCAGGGCCTGGTCGACTGCCTGACCGAGAAGAAGTACACCAAGCCGGTCGTCGCCGAGCTCAACGGCTCCCCGACCGACAACAACGCGACCCTGTTCGCCCAGGGCTACAACTCGGTCCTCGACCCGAAGTACGCCGACGGCACCTTCACCAAGGGCCCGAACCAGGACGTTCCGGACTGGGACAACGCGCAGGCCGGCACGATCTTCGAGCAGATGCTGACGTCGAACAAGAACATCAAGGGTGTTCTGGCGGCGAACGACGGCCTCGGTAACGCGGTCATCTCGGTGCTGAAGAAGAACAAGCTCAACGGCCAGGTGCCGGTCACCGGCCAGGACGCTACCGTTCAGGGTCTGCAGAACATTCTCGCCGGCGACCAGTGCATGACGGTCTACAAGGCGATCAAGAAGGAGGCGGACGCCGCCGCCGAGCTGGCGATCTCGCTCGCGAAGGGCCAGAAGCCGACCACGGCCACCGGCACCACCAAGGACCCCGAGTCCGGTGCCTCGGTTCCGTCGGTTCTCCTGACCCCGCAGTCCATCACCAAGGACAGCGTCAAGGACGTCATCGCGGACGGCTTCGTCACCAAGGACGCGGTCTGCACCGCCGACTTCGCGAAGGCCTGCACCGAAGCGGGCATCAGCTGACCCCAGCTTGATGTCGGGCTTGCCCCGAAATCCTGACGACGGCGCCGCTCGCTTCCGATAAAGGAAGCGGGCGGCGCCGGAGTCAGGTGCCCCCACCCTGCCGCCCCCGGCTTCCCCCGCCGGCGGGCGGCGAATCCGGTCACTCAGCGAAGGAGAAACACCGTGGCCGCGACACCCCTCTTGGAGCTCAGCGGGATCAACAAAGGCTTTGGTCCCGTTCAGGTCCTGCATGACGTCAACCTGAGCGTTTACCCCGGCGAGGTCACTGCCCTCGTCGGCGACAACGGCGCGGGCAAGTCCACGCTGGTGAAGTGCATCAGCGGTATCTACCAGATCGACTCCGGCACGGTTTCCTTCGAGGGCAACCAGGTCTCGATCCACGGCCCGAGCGACGCCTCGTCGCTGGGCATCGAGGTCGTCTACCAGGACCTCGCCCTCTGCGACAACCTGGACGTCGTCCAGAACATGTTCCTGGGCCGGGAGAAGAAGCGCGGCATCGTGCTCGACGAGCCGACCATGGAGCAGATGGCCGGCGACGCGCTCGCCAGTCTGTCGGTGCGCACCCTGAAGTCGCTGCGGCAGCTCGTCGCCAGCCTCTCCGGTGGGCAGCGGCAGACCGTGGCGATCGCCAAGGCCGTGCTCTGGAACTCCAAGATCGTGATCCTGGACGAGCCGACCGCCGCCCTCGGTGTCGCGCAGACCGCGCAGGTGCTCGAGCTCGTGCGCCGCCTCGCCGACCAGGGCCTCGGCGTCGTGCTGATCTCGCACAACATGAACGACGTGTTCGCGGTCTCCGACCGGATCGCCGCCCTCTACCTCGGCCGCATGGCCGCTCAGGTCAAGACCACCGACGTAACCCACTCCCAGGTCGTGGAGCTGATCACTGCCGGTCGCAGTGGCAACATCGGCCTCCCTCCCGAGAAGCCCTCCGACTTCAACGGTGACGTCGTCGACATCACGCCCGGAGGCGACAAGTGACCACCACAACGACCACCACGGCCGGCGGCGTCAAGGTCGTCAAGCCGACCGTCCAGAGCTACATCCGCGACTACTGGGGCCGGATCCGCGGCGGTGACCTCGGCACCCTGCCGGCCATCCTCGGCCTGGTCGTGCTGAGCCTCATCTTCGGCATCTCGACCGACACGTTCTTCAGCGGGCTCAACTTCGCCAACCTGTTCAACCAGAGCGCCCAGGTCGTCTTCATCGCCATGGGCCTGGTCTTCGTCCTGCTGCTGGGCGAGATCGACCTCTCCGCCGGTTTCGCCTCGGGCGTCTGCGGCGCGGTCGTCGCGATCCTGCTGACCAACCACGGCTGGGACTGGTACACGGCGATCCCGGCCGCGCTGATCACCGGCATCGTGATCGGCCTGGTGCTCGGCTTCCTGGTCGCGAAGATCGGCATCCCGTCGTTCGTCGTCACCCTGGCCGCGTTCCTCGGCTTCCAGGGCCTGCTGCTCGTCCTCCTCGGCGGCGGCACCAACATCTCGACGACGAACAACTTCTTCAACTCCCTCAACAACGACAACCTGTCCGTTGCGTGGAGCTGGATCCTCACCATCGTCGCGATCGTCGGCTTCGCCGGCGTGCAGCTGCTCAACGTGCGCAGCCGCGCCAAGCGGGGCCTGGTCACCGACCCCATCGGCATCGTCGCGATGCGCATCGGCGGCCTGGCCGCGCTGCTCATCATCGCCACCGCGATCCTGAGCCAGGAGCGCGCGATCAACCCGGCGATCAACTCGCTCAAGGGCGTGCCGATCGTCGTTCCGATCATGGGTATCTTCCTGGTGCTCTGGACGTTCGTCCTGGGCCGTACGGCCTACGGCCGCCACGTCTACGCGGTCGGTGGCAACACCGAGGCGGCCCGTCGCGCCGGCATCAAGGTCGACCGGATCCGCATCTCGGTCTTCGTGATCGGTTCGTTCATGGCGGCGATCGGCGGCATCATGGCCGTCAGCCGCGCCAGCTCGGTCGACCCGAACACCGGTGGCAGCAACATCCTGCTCTACTCGGTGGGCGCGGCCGTCATCGGCGGTACCAGCCTCTTCGGCGGTAAGGGCAAGGTCATCAACGCCGTCATCGGTGGCGCGGTGATCGCCGTGATCGACAACGGTATGGGCCTGCTCGGCTTCAGCTCCGGCACCAAGTACATCGTGACCGGTCTGATCCTGCTCGTCGCCGCCAGCGTCGACGCCCTCGCCCGGCGCAGAGCGGCCGCTACCGGCAACCGATGAGCCGGACCATCCTGGGTACGGGGACGGCGCGCTGATGCGGGCCGGCCCCAGCCAGGAGGAGGTGCGCCGGCACAACCTCGGGACCCTGCTGCGCTACGTGCACGTGCACGGCGCGACGTCCCGGGCGGAGCTCACGAGCTTGCTCGGCCTCAACCGCAGCACCATCGGGGCGCTGACCGCCGAGCTGACCACCGCCGGGTTGGTCAGCGAGGCGGCACCACGTGAGACCGGCCGGGCCGGACGACCGTCGCTGGTCGTCCGGCCCGAGTCGTCCAAGGTCTACGCGTACGCCCTGAGCATCGAGGTGGACCGGCTGCGCGCGGCCCGCGTGGGTCTCGGCGGCCGCATCCTCGACCGCCGCGAGACCGACCGTCCGCGCGGCATGCAGGCGCTCGACGCGGTCCAGCCGCTCGCGAGCTTCGTCCACGACATGCGCAAGGACGTGCCCGACGACGCCCGCTACGTGGGCACCGGGGTCGCGGTGGCCGGCATGGTGCGCCGCGCCGACGGCCTCGTGCGGCTGGCGCCCACGATCGGCTGGGTCGAGGAGCCGGTCGGCGAGGCGCTCGGCGCCGAGCTGGGCGACGCCGGCAAGCTCACCGTCGGCAACCACGCCGACGTCTCCGCCCTGGTCGAGCACAGCCGCGGCGCCGCCGTCGGCTGCGACAACGTCATCTACCTCTACGGCGACGTCGGTGTCGGCGCCGGCATCATCGCCGACGGGCGCCGGGTGGCCGGTCACGGCGGCTACGGCGGCGAGGTCGGCCACATGGTCGTCAACCCCTACGGCCGCGAGTGCAGCTGCGGCTCGCGCGGCTGCTGGGAGACCGAGATCGGCGAGTACGCGCTGCTCAAGCACGCCGGCCGGGGCGACCGCACCGGGCGCGAGGCGGTGCTCGGCGTGGTCGACGCGGCCATGCGCGGCGACAGCCAGGCCCAGTTCGCCGTCCGCCAGGTGGGCGACTGGATCGGCTTCGGCGTCGGCAACCTGGTCAACATCTTCAACCCCGAGGCGGTGATCTTCGGCGGCACGCTGCGCGACGTCTACCTCGTCGCCGCCGCGCAGATCCGCAGCCGTCTCACCTCGATCGCCCTGCCGGCCTGCCGCGAGCACATCCGCCTGCGCACGCCCGAGCTCGGCGACGACGCGGGCCTCATCGGCGCCGCGGAACTGGCCTTCGAGCACCTGCTCGAGGACCCGGTCGGTTAGACCTCATCCGGTACGGGCTCTCGCGCACCCGAGCGCAGGCGCGCGAACCCGCCGCGAGGGAGTCGCCGACGTCGTGGCCGGCGGCCGTTTCCCGGCCGCCGGCCGAGTCGGTGGGCGGGGTCAAATCGAAGATCAAAATCCTCTATGCTGCCCGCCATGCCCGCAGAGGTGCTGTTCGATCCGGCCGCCGCCTACCCCGAGACCGGAGTCGTGCGGGCGGCCATGGCCGCCCGCGACTGGGGCAGGGTCCGCGCCACCGTCGACGGCCTGCCCGCCGCCGGCCGGACCATGATGCTGCGCATCGCCGGCGAGGTGGGCAACACCGAGGACATGCTGCGCTACCTCGTCGGCAACGACCCCTCGGACAGCACGGCCGCCGCGACGCTCGCCTGGCGCTACATCGACGCCGGCTGGAAGATCCGCACCGGCGCGCAGGCGCAGGACGTCAGCCCGGAGCAGTTCGCCGCCTTCCACGACTGGCTCCGGCGCGCCGAGGCGATCCTCATCGACGCCGTCGCGCGCACCCCCGGCGACCCGGCACTGTGGACGGCCCGGCTGACCTCGGCGCGCGGGCTCGAGGTGGGCCAGGCCGAGACCCGGCGCCGGTACGACAAGCTCGTCGCCCTCGAACCGCACCACCTGCCCGCGCAGAGCCAGTTCCTGCAGACCCTCTGCCCGAAGTGGAGCGGCAGCTGGGCGGAGCTGCACCCGTGGGCGCGCGGGGCGGCGCTGGCCGCGCCCGAGGGCGCGGTGCAGGGCGTCCTGGTCGCCGACGCGCACATCGAGCACTGGAGCACGCTGCCCGCCGGCGACGACGACCGCTACCTGCGCAGCGAGCCCGTCCGCGCCGAGCTCTACGAGGCCGCCAACCGCAGCGTGCTGCATCCGGACTTCGGCCGCGACCACGGCTGGGTGCACGCGGCCAGCAGCTTCGCCCTGGTCTTCAGCCTGCTCGGGGACCGGCGCGCGGCCGCCACGGCGTTCCGCGTCCTCGGTGACCTCGCCGACGAATACCCCTGGTACTACCTGCCCGGAGACACCGCGAGCCAGGTACGGACGCGCCGGGCAGAGGCGCTGGGAAGGAGCGCCCGATGATCGAGCAGCGTGACGTCGACGGCGTGCCCGCCCTGCTCGCGCCGGCCACCGGCCCGGCGCACGCGGGCCTGGCGTTCCGGGTCGGCTTCGCCGACGAGCCGCTGCACCGGCGCGGCATCACCCACCTGGTCGAACACCTCGCCCTGCACTCGACCGGCGTCGCCGACTACCACTACAACGGCGCCACCGGCGTCGAGTACACGTTCTTCCACATGCAGGGCTCGGAGGACGATCTCGCCGCCTTCCTCACCGGGGTGTGCGCGTCCCTGCGCGACCTGCCCATGCAGCGTCTCGCCGTCGAGAAGGACCTGCTCCAGGCCGAGGCGAACGGGCGCAACCAGGGCGCTGCCGACAACATGTCGCTGTGGCGGCACGGCGCCCGCGACTACGGGATGCCCAGCTATCCCGAGTGGGGCCTGCCCGCGATCACCGAGGACGACCTGCGCGCCTGGGTGGCCCGCTACTTCACCAGGGAGAACGCGGTGCTGTGGCTGGCCGGCGAGGGCGTGCCGGCCGGCCTGCGGCTCGACCTGCCGAGCGGCAGCAGGCAGCCGGCGCCGGTGCCGTCCTCGGCGTTGCCGGTCACCCCCGCGTACTTCCCGGCGAACTCCACGATCCTGGTCTGGGACGCCGAGGTGCCGCGGGCCGCGCGCTCGTCGGTCTTCGCCGGCGTGCTCGAGCGGGCGATGCGGCGCGAGCTGCGCCAGGAGGCCGGGCTCTCCTACACCGCCCAGGCCAACTACGAGCCGCTCGGCGCCGACCGGGCCCTGGTCACGGCGGTCGCCGACTCGCTGCCGGACAAGCAGGGCGCGGTCCTCGGCGGCTTCGTCGACGTGCTCGCCGCGCTGCGCGCCGGCCGGGTCGACGAGACCGACGTGACGGCGGTGGTCAAACAGCGCGCCGAGGCCCTGCACCACGCCGAGGAGCAGGGCGCCCGCCTCCCCGGCCAGGCGCTCAACCTGCTCGCCGGCCGCCCGGTGCAGAGCGCCGCCGAGGCGATCGAGGAGATGCGCGCGGTGGGCGCCGCGGAGGTGGCCGAGGTGGCGGCCGCCGCGAGCGCGACCGGCCTGCTCATGGCCCCGCGCACGCGAGCGTCCTGGGCCGGCTTCACGGCCGCGCCGAGTTGCTCCGAGGACGTCGTGCAGGGCACCTCGTACGCCTCGCTCGAAGGCCCCGGCGACACCCTGATCATCGGACCCGAGGGCGTGAGCATCGTCCGCGAGAACGAGCCCGCGACCGTGCGCTTCGGCGCCTGCGCGATCGTCCGTGCGTGGCCCGACGGCGCCCGCTACTTCATCGGCCACGACGGCATCGTGGTCGCGATCGAGCCGACCCTGTGGGCCGGCGTGCCCGCCGCGCTGCCCTGGCTCGACTCGCACATCCCCGCCGCGATCCGCGTCGACCAGCCGCCCCGCGACCCCGCGCAGATCCCCCAGCCGGAGATCCCGGCGTGGCCGTCCCGCAAGCAGCCGCAGGCCCCGCTGACGCCCCAGTCGCGCGCGCTGAGCATCGTCGGCGCGGTGGCCCTGCTGCTGGTGACGCTCTTCTTCGCCGGTGTCGCGCTGCTGGCCGCCGTCCTCATCGCCGACCATCCGTCGGTGCTCGTCGGCTACGTCCTGATCATCGGCTTCAGCCTGGCCATGGCCGCCGCGTCCGGCTTCGGCGTCCACCGCCTGCTCAGCCGCCTCTACCGCCGCTGACCCCCGCCCGCCGGCCTCCCCGCCCGCCGGCCTCCCCGCCCGCCGGCCTCCCCGCCCGCCGGCCTCCCC
>NZ_BOMI01000049.1 GCF_016862115.1 Paractinoplanes deccanensis
CCGCCCGCCGGCCTCCCCGCCCGCCGGCCTCCCCGCCCGCCGGCCTCCCCGCCCGCCGGCCTCCCCGCCCGCCGGCCTCCCCGCCCGCCCGCCGTTGCCAAGCGGCCTGTTCCCCGGCCCGCCACCTCTGCCCCCGCCCCTGTCCGCCACCCGGCCACCCGGCCACCCCGGCCGCCCCTTCCGCCACCCCGGCCGCTTCTGTCCGCCACTCCGGCCGCCTCTGTCCGCCACCCCGGCCGCTTCTGTCCGCCACTCCGGCCGCTGCGTCCCGGCCGGTCGGCGGCGGTGGGCCGATGGGCCGCGCGTTACATTCGGGCCGCTCGGCCTGACCGGCGGCTACGGCGCGGACGCGGTCCTCGACTGCGTGGGCCTCCAGCCGACGGTCGACCTGGCCACCCAGATCATCGCCCCGGACGGCGCGCTGCGCTTCGTCGGCCTCGGCGGCGGCTCGTTCCCCTACGCCGCCGACTCGCTGCCGGTGCCGCTGCCGTGGGGCGTCGACGTCCGCCGCTCGTACGGCGGCACGCGCACCGACCAGCGCCAGGTCATCGAGCTGGCCAAGCTCGGCAAGATCGCCGTCGAGACCCGGCAGTACGCGCTGGTCGACGGCATCCGGGCCTTCGACGACCTGGAGGCCGGTCAGGTGCGGGGCCGCGCGATCCTGGTGCCCTGAGCCCGCGCCGCGTGGGCTTGCTTACGGAGTGCTTACAGCCGTCGCCGTGCGCCGGGGCGGGGGAGCAGGATGGGAGCGTGAATCTCTCCTTGCGCGCCGGGCTGTCCGGTGTCGCGGCGGCCGCCGTGGCGGTGGGTGCGGCCGAAGTGGTGGCCGTGCTGACCGGGCCGCTCTCGGCGCCGCTGCTGGCGGTCGGTGGTGTGGTCGTCGACAACGTGCCGGCGCCGGTGAAGGACTTCGGCATCCAGGTGTTCGGGGTCCACGACAAGACGGCGCTGATCACGGGGACGGCTGTGCTGCTCGCGGCCTATGCCTACGGGCTCGGCGTGGTGGCGGCCCGCCGCCGGTGGCTCGGGGTGGCGGGCATCGTGCTGTTCGCGGCGATCGGCGTGACCGCCGCCATGACCCGGCACGACGCGGGAGTCTTCGCCTGGCTGCCCACGGTCGCGGGCGCCGGGCTGGCCGTGTGGGTGCTGCGCAAGCTCCTCGAGCTCGCGGGCGCCCCGTCGATCGGTGGGCAAGGCGGCCGGACAGCCGTCGCGACCCCGGTCGGCGTCGGTGCCGCCGCCGGCCGCACGCTCACGCCCGGCGACGCAGCCGGTGCCGGGGTCGGCGGCGCGGCCGGTGAAGCGGCGGCCGGAAGGGTCGGTGCGGCCGGTGAAGCGGCGG
>NZ_BOMI01000050.1 GCF_016862115.1 Paractinoplanes deccanensis
CTGGAACGGTCGGCGCGGCCGGTGGAGTGGCGGTTGAAGCGTCGGCTGGAGTAAAGGGTGGCGGGGCCGGTGGTGGCGATCGCGGGGCGCGTGATCTCGATCAGAACGAGCGGCGGCGCTTCCTCAAAGGGCTCGGCCTGGCCGCCGGCCTCGCGCTGGTCGGCGGCGTCGCGGGGCGGCTGCTCACGGCGCGGCAGGCGGTCAAGCAGGCCCGCAACGAGGTGGTGCTGCCGCGGCCACGGCAGCCCGTGCCGGTGGTGCCGGCCGGGGCGCAGGTGCCGGGCGTCACCCCGTACGTCTCCGCCAATGATGATTTCTATCGGATCGACACCGCGCTCTATCCGCCGCAGGTGGACCCGTCGACATGGCAGTTGCGGATCCACGGGATGGTGCGCAACCCGATCACCCTGACCTGGGAGCAGCTGCTCCAGCGGCCGATGATCGAGCGGTACGTGACGCTCGCGTGCGTGTCCAACGAGGTCGGTGGCGACCTGATCGGCAACGCGCTGTGGCTGGGCACGCCGATCAAGGAGCTGCTCGACGAGGCCGGCCCGCTGCCGGGCGCCGATCAGGTCGTGCAGCGGTCGGTGGACGGGTGGACCTGCGGGACGCCGACGGCGGTGCTCCGCGACGGGCGGGACGCGCTGCTGGCGGTGGGGATGAACGGGGAGCCGCTGCCGGTCGACCACGGGTTCCCAGTGCGCATGGTCGTGCCCGGCCTGTACGGGTACGTGAGCGCCTGCAAGTGGATCACCGAGATCGAGCTGAGCCGGTTCGCCGACTTCGACGCCTACTGGGTGCCGCGGGGCTGGTCGGCGCAGGGCCCGATCAAGACCGAGTCGCGCATCGACACGCCGCGGGACGGGGCGAAGCGGTCCGCGGGCACCGTGGTCGTGGGCGGCGTGGCCTGGGCGCAGCACACCGGCATCACCAAGGTCGAGGTGCAGGTCGACGACGGCCCGTGGGCGGAGGCGACGCTCGCCGCGACGGTCTCGGTGGACACGTGGCGGCAGTGGAGTTATCAGTGGGAGGCCACGCCCGGTGACCATCGGCTGCGGGTGCGGGCCACGGACCGTACCGGGCAGACCCAGACGAGCACGCCCGCGCCGCCCGCTCCCGACGGCGCCACCGGCTGGCACGCTGTCCAGGTGAGCATCGGCTGACGGGGGCCGCCGTGCCACATCATCGAAGGCCGCACTAACGGTCCGTCTCGGAAAGACAAGTCGCTCATACGGTGGGTTGCATGTCCACCGATGCGGTTGTTGAAGAGCCGTCGAACAACGCGACCCGGCCCCCGGACGGGGACCGGATCGTCATGGTCGTGCCGGACGCGTCCGAGCGTCAGGCAGCGGGCGCCTGCCGTTGTGCCGGCACCGCCGACTTGTGGGGCCGGCCGAGGCGGGCCTCCAGGCGAGCAAGGTCGACACGTCCGTGATGACGGTCGGCGAGGTCCTCCCAGCCGACGGCGAGCAGCCGCAGCCGCTCCGCTTCGCTGAAACCTCCCCAGACCCCGTACGGCTCACGAACCGCGAGGGCGTGGGCGGCGCACTCGGCCCGAACAGGGCACGCGCCGCACATGGCCTTTGCTTTGGCCTCCCGGCGGTTGCGGGACGAACCGCGCTCGCCGTCCGGGTGGAAGAACTGTGCACTGTCCCGGCCCCGGCACAGCCCGAGTCGCTGCCAATCCCAGAGGTCGGCAATGGGCCCGGGCAGTCTGCGAACGTTCGACATGAAACACCCTCCTCCCGCGTGGCCACGCGGAGTGTCGTCATGAGGGCCCTTGCTCAGGCCTGCCGCGGTGTTACCCCGGTGATCCCCGGCTCACACGCACCATGTCGATGTCTTCTGAAGCCGCATGACATCGGGCAAGCAACTCATACCGATCTTTCCCATTTTTTCCATCTAAAGCGCGTAATGCTGCGGCCCTCGCGTGATCTCCTCTGAGAGAGAAGGAGGATCACTGTGCGTACCGTCCTCGTGTGCGTCCGTACCCCGCTGGCGGCCCAGACCGTCGCGTCCACCGCGGCCCGGCTCGGCATGACCGGCGTCGTCCGGACCGCGGTCAGCGAGACCGAGGCCATGATCCGCCTGGCTGAACGGCCGGCTGAAGTGGTCCTGGCTGACACCGCCGTGACCCGTCCCGACAGCGTCGGCTTCACCCGGCGCGTCCTCGCCCGTGCCCCGCAGGCACAGGTCGTCCTCTTCGGTGCCGAGGACCCGCGCGTCGCCGCGGCGGCCGTGGCCGCCGGCGCCCGCGGAGTCATCCGCGGCGTGGAGCACGACCTGGTCAGCGTGGTCGCCAAGGCGCTGCTGCTGCTCCTGCTCCCGGTGCGCCCGCAGGGCATGCCGATCAACGGGGCGAACGCCCAGCCGGCCACCGTGGCCGGCGGGGCCCGCAACACCAACTCGACCGCGGCGCGTGCCGCCTATCAGAACGGTCTCGGCGTGGGCTCGCCCAACGCCGCTGCCGTGCCCGCCATGCTGCCCAACTCGCCGATGGTGCCGGCGCAGCGTGGTGATGCCCCGATCGATCCCGCGACCGGCCGGCCCATGGTGGCCTGGCCGGGCAACGAGACGCAGGTCGGCGTCGCCGACCCGGCGCCCGCCGGCCGGCGGCTCACGCTCACCGAGCGCGAGTTGCAGGTGTTGCGGGGGATGGCCGACGGCAAGAGCAACGCCGAGATCGGCCGGGAGCTCTTCGTCTCGGAAGACACGGTGAAGACCCACGCCCGGCGCCTCTTCCGCAAGCTCGGGGCTCGCGACAGAGCCCACGCGGTGGCAGCCGGCTTCCGGGCCGGGCTGGTCGCCTGAGGAACCGGCCGGGGGACTGAGCGCCCCCGGCCTATTCTTTGCCCTCGTCGGTGCCCTCGGTCAGCGTGTCGTGGACGCCGTCGGCGTAACCCCTCGCGTACTCCCACGTGACGTAGTGGTCGGGGTCGGGATCGTAGGCCGGCTCGTGCACGCGCGGCCGCCCGCTGCTCAGCAGATGGCGCAGGTTGCCCCGGAGCAGGTCCCAGTCGAAGTAGTGTGGCTCGTGGCAGTCCTCACACTCGATGACCAGGCCACGGATGCCCGTCGGGCTGAGTAGCGCCTGATAGATCTCCAGGTCGGAGAGGTCCTCCAGGACGTCCTGCCGTTCGGCCTCGGTCAGCGGCTCGGTCTCGGCGTCCTCGCTAAGGTCGTCGAGACCGGCGGCCGGGTCGGTGGGGTCGCCGTTGAACGGGTCGATCGGCTCTTCTTGCACCCCCATACCGTACTCACCTTCAGCAGATGTGTGCTGGCCCGCACGCCCGGTCCGTCCGCCCGGGTGTCCCGTGGCGGATAGGTACGATGAACCATCCGTCCTCTTGCAGTTAGGGATGCTCCGTGGAGACAGATTCCGCTCGTACGGTTCCGCTCGGTCTGACTTTCGACGACGTGCTCCTCCAGCCCGGTGAATCGGACATCGTTCCCAGCCGGGTCAATACGAGGACACGCCTGACCCGGAACATCGAGTTGACCATCCCGCTGCTCTCCGCCGCGATGGACACGGTCACCGAGGCGCGCATGGCGATCGCGATGGCCCGCCAGGGCGGCATCGGCGTGCTGCACCGCAACCTCTCGCCCGAGGACCAGGCCGCCCAGGTCGACCTGGTCAAGCGGTCCGAGTCCGGCATGATCACCAACCCGGTCACCTGCAGCCCCGACGACACGCTGCGCGAGGTCGACCAGCTCTGCGGCCGCTACCGCATCTCCGGCGTGCCGGTGACCGACGCCGACGGCACCCTGGTCGGCATCGTCACCAACCGCGACATGCGCTTCGTCACCGACGAAGACGCCAAGGTCCGCGACGTCATGACCAAGATGCCGCTGATCACGGCGCCGGTCGGCGTGAGCAAGGACGAGGCGCTCCACCTCCTCCAGCAGCACAAGATCGAAAAGCTGCCGCTGGTCGACGAGAGCGGCCGCCTGCGCGGGCTGATCACGGTGAAGGACTTCACCAAGAGCGAGCAGTTCCCCGACGCGACCAAGGACGCGCAGGGCCGGCTGCGGGTCGCCGCGGCCGTCGGCGTGGGCGACGAGTCGTACAAGCGGGCCCGCGGCCTGATCGACGCCGGCGTCGACGTGATCATCGTGGACACCTCGCACGGCCACCAGCGCCAGGTGCTCGACATGATCGCCCGGCTCAAGCGCGACACCGCCACCGACATCGTCGGCGGCAACGTGGCGACCTACGCGGGCGCCAAGGCGATGGTCGAGGCCGGCGCCGACGCGGTGAAGGTCGGCGTGGGCCCGGGCGCCATCTGCACCACGCGCATCGTCGCGGGCGTCGGCGTCCCGCAGATCACCGCCGTGATGGAGGCCGCGCGGGCCTGCCGCCCGGCCGGCGTCCCGGTGATCGCCGACGGCGGCATCCAATACAGCGGCGACATCGCCAAGGCCATCGTGGCGGGCGCCGAGGCGGTCATGCTGGGCGGCCTGCTGGCCGGCTCCGAGGAGAGCCCCGGCGACCTGATCTTCGTGAACGGCAAGCAGTACAAGTCGTACCGGGGTATGGGCTCGCTCGGCGCGATGCAGTCGCGTGGCCAGGCCAAGTCCTACTCCAAGGACCGCTACTTCCAGCACGACGTGCCCGAGGAGAAGCTGGTCCCCGAGGGCGTCGAGGGCCAGGTGCCCTACCGCGGCCCGCTGTCGCGCGTCGTCGGCCAGCTGGTCGGCGGGGTGCGCCTGGCGATGGGCTACGCGGGCGCCGAGACGATCCCGGACTTGCAGGAGCGCGGCCAGCTCATCAGGATTACCGCCGCGGGCCTCAAGGAAAGCCACCCGCACGACATCCAGATGACGGTCGAGGCCCCCAACTACCACTCCCGCTAACCCTTCCAACCACCCCGCCACCGCCCTCAAAGGATAGAAGGCATTCCCTCATGCGCGACGTAGTGGAGATCGGTCTCGGCAAGACCGCCCAGCGGGGGTACCACCTGGACGACATCGCCATCGTCCCGAGCCGCCGCACCCGCGACGTGGACGACGTGTCCACCGAGTGGCGCCTCGACGCGTACCCCTTCAAGATCCCCTGCGTCGCGCATCCGTCCGACGCCACCATGAGCCCGGAGTCCGCGATCGCCCTGGGCCGCCTCGGCGGCCTGGGCGTGCTCAACGCCGAGGGCCTCTGGACCCGGTACGAAGACCCCACCAAGATCCTCGAGGAGCTGGCCTCGCTCGACGAGGACGCCGACGCGACCAAGCGGCTCCAGGAGGTCTACTCCGAGCCGATCAAGCCGGAGCTGATCGCCGAGCGGGTGCGGACGATGCGCGAGGGCGGCGTCACCGTCGCCGTCCGGGTCTCGCCGCAGCACACGCTGGCGCTGGCCCCGGTGGTGCTCGACGCCGGCGTCGACCTGCTCGTCATCCAGGGCACCCTGGTCAGCGCCGAGCACGTCTCCACCACCGACGAGCCGCTCAACCTCAAGGAGTTCATCGCCGACCTCGACCTGCCGGTCATCGTCGGCGGCTGCACCGACTACAAGACGGCACTCCACCTGATGCGCACCGGCGCCGCCGGCGTGATCGTGGGTGTCGGCGCCGACGAGTGGTCCACCACCGACACCGTGCTGGGCATCAGGGTGCCGATGGCGACCGCGATCGCCGACGCCGCGGCCGCCCGCCGCGACTATCTCGACGAGACCGGCGGCCGCTACGTTCACCTGATCGCGGACGGTGGCCTCTCCACATCGGGTGATATCGCGAAGGCGATCGGGTGCGGCGCTGACGCCGTGATGCTCGGAGAGCCCCTCTCGCTGGCCGAGGGAGCGCCCGCCGGAGGGGCCTGGTGGCACTCCGCGGCGAGCCACCCGCAGCTTCCCCGGGGCGGCTTCTGCATCGCCGGTGAGCCCGACGGCACGCTGGAAGAGCTGCTCTTCGGCCCCGCCGACCGGCCCGACGGCCACCTCAACCTCTTCGGCGGGCTCCGGCGCGCGATGGCCAAGTGCGGCTACAGCGACGTCAAGGAGTTCCAAAAAGTCGCGCTGGTCCTCGACCGCTAACCTCGCGCCATGAGGCGCGTAGCGATGGTGCTCGCGGTCGCTCTGGTGACCGCGGGGTGCTCGGACGACTCCGAGCCGGTGACGAGTCCGTCCTCCGCGGCGCCGGTCTTCACGGCCGGCGCCGACGGTGCCGGGGACCCGTATTTCCCGAAATACGGCAACGGCGGGTACGACGTCGCCGCGTACGACCTGAAGCTGAGGTTCGACCCCAAGACGGATCAGCTCTCCGGCACGGCCACGATCACCGCGACCGCCACGCAGGACCTGTCGTCCTTCAACCTCGACCTGTCCAAGCTCGCCGTCAGCGCCGTGACCGTCGACGGCGAGAAGGCGGCCTCCACGGCCTCCGGCGCCGAGCTGACCGTCAAGCCGTCCGGGGGCATCGCGCGGGGCCGCGAGTTCACCACCGTCATCCGGTACGGGGGACAGCCGTCCCGCCTCGCCAACTCCGCCCTCGGCGACGGCGGCTGGCTCGAGACGCCCACCGGGGCGATCGCGCTGGGCCAGCCCGAGTCCGCCAGCACGTGGTATCCGGTGAACGACCACCCGTCCGACAAGGCGACCTGGCGGCTGGAGATGACCGTGCCGGCCGGGCTCGAGGTGCTGAGCAACGGCGTGCAGAGCCCGGCCCGCACCGACGGGGGCTGGAGCACGTGGACCTGGTCCGAGAGCTCGCCGATGGCCAGCTACCTGTCGTACGTGGTGATCGGGCAATACCGCATCGCCGCGAGCACGCACGGCGGCAAGCCGATGATCACCGCGATCGCCGACTCGCTGCCCGCCGACGGCCCGGCCGCGAAGTCGATCGCGCGCACCGGCGAGATCACCGACTTCCTGGCGACGAAGTTCGGCCCCTACCCGTTCGACGCCAACGGCGGCGTCGTCGTCGACGAGCAGCGCATCGGCTACGCGCTCGAGACGCAGAGCCGCCCGGTGTACGGGCCGGCGTTCTTCGCCGCCGGCGACAACGAGACGGTGGTCGCCCACGAGCTGGCGCACCAGTGGTTCGGCGACAGCGTGGCGCTCGACCGCTGGCAGGACATCTGGCTCAACGAGGGCTTCGCCACGTACGCGGAATGGCTGTGGGACGAGCACGAGAAGGTGCAGACCGTCGAGCAGTCGTTCGACGACGTCTACGACAACTACGGGTGGGACCAGACGCCCGAGACCACCGGCGACCCCGGCGCCGCCCGGATCTTCGGCGACGCCGTCTACCAGCGCGGCGGCATGACCGTGTACGCGCTGCGCAAGACCATCGGGGACGCCGCCTTCGACAAGCTGCTGGTCGCGTGGACCACCCAGCACCGGGACGGCAACGCCACCACCGAGGACCTGATCGCCCTGGCCGAGCAGATCTCCGGCAAGCAGCTCGACGACTTCTTCCGCGCCTGGATCTACGAGAAGGCCAAGCCGCCGAAGCCCTAGCCCTTGTCGACCAGTCCGGGGTGGCTCGCCAGGTAGGCGGCGGGCCTGCCCTGGGCGACGGCGGTGACGAAGCCCTTGCCCTCGGCGGTCAGCCGCTCGCCGAGGTAGCCGCTGCTGCCCGAGACGCTGTCGCCGGGCAGGCTGACCCGGGTGATGGTCTTCGCGGTCAGGCCGCGCAGGGCGTAGGCGTATTCGACCGGCGTGCGCCCGCCCAGGTAGACGAGGGTCTCGCCGAGCGCGCCGACGATGCCCTCCAGCGCGGCGGGGTCGTCGGCGAGGTCGCGGGAGAGCGCCTTGTCGAACAGGGCCGCGACCAGTTGCCGCTGGTGGCGCTGGCGGTCGTAGTCGCCGTTCGGCAGGCCGTACCGCTGGCGGGCGTAGTCGATGGCCTGCCACCCGGACAGGTGGCGCCGGCCGGGCTGGTAGACGGCCTGCGGGCCGATGTAGTCGCCGCCCGAGAGGGTCCGCAACGAGCCGTCCGGCCTGCGGTGCCGCGACTTCACCGTCTGGTCGATCACCAGGTCGACGCCGCCGAGCTGGTCGGTGAGGCGGGCCAGGCCGGTGAACGTGAGGATCGCCCCGGCCTGGATCTCCTTGATGCCGGTGTAGTCGCGCACCGCCTTCGCGAGCAGCTCGTAGCCCTTGCGGACGTCCGGGTTCTGCTTGCCGGCGCCGCGGCTCATCGCCTCGGTGATCTTGTGGGTGCCGCCGTCGTAGGTGACCCGCAGGTCGCGGGGGAGCGAGTAGAGGTACGCCTTCTTCAGCCCGCGCTCGACGTGCAGCAGCATGATGGCGTCGGCGTGCGGCTGCCAGTCGGGGATGCTCACCCGGGTGTCCACGCCGACCAGCAGCAGGTCGAGCGGGCCGGTGATGTCGGCGCCGGGCGAGGGCGGCGGCGTGGTCGGCGCGGTGGTGGGTGGCGTCGTGGGCGCCGCCGACGCCGGCGGCACCGGGGTGGGAGCCGCTGAGGGCTTGTCCGGCCCGGAGCGCACGGCCCAGGCGATGCCGCCGCCGACGAGCAGCGCGAGCGCCACGGCCGCGGCGATCCAGAGACCGAGCCTGCTGTTCCGCATGGCGGAACACTAATTCACGGTGATGATCTCGCTCAATGCTCCAAGATCCCGCACTGTGAAACCGCTCATTGCGTTTCCGCCACCGGCCCGTACGCTGACCGCCGCTATTCAACGGGGGAGGCAGCTTCGATGAGGCTCACCAAGCGCCGGCTGGCCGTCGGCGCGACATCCGCCGCGGTCGTCGTGGCGATGACGAGCGCGACCACCTGGGCCCTGGCCGGCACCGAGTCGGCGCCCGCGCAGCCGGGCAAGCCCGTGCGGCTGGTCGTCGGCTACAAGGACGGCGCCAACCGCGCACCGGCCGCGCAGACGCTCGCGGCCGCCGGCGCCGCCAAGCTCAGCGCCGCCGCGGCGACCGGCGAGGCGGCGCTCGGGCAGCTCAACGCGCTGGCCGTGCAGGTGCCGGCCGCGCGCAGCGCCTCGGCGATCGCCGCGCTGCGCAGCGACCCGAACGTGGCCTACGTCGAGGTCGACCAGCAGCGTCGCGCGACGCTGGCGCCGAACGACCCGGGCTACACGTCCGGCCGGCAGCCCGAGCTGGGCGAGGTGCGCGTGCCGCTGGCCTGGGACACGACGACCGGCGGCGCCTCGCCCGTCAAGATCGCCGTCGTGGACACCGGCGTGAACGCGACCGCCGACCTGTCCGGCGCGCTGCTGCCCGGCCACGACTTCGTCAACAACGACTCGTCGGCGGCCGACGACGCGGGCCACGGCAGCCAGGTCGCCGCGATCATCGCCGCGCGGGGCAACAACGGCAAGGGCATCGCCGGCGTCTGCTGGACCTGCAAGATCATCCCGGTCAAGGTGCTGGACAGCCAGGGCAGCGGCTACGACAGCGACGTGGCGGCCGGCATCATCTGGGCCGTCAAGCAGGGCGCGAAGGTCATCAACCTGTCGCTGGGCGGGCCGGCCTCGTCGAAGGTGCTCGCCGACGCTGTCGCCTACGCCAACACCAACAGCGTGCTGGTCGTCGCGGCGGCCGGCAACAAGTCCTACGCCGGCGACCCGCTGACCAACCGGTCCTACCCGGCGGCCTACACCGACGTGGTGGCGGTCGCCGCCACCGCGTACCGGTCGAACGCGATCGCCTCGTACTCGTACCGCAACTGGTCCGGCGACAAGTGGATCGACGTCGCCGCGCCGGGCACCGTGGCCAAGCTCGACCGCAACGGCAACCTCACCACCTCCACGATCAACGGCACCTCGTTCGCGGCGCCGATCGTGGCGGGCATCGCCGGCCTGGTCAAGGCCAAGAACCCCGGCTTCAGCGGCTGGTCGCTGATGTCGGCCCTGCAGAGCGCCGCCGCGAAGCACAAGATCGGCTCGGTCGTCACGTACGGCAAGATCGACGCCAAGGACGCGCTGACCTTCGCCACCGACCGCACGCCGCCGAAGTCGACCGGCATCGGCCCGGCGCAGAACGCGCTGGTCCGCGCCACGACCACGATCGTGCCGGGCGGCATCTCGGACAACTGGTCGGGCATCCGGCTGGTCCAGCTCTACGTGAACGGCGTGTACAAGGGCTACGCGGCCAAGGCGCCGTGGGGCGTGCCGTTCAAGACGAACGCGTACAACGGCGCCACCAAGGTGCAGCTGAAGATCTTCGACAAGGCCGGCAACACGTTCTCGCCGTCGGTGCGCACGCTGATCGTGGACAACGTCGCGCCGGTCGTGAAGATCACCTCGGCTCCGAAGAGCGGCTCGAAGATCAGCGGCACGGTGACGGTCAAGTTCACCCGGTCGGACGCGCGCGGCATCAAGGTCGTCCAGCTGCTGATCAACGGCAAGGTGTCGCAGGTGCGCTCCACGACCACGCCGTTCACGTTCAAGGCGAGCTCGGTGCCGAACAACACCACGGTGCAGCTGCGGGCGTACGACAAGGCGGGCAACTCGGCGCTCTCGGCCAAGTACACCTACAAGAAGTGAACAACCTGACCGCACCCGGACGGGACCGCAACGGTCAGTGAGCGAACCGAATCGAAAGGAGCCGGCCACCGTGGCCGGCTCCTTTTCGCTTGTGGGGGTCGTTCGTCTTGTTCGCTCGGGTGGGGAAGCTGTTCGCCGGTCTGCTCGCGGGTGCCGCGCTGTTCGCCGTGCCCGGCGGCGACGTCGCGATGGCGT
This sequence comes from Paractinoplanes deccanensis, assembly GCF_016862115.1. Lineage (GTDB taxonomy): Bacteria > Actinomycetota > Actinomycetes > Mycobacteriales > Micromonosporaceae > Actinoplanes > Actinoplanes deccanensis. Next base: position 10,643 of record NZ_BOMI01000050.1, read on the forward strand.
CGGCCGACGGCTGGTCGCGGCCGAACGACCCCGGCTTCTCGACCCAGTGGGGCCTCAAGCAGACCCGCGTCGACCAGGTGTGGAACAGCAACCGGGGCAACCCGCGGGTGATCGTCGCGGTGCTCGACACCGGCGTCAACCCGCTGCCGGACCTGCGGACCCGCATGCTGCCCGGCCACGACTTCGTCAACGAGGACAGCAACCCGGCCGACGACAACGGGCACGGCACGATGGCCGCCGGCGTGGTCGCCGCGGGCGGCGCCAACCGCACCGGCATCGCCGGCATCTGCTGGAACTGCCGCATCCTGCCGGTGAAGGTGCTCAACGCCAAGGGCAGCGGCACCTACACCGACATCGCCCAGGGCATCCGCTTCGCGGCCGATCGCGGCGCGCGCGTGATCAGCCTGTCGCTGGGCGGCAACGCCGACAGCACGATCCTGCGCGACGCCGTCACCTACGCCGAGGGCAAGGGCGCGCTGATCGTCGCCGCGGCCGGCAACAAGGGCGTCTCGGCCGCGCACTACCCGGCGGCCATCCCGTCGGTCCTCGCGGTCGGCGGCGTCACCTCGACCGGCGCGCGGTACAGCTGGTCGAACTACGGCTCGTGGGTCGACGTCACCGCGCCCGGCTGCAACCCGGCGCAGGGCCCGTCCGGCGCGATCGGGCAGTACTGCGGCACCTCGTCGGCGGCCCCGTTCGTGGCCGGCGTGGCGGGCCTGCTCGCCTCCAGCCCGCTGCAGCCCACCGCGGGTGAGATCCGGGCCGCCATCGTCGGGACGAAGTCGTCGCCGTCGGGCCGGGTCGACGCGCTGAAGGCCCTCCAGGCCCTCCGGTAAACTTCTCCGGTGAGCACTCCCCGCCCCGTTCTCGTCGTCGATTTCGGCGCCCAGTACGCCCAGTTGATCGCCCGCCGTGTCCGCGAGGCGCGGGTCTACTCCGAGATCGTCCCGCACTCGATGCCGGTCGCCGAGATGCTGGCCAAGAACCCCGCCGCGATCATCCTGTCCGGCGGCCCGTCCAGCGTCTACGAGCCGGGCGCTCCGGTGCTCGACCCGAGCCTGTTCGACAACGAGGTGCCGGTCTTCGGCATCTGCTACGGCTTCCAGGCCATGGCACAGGCGCTGGGCGGCACGGTGGCACACACCGGCTCGCGCGAATACGGCCGCACCCTGCTGACCGCCCAGGGCGGCACGCTGCTGCGCGAGCTCCCAGACGACCTGCCGGTCTGGATGAGCCACGGCGACAGCGTCGCGGTCGCCCCGCAGGGCTTCGCGGTGACCGCCTCGACGCCCGGCGCCCCGGTGGCCGCGTTCGAGGATCTCACCGCCCGCCGGGCCGGCGTGCAGTTCCACCCCGAGGTGGCGCACACCGAGCAGGGGCAGGAGATGCTCAAGCGGTTCCTCTACGACATCGCGGGCATCGAGCCGACCTGGACCTCGACCAACATCATCGAGGAGCAGGTGGCCGCGATCCGCGAGCAGGTCGGCGACAAGCAGGTGATCTGCGGCCTCTCCGGCGGTGTCGACTCGGCGGTCGCCGCCGCGCTCGTCCACAAGGCCGTCGGCGACCAGCTCACCTGCATCTTCGTCGACCACGGCCTGCTGCGCGCCGGCGAGGCCGAGCAGGTCGAGAAGGACTACGTCGCCGCCACCGGCATCCGGCTCAAGGTGGTCGACGCCGCCGACTCGTTCCTGGGCCACCTGGCCGGGGTGACCGACCCCGAGCAGAAGCGCAAGATCATCGGCCGCGAGTTCATCCGCACCTTCGAGGCCGCGGCCCGCGAGCTCGACGCCGAGCGGCACATCGAGTTCCTCGTGCAGGGCACGCTCTACCCCGACGTGGTCGAGTCGGGCGGCGGCACCGGCACCGCCAACATCAAGTCGCACCACAACGTGGGCGGGCTCCCCGACGACCTTCAGTTCGCGCTGATCGAGCCGCTGCGCACCCTGTTCAAGGACGAGGTGCGAGCCCTGGGTACGGAGCTGGGCCTGCCCGACGAGATGGTGCACCGCCACCCGTTCCCGGGCCCCGGTCTCGCCATCCGCATCATCGGCGCCGTCGACCGCGAGCGGCTCGACCTCCTGCGCGCCGCCGACCTGATCGCCCGCGAGGAGCTGACCGCGGCGGGGCTCGACCGCGACGTCTGGCAGTTCCCCGTGGTGCTGCTGGCCGACGTGCGCAGCGTCGGGGTGCAGGGCGACGGCCGCAGCTATGGCCACCCGGTGGTGCTGCGCCCGGTCTCCAGCGAGGACGCGATGACCGCCGACTGGTCGCGCCTGCCGTACGACGTGATCGCCAAGATCTCCACCCGGATCACGAACGAGGTCCGCGAGGTCAACCGGGTGGTCCTCGACGTGACGAGCAAGCCGCCGGGCACCATCGAGTGGGAGTGAGTCACCATTCTTCGGGCATCAGGAACCACATCACGGGGTAGGCGAGCAGCGCCGCACCCCAGGTGACGGCTGCCAGGACGACGAAGGCGACCCGGATCAGCACCGGGTCGACCCCGAAATAGCGGCCGATGCCGCTGCACACGCCTGCCCCGACGCGGTCGTCCTTCGGGCGGCGGAGGAGCTTGTAGGGTGCCTCGTTCATGCCACCATGGTGGGACGGGACGAGGCCCTACGACCTCAGGTGAGGCCCGGATACGTACCCTGAAATGATGGTTACCTGCCGTGGTCGATCCGGTGCACGTTGTCCCGGGCAACGCTCTGATCAGGGATTACGCAGCGCGAGCACGCTGTCAGGAATCCGACAGATGTTTTCTGCAGTTAACATATTCCGGGCAGAATGCCGCCCGTGACCCCCGCACTCGAACCGCTCCGCCGGATCGCCGCCTACGCCGTCGCCCGCGATGACGACGGCCGCGTGCTGCTGGTCCGGGCCTCCAGCCGTTCCGGCACGCCCGGCGTCTGGTCCCTGCCCGGCGGCGCCGTGGACCACGGCGAAGATCCCAACCACACCGTCGTCCGCGAGACGGCGGCCGAGACCGGCCTCTCCGTGGCCGTCTCCGGCCTCCGCGACGTCCTGGCCGACATGCGCGCGCTGCCCCACCGCGGCGTCACGATCCACACCGACCGCCTCATCTACTCGGTCTCCATCCGGGGCGGCACGCTGGTGGACCGCGTCGGCCACCCCACCGACCTGGCCCGCTGGCACACCCTCGAGGAGGCGGAGCGCCTCAAACTCCGCCAGTTCACGGCGACCGCGCTCGGCCTCGGCGGCGCGTCGGCCGACCTGCGCCCCGAGCCGGCGCCCACGTTCCCGTCCTTCTACGCCTACCCCGGCCCCGACGGGCTGCACCGGGCCCAGCGCTTCGCGGCGTACGCGATCGCCACCGACCCGCACGACACCAGCCTGCTGCTGACCCGCATCGCGCCCGGATACCCCGGCGAGGGATGCTGGCACCTCCCCGGCGGCGGCACCGACTACGGCGAGCAGCCCGGCACGGCCCTGATCCGCGAACTGGTCGAGGAGACGGGCCAGGAAGGCCGCCTGGTCTCGCTGCTCGGCGTGGCCAGCCACCGCGACGCGGCGTCCCTCGGCCCCGAGGGCTACCCGATCGACTGGCACGGCGTCCGGGCCTTCTACCGCGTCATCGTCGACGACCCCACCGAGGTCACCGTCAAGGACGTCGGCGGCTCCACCTCCGAGGCGCGCTGGATGCCCCTCAAGGAGGTCGCCGACCTGCCGCGGGACCAGCTCACGGAGGTCACCGCCGAGGCCCTCCACAAGGCCGGCCTCCTCTGACGCGCGCCCCCACTTCCCTGTCAGCGGGCAGGGAGGTGGGGCGTCGAGTCCGGCTATCTTTGCCTTGTGAAGATCAGACGGGTCGGTGCATACGGGATCTGCCGCGACGAATCCGGCCGGGTGCTGCTCGCCCGGAACTCGCCGCTCAGTGAGTTTCCCGGACTGTGGACGCTGCCGGGTGGCGGCGTCGAGCAGGGGGAGCACCCGGACGACGCCGTCGTGCGCGAGTTCGGCGAGGAGACCGGCCTCGAGGTGCGGGTCGACGGCCTGAACACCGTCACCGCCGACGTCTTCCGCCTGCCGGGCGGCGACCTCGAGCACACCGATCGGATCATCTACGACGTCTCGGTCCTCGGCGGCACGCTCCAGAACGAGGCTGAGGGCACCACCGAGCTGGTCGAGTGGGTCACCGATCCGTCGGCTCTGCCCCTGATGCCCTTCACCGCCGCCGCCCTCGGCCACCACTTCTCCGACATTTCCGAAAAATCGGGCAACGGAGGGGTGGAGACCGCGGCCGAAGGTGGCGTGGCTGGGCAGGCCGGCCCTGTGGGAGGTGGGGGCGGAGGGCGCGGCGGCGCTGCGGAAGGAGTCGTAGGGCAGAGCGGCGCTGTGGAAGGAGTCGTAGGGCAGAGCGGCGCTGTGGAAGGAGTCGCAGGGCAGAGCGGCGCTGTGGAAGGCGGGGGTGCTGGGACTGCGGAAGGCAATGCGGGGCTCGTCGACCTGGCTGGCGTGGCGGCGGCCGACGAGGAGGTCGCTCGGCCGGATCGGGTGCAGCGTTTCGGGGCCTATGCGGCGGCGAGTGATCCCGGCGGGCGGGTGCTGCTCACCAAGATCGCGGCCGGCTATCCCGGGGCGGGGCGCTGGCATGTGCCCGGCGGGGGTACCGATCATGGCGAGACACCTGAGGCTGCGCTGGCCCGTGAGGTGTTCGAGGAGACCGGGCAACACGGGCGGGTGACCGGGCTCGTGGAGATCTCGCATCGCTACGACCCGCGGGCCGTTGGCCCGGAAGGGGTGCCGATCGACTGGCACGTCATCCGTGTCCTCTTCCGGGTGGAGGTCGACACGCCGACCGAACCGGCCGTCAAGGAGGTGGACGGGTCCACCGCCGAGGCGCGCTGGTTCACGCTGGACGAGGCGCGGCGGCTCGACCTCACCGAGCCGGCGGCCGTCGCCGTAGCCCGAATCGGGGCGGAACGGGCGAGTTAGAATCGTCACCGGGAGGGGAGAAAGCGTGGCCCGTCCCGAACCCGCCCGGGCAAGGAAACCGGAGTGGCACCCCCCAAACGGCGGTCGATCGACTTCTCGCCAAGGTCGTCCGGCTGTGCGATGGTGTAACCCGCGAATTTCCCCGGTCCGCGTGTGCGGCGGGCTACCGGGACCCAACCCACCGCAACAGTGCAGGTGGGGCCACCTATCCCATGGAGGAAGCACGTGCCGAGAACCCCTTGGCGCCGGCGTCGAACGACGGATAGCCCCCGTCCCGCCGGTCGTCGTTGGGCAGGCCGTCTGCGCCGCGGAGGAAGCCTCGCGCGGCAGGCCCTGATGGTGCGCGTCGGCCGGCGTAACGCCGAGTCAGGCCGAGCCGCCACCGCTACCAGGGCAGAAGTCATCTACACCGGTGCCGAGCACGGACGGGTCCTCGGTCCCGCCGCTCCGCACCTGGCGACCCCGCCGGTCGTTCCCGACGAGGCCCTGCCGGCCTCGCTGCTGCCGGGCGAGCACACCGCGGCCCGCCGGGTCCGGTTCGCGATCGTCAACGGCTGCACCATCGCCAGCCTCGGTCTCGGCCTCACGGCGATCTTCCTGGCGATGCAGGGCGACGTCCGCCTCGCGGCCGCCTGCCTGGTCGCCTGCGTCGCGTTCGACGGCCTCGACGGCGCGCTCGCCCGCAAGCTCGGCGTCTCGAGCCCGTTCGGCGCCCAGATGGACTCGCTGGCCGACATGTGCTCGTTCGGCCTGGCCGCGCCGGTCGTGGTCTACGCCTCGCTGGCGCACACGGTGCCGACCCCGGCCGCCGCCGTCGCCTGCATGCTGGTCGCCGCCTGCGCCGCGATCCGCCTGGCCCGCTTCAACGTCTCGCCCAAGGACGGCAAGTTCTTCTGCGGCGTGCCGACCACGATGGCGGCCGCGGTCCTCGCCGTGACGGTGCTGATCGGCCTGCCGCTGCCCGGCATGGTGCTGATCGGCGGCGTGGCGCTGCTCGCGTTCGCGATGGTCTCCAGCTTCCCGTACGCGAAGCTGGCCCGTCTGCTCCGGCTGCCGGCCTGGCTCTGGCTGCTGCCGATCGTCGGCGCGCTGGTCGACGCCCGCCTCACCTTCGTGATGGTCGTGGCGGCCTACCTGCTCAGCGGCCCGGTCCTCTGGATGCGGGCGAAGCGCACCGCGTGACCCACAGCTGACAATGGCCGCCCCCGGCGAGGGGGCGGCCATTTTTGTCGAACCTGACGTCAGAGCCAGCGGGCGATCACCGAAGAACCGCCGATGACCTTGTCGTTGACCGCGACCAGCGGCTCGGCGGCGCCGGCCGGCAGGTAGACGTCGGTGCGCGAGCCGAAGCGGATCAGGCCCATCCGCTCACCCTTGGCGACCAGCGTGCCCACCGGGGTGCGCTGCACGATGCGCCGGGCGATCAGGCCGGTGCGCTGGGCAACCACCACCGTGCCGTGCTCGGTGTCGAGCACCGTGTACGCCGCGACGTTGTGCTCGGCGGCGGCGGTCATCGCGTTCGCGTACCCGCCCTCCTCCACGAAGTAGTCGGACACGCGGCCCGCCACCGGCACCCGGTTGACGTGCACGTCGAAGACCGACAGGAAGACCGCGATCCGCAGGAACTCGCCGGGCCCGAAACGCTCGTCGGTCATCCGCTCGATCGAGAGGACTCGCCCGTCGGCGGCGGCGACCACCGTCGACGCGTCGCCGGGCACCTCGCGCTCGGGGTCGCGGAAGAATGCCGCCACCGGCGCCGCGGCGAGCGCCGGCAGCAGCCACAGCTTCGACTTCGGCCGGGCCCGGCGGGCGAGCGCCGCCAGCACCAGCGCGATGCCGGCCGCGGCCACGCCGTTGGAGTCGATGTGCATCGAGCGGGTCACCGGCACGCTGGACGGCCTGTACGCCGGCGCGAGCGTTGCGGCCACCCGCGGGTCGGCCGCGGTGAACCGCAGCTTGTGCACCCGCAGCGGCGGCTGGTTGCGCAGCACCAGGTCGGAGCCGACGCCGAAGAGCGCGCCCTGCCGGAAGAGCTCGGCCGCCGCGCCCCCGGTGCGCCCCGGCGTGGCCGGGGTGGCCACGGTGAGCACGGCGCCCTCGTTCAGGTATTTGCCGAGGCGGTCGAGCAGGCCGCGCACCTCGTCGGCGGTGCCGGTGAGCGGCTCGCCGACGATCACCACGTCGGCGGGCTCGGCCTCCTCGAGCGCGTCGACCACGCGCACCCGATCGGCGATCCAGCTGCCCAGCCCGGTGATGTGGTCGCGCAGCAGGTCGGCCGTGCTGCGCTCGCCGGCCACCAGGGTCAGCTTGTCCGCCGGCAGCAGGGCCTCGACCGCGGCGGCCACCACCTCGGTGGCGTGGTCGGCGCCGTACACCAGGGCGGTGGTGGGCGCGTTGTGGCGGGCGAACTCGGCGGTCAGGGCCCGGGCGGCGACGGGGCCGACGCCGGCGATCGGAGCGTTGGACACCACGGGGTACGTCATGTCAACGAGCATATGGGGAAGGGTCTGCCCTGCCGATCGCGCGGGTCTGCGACGTGGCCCAGGCGGCGCCTGACGGCGGCCGCGGAACGGCCACATACAACCCCGGTATGAGGCCGTTCCGCGGCCGACGCCAGCCACCACCTGGACCTCGTCTCGCTCCCCCGTGATCGGCAGGGCAGACCCTAGCGCTGCTCCTTCTCGGGTGGTGCGGGGTGTTCGCGGCCGAAGCGGTCGGCCGGGTCGTCCAGGAGCTCGCGGACGATCGACGCGTGCATCTCGGGCGGGAGGTCGCCCGGGATCTCCGGCTGCGCCGGCTCGGCGGGCGCGGCGGCCGCCATGGCCGGCTCGGGCGTCACGCCGCGGGCCGACCGGAGGGCGCCGAGCAGGCCGATCACGCCGAAGACGATCAGCCCGCCGGCCACCAGCCACCCCACCGCGGGCAGGTGGACGGTCACCACGGCCGAGACCGCCCACCAGAGGACGACCAGCAGGAACAGGATGCCGAAGCTGAGCGAGACGCCGTCCGTGCGATGCGGCCTCATCGGTGCACCTCCAGGTTGCCCGCGTTGAGACGCAGGTCGAGCTTGAGCGTGCCGCCGCCGGCACCGTCCGGGCCGAGGTCGGTCAGGTCCTCGTTGTCGATCGACTCGCCCTCGAAGGTCTTGCCGAACACCTCGGCGCGGCCGTTCTCGACCTGGAGCGCCGCGGTCGTGTCGACGTTCGGCGGGAGGATCACCCGCACCTGGCCGACCTTCATGCTGACCGTGATCGTCTGCTGCTGCCCGGCGAAGTCGACCTGGCGCAGGTCGATCGTGGCGTCGCCGAAGGTGAAGTCGTAGCGGTCGGCGACCTGGGTGAGCGACGTGGGCCGGTAGACGCTGCTGCCGACGTCGTCGCCCCAGCGCTCGGTGCCGGTGGCGATGAAGAGCCCGATGGTGAGCAGCAGGCCGAGCGCGATCAGCCCGCGGGCCCGGCCGAGCCAGGCACCGACGATCAGACCGGCCGCGACCGTGGCGAGCGCTGCCGCGAAGTACGCGGAGACCGCGATGCTCGCTCCGGCCATGTCGATCAGGGTCAGCACGCCCATCACCACGATCACCGCGAAGAAGGTGAGGCGGCCGAGCTTCGAGCGCTCCTTGGGCTTCTTGGGCGGCTTCGGCGGGCGCGGCGGAGCCGGGGGCGCCGGCGGATAGGTGGCGGGGGTGGGCCGGGCGTACGGGCCGTGCGGCGCGAACGGCGGCCGGTAGGCGCCGGGCGGCGGCGCGAACGGCGGCGCGACGGGCGGCATCGGAGCGGTCACCGGCTCGTCGGCCGGCGGCTCCACCACCGGGGGCTCGGCCATCGGCGGCTCGGCCGTCGGCGGCTCCGTCGTGGCGGCCGGGGGCGCCGGAGTCGCCGAGGCCGGCGGGGCGGCGGCGAACTCGGCCGTGGCGAAGGGGTCCTGCGCCGGCGAGGCGAACGGATCCTGCGCGGGCGGGGGCGGCGGCGCAGAGGTGGCCGGCGCAGAGGTGGCCGGCGCTGAGTCGGAGCCGTGGTTGCTGGACCGCTTGATCAGCAGGATGGCGCCGAGGATGACGCCGCACGCGAGCAGGCTGGCCCGCATGCCGTCCTGCACGATGAAGGCGAACGACAGGACCGCGAGGACGCCGAGGATCACCACCGAGACCGGGGAGATGCCGGCCTTGCCCTTGCCGAGCAGCGACTCGACCGGCGAGACGGCGTCGCCCTCGGCCGGGATGATCAGCCACCCGATGAGGTAGAGCAGCACGCCGACACCGCTGATGATGCCCAGCACGGCGAAGAGCACCCGCCACAGCACCGGGTCGGTGTTGGTGGCACGGGCGAGGGCACCCGAGACGCCGGCCAGATAGCGGCCCTGGCGGGGGCGCACGAGCTTGTCCCGCGAGAACGTGGGGCCACCGGCCCACGGCGGGGCGTTCTTGTCCGCGGCAGGAGGAGGCGCCGCGGCAGGGGGCGGCTGCGTGCCCTGGTGCGCACCCTGCTGTTCGGCAGCTTCGTCGGTCATGGCATCGATCCTCGCGCCCCGGGCACCCGAGGCGCTTCCGGCGGCGACCCTGAGGCCACCCTGAGATCCGGCCACCCGGATACCAGGGGAAGTTCCCCGTGGTCCGCGCGGCCCGAACGTGTGACGATCGGAGTACACAACCGAGGAGGAGCCATCACCACCGCCGCCGCACCGCCGACGCGCCGCCTGATGCGGCCGCGCGACCACCGCATCATCGCGGGCGTCGCCTCCGGCCTCGCGCAGCATCTCGGGCTGCCCGTGCTGGCCGTGCGCATCGCGCTGGTCGTCCTGCTCGGGTTCAACGGCCTCGGCCTCCTGCTCTACGCGGCCTTCTGGGCCGTCCTGCCGCAACAGATCGTCGCCACCGGCGAGCCCGCACCGCGGCGCGACCTGGCGATGCTGCTGCCCTTCGGCGCGATCGGCCTCGGCGTCATCCTGCTGCAGGCCCTGGTCTTCGAGGACAACGTCGCCGGCACGGTGGGCTGGCTGATCGCCGTGGTCGCGGTCGGCGCCGGCATCATCTGGCACCAGTCCGACCCGACGCGCCGCCAGTGGAACGCGACGATGCCGCAGACGCCCTGGCTGGCCGCCGTGGTGGCCGAGAGCGACCGGCGCTTCTTCCTGCTGCGCTTCATCGGCGGCGGCGTGCTGGTCGCGACCGGCATCATCGGCGTGGTCGCGGTCTACGCGCCGGCCGGCAGCCTCACCTCGGTCATCAACGGGGTGATCTTCGCGCTGGTCGGCCTGCTCGGCGTCGGGGTGGTCGCCGCCCCGCTGCTGTGGCGCATGTTCAACCAGCTGCGGGCCGAGCGCGAGGGCCGCATCCGCGAGCAGGAGCGTGCCGAGGTCGCCGCCATGATCCACGACCAGGTGCTGCACACCCTGGCGCTGATCCAGCGCAACTCCGCCGACATCAAAGAGGTGCAGCGGCTCGCCCGCGGCCAGGAGCGCAGCCTGCGCAACTGGCTCTACAAGCCGACCGCGTCGCCGACCGAGCGCTTCGCCGCCGCCCTCGAGCAGGCCGCCGCCGAGGTCGAGGACACCTACGCGATCAGTGTCGAGACCGTGGTGGTGGGCGACACCGAGTGCGACGAGCGGGTCGCGGCGCTGGTCGCGGCGGGGCGCGAGGCGCTGGTCAACGCTGCCCGGCACGCGGGCGTGCAGACGGTGTCGCTCTACGCCGAGGTCGAGCCCGACGAGCTGAGCGTCTTCGTGCGCGACCGCGGCGCCGGATTCGACCTCAACGGCGTACAGGAATCGCGGCACGGCGTGCGAGGCTCGATCATCGGACGGATGCAGCGTCACGGTGGCAAGGCGGAGATCCGCAGCGCCGTCGGCGACGGCACAGAGGTCCGGCTGACGCTGCCCATGTCGCGGGACAGCGTGACGGCCGGTAAGGAGGCAACACGATGACCGAGCCCGTGAGCGAGAGCCGGCGGCTCACCGTCTTCCTGGTGGACGACCACGCGATGTTCCGCGCGGGAGTGCGCGCCGAGCTGGGCGCGCACGTCGACGTCATCGGCGAGGCCAGCACGGTGGCCGAGGCGATCAACAAGATCGCGGCGGCCGAGCCCGACGTGGTGCTGCTCGACGTGCACATGCCCGACGGCGGCGGCCGCGCGGTGCTCGACGCGATGCGGCGCACCCATCCGCACGTACGCTTCCTGGCCCTGTCCGTCTCCGACGCGGCGGAGGACGTGATCGGCCTGATCCGGGCCGGCGCGCGTGGCTACGTCACCAAGACGATCTCGCCGGACGAGCTGGCCGCGGCGATCCGCCGGGTGGCCGACGGCGACGCGGTCTTCAGCCCGCGCCTCGCCGGTTTCGTGCTGGACGCGTTCGCGTCGCGGCCCGACGTGCCGGTCGCCGACCCCGAGCTCGACCAGCTCACCAACCGCGAGCGCGAGGTGCTGCGGCTGCTCGCGCGCGGCTACGCGTACAAGGAGATCGCGAAGGAATTGTTCATCTCGATCAAGACGGTCGAGACCCACGTGTCGAACGTCCTGCGCAAGCTCCAGATGAGCAACCGTTACGAATTGTCACGATGGGCGGCGGATCGCCGGCTCGTCTGACTGCGCGCCGCACCGTCGATGCGGTGGGTTGCCGTTCGTGCACCGACCGATGTTTTCCCAGCTCAGGGCCGGTCCTCATATCGAAGAACCGGTCGGGGAGCAAGTGTGGCACCGGGCCTGTCTAGTATCGGCTTGGTAACGGGGCCTTGGCTGTCATTGGCTCTGTGTCACAGTTGCTGGCGACTCACAGACCCCCGTGAGCGCCTTTGAAGGAGGCACCCACCCCATGCCTGGGAAAAGCCCATGGAAGATGGCGGCCGGAGCGGCCGCCATCGCCTTGTTGGCGTCCGGCTGCAGCGGTAGTTCCTCGGACGACGCCGAAGCGCTGCCGAACAGCATCAGCATCGGCATCGTCGAGCCCACGAGCCTGATCCCGTCCAATGTGGTGGAGACGGGTGGCTCGCAGGTCCTGGCGTCCCTGTTCTACCCGCTCGTGCGGTTCGACGAGAAGAGCGCGCCCTACCCGGTCGCCGCCCAGTCGATCACGCACGACAAGGCGAACAAGGTCTGGACGATCAAGATCAAGCCGGGCTTCACCTTCAGCAACGGCGAGCCGGTCACGGCGGACAACTACATCGACGCCTGGAACTACGGCGCATACGGCCCGAACGGCCAGCTCGCGTCGTACTTCTACAGCCGGATCCAGGGCTTCGCCGACCTCCAGTCCAAGGACCCGGACGACGACGGTCCGCAGGAGGCGCCCGAGCCCAAGGCCAAGAAGATGAGCGGGCTCAAGAAGGTCAACGCGACGACCTTCACGGTCACGCTCTCCGCGGGCTTCGCCGGCTGGGAGTCGGTCATGGGCTACGACGCCTTCTACCCGCTGCCCAAGGCGGCGTGGGCGAGCGAGGGCGTGCTCAAGAAGGAGTACGGCGAGGCGCCGATCGGCAACGGCCCCTTCAAGGTCAAGGGCACCTGGCAGCACGACCAGCAGATCCAGGTCGAGAAGGTCGCCGACTTCAAGGGCACGATCCCCAAGGTCAACGGCATCACCTGGAAGATCTACCAGGACCTCACCACGCAGTACAACGACCTGGTCGCGGGCAACCTCGACGTCGAGACGCAGATCCCGGTCGAGAGCCTCTCGTCGGCCTCCGGCGACCTGGGCGACCGCTTCCTCAAGAGCCCGAGCTCCGGCTTCGCGTTCGTCGCCTTCCCGATGTACGACGACAAGTACAAGAGCCCGCAGGTGCGCCGGGCCATCTCGATGGCGATCAACCGCCAGGAGATGACCGACCAGATCTTCCTGGGCTCCGAGACCCCGGCGACGGCGTTCGTCTCGCCCGTGGTGCAGGGCGCCCGCAAGGACAGCTGCGGCCAGGCGTGCGAGTACAACCCCACCAAGGCCAAGCAGCTGTACACGGCCGCGGGCGGCCCGTCCGAAATCAAGATCACGTACAACGCGGACGGCGGCCACAAGCCCTGGATCGACGCGATGTGCAACCAGATCAAGTCGGCGCTCGGCGTCAACTGCGTCGGCGCGACCGTGCCGAAGCTGACCGACCTGCTCGCCAAGGTGCGCAACCACGAGGACGTCGGCCTGTTCCGCCTCGCGTGGTCGATGGACTACCCGCTGATGGAGAACTACCTCGGCCCGCTCTACACCAGCGACGGCTCGTCCAACTACTACGGCTACAAGAACACGGCCTTCGACACCCTGGTCCGCCAGGGCTCCGAGGCGCCGACGGTCGCGCAGGCCCAGCAATACTGGCAGTCCGCGGAGAACATCCTCGCGCAGGACATGCCGGTGTTGCCGCTGCGGTTCAGCCAGAACGTCTTCGGCCACTCCGAGCGGGTCACCGACGTGACCATGGACCTGTTCGCCAAGGTGGACATCTACAAGATCGATATCGCCAGTTAATGTGACGCTCGAACGGTGGTGGCGCCACGGTTGAGGTGAAACCGTGGCGCCACCGCTGTGTCTACCCCTTCGGCCCAAAAGGCTTCACCACATGTTCCGCTACATCGTGCGGCGCCTGCTCCAGATGGTGCTCACCTTCTTCGGCGCCACGTTCCTGGTGTACGCGCTGATGTTCGCGAACCAGGACGACCCGTACCAGGCCCTGGTCGGTGAACGCCCGCTCAGCGAGGCCCAGCGAGCGGCGCTGGACGCGAAGTACCACTTCGACGATCCCTTCCTGACGCAGTACTGGCACTACGTGAAGGGCCTGCTCACCGGCGATTTCGGTATCTCGCTGACCAACCGCTCGATAAACGACATGCTGGCCGAGGCGTGGCCCGTCACGATCAAGCTGGCGCTGCTCGCGGTGCTGATCTCGGCCGCCATCGCGGTCTCGGCCGGCGTGTTCGCCGGCATCCGCCGCGGCGGCATCTTCGACCACGCCACGCTGGCCGTCGCCCTCGTCATGCTGGCGCTGCCGCTCGTGGCGCTGGCGCCGCTCGCCCAGGTGATCTTCGGCGTCAAGCTGGGCTGGTTCCCGGTGACCGTCACCCGCGACGCGGGCCTCTACGACCTGCTGCTGCCCGCGCTGCTGCTGGGCACCGTCGTGTTCGCGACCGAGCTCCGGGTCACCCGCTCCTCGGTCGCCGACAACATGCGCGCCGACTACGTGCGTACGGCCAAGGCCAAGGGTCTGGCGACCAAGCGGGTGATCGGCGTGCACGTGTTGCGCAACTCGCTGATCCCGGTGATCACCCTGATCGGCGTGGACATCGGCGCCCTCATGTCCGGTGCGATCATCGTCGAGGGCGTCTTCAACATCCCCGGCGTCGGTTACCAACTGTTCAAGGGCATCCGCCTCGAGGACGGCCCGCTCGTGGTCAGCTTCGTGAGCGTCCTGGTGATCGTCTTCCTGGTGATCAACCTGATCGTCGACCTGCTGTACGCCGCCCTCGACCCCAGGATCCGCTATGAGTGACCTCAACGCCGTGACCACGGCCGAGGCGCCCGGCCCGGCCGCGAACCGGCCCCGGCACGGCAGCTCGCCGGCCAAGCCGCGCAGCCTCGCCGGCGACGCCTGGCTCGACCTGCGCTCCAGCAAGATCTTCTGGATCTCGGCGGCGCTGGTCGCGGTGATCCTGCTGATGGCGGTCTGGCCGTCGCTGTTCACCTCGGCCGGTCCGCGCGACTGCGTGCTCGCCAACAAGCACGCCGCGGCGACCTCCGGCGCGCCCTTCGGATACGACTTCCAGGGCTGCAACGTGTACGCCAAGACGATCTACGGCGCGCGCGACTCGCTGATCGTCGGCGTCTTCGCGACCCTGATCGCCGGCGTGGTGGGCCTGCTGGCCGGCCTCGCCGCCGGCTACTACGGCGGCTGGCTCGACGCGGTGCTGTCCCGCTTCGTCGACGTGATGCTCGGCGTGCCGTTCCTGCTCGCCGCCATCGTGCTCGCCAAGCGGCTCTCCAGCGACCCGCAGTCCAACGGCATCGTCGCGGTGACGCTGACGCTCGGCCTGCTCGGCTGGACGACCTCGGCACGGGTCATGCGCTCGGCGGTCATCTCGGCGAAGGGGCAGGACTATGTGGCGGCGGCCCGCATGCTCGGCGCGGGCGCGGCACGCCAGATGTTCCGGCACATCCTGCCCAACTCGGCCGGGCCGTTCCTGGTGGTGCTGACCATCCTGCTCGGCGTCAACATCGCGAGCGAGGCGACACTGTCGTTCCTCGGCGTCGGGCTCAAGGGCGACGCGATCAGCTGGGGCCTCGCGATCGCCGAGGCCGGGCCGTCCGTGCGTACCGCCGCCGGTCCGCTGGTGTGGCCCTCGGTCTTCCTGGCGGTCACGGTGCTGGCCTTCATCATGCTGGGCGACGCCGTGCGCGACGCCTTCGACCCGAAGCTGCGGTGACCGCGATGAACTTCGACCCCCAGGCCCCGCTGCTCCAGGTCAACGACATGCACGTCGAGTTCCGCACGCGCGACGGCGTGGCGCGCGCGGTCAACGGCGTCAACCTCATCCTGCGCCCCGGCGAGACGCTCGCCGTGCTGGGCGAGTCGGGCTGCGGCAAGTCGGTCACCGCGCAGGCGATCATGGGCATCCTCGACTCGCCGCCCGCGCACGTGACCAAGGGCGAGGTGCTCTACCGCGGCGTCGACCTGCTGCGGCTGCCGGAGGACGAGCGGCGCTCGATCCGCGCCAACCGCATCGCGATGATCTTCCAGGACGCGCTGAGCGCGCTGAACCCGGTCTACAGCGTCGGCTTCCAGATCGGCGAGCTGTTCCGTACGCATCGCGGCGCGTCCCGCCAGGAGGCGAAGCGCCGCGCCGTCGAGCTGCTCGACCAGGTGCGCATCCCGGCCGCGAAGAGCCGCGTCGACGACTACCCGCACCAGTTCTCCGGCGGCATGCGCCAGCGCGTCATGATCGCCATGGCGCTCGCGCTCGACCCGGACGTGCTGATCGCCGACGAGCCGACCACGGCCCTCGACGTGACGGTCCAGGCGCAGATCATGGGCCTGCTCGCCGAGCTCCAGCGCGAGCGCACCATGGGCCTGATGCTGATCACCCACGACATGGGGGTGGTCGCGGACGTCGCCGACACCATCGCGGTGATGTACGCGGGCCGCGTCGTCGAATACGCGCCGGTCTACGACATCTACGCGCGCCCGGCACACCCGTACACGAAGGCCCTGCTCGAATCGATCCCGCGGCTCGACTTCAAGGGGCGCGGGCTCAACGTGATCGGCGGGCTGCCGCCGGCGCTCACCGACATCCCGCGGGGCTGCCCGTTCCACCCGAGGTGCGCGTACGCCCGGGACGTCTGCCGGCAGGATCCGCCGCCGCCCGCGTACCAGATCGCGTCCCAGCGCATCGCCAGCTGCCACTTCATCCGGGAGGTCCTCGGTGTCTGACGTCGTCCTCGAGGCGCGCGGCCTGGTCAAACACTTCCCGATCACCAAGGGCGTGGTCTTCAGGACGAAGGCCGGTGCGGTACGGGCGGTCGACGGCGTCGACCTCCAGCTGCGCCGCGGCGAGACCCTCGGGATCGTCGGCGAGAGCGGCTGCGGCAAGTCGACGCTCGCCAAGATGCTGGTCGGGCTCGAGAAGCCGACGAGCGGCGAGATCCAGGTGCGCGGCGACGACATGGTGCGCCTGCGCGGCCCGGCGCTGCGGCACGCCCGCCGCAACATCCAGATGGTCATGCAGGACCCGTACGCGTCCCTGAATCCCCGGATGACCGTGGGCGACATCATCGGCGAGCCGTTCGCGATCCACCCGGACGCGGTGCCGAGGCAGGGCCGCGAGCGGGCGGTGCGCGACCTGCTGGATGTGGTCGGCCTCAACCCGGACCACATCAACCGTTATCCGCACCAGTTCTCCGGCGGCCAGCGCCAGCGCATCGGCATCGCCCGTGCCCTGGCCCTCCGCCCCGAGATCATCGTCTGCGACGAGCCGGTCTCGGCCCTCGACGTGTCGATCCAGGCTCAGGTGATCAACCTGCTGGAGCGGCTCCAGCGCGACTTCGGCCTGTCGTACATCTTCATCGCGCACGACCTGTCGGTGGTCCGGCACATCTCCGACCGCATCGCGGTGATGTACCTGGGCAAGGTGGTCGAGACGGGCAGCCACGTCGCGATCTACGACCAGCCGACGCACCCCTACACGCAGGCGCTGCTCTCGGCGGTGCCGGTGCCCGACCCGCGCCTGCGGGGCCACCGCCGGCACATCGTCCTGGAGGGCGACGTGCCGTCACCGGCCGATCCGCCGTCGGGGTGCCGCTTCCGCACCCGCTGCTGGAAGGCCCAGCCCGGCTGCGCCCAGCACGAGCCCACGCTGGAGGTGCGGCAGCGCTCGCCCCACCCGAGCGCCTGCCACTACGCGGAGACCCTCGACCTGGCCCGCCGCTACTGACTCAGAGCGGGCCGCGGCCGGCTCGGAGGATCATGAGGGCGACCTGGGCGCCGTCGGCGCCGAGGGCCGCGCGGAAGCGCTCGACGATCTCACGCTCGCGGGACAGGACGAGGCGGGTGCCGCCGCTCGCCATGCGGGTGCGGCCGACCTCCTGGGAGAGGCGGGCCCGTTCCTGCCAGAGGTCGATGATCGCCTGATCGATCTCGTCGATCCGCTCGCGCATCGCGCGGATCTCGTGCGCGGCCAGCGGCTCGGCCGCACCGGTCTTCAGGTCCATACCGACGGGTTCGGCGGTCATGTCGTGCTCCTCGGGTGCTTGCGCCCCGGTCGACCCGGCCCGGGCAGCATCAAGCCCCGGGCGGTGAAGCCCGGGGCTCGATGTAGGTCTGTCGTTCAGACGCGGCCTACGGCTGCCGGGACTTCCGGGCCGTAGTAAAAAAATCGCGCCTGCTGGATCACGTTGCCGAGTATGCCCCCGTCAGGAACGACTCCGCAAGAAAAGCGCCCGATCCGTGGGACGCCTCCCACTCGTCCCGCCTGGGTGGTCAGGCCGTTGTGCTGATGCGGTTGGTGGGGCCCGGTGCGACCGGTGCCGCTGCCAGGTAGGCGGTCAGGGCGTCGATGTCGAAGCCGGGTGCGGTGGCGCGGTCGTCGCCGGCGGTCAGGGAGCTGAAGCCGTCGCCGCCGTTGGCCAGGAAGTCGTTCGTGGTGACGCGGTAGGTGGCGGTGGGGTCGATGGGGGTGCCGTTCAGGGCCATGGTGGTGACCTTGGAGCCGAGGGCGGCCGAGGCGCTCCACGTGTAGGTGAAGCCCGCCGACACCTGGAGGATCTTGGTCGTGGTCTGGCCCTCGTGACCGGCGAACTGCTGCTCGAGCACCGCCTTGAGCTCGGCGCCGGTGAAGGTCTGGGTGACCACCAGGTTGTTGAACGGCTGGACGGTGAACGCCTCGCCGTACGTCACCTGGCCCGTCGCCTCGCCGCCCGGGGACGCCTCGGCGTCGAAGTCGGCGCGGATGCCGCCCGGGTTCATGAGCGCGATCTGCGCGCCGGCGCCCTGGGTGTAGGCGAGCTGGGCATCGGCGATCACGTCACCGAGCGCGCTCTCGCCGGCCGGGGTCGCGGTGCGCGTGATGTCGGCCGTGATCGAGCCGACGACGCGGTTGGCGATCGGCGCGACGGCCGTACGGTATTTGTCGGCGATCTTCTTGGCGTCCGGGTCGACGGTCTCGGGGTTCTTCAGGTAGACGCCGTTCGCGTCCTTCTTCCAGCCGCCCTGGCCGTCCGGCACGCCGTTCTCGACGATCACGTTCTTGGCGGTGATGCCGGCGAACCGGCCGCTGCGGGTGTCGAGCGTGTAGTCGATGTCGGTGATCAGCTGACCGTTGGTGCCGGCGCTGGTCACCACCGACGTGCCGCGCGAGTTGGGCAGCGTGCACGAGTAGAAGCGGTGGGTGTGGCCCGAGACCACGAGGCCGAACTCGGGGTTGAGGCCCGCCACGATCGGCACCACCGGGCCGGAGAAGTTGACACAGTCGGAGACGCCGGGCGTCGGGGAGGCCGTGCCCTGCGAGCCGCCCTCATGCAGCAGCAGCACCTGGGCCTTGACGCCGAACGTCTTGAGGATGGTGCCCCACTTGTTCGCCGTCTTGATCTCGTCGGTGAAGTGCACGTCCTTGATGCCGGCGGGGTTGACGATGCCCGCCGTGCCCTCGAGCGTGAGGCCTACGAAGCCCACCGGCACGCCGTTGATCACCTTGATGTCGATCGGCGGGAGGATCGGCAGGCCGGTCTCGTTGTTGATCGTGTTGGCGGCGAGGTAGGTGAACTTCGCCCCGCCGAAGCCGTCGCCGTCCTGGCAGCCGTCGACCGGGTGGCAGCCGCCGCGCTGCATGCGGATCAGCTCGTCGACGCCCTCGTCGAACTCGTGGTTGCCGACCGAGCTCACCTGGAGCCCGACCTGGTTCATCAGCTCGATCGTCGGCTCGTCGTGGAAGGCGGCGCTGACCAGCGGGGACGCGCCGATGAGGTCGCCCGCGCCGACGGTCAGCGTCGAGCGGCCCTCGGCGGTGGCCTCGGCGCGCAGCCTCTTGAGATAGGTGGCGAGGTATTCGACGCCGCCGGCGGGGGTGCTGGTGCCGGAGGCGTTGACGACGGCGCCGCTGCCGCTCGGCGGGTCGATCGCGCCGTGGAAGTCGTTGTAGCTGAGGAACTGTCCCTTGACGGTCGTGCCGTGTGACAGGCCGGAGGAGACACTGACCGGCGCGAACTCCGGCGGAGGCGCCGCGGCGGTCGGCGCGGGCTGGGCCAGCGGCAGGGCGGCGGCGAGGGCGAGCGCCAGCCCGAGCGCCGCGAGACGTGGGCGATCCATAGTGTTGGACTCTTACTCATCGACGACGGTGCGCGCTACCGGTTCGGCGAAAACTGTGGATATCTATGCCTGTGGACAACGGGCGAACTTGTCGGGGGGTCGGCATAGACTTGCCCCCGCGATGCGACCTTCCTCTGAATCCACAGACAAAGCTCCCACTGACGGGGCCCTGTTCGCCATGCCCGCCGTGCGGCAGCCAGAGGCGCCCCGCCCCGCGCGCCCGGCGCCCCGCGGGCTCGACCCCGAGTCGCTGCTGACCGGCCTCAACGGCCCCCAGCGCGACGCGGTCACCCACGCCGGGTCGCCGCTGCTCATCGTGGCCGGCGCCGGCTCGGGCAAGACCCGGGTGCTGACCCATCGCATCGCCTATCTGCTGGCCGCGCGCGACGTGCACCCCGGCGAGATCATCGCGATCACCTTCACCAACAAGGCCGCCGGCGAGATGAAGGAGCGGGTGGCACACCTGGTCGGCCCGCGCGCCCGGTTGATGTGGGTCTCCACCTTCCACTCCGCCTGCGTCCGCATCCTGCGGGCCGAGCACGAGCACGCCGGCCTCAAGAGCACCTTCTCCATCTACGACGCCGACGACTCGCGCCGGCTCATGCAGCTGGTGATCCGCGAGCTCGACCTCGACCCCAAGCGCTACACGGCCCGCGGCCTGGCGGCCCAGGTGTCCAACCTCAAGAACGAGCTGATCGAGCCCGAGGAGTTCAAGGACAAGGCCAAGGGCCCGCAGGAGAGGGCCATCGCCGAGGCGTACGAGCTCTATCAGCGCCGCCTCCGCGAGGCGCACGCGCTCGACTTCGACGACATCATCATGGCCACGGTGCACCTCTTCCAGTCGCACCCGCACGTCGTCGAGACCTATCGCCGGCGCTTCCGGCACGTGCTCGTCGACGAATACCAGGACACCAACCACGCGCAATACATGCTGGTCAAGGAGCTGGTGGGGGAGAAGGGCTCGGAGGTTCCGCCGGCGGAGCTCTGTGTCGTGGGCGACGCCGACCAGTCGATCTACGCGTTCCGCGGCGCGACGATCCGCAACATCCTCGAGTTCGAGCGCGACTACCCCGACGCGCGCACGATCCTGCTCGAGCAAAACTACCGGTCCACCCAGACCATCCTTTCGGCCGCCAACGCGGTGATCGACCGCAACACGTCGCGCAAGCCCAAGCGGCTCTGGAGCGACCAGGGCGCCGGCGAGCAGATCGTCGGATACGTGGCCGACACCGAGCACGCCGAGGCCGACTGGGTGGCCCGCGAGATCGACCGCCTCACCGACCGCGGCGAGGCGCGTCCCGGCGACGTGGCCGTCTTCTACCGCACCAACGCGCAGTCCCGGGTGTTCGAAGAGGTGTTCATCCGCGTCGGCCTGCCCTACAAGGTGGTCGGCGGGGTGCGCTTCTACGAGCGCAAAGAGGTGCGCGACGCGCTGGCCTACCTGCGCGCGGTGGTGAACGACGACGACACGGTGAGCATCCGCCGGGTCCTCAACACCCCCAAGCGGGGCATCGGCGAGCGGGCCGAGGCGTGCGTCGAGGCGCTCTCCGCGCGCGACCGCGTCTCGTTCGGCCAGGCCCTGCGCCGCGCGAAGGACGCGCCCGGCATCTCCACGCGCGCGGCCAACAGCATCCTCGACTTCGTGCAGCTCCTCGACGACCTGCGCGAGCTGTCCCGCACGGCGCCGCCCGAGGAGGTGCTCGAGTCGGTGCTCCAGCGCTCGGGCCTGCTCTCCGAGCTGGAGGAGAGCCTCGACCCGCAGGATCAGGGCCGGGTGGAGAACCTCCAGGAGCTGGTGAGCGTCGCCCGGGAGTACACGGAGCGTGTGGAAGCCCAGGCAGAGGACGAGGAAGCGCAGGCCGCCACACTCGCCGGCTTCCTCGAGCAGGTCGCGCTCGTCGCCGACGCCGACCAGCTGCCCGACGACGACCCCGACCACCAGGGGGTCGTCACGCTGATGACGCTGCACACCGCGAAGGGCCTCGAGTTCCCGGTGGTCTTCCTGACCGGGCTCGAGGACGGCGTCTTCCCGCACACCCGCGCGCTCGGCGACAACAACGAGCTCGAGGAGGAGCGCCGCCTGGCCTACGTGGGGATCACCCGCGCCCGTCAGCGGCTCTATCTCTCGCGCGCGGTGACGCGTGGCGCCTGGGGTCAGCCGCAGTACAACCCGCCCTCCCGGTTCACGGCCGAGCTGCCGTCCGAGCTGATCCGCTGGGAGCGCACGGCCGGCAACTACACGTCCTGGTCCGGCACGGGCGGCGGCGTGGGCGGCCGCGCCGGGGGAGACCGCGCACGCGGCGGCGGCTTCTCCGGCGGCACCCCCAAGGCGCAGCAGCTCGCGAGCCGCCTCGGCATCGACGGCAGCAAGCTCGCGACGGCGAGCGAGCTGCCGCAGGCGCCCAAGGTGGCCGCCGGCGACCGCGTCAACCACCAGCGCTACGGCCTCGGCCGGGTCGTCACCGTCGAGGGGCAGGGCCCGGGCGCCCGCGCCCAGATCGACTTCGGCGACCAGGTGATGTGGCTGATCCTGCGGCACGCCCCGATCGAAAAGATCTAGCAGCCGCGGAGCCGCACGCCGCGCTCGCTCAGCCACCGGGTGGGCTCGACGGGGTTCTTGTACGCGCCCGCGTGCACCTCGAGGTGCAGGTGCGGGCCGGTGGAGTGGCCGGTCGAGCCCTCGTCGCCGATGCGCTGGCCGGTGCGCACGTGGTCGCCGGCGCGCACGGCGACGGTCGCCAGGTGCCCGTAGTGGGTGAGGTAGCCGTTGCCGTGGTCGACGAGCACCGCGTTGCCGTAGCCGGCGGCCTCGCCCGCGCGCACGACCACGCCGGCGCCCACGGCGAGGATCGGCGAGCCGTACGGTCCGGCGATGTCGACGCCCTGGTGCATGCGGCCCCAGCGCGGGCCGTAGCAGGAGGTGACCCGGCCGGCCGGGTTCGGGTTGACCCAGGCGGCGGCCGGCGCGGGGCGGTCGGCGGCGGGCTCGGTGGCCACGGCGATCGGCTTCGGCCGCGTCTTGAGCCGCGACTGCTGCGCGGCGACGTCACCGGCCGCGAAGGGCGGCGCGTCGGCGGCCAGGAACGAGTCGCCCGGCGCGAGCTCGTCGCCGCTGCCGAGGTCGGCGGCGATCGAGACGGGCAGGTCGGCCGGCTTGTCGTTCTGCCACGACTCGGCCGCCGCGGCGACCCCGCCGGTGACCCCGGTGACCAGCCCGGCGCCCAGGGCCGCAGCCAGAAGGACGGTGCGGCTGCGCCTCGTGGTGAAGACGGAGGGCAGGGCGACGTGCCGGCGGACCGTCTCCTGGCGGTGACGACCGCCGGTGCGCGGTTCGGCTCGATGCGGCACGGTGAGGACCTCCCAGTTGGCGACCGACATCTGCCTGTCGGCGCGCCCCGGTGGGCACTGAGCCGCCGGGGGTCCTGGGAACGCAACGCCTACCGAGCGGCAACCACTCGGCACCGAAAGAGGGAAAGCGGGAAGGAAAAAGAGGTGTCACCGTGCGACCCCCGGGTAGGAGGTCACTGCCTCAGGAGGCGGCGGCCATCCCCGCGTAGACCGACTCGACCTGGAGCTTGATGTCGACGCCGCGCTCACGGAGGAACGGGATCGGGTCGGTCGGGACGCCGCCGACGTGGATCTCGAGGTGCAGGTGGGTGCCGTAGGAGGCGCCCGTGCTGCCCACCTCGCCGATCACCTGGCCGGCCTTGACCTTGTCGCCGGCCTTGACCAGCACGCGGCGGGAGTGCGCGTAGATGACCTCGGTGCCGTCGTCGTTCTTGACGGTGACCGAGTAGCCGTAGCCGCCGTTGTAGCCGGCCTGGGTGACCGTGCCGGCGTGCACCGACTTGTAGGGCAGGCCCTCGGGGGCGGCCAGGTCGATGCCGGCGTGCAGCTTGCCCCAGCGGATGCCGTACGGCGAGGTGAACTGGAAGTCGTCGAGCGGCAGCAGCCAGACGTCCTCGGCGGCCTGCTCGGCGCTGACCTTTTGCTTGGCGGCGGAGTCGCGGCTGTCGCTCCGCGAGGCGGCGGTCTCGTCGGCCGCGCGGTCGGCGACGGCGTCGGAGGCGTACTGCGCGCTCTTGAGGCTCTGCAGGACCTCGCTGTCGACCTGCTTGGCGTCGGGCATGTTGGCCGCGCCCAGGGCGACCACACCGGCTCCGACGAAGGCGGAGGTGACGGCGACGGCGTAGCGGCTGCGGGGAGGGGTGGGTACGCGGCGGCGGCCGCGATAGCGATCGGGCTCAGACGACAAGCGCTGGCGCACGAACAACCCTCCGTCGGTGGCAAAACGTCGGCAGTTCCGGCCTACCGAAATTTCCGGTGAACCGGGGCTTCCGTGCTGTCGGATCGGCGTTAACCGGTTGACAGCCGGGAGCCACGGTAACGAAACGGCAGCCGGGTCACAAGTCGCAGCGCCAATTCGCTGACAGTTCCCGGTCCGCATTGCGCAGCGAATGTCCGAATTCGTGGCCTTTCCCTGGCGAACTGTTCGCACACGCGGTGTGATTGACCGGGAAGCGCAAAGTGAGGTGACGCAGAATACATTTCTCGTCACGCCAGGTGATCACCGGTTCGCGCCCACTGCTACCCCTCGGTGCGCGGGCGGGTTACCGTTCGTTCAGGTGACATCGCGGTCAGTGGCACGGAGGGTCAGGATGCAGGCACGGATCAGGGTCGTCGTCGCGAAGCCCGGGCTGGACGGGCATGACCGGGGCGCCAAGGTGGTGGCTCGCGCGCTGCGTGACGCCGGCATGGAAGTGGTCTACACCGGCTTGCACCAGACGCCGGAGCAGATCGTCGAGACCGCCATTCAGGAGGACGCCGACGCGATCGGTTTGTCCGTTCTGTCCGGCGCGCACATGACATTGTTCCGCCGAGTAATCGAACTACTGGCGGAGCGTGACGCCGACGACGTCGTCGTATTCGGCGGCGGCATCATTCCCGCCGACGACATCGCCGAATTGGAAAAGCTGGGAGTGGCCCGCATATTCACGCCGGGCGCGACCACCGCGTCCATCGTCGAATGGGTGCGCGCCAATGTCTCTGCGCCGGTGGCCTGACCAGCGAAAAGCATATCGCCGGGCCCGCCACGGCTGACGCCGGGGGTAGGCCCGCGCCGCGGGCGCGGGACACGGGGCAAGGGGAGAGGCCGGACGCACCCCTCACACGTCCGGCCTCTCTATGCACGATGCCCCGCCGCCACCCCTCGACCGACAGGGCATCGGCCGCCTTCGCGCCGGGCGCCGTAGCGCACCGACATCACACTCAACGACGCCTGCGAGGACGGGTTACGCGGCGCCGGAGGGAAGTTGGGCGGGGGTCACCCGGCGGCGTCCCGAGTCGTCTAGCCTGTCGCGGCCCCGCCCCGCTCACCGCTTCAAGAGGCCCGCGTGACCACCCCGTACCCCGTCGTCAGCCGCATCCCCGAGGACCAGCCCTTCATCGTCCGGCCCCACCTCGCCAAGCGCCTGCGCTTCGCCGGCCTCGCGTCCGGAGGGCTCACCCTGTTCCTGCTCTGCCTGCTGGGAGCGGCCGCTCTCGACGAGGACGCCAACCGGACCGGCCTGCTCGTCATGCCGTTCGCGATCGGCGTGTTCTTCTTCCTCTTCGTCGGCTTCCTCACCTGGCTGGTCTCCAGTGGCGGCCCGGTCCTCGCCGCCGGCCCCGCCGGGCTCTGGATCAAGACGCGCCCGACCCGCGGCCAGGCCATCTGGCTGCCCTGGGAGCACATCGGGCTGATCGACCGGCGCCGGTGGTACGTCGAGAAGCTGCTCGTGGTGCACCCGCGCGACCCGCGGGTGAGCGGCGGCCTGGGCGCGTTCACCGCGGCGGACACGGCCCGGCTCCAGGCCCTCTACGGCAGTGGGCTGACCGCCACGCTGACCTTCGCGGACAAGGAGGAGGACGAGATCCTCCAGGCCGTGGCCTACTTCGCGGCGAACCGCGTACCACTGGCGTGAACCCGCCACAGGCGTCCCAGGGGCCCCGGGTGTGTGGTCTTGCACACCGCGCACCCGCGCCTTCGGAGCACCCGTTCAGGTCGCTAGTCTGCGAATGAAGGCCCGCAGGGCCGGACATTCTTCACGCCGGCGACGCCTCAAAGAGTTCGCCGCGCACACAGGTCGGGACGCAATGGTGCGGCTTGCCGGCGCTTGGCGTCGCGAGCGAAAGGAGACACGTGGACCTGTTCGAGTATCAGGGGCGTGACCTGTTCGAACGGCACGGGCTGCCCGTGCTGGGCGGCGGCGTCGCCGAGACCCCGCAGGAGGCCCGGGCGATCGCCGAGCGACTCGGTGGCAAGGTCGTCGTCAAGGCGCAGGTCAAGGTCGGCGGGCGGGGCAAGGCGGGCGGCGTCAAGCTGGCCGACGGTCCCGACGAGGCCGAGGCCCGGGCCGGCGACATCCTGGGCATGGACATCAAGGGCCACACGGTCCACAAGGTGATGCTGGCCGAGACGGCCGACATCAAGGAGGAGTACTACTTCTCCTACCTGCTCGACCGCGCGAACCGCACCTTCCTCTGCATCGCCAGCGTCGCCGGCGGCATGGAGATCGAGCAGGTCGCCGAGGAGCAGCCCGACCGGGTCGCCAAGGTCGCGATCGACGCCAGCAAGGGCGTCGACGAGGCGAAGGCCCGCGAGATCGTCGAGACCGCGAAGTTCCCGGCCGAGGTCGCCGACCAGGTCGTCGACATCGCCGTGAAGCTGTGGCAGGCGTTCGTGGCCGAGGACGCCACGCTCGTCGAGGTCAACCCGCTGGCCAAGGTCGGCGACGGCCGGGTGCTGGCGCTCGACGCCAAGGTCACCCTGGACGAGAACGCGGCGTTCCGGCACCCCGACCACGAGGCGCTGGTCGACCAGTCCGCGGTGGACCCGCTGGAGCAGGCCGCCAAGGCCAAGAACCTCAACTACGTCAAGCTGGACGGCGAGGTCGGCATCATCGGCAACGGCGCCGGCCTGGTCATGTCCACCCTCGACGTGGTGGCCTACGCGGGCGAGAAGCACGGCAACGTGAAGCCGGCGAACTTCCTCGACATCGGCGGCGGCGCGAGCGCGCAGGTGATGGCGAACGGCCTCGAGATCGTCCTCGGTGACCCGTCGGTGAAGTCGGTCTTCGTGAACGTGTTCGGCGGCATCACCGCGTGCGACGCGGTCGCGAACGGCATCATCCAGGCCCTCGCCCTGCTCGCCGAGCGCGGGGAGACCGTCACCAAGCCGCTCGTGGTGCGCCTCGACGGCAACAACGCCGAGGCCGGCCGTGCCATCCTCGACGGAGCGAACAACCCGCTGGTGCAGCGGGTGGACACGATGGACGGAGCGGCCGAGCGCGCCGCCGAGCTCGCGGCTGCGGGGAAGTGACGTAATGGCGATCTGGCTCACCAAGGACTCCAAGGTCATCGTCCAGGGCATCACCGGCTCGGAGGGCTCCAAGCACACCAAGCGGATGCTCGCCGCGGGCACGCAGGTGGTCGGCGGCGTGAACCCGCGCAAGGCCGGTACGAAGGTCGACTTCGACGGCACCGAGCTGCCCGTCTTCGCGACCGTCGCCGAGGCGATGAAGGAGACCGGCGCCGACGTGTCGGTCATCTTCGTCCCGCCGGCGTTCACCAAGTCGGCCGTGATCGAGGCGATCGACGCCGAGATCCCGCTCGCCGTGGTGATCACCGAGGGCGTGCCGGTGCAGGACTCGGCCGCCTTCTGGGCGTACAACATCGACCGTGGCAACAAGACCCGGATCATCGGGCCGAACTGCCCCGGCATCGCGTCGCCCGGCGCCTCGAACGCCGGCATCATCCCGGCCGACATCACCCCGGGCGGCCGCATCGGCCTGGTCAGCAAGAGCGGCACGCTGACCTACCAGCTGATGTACGAGCTGCGCGACTTCGGCTTCTCGACCGCCGTCGGCATCGGTGGCGACCCGATCATCGGGACCACGCACATCGACGCGCTCAAGGCGTTCCAGGAGGACCCCGACACCGACGCGATCGTCATGATCGGCGAGATCGGTGGCGACGCCGAGGAGCGGGCCGCCGAGTTCATCAAGGCGAACGTCACCAAGCCGGTGGTCGGCTACATCGCCGGCTTCACCGCCCCGCCCGGCAAGACCATGGGCCACGCCGGCGCGATCATCTCGGGCTCCGCGGGCACGGCCGACGCCAAGAAGGCGGCGCTCGAGGCCGCGGGCGTCAAGGTCGGCAAGACGCCGAGCGAGACCGCCCGGCTCATGCGTGAGGTCATGAGCTGATCTCGGTTCGCACGTTGGCGCGCCGTCAATTGATTGGCGGCGCGCCGTCGTATCTGCCTCGCTGGTCAGCCTCCGGCGTGAAAAAGTAGTTCACGATGTCGACGCCACCCGACCGCCCGGACAACTCGGACGACCCGCTCGCGGTCGCCGACGCGGTCCTGCGCGACACCGAGCCGGTCGAGCGCCGCACCGAGGCCTTCGACCCGGCTCAGCAGGAGCCTGCCCCGCAGGAGACCGTCCTCGTCGACGACAAGGCGCTGGGCAACCGCGAGACCGTCAAGCTGCCCAGCCAGCGCCGGCCCTCGCCCCCGCCCGAACGGGTGCGCCGGGCCCCGCTGCCGGTGGCCGCCGGCTTCGCCACCCTCTGGGCCGCGCTCATCTCCTATCTGCCCGTCGCCGCCGTCATCGGCCTGGCCCGCACGCTGGAGGGCTCCGGCGGCCTGGCCGGCGCCGCGCACGCCGGGCTCGCCGGCTGGCTGCTCGGGCACGGCGTGCCGATCGGCACCTCCATCGGCCCGCTCGGCCTCGCTCCGCTGCTGCTCACCGCGCTGATCGTCTGGCGGCTCGAGCGCGCCGGCCTGCACGTCACCCGCGCCGTCGGCGCCCGCCGCTCGGAGTCCACAGCGAGTGCCCTCTCCGTCGCCTTCGCGATCGCGCTGACCTATTCGCTGCTCGGCTCGCTCGCCGCGCTCGCCGTCGACGGCCGCGGCACCGAGGTCGCGCCCGGCAGGGCCGCGGTCAACCTCTTCGTCTTCGGCGGCGTCGCCGCGCTCGCGGGTTCGCTGCGCGGCACCGGGGCGTTGCACCGCTGGGCGCGCACGATGCCCGCCACCCTCCGGCACGGGCTGCGCACCGGCGTGCTCGCGGCCCTGGTGATCCTCGCCGCCGGCGCCGCGGTGACCGGCCTGTCCGTCGCCGTCGGTGGCGGCCAGGCCGCCGACATGATCTCCGCCTACCGCACCGGCGTGGCCGGGCAGGCGGGCATCACCCTGGTCAGCCTCGCGTACGGGGTGAACGGCGCGATCTGGGCGGCCGCCTACCTGCTCGGCCCCGGGTTCGCGCTCGGCACCGGATCGGTGGTGCGGCTGACCGAGGTGACCGTCGGGCCGCTGCCCACCCTGCCCCTGCTCGCCGGGCTGCCGAACGGCCCGATGGGCGCGGTCGGCGCCCTGCTGCTGGCGATCCCGGTGCTCGCCGGCCTCGCCGCCGGCTGGATGCTCACGCTGCGCGCCGTCCGCGAGGCCGAGGAGGCGCCGCCGGATCCCGGTGTCCGCCCCGGGCGCCGGGCCCCCGGCATCCCGTGGTCGCTGCTGATCGGCGGTGGCCTGATCGCCGGCCCCGCGGCCGGCCTGGTGCTCGGCGTGATGTCCTGGCTCTCCGGCGGGCCGCTCGGCGACGGCCGGATGGCCACCATCGGCCCCGACGCCTGGCAGGTCGGACTCGTCGCCACCGCCGTCGTCGGCGTCTCGGCCGCCATCGGCGCGGCCGCCGGCAAGCGCTTCAAAACCCCACGATGAGGGCCGCCGAGCGGCGGCCCTCACCGTGGGCGAGCGTCAGTTGTTGGTGTTGAAGTCTTCCCAGTTGATGTTCTGACCGGCGGTCAGCGCCCAGATCAGCAGGCCGATGCCGAGCACCGCGGCGATCGCGCCGCAGATCAGCCCGGTGAGCGCCTGGCTGCGGTTGGATGCCCGCCCCGCGTTCGCCTTCTGGAGGCCGAGCCAGCTGACGATGGCGGCCGCGATGCCGAGCGGGATGCCGAGATAGACGCAGCAGACCAGCGGGATCGCCACGATCCCCAGGATCATGCCGACGAGGCCCTGAGTGTTCTCGTTGCCGGCCGGCGGGCCGACAGGGTCACCGGCCGGGGGGCCGTAGTAAGGGGGTGGGGTTGTCACGCGTCCTCCAGGGTCAGAGATGGCGCTGGCACAAGTGAGAAATCGAGATTCCTGAGAACCGGCAGCGTAACCGATGATCAGGGCTTTCGCGTGCCGCCGCACTACCCGTTGTCGTCCGCCGTCAACCGCGGAGATAGGGTGCTCAGGTGACCGACCCCGCGCCCGCCCGCCTGGTCGTCCTCGTCTCCGGCTCGGGCAGCAACCTCCAGGCCCTGCTCGACGCCACCGCCGATCCTGCGTACGGCGCTCAGGTCGTCGCGGTGGGCGCCGACCGCGACGGCATCGCCGGCCTCGACCGGGCCAAGGCCGCCGGCGTGCCGACCTTCGTCGACTCGGTGAAGGCGTACGAGACGCGCGACGACTGGGACGCGGCCCTCGCCAGCCACGTCGCCGAGCACAAACCCGACCTGGTCGTCTCCGCCGGCTTCCTCAAGCTGGTCGGCCCGGCGTTCCTGGCGGCCTTCGGCGACCGCTACATCAACACGCACAACGCGCTGCTGCCGGCGTTCCCCGGCATCCACGGCCCGCGCGACGCGCTCGCCTACGGCGTGAAGATCGCCGGGGCGACCCTCTTCTTCGTCGACGCCGGCGTCGACACCGGCCCGATCATCGCCCAGGTCGCGGTTCCCGTGCTCGACGACGACACCGAGGAGACGCTGACCGAGCGCATCAAGGTGGCGGAGCGTGCCCAGCTCGTCGACTACGTCGGCCGGCTGGTCCGCGAGGGCTGGACCATCCAGGACAGGAAGGTACGCATTCCATGAGTTCGGACGCCGAGGGGCGCCGCCCGATCCGCCGCGCGCTGCTGAGCGTGTACGACAAGACCGGCCTGGTCGAGCTCGCCCAGGCGCTGCACGCGGCCGGGGTGCAGATCGTCTCCACCGGCTCGACCGCCTCGCGGGTCGAGGGCGCCGGCGTGCCGGTCACCCGGGTCGAGGAGCTGACCGGCTTCCCGGAGTGCCTCGACGGCCGGGTCAAGACGCTGCACCCGCGGGTGCACGCCGGCCTGCTCGCCGACCTCCGCCTGCCGGCGCACGAGCAGCAGCTCGCCGAGCTCGAGATCGAGCCGTTCGACCTGCTGGTGAGCAACCTCTACCCGTTCACCGAGACGGTGGCGTCGGGCGCGAGCGTCGACGAGTGCGTCGAGCAGATCGACATCGGCGGGCCCGCGATGGTCCGCGCCGCGGCCAAGAACCACCCGTCGGTCGCGGTCGTCACGGCCGTCGAGGCGTACCCGCTGGTGAAGGAGGCCCTCGCCGCCGGTGGCTTCACCCTGCCGCAGCGCAGGGCGCTCGCGGCCCGGGCCTTCGCCGACATCGCCGAGTACGACGTGGCGGTGGCCAACTGGACCGCCACGACCCTGGTCGGCGAGGCCGGCTGGCCCGAGTTCGCCGGCCTGGCGCTCACCAAGCAGAACACGCTGCGGTACGGCGAGAACCCGCACCAGCAGGCGGCCCTCTACCTCGACCCGGGCGCGCCGGCCGGGCTGGCCCAGGCCGAGCTGCTGCACGGCGGCGAGCTGTCGTTCAACAACTACGTCGACGCGGACGCGGCCTGGCGCAGCGCCAACGACTTCACCGAGCCGTGCGTGGCGATCATCAAGCACGCCAACCCGTGCGGCATCGCGGTCGGCGCCGACGTGGCCGAGGCGCACCGCAAGGCCAACGACTGCGACCCGGTCTCGGCGTTCGGCGGGGTCATCGCGGTCAACCGCGAGGTCACCGAGGCGATGGCCAAGCAGCTCGACGGCATCTTCACCGAGGTGATCGTCGCGCCGTCCTACGAGCCGGCGGCGCTCGAGATCTTCCGGGCCAAGAAGAAGCTGCGCGTGCTGGCCGCCCCGGCGTGGAACCCGCCGCGTGCCGAGGTCAAGCAGATCGGCGGCGGCGCCCTGGTGCAGCAGGCCGACCGCATCGACGCGCCCGGCGACGACCCGGCCAACTGGGAGCTGGCGACCGGCGAGCCGGCCTCCGCCGAGGACCTCGCCGACCTGGCGTTCGCCTGGCGCGCGATCCGCAGCGTGAAGAGCAACGCGATCCTGCTGGCCAAGGACGGCGCCACGGTCGGCGTCGGCATGGGCCAGGTCAACCGGGTCGACTCGGCGCACCTCGCGGTCAACCGGGCCGGCGCCGACCGGGCCAAGGGCAGCGTGGCCGCGTCCGACGCGTTCTTCCCGTTCCCCGACGGGCTCGAGGTGCTGATCGCGGCCGGCGTCAAGGCGGTCGTGCAGCCGGGCGGCTCGATCCGCGACAGCCTGGTCATCGAGGCCGCCGAGAAGGCCGGCATGACGGTCTACCTGACCGGGACGCGGCACTTCTACCACGGCTGATGTCCGGCCTCCTCGTGCAGGACAGGACCTTCTCGGGCGCCGACTGGGCGCTCGAGGAGGTCACCGGCGTCCGGTACGAGGACTGCGCGTTCCACGACGTCGACTGGTCGGAGGCGCGCCTCACCGGCTGCGTCTTCACCAACTGCACCTTCGGCAACGTCCGCTTCAACGCGGCGGTGCTGTCCAGCGTCGCGATCATGCAGTCGTCGATGCAGCGCTGCTCGTTCTTCGACGCGACCCTGGCCGGCTGCAAGCTGACCGGCACCCAGTTCCTCGACTGCGGGCTGCGGCCGCTGAGGGTCGAGGGCGGCGACTGGGGTTTCGTGTCGCTGCGCGGGCAGAACCTCACCGGCGCGGCGCTGACCGGCCTGCGGCTGCGGGAGGCGGACCTGACCGGTGCCGACCTGACCCGCGCCGACCTGCGCGACGCCGACCTCTCCCACGCCCGGCTGGCGAAGGCCGTGCTCAAGGGCGCCGACCTGCGCGGCGCCGACCTCGACGGCGTCCAGCTGCGCGACGTCGACGTGACCGGCGCGACGATCGACATGGCGCAGGCGGTGCAGTTCGCCACCGCGTACGGCGCTCTCGTGCGGGAATAGGGGAGTGGCTTACTTCGCGTTCAGCCGACCAGGCCGAAACGTGGCGTTAACCGACTGATACGTTCGCGGAAAATCCGCCCGGACTTGGGAGTGGAAGAGCTATGGGCAAGAAGGTAACCGTCGTAGGCGCCGGTTTCTACGGGTCGACGACCGCGCAGCGCCTGGCCGAGTACGACATCTTCGACACCGTGGTGCTCACCGACATCATCGACGGCAAGCCGGCCGGTCTGGCGCTCGACATGAACCAGTCCCGGCCGATCGAGGGCTTCGAGACCAAGGTCGTCGGCGTCACCACCGGCCCCAACGGCGAGGGCTACGAGGCCATCGAGGGCTCGGACGTCGTCGTGGTCACCGCGGGCCTGCCCCGCAAGCCCGGCATGAGCCGCATGGACCTGCTCGAGGTCAACGCCAAGATCGTGCGCCAGGTCGCCGAGAACATCGCGAAGTACGCCCCGAACGCCGTCGTCATCGTCGTGTCGAACCCGGTCGACGAGATGACCGCGCTCGCCCAGATCGCCACCCAGTTCCCGAAGAACCGCGTCTTCGGCCAGGCCGGCGTGCTCGACACCGCCCGCTTCACCAACTCGATCGCCGAGACCCTCGGCGTGCCGGTGAAGAGCGTCAAGGCGCTGACCCTCGGCTCGCACGGCGACACCATGGTCCCGGTCCCGTCGCGCTGCACCGTCGACGGCAAGCCGCTGTCCGACCTGCTCCCCGCCGAGAAGATCGAGGAGCTCGTCGTGCGCACCCGCAACGGCGGCGCCGAGGTGGTCGCCCTGCTCAAGACCGGTTCGGCCTACTACGCCCCGTCGGCCGCCGCCGCCCGCATGGCCAAGGCCGTGGTCGAGGACTCCGGCGAGGTCATGCCGGTCTGCGCCTGGGTCGACGGCGAGTACGGCATCTCCGGCGTCTACCTCGGCGTCGAGGCCGAGCTCGGCGCCCAGGGCATCAAGAAGGTCGTCGAGGACAAGCTCACCGACACCGAGCTCGCCGGCCTCAAGGAGGCCGCCGAGGCCGTCCGCGCCAAGCAGGCGGACGTCGCCTCCCTGTAGTCGCAAGGAGGAGAAGGCCGGGCCGTCGTGGTCCGGCCTTCTTGCTTGTACGGGCGAGCCCCGCCCCCAACCGCAGGAGCCCCGTCCCCGGCTCCCGGCCGACGGTCGTCCGGCCCGCCCGCTGCCCGCTTGGCCCGGCGCGGTGGCAGTGGCGGCGAGGCTGCGCGGATGGCGGCGCGGCTGTGGGGTGGCGGCGCGGCTCAGGGCTTGCGGAACGGCTCACCCAAGTGGGACACGGCCAGGGTCGAGCCTCTCTTTGCCGCCTCCTCCAACGCGCGCTCCCGGCTGGACCGCGCCCGCGCCGGATCGCCGTCGCCCGCGTAGGCCAGGCCCGGGTCGATCAGCTGGACGGCGTGCACGAGCAGGTCGCCGGTGACCAGCAGGCTGTCGTCGCCATCGGTGACCAGCACCGACTGGTGGCCCGGCGTGTGACCGGGCGTGGCGACCACCCGGAGGCCCGGGCCCAGGTCGAGGTCGCCGTCGAGCTCCTGGAGGCGCCCCTCGGCGCGCAGCGGCTCGACCAGCAGGTCGAACTGGCCCGCCTCGTGGCGATGGGCCTCGTAGAGATCGACGTCGGCCCGCTGCGCGATGACCCGTGCCCTGGTGAACGGCGAGTCGCGGGGGACGGCCCAGCCCATGTGGTCGTTGTGCAGGTGGGTGAGCACGATCGTCTCGACGTCGCCGGGCCGCACGCCGGCCTCGGCCAGCGCCTCGGGCAGCCGGCCGGGCACGGGCGCCCAGTCGGCCGCCAGCGCGCCGGCCGGGCCGATGCCGGCGTCGACCAGGGTGACCGGGCCGTCGCCGTGGCGGATCGCGTAGCTGCGGAAGGGCAGCACCCACTCGCCCTCGGGCGTCACCACGGCCGGATCGGCCCGGTCGGCCGCCGCCCACTGCTCGGCTGTCGCGTCGGGGAAAGCCTCGGCCCGGGGCCGGAAGTAGGGCCCCTGGGCGTCGTCCAGGGCGATGACGGTGAGCCGGCCGACGGCTTGAGTGAGTGGCATGCCGCGATTCTGCCGGGGACGCGGCCGGCGCCGCGCCCCCGATCTCGTATCTGTGGACAACCCGGGGCTGTGGATAACTAGCGGCCGGCCGCCTGGTCGTCGATAACGTCGTAGGCCCGCTGGGCGCCCTTCGCGGCGGCCGTGGGCGTCGCCCGCTCGATCACCTCGGCGATGCCCGGGCGGCCCGACTCCACGACGAAATCCGCTGCCGTGCGCACGGAGGCCGTCGGGGCCCAGACCGTGTCGACGAGACGGAGGCTGCTCACCATGCGCTCGCGCGTGACGTCACAGACCACATATCCGCGCTGGTTGTCGATGTATCGCCAGTGCGGGCTCTCCGCCATGATCGGGTCGTAGGTGGCGTGGAAGGACGCCGTGTTCGCGTTGCCGCCCGAGGTGATCGAGGTGCCGGTGATCTCGGCGCCGACGACCGGCGCCGACGGGTCGTCGAAGTTCGGGCGCAGGTCGCTCACCCACGTGCAGTGCCGGTCGCCGGTCAGCACCACCGGGTTGTCCACGCGGCGGAAGAGCTTCAGCAGTCGCGTGCGCTGCGCGCGGTACCCGTCCCAGTTGTCGAAGTCGAATACCTGCTCGGGACCGGCCTTGCGGTCGTTCTGCGCCCACATCACCTGGTTGGCGAGCAGGTTCCAGCGGGCTCCGGAGTGGCGCAGCCCGTTCACCAGCCAGCTCTCCTGCTCGGGGCCGGTCATGCTCAGCGCCGGGTCCTGGGCCGCCTCCAGGGTGGCCGGCTGGTCACTGCGGTACTGCCGGGTGTCGAGCACGTGCACGCTGGCCAGCGACCCGTAGCGGAAGCGGCGGTAGAGCTGCATGTCCAGCCCGCGCGGCAGCGACGAGCGGCGCAGCGGCATGTGCTCGTAGTAGGCCTGGAAGGCCGCGATCCGGCGAGCTCGAAAAGCGGCAGGCGTCTGGAGCTCGGGGTCCTGCGGGATCTCGTCGGCCCAGTTGTTGTCGACCTCGTGGTCGTCGAAGGTGACGATCCACGGGAAGGCGGCGTGCGCCGCCCGCAGGTCCGGGTCGCTCTTGTACTGGGCGTGCCGGTTGCGGTACTGCTCCAATGTGTACGGCTCGTCGGTGCCCTCGTGCTGGCGGGGCGCCGCCGGGTTGCTCGGTCCCTCGTAGATGTAGTCCCCGAGGAACGCGACGAAGGCGAGGTCCTCCTGGGCCAGGTGCTGGTAGGCGGTGTAGAAGCCGGCCTGGTAATCCTGGCAGCTGGCGAAGGCGAACCGCAGGTGCCGCGGCTGCGACGAGGCGGCGGGCGCGGTGCGCGTGCGCCCGGCGGGCGAGATCTGGCCGGCGACGCGGAAGCGGTAGAAGTACTCCGCGTCCGGCCGCAGCCCGCGCACGTCCACGTGCACCGAGTGGCCCAGCGAGGGCAGGGCCGCGGTGACCCCGGAGCGGCGCGCCTTGCGAAAGAGCGGGTCGGCGGCGATCTCCCACTCGACGGGTACGGCCCGGTCCGGGACGGCGCCGTGCAGGCGGGTCCAGAGCACCACCGCGTCCGGCAGCGGGTCGCCCGAGGCCACGCCGAGCCCGAAGACGTCGGACGGCAGCGTGGTGCTGGTGTGCGCGTACCCCGCGGTGGGGTTGAGCAGCAGTGGCCCGGTGGCCACCGCCCCGGCGGCGCCGGAGAGGAGCAGGCGGCGGCCGATCGGCTGGCTGAGCTTCTGTCGTAGTGACATTCCTCGATGCCACCCGGTTTCCGGTACAAGGGGCCGACCAGCGGGCAAACTGGTTGGGGCGATCCGGGTAAATCCCGGTCGGGGGCGACCGATGATCTTCAACGGCCCTGCAGTACGCTCGTACTGCTAAAGCATGGTTTTCGGGAGAGGAGCGCCGGCCGAATGGCGAAAATCAAGGTCACAAACCCGGTCGTGGAGCTCGACGGCGACGAGATGACCCGGATCATCTGGAAGCAGATCCGGGAGCAGCTGATCCTGCCCTACCTCGATGTCCCCCTCGAGTACTACGACCTGTCGATCCAGTACCGCGACGAGACCGACGACCAGGTGACCATCGACGCGGCCAACGCCATCAAGCGGCACGGCGTCGGCGTCAAGTGCGCGACGATCACCCCGGACGAGGCCCGCGTCGAGGAGTTCGGCCTCAAGAAGATGTGGCGGTCGCCCAACGGCACCATCCGCAACATCCTCGGCGGCGTCGTCTTCCGTGAGCCGATCATCATGAAGAACGTGCCGCGGCTGGTGCCGGGCTGGACCAAGCCGATCATCATCGGCCGTCACGCCCACGGCGACCAGTACAAGGCGACCGACTTCGTCGCCCCGAAGGCCGGCCGCTTCACGATGACCTTCACGCCCGAGGACGGCTCGGAGCCGATCGAGTTCCACGTGGCCGACTTCCCGGCCGGCGGCGTCGGCATGGGCATGTACAACTACGACGAGTCGATCCGCGACTTCGCGCGCGCCTCGTTCCGGTACGGCCTGGCCCGCAACTACCCGGTCTACCTGTCGACCAAGAACACGATCCTCAAGGCGTACGACGGCCGGTTCAAGGACCTGTTCGCCGAGATCTTCGAGACCGAGTTCGCCGAGCAGTTCAAGGAGGCCGGCCTCACCTACGAGCACCGGCTGATCGACGACATGGTCGCCGCCGCGCTCAAGTGGGAGGGCGGCTACGTCTGGGCCTGCAAGAACTACGACGGTGACGTGCAGTCCGACACCGTGGCGCAGGGCTTCGGCTCGCTCGGCCTGATGACCTCCGTGCTGATGACCCCGGACGGCAAGACCGTCGAGGCCGAGGCGGCGCACGGCACTGTCACCCGGCACTACCGCCAGTGGCAGAAGGGCGAGAAGACCTCGACCAACCCGATCGCCTCGATCTTCGCCTGGACCGGCGGCCTCAAGCACCGCGGCGTCCTGGACGGCACCCCCGAGGTGACCGAGTTCGCCAAGACGCTCGAGCGGGTCTGCGTCGAGACCGTCGAGGGCGGCCAGATGACCAAGGACCTGGCG
The DNA here is from genome assembly GCF_016862115.1 of Paractinoplanes deccanensis. Classification (GTDB taxonomy): domain Bacteria; phylum Actinomycetota; class Actinomycetes; order Mycobacteriales; family Micromonosporaceae; genus Actinoplanes; species Actinoplanes deccanensis. The sequence goes on from NZ_BOMI01000050.1 coordinate 48,478, forward strand.
CTGCTCATCTCGCGCGACGCGCCGTGGCTCTCGACCGACGAGTTCATGAACGCGCTCGACGAGAACCTGGCGCGCAAGCTCGCCTGATCTCGCAATAGCCACAGGGCCGCCGGCGTGAAGCCGGCGGCCCTGTGGCATTGGTGGGCGACGATGGGTGGGTGCATCACGTACGAGTGCTGCTCTTCGACGGCGTGCAGAGCCTCGACGTCAGCGGGCCGGTCGAGGTGTTCGCCAACGCGGGCGCCTACCGGGTCACGACGGCGAGCCCCGGCGGCCGCCCCGTCCGCACGTCGAGCGGCCTGACCCTGATCCCGGACGGCCCGCTGGACGACGGCCCGCTGGACGGCGGCCCGCTGGACGGCGGCCCGCCGAACGACGGCCCGCTTAACGGCGGCCCGCTGGGCGCCGGCCCGCCCGACACGCTCGTGGTTCCGGGCGGAGCGGGCACGCGGCTGCCGCCGCCGGAGGTCGTGGAGTGGCTGCGCCGCAACGGCGACCGGCCGAAGCGCGTCATGTCGGTCTGCACGGGGGCGTTCCTGCTCGCCGAGGCGGGCCTGCTCGACGGGCGCCGGGCCACCACCCACTGGCACTACTGCGCGACGCTGGCCAAGCGCTACCCCGAGGTGACCGTCGAGCCGGACCCGATCTTCGTACGGGACGGCGGCGTCTTCACGTCGGCGGGGGTCACCGCCGGGATCGATCTGGCGCTGGCGCTCGTCGAGGAGGACCTGGGACGGGACGCGGCGCTGATGGTCGCCCGCGCGCTGGTCATGTTCCTGCGGCGGCCCGGCAACCAGGCCCAGTTCAGCGCGCAGCTCTCGGCGCAGACGGCGCATCGGGAGCCGCTGCGCGACGTGCAACGGCTGATCATCGAGCATCCGGAGGCGGATCTCTCGGTGACGGCGCTGGCCGCGCACGCGAACCTGTCGCCGAGGCAGTTCGCCCGCGCCTTCGCGGCGGAGACCGGGATCTCGCCGGGACGGTACGTGGACCGCGTACGGCTGGAGACGGCCCGGCGCCTGCTGGAGGAGACGACGGACGGGGTCGCCGAGGTGGCGAAGGCCGCCGGATACGGCACGCCGGAGGCCATGCGGCGAGCGTTCCTCGGGGCCATCGAGGTCTCGCCGGCGGAGTATCGGCGCCGGTTCTCAAGGAATTCGTGACATGCGACAAATCGCATGTTTGATTCCGTAACCACTGGTTACGGGCCTCGTTTTCCAAGCAGAACGGATGGGCCGCGCGACATCGAGGGGTCGCCCACCGATCCGGCCGCCTTGTCCCGGGCGCCGATCGGTTCTCTCGGTGAAGTGCCGGCCACGTGGGCGCCCACCACCTTGCGCCTGCCGTCCCTTCCCAGCGGGGGTCCCCTGTCCCGGGACCCCCGCCCCTCTTCTCCGCCCCGAAGGCCTCGCCGCTCTGCGAGAAGGCGGAAAAGAGGAAGGGAAGCTGCGGCGCCTCGCGGTGGCGAAGGCGCGAGCGGAGGGACCGTCAGGCGGCGTCGCGGAGGAGCTGGGCTGCCCGTTCGGGGACGATGTCGTTGACGAAGTAGCCCATGGCGGACTCGGAGCCGGCCAGGAACTTCAGCTTGTCCGCGGCGCGGCGGATGCTGAACAGCTGGAGATGCAGGTAGCCCAGGTCGCGGCCCTCGCCGACGACCGCCTGGTGCCAGGCCGAGATGTACGGCATCGGCTTGCCGAACAGGCCGTCGAAGCGCTTCAGCACGTCGAGGTAGAGCGGGCCGAACGCGTCGCGCTCCTGGTCGGACAGGGCGGGGATGTCGGCGACCTTGCGGTGCGGCGCGATCTGCACCTCGAACGGCCACCGGGCCGCCGCCGGCACGAAGGCCGTCCAGTGCTCGTTGGCGCCGACGATCCGCGTGCCCTGCTCCCGCTCGGCGGCCAGCACGTCGGTGTAAAGGTCGTTTCCCGTGCGGGAGAGGTAGCGGGCGGCCGCGGCCAGCATCAGCTTGGTGCGCGGCGGCACGGTCGGGTACGCGTAGATCTGCCCGTGCGGGTGATGCAGCGTCACGCCGATCTCCACGCCGCGGTTCTCGAACGGGAAGACCTGTGCCACGCCGGGCATCGCCGAGATCTCGGCCGTGCGGTCGGCGAGGACGTCCACCACCGTACGGACGCGGGCCGGCGTCAGGGCGCCGAAGTAGCTGTTGTGGTCGCTCGTGAAGCAGACGACCTCGCAGCGGCCGACTCCCGGGCGTACCGGGACCATGGGGTTGATCTCGTCGACCTCGCCGGGGGCCACCCGGTCGCTGAAGGACGGGAACTGGTTCTCGAAGACGACCACGTCGTAGTCGGGCGCCGGGATCTCGCCGGCGAACGTGGGCTTCGCCGGGCAGAGCGGGCACGCGTCGCTCGGCGGCAGGAACGTGCGGGTCTGGCGGTGGGCCGCGACCGCGATCCACTCGTCGACCAGGGGGTCGTAGCGCAGCTGCGAGGTGGGCGGCGGAGGCGGGAGCTGCCGGGTGTCCGGGTATTCGGCCCGGTGCGAGCCCTCCTCCTCGTTGAAGTAGATCAGCTCACGACCGTCGGAGAGACGGATCGCCGTGCGGCTCTTGAAGGTCACTGGCCACTCACCATCACAAGTTCTGGAACTGTTTCGCTCAGCAATGCCCGGGCCTGCTCGTCCAGCCCGTCGTCGGTGATCAGCACGTCGGCGCGCCCCAGCGGCACGATCGAGCTGATCCCGACGGTTCCCCACTTCGTGTGGTCGGCGAGCACGACCAGACGCTCGGCGGCCTCGACGAGGGCGCGGTTGACGTCGGCCTCCATGAGGTTGGGCGTGGTGTAGCCGGCGCGCTCGCTCATCCCGTGCACGCCCAGGAAGAGCATGTCCAGGTGGAGGGTGCCGATCGCCGCGACGGCGACCGGGCCGACCAGAGCGTCCGAGGGGGTACGGGTGCCGCCGGTGAGCACGACGGTCTGGTCGGGCCGGCCGGCGCGGTAGAAGACGTCGGCGACCGGGATCGAATTGGTCACCACGGTCAGCGACGGCACGTCGACGAGGCGCTGCGCGAGCTCGGCCGTCGTGGTCCCCGCGGAGAGCGCGATCGCGTCGCCGGGGGAGACCATCGCGGCGGCGCGCATGGCCATGGCGGACTTCTCGGCGCGCTGGCGGACGCTCTTCGCCGCGAAGCCGGGTTCGTGCGCGGAGCCTGGACTGACGGTCGTCGCTCCGCCGTGTACCTTCGCGAGCAGGCCGCGATCGGCCAGCGACTCGAGGTCACGGCGGATCGTCATGTCCGAGACGCCGTACTCGGCGGCCAGCTCACTGACTCGCACGCCGCCGGCGGCACGGACCCGGTCGAGGATCGCGGCTTGGCGCTGCTGCGCCAGCATCAGAGGAACCGCACTAATTCGAACACGCCCGAACACTACCTTGTGATCGGGCGTGACCGAAAGAGTGGCCGCGCAGTGAGGTCAGATACCTCGGCCGCGCTTGTGCAGCGCCGACAGCACGTTCTCGACCTTGACCGCCCCGGTCATCGCGGCGAGGGCGATGGCGGTACGAGGCTCGCGCCAGTTCGCCCGTACCGCCTCCTTGCTGAACTGCCACGCCTGGCTGCGGTTGCCGGTGGCGGCCGACCAGCAGGCGAGCTGCCCGTACACCCGCGCCGCGCCCGGACGGCAGCCGCTGATCTCCGGGTGGCGCTGCATCATCCAGCGCAGCGAGCTGATCTTGGTGGCGTACTCGTACGCGTAGTGCGAGGTGCGACCCCACAGCACGCGGACCAGCGGCTCGTCGAGGTGCACGATCGGCGCCCGGCGAGCCGCGCGCAGCAGCAGGTCCCAGTCCTCGTTCTGGCTGCCCGGCGCGTCCTCGGCGACCAGGCCGACGGCGTCCTCGGCGAGCGCCGCGCGGCGGATCAGGAACGACGACGAGTGCAGCATCGCCATCCGCGACCGGGCCAGCTCGTCGACCGTGACCCGGCTGCGCCCGGCGAGGCGTGCGGTGGTCTTCCCCTCGTACTCGACCTCGATCGCACACGTGGCGAACTCGGCCTCGGGCTCGGCGAGCAGCGCGGCGACCTGACGGCGCAGCTTGTCCGGCCGCCACACGTCGTCGTCGTCGCAGAAGGCCACGTACTCGGTGTCCAGCGCCAGGATGCCGGTGTTGCGCGCGCCGGCCAGTCCCGACGTGCGCCAGTTGGTCAGCACGAGCACCTGGACGCCCTCGGTCGAGGCGAGCAGGTAGTCGGGCTCCGTCTGGTCGTACACCACCAGGACCTTGATCTCGCCGGGGTAGCGCTGGTCGCGCACCGAGGCGATCGCCTTGCGCACCAGCTCCGGCCGGTTGCGGGTGGGGATGACGACGCCCACGGACGGCCAGTTCATCGGGTCTCCTCCTTCAGGAGCGGATATCCGTACGCGCGCAGCATCGGCGCGCACACCGCGCCAACCAGGCGCCGCTGCTTGGCGGGCAGCGAGGTCACCCAGGCGTCGTCGCGGCGCAGCTGGAGCCGCCCGACGGTGAAGCGCATCGGGTTGCCGGCCGCGCTGTGCCCCACGCCGAGATCGGCGTAGCCGTCGCCGAGGAAGTCCAGATCGGACGGCAGCAGTCGCAGCCCCGCGAAGTCGCCGATCTTGAGCAGCTCGGACCGCGGGCTCGCCAGGAGCTCCTCGTAGCGCACCCGGTGCACGGCCACGCCCCGCTTGGCGAGCAGGCCGAAGGCGGCGTTGTGCGCGTTCCAGAGCATCGCCGAGCGCCCGGGGGAGTAGCGCGTCATCTCGTCGGCGCCGTCGGTCTCGGGCCGGGCGACACGCTTGGTCCAGCTGTACGCGACGCCGCGCGCGTCCCGCACGACGTGCACCACCCGCAGGTCGATGTCGCCGGCCCAGCGCAGCACGTGGGCGAGCGCCGAATGCTTGGACGAGTCGACGACGACCTCGGCTCCGGAGACCGTGGCGGCGGCCGCGTACACCCGGGCGTAGAACCGCGCGTACTCGTGCACCTCGTCGGGAGCCTCGGCCGCGGTCGCGAGGCGCGGGATGTGCCGGGTGCGCTCGACCGCGTCGCGCAGCGCGTGCACCCGGTCGACGTCCACGGTGTGCCAGCCGCCGAAGGCCTCCTGCCCGACCCGGCGCCAGAAGGCGCAGCCGGAGAAGCGGGACCCGCAGCCGCAGCGCTCGTCGTCGCGGACGTCGCGCTGCCACAGGTGGACGACCTCGCCGAGCGCGCGGACCCCGGGAAGTTCACCGAGCAGACGTTCGACGAGCGTTGTCCCACTTCGTCCTAATCCGCCCAGGAATACCACGCGTGCCACTCTTGCCCACCTTCGCTCGTTTCGCTCCTATAACGAGCGAACAAGCCTGAAGGAGGCGTTGCGTGACAATCGAGGCGTTCGACCGGGTCCACCTGGACGGCACGGGCATCGACCGGATCACCGAGGCGGAGGTCGTCGCCGTGGTGCGCGAGGCCCTGACCCGCGGCCGGGGCGGCCGGATCATCACGCCGAACGTCGACATCCTGCGCCGCGCGCAGGGCGACGCCGAATGCCGCCGCCACCTGAACGACGCCGACCTGATCGTCGCCGACGGCATGCCCCTGGTCTGGGCGAGCCGCCTCGGCGGGCGCCCCCTGCCCGAGCGGGTGGCCGGAAGCAGCCTGATCTGGTCCCTCTCGGAGGGCCTGGGCCGCGACCGCCGCTCCGTCTACGTGATCGGCGGCGCCCCCGCGAAGGCCAACGAGAAGGACGGCGCCACCCGAGCCGCCGACCGCCTGGCCGCCGAATGCCCCGGCCTGCGCATCGCCGGCACGCTCTGCCCACCGTTCGGCTTCGACAACGACCCGCTGCTGTACGAGGACTTCTGCGCCAAGGTCGCCGACGCCCGCCCCGACCTGGTCTTCGTGGGCCTTGGCTACCCCAAACAGGAACGCATGATCACCCGCCTCCGCGCCACCCTCCCCCAGTCCTGGTTCATCGGCTGCGGCGCCGCAGTCAACTTCGTAGCCGGCGACGTGGACCGAGCCCCCCGCTGGATGCAACGAACCGGCCTGGAATGGGCCCACCGCCTGGGAACAGAGCCCCGCCGCCTGGCAAGCCGCTACCTACGCCACGACGCCCCCTACGCCCTGCGGTTGCTGGCCCAGGCCCCAGGCCAACGAGCCCGAACCCGCTGATCCCGCCGGCCAACCCCCGCCGGCCCTTGCCGGCCGACCCCTGCCGGCCAACCCTGCTGGCTGATCCCGGCCGGCTGATCCCGGCCGGCTGATCCTGCCGGCTGATCCGGCTGGCTGATCCCTGCCGGCCGACCCCTGCGGGCTGATTCCGGCTGGCTGATCCCTGCCGGCGACGATGTGTGTGCGTCCTCTTCCTTCCGCCGACAGCCTGCCGAAGCGGCGCGCCCGAGCATTTCGCACGTTGCCGAACTCCCGGCTTGTCATCGGCGGTCGGTGAAATCGTTTAGCCCTCCCGCAAGAGTGGATGCGCGATCCGCGTTTTCGGATGCCGGCCCGAATGCGCGGATGAATGAATGGTATAGAGCCCTCGCCGAACCGATAATGTAATCGTGAGCCGGGCGTCGGCGCGAAACTCACACCGGCCTGATACCGACCCCCGTGGCCGGATGCAGCCGAACAACTCCACGGCATCGGAGTCGATGTGCGTGACCGGCCGGGTGGGGCGGCTGCTGGTCGGGAAGATGGCGCCGGCCTCGACCTGCGCGGTCGGCTGGTTGCGTGAACAGCCGGTCGGGGAAGTGCGACCTCCGCCGGGCCCTCCGAGTCGCTCTCGACTGGCACGGCGTAGTCACTCGCGGCGTCGTCACCAATCGGCGCGGCCTTGGCCTCTCGTGCCGTTGCGGTCTGCCACGCCGTGCGTCGCCGCGGTGTGCTGCACCGCGCCGCGGAATGCGTGGACGCGGACGACGATGCAGCCTCGCCCCGGGTTGGCTCGCCGGCGGCCTGGGCAGTTGCGCCTTGTATGCGCGCGGCCTGGGCCACCGTGTCTAGTGCCCGTATGGCCTGCGCGCTTGTGTTTTGCGTGCGAGCGGCCCGGGGCTCCGTGTCTAGTGCCCGTATGGCCTGCGCGGTTGTGTTTTGTGTGCGAGCGGCCCGGGGCTCCGGGTCTTGTGCCCGTATGGCCTGCGCGGTTGTGGCCTGTGCGGCCGCGTTATGTGTGCGCGTGATCCGACCGCGGCCGTCCTGTGTGGAAATGTCTGGCGCGCATGTCCCTCGCGTGGAGGTGCCCTGCACACACGCGGCCTGCGGCGACTGCGGCCTGCAACCTCGTGGCCCGTGGGTGCCGGTCGGCCGCGGAGTTGGGGTTGCGGGGCCGGCCATCTGACTCTTCGTGGCCGGCTGCGCCGCGCGCGGCTCCGCGGCTGGCGTAGGCGTGGCTGACGCGGCTGACGCGCGCAACTGCTCGCAGCGCGCGCGGCAGTAAGCCTCTGCGGCCGCCACCGAACCGTGGTTGCGCCGCATCTTTTCGGCGTGGCGCTGTTTCAGGCCCCAATAACGGCGGCGTTGATGGTCTCGGCGGAATTCCTCACGCTCGGGGGAGTAGTTGCGAGACCTGGTGCGGTCCCTCATCGTGGCCAATTGAGCTGAGGTGAAGAACTGTAGCTGCCGCATGAGCTATTTTCCCGCAACGAGGGCCGTGCACGTCAGTTTTGAATCATGCCAATTTCAGGCAATCGGTATTGTTCCGAGCTCGTTGCGCCAATGCAATTGTCAAGCTGCGGCGGCTGCCGGAATTGCCAGATTGTGAGGGGGTGCGGCCAGCAGGGCGTCGGCGTGGTCGGCCCGGGCGTGGGCGTGGTCGGCCCGGGCGTGCGCGTAGCCGACCCGGGCGTTCGCGCGGCCAATGGTGCGCGGGGCGGGCGGACGGGGGCGGACAGCGCCACCCGGGTGAGCGGATAGGCAGACGCGAGGGCGACGGCAACGGGCCGACGGTAGCTCTGCGGGCAGGTGCCATCGAGCCGGTGGGTGGGGGCGTAGGGAAGGGGCAGGCGGGTGGATGGGTGGGGGCGTAGGGAAGGGGCAGGCGGGTGGATGGGTGGGAGGTGGCAGTTGCCGGCGGGCGGGTTGTCGGCGGGCCAGCGGGTGGGGGCGTAGGAAAGGGTCAGCCGAGATGGGTGGGAGGTGGCAGTTCCCGCCGGGCAGGTGTGTCGCCGGACCCGCGGTGAGGGCGTGCGGAAGCAGATGTCTCGATGGCCCGTAGGTGAGCCGGTGGGGACGCTGGCAGGCCCGTGGATGCGGGCAGGTGGTAGGTGCACGGCAGCCGGGTCATGTCGATTCGATCGCCGTCAGCCCGTCACCTATAGCAAGACGTACGTACGGTTTGCATGTAGGGTGCTGGGATGACCTTCGCGTTCGAGTGTCTTCATCACGTTCAGGTGTTGTGTCCGCCCGGCGGGGAGGATGTGGCCCGTCGCTTCTACTCCGACGTTCTGGGCATGACCGAGCTCGCCAAGCCGCCCGCCCTGGCGGCGCGCGGTGGGTGCTGGTTTCGGGGTGGCGGGTGGGAGGTGCATGTCAGCCCCGTGCCCGATTTTGCTCCGGCCACCAGGGCGCATCCGGGCGTACGAGTCAGCGGCCTTGAGGGGCTGGCGGAGAGGCTGAGAACCGCCGGTCGCCCGGTTGAGTGGGATCCTCATTTTCCGGGCCACCGGCGGTTCTACTCGCGGGACGATCATGGGAACCGGCTGGAGTTCCTCGAGGCGGTCAGGGATTGAAGTACGGGTCCCGCACCAGCCGGTGGAAGGCCCTGAACGCGGCCTTGTCCCCGGTGAGCTGGAACTGCTTGTTCGGGCCGTTGCCCTCGGGGTCGGACTCGAAGTAGGCGATCGCCTTGATCTGCGGGTTGGCCTTGAAGGTGCGGCCCGCGTCCTTCAGCCAGGCCGCGCGGCCGGCCGAGCCCCACGCCTTCGCGACGCCGAACTCGCCGATCACGATGGGCTTGGGGCGTTGCGCCGCCCAGCGCAGGAACGGGCCCATCAGGTCGCCGATCGGCTCGAAGCGCTCGCCGGCGTAGACGTCGACGCAGGTCCAGTCGACCTGGTCGTCGCCGGGGTAGAAGCCGGGGGCGTCGCCGCGGATGAAGCCCTCGGCGGTCGGGCACCAGACCCACGAGACGTTCGTGGCGCGTTCCTCCTGGAAGATTTTCCGTACGTACTTCCAGGCGGCCACGTAGTCGGCGCCGGACCACATCGTCGCGCGCAGGTTGGGCCGGTCCATCTCCCAGCGCATGCGCAGCAGCACCGGTGCCTTGATCTTGCGGATGGCCTTGGCCTGCTTGCGGATCAGCTCGTCGTGCTCGCCGTCCAGGATGGACCGGTTGTCGCCGGTCGCCCAGCTGACCATCAGCGTGGCGCCGCGGGCGAGGAACTCCTTGTCGGACGGCGTGCCGACCATCTGCTCGAACCGGCGGTACGTGTTGACGATGCTCAACCGGCGCCCCAGGTCGGCCTGGAGGCTGTCGACCGCGGCGAGGCGGCCGACGTGGGTGAGCGCGTCCGGCTTGATCCACGCACCGACCAGCGCCCCGCGGCGCGGCGCCTTCACCGGCCCGGACGCGAACGGCCCCTGCCGCACCGCGACCGGGGCCGGCGGCGCCGACAGATCGGGCGGCGCGGGTGGTGACTCTTCCTTCTTGTCCTCCCCGAACGAGCAGCTGGAGAGGACGAGAAGGGCGAGGAGGGCGGCGAGAACCTTACGCATGGACACGGCGGGCGGTGTAGAGAACGTTCACGGCGTACGCGTCGCTGCCGGGCAGCCGGCGCGCCGCCGCGTCCGCCGCGCGGGCGACCGGGTTGCCGTGCAGGGACGGCGTGATCATCGAGAAGCCGCGGCGTTCCACGATCTCGAAGCCGTGGCGTTCGAAGAGCGACGCCACCTCCTCGTGCGACAGCTCCGCGAACCACCTCTCGCCGCGATGCCGCCGGGCGCGCAGGTGCCGCACCGAGCCGGAGTTCCCGTGGTTCTCCACGACCAGCACCCCCGAGTCCCGGCTCGGCAGCGCCTTCGCGGCGAACGCCAGAGCCCGCTCCCGGACGGCGGAGTCCACATTGAGCAGCAGCCGGAACATCGTCACGATCGCCGGGAAGCCCGCCGGCACCGGGTGCGGCACCGGCCCGTCCGGCGCCACCTGATGCCAGTTGGCGCGCGATCCGACCTCCGCCGCCTTCGCCATCATCTCGGCCGACGTGTCGTAGCCGTGCGCCTCGCGGACCAGCCCGTGCAGGATGCGGATGGCCCGCCCGGTGCCGCAGGCGAAGTCGTGCTGCACCGGCGCCAACGGGCCGAACTCGCGCCGCACCAGCGTGCGCAGGTAGTCCTGCTGCCGGTCGTTGATCTGCGAGGCGTAGCTGTCCGGCGCGTAGGTGACGTTCTCGTACTTCTCGACCGCTTCGGTGTCCTGGAACACCTTGGTGTAGTCCGTGGTCATCTCGTCCTCCTGGAAGGTGTGAAGGCGTCCAGAGCAAGGCGTTCGCGCAGCAGCCAGGCGCCGCCGCAGTAGGCCGGGACGGCCACGAGCGCCGCGAGGGTCAGGCCCGTGCCGCCGGTCCCGGCGATCGTCGTGACGGTCAGGGGGAGTGCGCCGAAGCAGCACACCGCGAGCAGCGCCGCCGCCCGCGTGCCCCGGCCGAACGGGTGCAGCCCCACCGCGCGGCCGACCTGGATCAGTGGCAGCAGGTTGTTCGCGACCATCGCGCAGGCCAGCCCGATGGCGGCGCCGAGCGCGCCGTACCGGGGAATCAGCAGCACGTCGAGCCCGATCGTGACGGCCAGCGCGATCAGCACGTTCGCGAGGTTCCACGAGGTGCGCCCGGCCATCGCGAGGACCATGTCGACCATGCCGCAGCCGGTGGCGACGAGCATCGCGCCGGCCAGCACCGCGACCACGACCCGGCCCTCGGTGGCGTAGTGCTCGCCGAAGAGCCGCAGCCACAGCGGCGCGAAGAGGATCACCAGCAGGATGACCGGCCAGGTGACGAGCACGAGCCAGCCGGTCGCCGTCTGGTAGAGGTGGTTGGCGCCGCGCCGGTCCCCTGTGGACAGCGCCTCGGCGAGCCGCGGCTGCACCGACTGGGAGATCCCCTGGTTCGCGAACTGCACCAAGACGACAAATCGCCCCGCTACGGCGTAGACGGCGGCCGGGGCGAGACCGGCCAGCGCCGCCACCAGCAGCACGTCGACCCGTTGCAGCGCCAGCTGCGCCACACTCGCCAGCGCCCGCGGCCCGGTGAAGCGCCAGAAGTCCCGGCGGAGGCCGCTGCGCTCGGCCCGGCGGGTGGTCACCCCGGGCGGCTTTCCCGCGCGATAGACCCTTCTCAGGCCGTACGCCGAAAGCACCGTCACCGGCAGATAGGGCGCCACCCACGCGAGCGCGAACCCCGGCAGCGAGCCCGCGGTCCACAGGGCCACCACGCCGGCGGCGCCCACGAGCACCAGCTGGAGCGCGCTGCGCACGATCCGGTCGAGCATCACGGTCGGCCGCATCGCCCGGTAGCCGCGCGTCGCCGTGAGCAGCGCGTCGGTCAGCGCCTGGAGGGGCAGGAAGGCGGCCAGCACCCGCAGCCCCGCGGTGTGCGCCTCGACGACGTGCCCGGCGTCGTGCGCGGTGACCCGGGCGATCACCGGCGCGGTCAGCCACATCGCCGCGGCGAGCAGCACCGAGACCACCGCGACCGGCACGAGCCCGGCCCGCAGGCAGGCGCCGAGCAGGTGGGCCCGGCCGGTGGCGCGCAGCCGCGCCGGCCAATAGACCAGCCCGGTCTGTGTGCCCAGCTTCGCCAGCCCTCCGGCCAGCACGAAGGCGGCCGTCGCCGCGAAGAACGCACCCGCCTGCTCGGCGCCGAGCGAGCGCGCGACGATCCAGGTGACCACCACGCCCGTGCCGCCGGCCAGCGCCGACCCGGCCATGGTGGCCAGCCCGCCCCGCGCGGCCGCCTCGGTCGCACCGGATCTCTCGAGAACCGGCGTCATGCCGCGCGGCGCCAGATCGGCATGCGTCCCAGCCATCGGGCCAGGGCCTCGTCGTGCGGCTGGTAGTAGTCGGTGAGCTCGCGGCGCAGCGCCGGGTCCATGTCGGCCTGCCGGGGGCGGGCGTTGTGCCGCTCGAAGGCCGGCCGCTCCAGATAGCTGGGCAGGCCCAGGAACTCGCACACCTCGTCGTAGACGGGCTCCGGCTCGGCGAAGAAGCGCTCGCTCTCCACCACGTGGATCCGCTCCCGGCCCACGTGCTGCGCCATCACGCTCAGGTAGCGGGCATATTCGCCGCGCGCGCGGTAGGCGTGGTGCTGGTGGCTGAAGCTGTAGTACTCGGGGTCCTCGGCGAGCTTCTCCTCCTGCTTGTGCAGGCGGGCCGGCTCCAGCGCCAGCGCCGCCCCGAAGTCGCGCTCCGTCTCGAAGCCGCGGGCCACCTCGTGGTGGTGCTGCGAATAGGCGCGCTCCACCGGGTCGCGGACCAGGACGAGCAGCTTCGCGTACGGGAGGTCGCGCGCGATCCGGGCGGCCGCCTGCGGGTGGTACATGTAGTACGGGCTCGACTCGAAGGTCTGCGCCTGCACCCCGTACCGATCGGCGATCTTGTCGGCGCTGCGCGTGAGCGGGAAGTGCGCGCGGTACCAGCCCATCCCGCGCCCGTACGACGTGTCGAAGTAGTGCACGCCCTTGTGCAGCACGGCCTTGAGCACGATCGGGTGCCCGGCCAGCGCGCGGTAGAGCGAGGTGGTGCCGCAGCGCTGCCCGCCGCAGATGAGGAACGACGGCGTCATCCGCCCCGGCGCGGTGAGCCGGCCGTAGGAGCGCGAGCCCAGGTGCACCACGCGCTTCATCGGCGCCGGCATGTTGCGTACGTCCATGTCAGAGCTCCTCGACCCGGCGGATCAGCACCGGGAGCAGCCAGGTGCCGAGCACGCCCAGACGGGCGCCGGCCTCGGCCTGGCGGTCGGTCAGATATCGGGTGGCGAGGTCGACCAGGTAGAGCAGGGCGGTCACCTCGCGGCCCTGCGGGAGCACGCCGAACGGGGCGAGCAGCTCGCCCGCGCGCCGGACGGTGGCCTCGACGGCGTCGCGGGCGTCGCCGGTCGACTGGATGCGCTTCTGGAGCTCGTGGTGGATGGCGTCGAAGCCCAGCGGCACCCCGGTCGCGAACCGCTCCCAGTCCCAGACCAGCAGCGCGTCGGCGAGGTTCGCCATGTTCCACGGCGCCCAGTCGCCGTGCCACGCGCCGTAGCGGAAGACCAGGTCGCCGCCGCGCCGCACGAGCATCTCGGCCGCCGACGCCAGGCCGACGCCCTCGGGCCGGTCGCTCACCGCGGCGAGCCGGCCACGCAGCTCGTGCCAGTACGCGCTGCCCGACAGCGCCCCGGTGGTGTAGCCGCAGCAGCCGGCGATGTCGAGCATCGCGGCGACCAGGCGCCGCCGGCTCAGCGGCGCGCGCGGCAGCCAGACCGGCAGCGCCGACTGCACCAGCACCTGGAGGCCGCGCCACTCGCCGGCGTGGAGCACCCGCGGCACGGTCAGCTTGGTGAGCCCGCTGTTGCCGAGCGCGGTCAGCGCGGCCGCCTCGGCGCGCACCAGGTGCTGGGTGAGCGGGCCGGTGCCGAGCTTGGTGAAGCCGAAGGTCTCCCCGTCCGGGCTGAGCAGCTGGAGCACCGGCTTGCGGTTGGCGCGCGCCGGGCCGATGTGGACGCTGACCGCCAGCTCGCGGCCGAGCGCCTCGCTGAGGTGGCCGTCGATGCACTGCGAGTACGGGCCGGTGACCCGGATGCGGTCGCGCAGCAGCACGCCGGAGGCGCCGGTGCGCACGGCGGCGACCACGGCCTCGCGCTTGAGGCGGGCCGCGCGTGACTGGGGCTCGGCGTACCGGCGCACCGCCGACGCGGCGACCCGGCGCGACATCGCCGGCACCAGCAGGCGCGGCCGCCGGGCGTCCGGCACCACGAGGTATTCCGCGATCGGGGTGCCCGGCGAGCCGTCGGTGCGGCACGGCTGCGGGTAGAGCAGATCGAGCACCTCGGTCAGGTACCGCGTGCGCAGCTCCGCGTCGCCGGCGGTCAGCTCGGCGGGCGCCGTCTTGACCGGACTCATGTCGTCGTATCCCCCTCGGATGAATTGCGCCAGAGCAGCGCGAAGGCCAGAACCGTGAAGGCCAGAGGGGTGACCAGCGAGTTGTACCAGAGCATCGCGGAGAACGAGGAGACGATCGCGGCGCTGCCCGCCACCCCGATCGCGCTGCGGTCGCGGCGGAAGCGCCACAGGCCGTACGCGAAGAAGCCGAGATAGCCGGCCGTGCCCACCGCGCCGTGCGCGTAGAGGAGCTGCCACAGCTGGCCGTTGCCGCCGACGGTGAAGTTGCCGCAGCGCTCGCAGCCGGCGCTCTCGCCCACGGTGATCGAGTTGCGGCCGCCGAGGGTGTTGCGCGTGCCGCCGTAGCCGATCACGGGCGAGCCGGTGAAGCCGTCGAGCGCGCGCTCGACGAGGAACGAGCGCACGCCGTTGGACTTGCCGTTGTCCATCCGGGCGCCGACCACGTCGCCGAGGGGGGTGGCGACGAGGGTGACGGCGAGCAGGGCGCCGGCCACCGCCACCGCGCCGAGGATCCAGAGCTTGCCGGCGAGCACGTAGCGGGCGGCCACGTAGACGGCCAGCACGCCGATGCCGATCCACAGTCCCCGGTTGAGCGAGACCACGGCGGGGACGATCGACACGGCCAGGCAGACGACCGCCCAGAACCGGGCCTTGCCCGTGCCGAACCGCCACGCCGCGACGATCAGCCAGCCCACCAGCAGGCAGAAGTTGTTGCCCCAGGTGTTGGTGTAGCCCCACGGCGCGGCCGGCCGGGGCTGCCCCTCGCCGACGATGTCCATGATCTGCGCCGCGTACGGGTGCACCAGCGACTGCACGAAGCCCTTGTTGCGCACGCCCGAGGGCAGCAGCCACTCGACCGGCGAGGTGAACTCGAACGTGCCCGCCACCATGCCGAGCAGCCCGCCCAGCACGGTCACCACGAAGAGCCAGCCGAGCAGGCGCACCAGCCGGCGCTTCGGCAGCTCGGCCTCGGTCAGGTTGCCCGCGTAGACGAGCAGGACGGTCAGCGAGGCGTACATGATCGCCTTGTAGCCGACCGCGGGCAGGCGGCTCGTCGCGTGCTCGGCCACCGTGCCGGCCGGGTCGGCGCCGAGCGCCCCGATGCTGATCACCACGGCGGCCAGGAAGATCGCCCACCAGGCGAAGCCGGGCGGCAGCCGCAGCGGCCGGCCGGCGGCGCGGCGCCGGATCAGCAGGAAGAGCATCGGCACGGCCATCAGCGCGAAGATCAGCACGCCGAGGCCGAGCGCCCACCAGATCGGGTAGAACGCCAGGATGCTCGCCACCGGCCAGGCCGGCAGGTCCCGCCTCTTCGGGGCACCGTGCGCCGCCCCGCCCGCGACGCGCGCCGGGGTGGGGGCCGTCTGGGTCACTTCTTGTCGCCGTCCTTGGCGGGATCCTTCACCGCGCCCGACATGTCGATCACCGCGGTGATCTCCTCGGTGCTGTTCGCGTCACGCTGGCGCAGCGCCGCCTTCTCGGCCGCCGACACGGTGTTGGTCGGGAAGCGCTGCGGCGCGGTGAGCACCGCCGTGTCGTCGGGGCGCGGGCCGTCCGGGGTGGCCGGCGGGGGCGTCAGGGTCACGGCGGGGGCGGTGGGCTCGGCCGTGCGCAGGTTGGTCAGGTGCGGCAGCACGACCGCGCCCAGCAGCGGGGTGCCGACGCGCCGCAACTGCTCCGCCGCGTCGAGCAGGGCGGGCCGGCGCGACCGGCGCAGCTCGACCGCGAGGATCGCCGCGTCGGCCAGGCTGGCCAGGCTCTGCGCGTCCGCGCTGCTCGCCGTCGACGGCGCCTCGATGACCACGTAGCCGCCCTGCCCGCGCAGCGTGTCCAGGGTGTCCTTGAGCCGCTGCGACTGCATCAGCCCGGCCGCGGTCGCCGCGCCCCCCGTGGTGATCACCCGCAGCGACGGGATGCGCGGGGTGCGCTGGAGCGCGCGGTTCAGGCCGACGCGGCCGGCGAGCAGGTCGGACAGGCCCGGCACGGCCGAGATGCCGAGCATCCGGGCGAGCGGCGCGGCGTCCACGACGCTGTCCGGCAGGTGCGCGCCGATCAGGACCACATCGCTGCCGGTACGGGCGAGCGCGGCGGCCAGGTTCGCGGCCACCAGGGTGCTGGCCGAGCCCCGGCTCGCGCCGGTCACCACGATGATCCGGGCCTCCGGCGGCAGGGTCGCGAGCACCTCGTTGCGGAGCCGGTTGAAGACGCGCCCGCCGGCACCGTACGGCTGCAGGACGTCGTCGAAATGCGGGGTGGTCCGCTCGTCGAGCGCCGCCAGCACGTTCATGCGGCCGCGGTCGCGCACGTCGGCCGCCGAGCGCAGCCGCCGGTCGTACCGCTCCCGGACGAAGGCCAGCGCCAGGCCGAGCAGCAGGCCCAGCATGCCCCCGGTGGCGATGTTGATCATCGCGTTGGGGCTGACCGGACTCTCCGGCAGGCGCGCGTCGCTGATGATGCTGCCCGCGCCGATCGTGGTGGTGGTGAGCTCGTTCAGCTTGCCGGTCATGCCGTTGAGCTGGTTCTGCGAGTTCTGCCGCAGGCTCTGCAGGTTGCTTTCGTCCGAGCTGCCCCGGGTGGCCCGGGCCAGCCGCGCGTTGATGCCGGTGAGCGTCGTCGTGAGCTGCTTGATCTTCGCGCTGAGCGTCTTGATCTGCTGGTCGAGGCCGCTCTGCGCGGTCTCCTCGCGGTTGCGCAGATAGGCCTCGGCGAACGCGTGCGAGCCCGACTGCGCGCCCTCCGGCGTGTCCGCCTTGAAGGTGATCATGAGGACGGTGGTGTTCGCCGGCACCTCGACCGAGACGTCCTTGGCCAGCTCGATCGGCGACCGGGAGCTGCGCAGCAGGGTGGCGGCCTTCGCGGCGACCGCGCCCGAGCCGACCAGCTGGGCCTCGGTGTCCAGGTTGACCGAGCCCTTGGTGCGACCGCCCTGCGCGTTCGTGTCCTGGTCGACGGCCTGCACGAGCACGGCGGTCGACGACTCGTAGACCTTCGGCATCGCCGAGGTCAGCGCCGCACCCGCACCCAGACCGGCACCCGTCGCGATCAGTGCGATCCACCAGTGCCGGCGGAAGACACCGAGGTAGTGCGAGACATCCGCGGGGCGTGACGCTTCCATCGGTTGGCGGCCCTTTCGGGGGTGGAGTGAGGTTTTCGGGCGTTTCGCCCCCAAGGGCTCAACGTCTCACTCCCGCCGACGTGATGGGTGCCTTACATTTTCGGCTCCACCCAGCCGTGTTCGATCAGATAGGCGATCACGATCTCGATGGCCTCGGCCACGGACATCGTGGTCGTGTCGATGGTCAGCTCGGCGTCGGCCGGCTCCTCATAGGGGTCGTCGATGCCGGTCATGCCGCGCAGCTGGCCGGCCCGGGCCCGGGCGTAGAGGCCCTTGCGGTCGCGCTGCTCGCAGACCTCCAGCGGCGTGTTGACGTGCACCAGCACGAAGCCGGCGCCCGCCTCGACGGCCATCGCCCGCACCGCGGCGCGGGCGCTCTCGTAGGGCGCGATCGGGCAGGCCACCGCCATGCCCCGGTGGCGGCCCACCTCGGCGGCCACCCAGCCGATGCGGCGCACGTTGCGGTCGCGGTCGGCCTTGCTGAAGCCCAGCCCGGCGGAGAGCTCGCGGCGCACCACGTCGCCGTCGAGCAGGGTGATCGTGCGCTCGCCGCTCTCGCGCAGCGAGTCGGCCAGGCCGCGCGCGATGGTCGACTTGCCGGAGCCGGAGAAGCCGGTGAAGAAGACGACCAGGCCGCGGTGGCGGCGCGGCGGCCGGGCGCGCACCAGCTCCTTGGCGACGGCCGGGGGAGTGTGCCACTCGGGCAGCGGGAAGCCCCGGTCGAGCAGGTCGTCGATCTCGGCCGGGGTCATCGCGAGCCGGCGGTTGCGCGGCGGGATGTCGTCGCGCCAGCGCCACTGGCCGTCCCGGTTGTCGTACGCCAGCTCGCGCGGCACCAGCACCCGCAGGTTGCCGCCGGTGAGCATCTCGCCGGTGGAGAGCACATGGGTCACGCCGTACGACTTCGCGACACGGGCGCGCAGCATGGCGTCGCGCATCTCGTCGCCGCGGGGCAGCAGCGGCACCGCGACGATGGTCGCCGGGGGCATCCGGTCGCGGGCGGCGAAGACGGTGCGGACCAGCGCCTCGGGCGGCAGCCCGTCGGGGCCCGGCCCGCTCACCGGCACGAGGATCAGCAGGTGGGCGCCGAGCGTGCGGGACGCGTGGGCGATCTGGGCGAGCTGCGGCCGGTGCAGCGGCCGGTCGGCGATCACGCCAAGGACCCGGCCGGGTGGCAGCAGGGCGCGGACCTCCTCGGGCGTGCGCCGCAGCCGCTGGAACGGGCCGTGGCCGCCGTCGCCCATGCGGGTCACCCGGCCGCCGACGCCCCACTGGCGCTCGGCCGTCTGCCACGCGTCGCTGACCTCGAGCGCGGCGACGGGCGCGCCCTCGGGGTCGGTGAGGATGACCGTGCGGTGCAGCGGGTCCTCCAGGGACAGCCGGCCGGCGATCTCCTCGGGAACCTCCAAAGTGACCGGCACCGGCCACGGTGTCCCGTCGGCGAGCCGGCCCTGCCGGCGCAGCGCGGTGAGATCGGCGCGGCCGAGGAAGCCGGTCAGCGGCGCGTACGCGCCGGAGAGCAGGAGTTCGAGGTCCGCCAGCTCGTGCGGGTGCGGCGTGTACGACGGGGCGTCGCGCAGCACGTCCTCGGGCAGCATCGAACCATTCACTTCCGTATCCCCCTGCGGGCCGACTAAGGGGACAGTTTGGCAGCCCGCGTGATCGCGGTCGAGACGGGTCTCCACTCGCTCGCACTTTTCCCGTCGGGTATTAGACAAAACGGACTTAAGCCTCAATACTGGCTGATCGTGAGTCGACGTAGGCTTGTTCAGTTCGCCGCGATACCCACGGCATTCGCCCTTTCGGTCGCCGCCACGCTCGCCTGGGCGTACACGGGCGGGGTCGACCAGATCGGACTCCCGCTCGGTGACCCCACGGTCGTCGAGCCGGTGCTCGTGCCGCCCGCCGGCCCGCAAGCGGCGCGCCCCGGCCTGGCGCCGCCGGCTCACCGTCCGTCCGCCGCGGCGTCGCCGGCCACCCCCTCGGCGGCCGCCACGACGGCGTCGGGTGCCGCGGCTTCCGTGCTGGCCCCCGCCCCGGCCCCGCGCATCGCCAACCTGGCAGCGCCCGCCGCCGCTGCCGCCGCGCAGCCCGAGCCGCAGCAGCAGCGCCGCGGGGGACGCTGCTACACCGGCCACAACCTGGTGCCCACCTGCGGCGTCCTCTGGGGCGTCGCCCCCGGCGCGCACACCGAGAGCCGCGGCCGCTCCGCGCTCGCCCGCTTCGAGCGCAAGACCGGCCGCCACCAGGCCATCTACCACGCCTACCACGGCGGCATCCGGCAGCTGTTCCCCACCGAGCAAGAGATCGCCATCGCGCACGAGCCGGGCCGCAAGCGCATCCTCTTCCTCAACTGGAAGCCGGAGTCCGCGTCGTGGGCGCAGATCGCCAAGGGCGACCGCAAGACCGACGCGTTCCTGGACCGGCTCGCCGTGCACCTCAAGAAGAACTTCCCCGAGCAGTTCTTCTTCGCCGTGCACCACGAGGGCGAGAACGACGTCCGCGAGAAGGCCGGCTCCGGCTACACCGCGCGCGACTACGCCGCCATGTACCGCCACGTCATCAAGCGGCTGCGCGCCAAGGGCGCCGCCAACGTCGTCTCGGTGCTCGTGCACATGGCCTACGTGCCGCACGCGCAGCAGAGCTGGTTCAACCACATGTACCCCGGCGACGACGTGGTCGACTGGATCGGCTTCGACACGTACGCGTACAGCGATCCCGGCTACGGCCACGGCGACTTCGCCGAGATCCTCAACCGGCGCCTGGAGGGCAAGCGCAGCTGGCCCGGCTTCTACAGCTGGGCCGTGGCCCGCCACCCGAACAAGCCGCTGATGCTCGCCGAGTGGGGCGTCTGGTCGTCCAAGCGCAACACCCGCTACAAGGCCGACTTCTACCGCCGCATGGGCGACGACATCCGCGAGTTCCCGCGGATCAAGGCGATGGTCCAGTTCGAGACGCCGAGCAACCAGAAGGGCCAGGACTCGTCGGTGGACAGCACCCCGGCGGCCCTGAACGCGTACCGCAAGCTCGGCCGTTTGCCCATCTTTCAGGTTGCCGTCACCCCGCGCCGCTAGCCTGTGACCGTGCTTCTCGTCCGGCACCGCCGTGCCACCCTGCTGGGTGGCGCGGCGGTTCTCGTTGTCGCGGCCCTCGCCGGCCGCGGCGCCACCCTCATCGGCGTCGCGGTCGTCCTCGCGCTGCTCTCCTGGTGGTTCGCCGAGCGCCCGCGCACCCCGGCGATGCCCGGCTTCGCCACGCCGCACGGCCCCGCGATCATCCTGGCCGGCCTCGCCCACGTCGCGCTGATCGCCGCGTGCCTGGCGCTCGGCCTCGGCGAGACCGACCGCACGGCGTGGGTGGTGCTGCTGATCGCCACGCTCGCGCCGCTGCCCTTCTACGCGTACGGCCTGTGGCACGGCATCGGCGTCACGCTCACCCCCACGGGTGTACGAGCCGGCAAGCTCGCCGGCGCCTTCTTCGTCCCGTGGACGGCGCTCGCCGACACCCAGCCCCGCAACGAGCTCGACGGCGAGGTGACGCTCACCCTCGTACGAGACCCCGAAGTGACCGGAAGACCCGCCAACCGCGACGTCCTGATCTTCGACACCACCTCCGGCGCCTTCGTGGCCGCAGCGATCCGCTTCTACCTGGCCCACCCCGAGGAGCGCCCCGCGATCGGCACGCCCGAGGGCTACCGCCGCCTGATCGCCGGCATGGCCGTGGAGCCCGACCGGCCGCTGCCCGCCCCGGCACCCCGCCCCGCCACCCGCGACACCCTCACCGGCGCCGCGATCATCGCGCTGGCCGCGGCGGTCGGCCTCTGGACCGACTGGCGCCTCGACGGCCACGGCCTGATCGCCGTGCTCCCGCAGGTGATGGTGCTGCCGGCCCTGTTCGGCGCCGCCCTGATCATCCGGGCCCGAGCAAGCTAATCGACGGCGCGCCACCGCGCACTTCGCGATCGTTGTTTACCGATCAGATCGATGCGGCCCTTCTGCCGGAGGGTTTGCAGCGCATAGTTCACCTGTTCCTTGGTGAGAGCCGTCGCGCTCTCGATGTCTGCCCGTGAAAGAGGGCCATCGGCAAGGACTGCCAAAACGCTCGCCTCGTTGGCGGACAACCGGGCGGGACGCGCGGCTGTGTCACTCGGCCGCTGACGAGCAGCCGAGACCACCTGGTAAGTCGCTGAGCCCCGTGTACCCGTCTGCTCGACGACGCCGGCGTCGACCAGCTCTTTGAGTTCGCGGGTCGCGACTCTGCTGTCCGAGACACCGGTGGAGGCTCGGTAGCTGCTGTTGGTCAGCACCCCACCGTTGCGCATCATGACCAAGGCGGTCATCTGCGACCGTGTCAGCGGCGGTACCGGCAAGGAAGCGAGCCACGCCAGGGCTTCCTCGTCCAGGAGAGTGTGGTTGGGGAACTCGACGGTGAACGTCGAGATGTCATCGGTGAAAATGGGGGGTTCCATGCCCGCCTCGGTGAGACCCATCAGCATGCGTGCGATTCCCGTTCCGCGGTTCTCGCAGACCATGTGGCCATCGCCGAAGGGGGTGTCTTCGAGAATCTTCAAGAGGGCCCGGTTCCGCGAAGAAGTGACGGTGACCGCACCCAGCGAGCCCACTTCCACGGGCCCGTACAGTCCGCCTGGATTCCGGATCATCAGCCGGTCCGGATACATCTCGACCTGCACCTGAGTGCCACGGGCGAACTCCGAGTAATCGCGGTGAACCAGCGCGTTCACCAGAGCCTCGCGCAGCACCTCCTCCGGGTACTCCCATTCGTCGACTCGATAGATGCCGGACACGATGCTGCGTCGGCGCATGTTGCGCTTCAGAATCCGGATGCTCTCCGCGACCATCAGCGGGATCGGGCCATCGATGGACCGGTTCTCGACAAAACGTTCGCCGAACCGGCCGAGTACGCCGGCTTCGCTCGATGGATAGACCACGACCGTGATGTCCAGCTGAGGCTCGAAAGTCTGTGGGTACACGCCGAACACCAGAAGTCCGGCCAGCGTGGGTACCAGCCGACCCTCGAACGCGGTCAAGACGTTCAGCATGGCGAGTGCGCGGTCGTCGTCGACACGCTGGAAGATCTCGCTACGGGTTTCACGGATCCGGCGGAGGAACGCGTCGACGAGCACGGGATCGAAGTCTTCGCGTCGGGCTGCCGGCACGGGCGTCAGATCGCACCGAGGTTCCGTCCGGTTCGCCAGGAGGACAGCGACTTCGTAGTCGGTCAGCTTTCTGTCGCCGTCAGCGACCCGAATCCGCGATCCGGCCCACGGGCCGAGCGCTCGTCTGTGGCACGGCCGCTGATCGCGCGGTAGTTGAGGCACGGTGCAGACCGTGACGTTCTTCCCGTCCAGGGCAAGGGTGACGATCTCGGCCCGGATGGGCGGCTCCATCTCCGAGCAGATCGCGCCGATTTGGGCCTCCGTCGCTGCCGGGTCATCAATTCCCGTAACGGTGAAGCCGCTTTTCTCGTCGACGCCCAACAGGATCACGCCACCTGCCGCATTCGAGAACGCGCTGACCGACTCCCACAGCGTGGCCGGAATGCCGCCCTTAGCCCTCTTCGCCTCGCAGGTGTAGTGATCGGCGCCATGGGTGCGCAGTGACTCCAGGAGGTCTGCTAGTTCGGTCTTGTCCACGAGGCGCCCTCTCGGCTGCCGGATTCCCACACAGATTCCTACACAGATTCCCACACAGATTCCCACACAGCGCTCGCAGGGCATCGTTCCAGCGTTGCCCGACCTGCCGGAACCGGCCCGTCGCCGCACCCCGACGGCGGGCGCGCCGGGCGATGGGCCCCTGGCGACGTCGTGCTCGGCCTGTGCGCGCCGCTACGCTGCGACGGGACGCCGGACGAGCACGAAGGACGAGCCGTGGACGACTCCGAGACGACCACCCTGTGGCGGCCCACCGGGCAGGCCGAGCTCGATCTCGTGGCCGCCTCGGGCTGGCGGGCCTGGCCGCCGCGGCTGCCGGATCAGCCGATCTTCTATCCGGTGCTCCAGCGCTGGTACGCCACGAAGATCGCCCGCGAGTGGAACGTGCCCGCCGGCGGCGTCGGCCACGTGACCCGGTTCGACGTCCGGCGCTCCTATCTGGACCGGCACGAGGTGCGCCAGGCCGGCGGCCGTGACGTGCTGGAGTACCGGATCCCGGCCGGGGAGCTCGACGAGTTCAACGCCCACATCGCCGGGGTCATCGTCGAGGAGGCCGAGTTCCGCGGCCCGGTGGGCGACGACGAGTTCGCCGGGGCGCCCGCCCTGCCGGCCGCGTGGCGCGCCTACCTGCAGAGCGAGTCCTGGTTCCGCCGCGGGTGGCTGGAGAGCGGCGCCTTCGTCGAGCTGCACCCGCCGCGCTGGTCGGCCGAGCTGCTCGAGGCCTGGGAGGAGGCTGCCGGCCTGCACCCGGGCCTCGCCATCATCGGCGGCAACGGATCCCGCGAACAGCTGGTGCTCGACCTGCGGGAGGACGATCCGCCGGTCCTGCTCGTCGACATCACCAGCGACGGCTGGCACAACGCCATCCCTCAGGCCGCCGGCGTCGCCGAGCTCATCGAGCGGGTCGAGGCCGGCACCTTCGACTTCGACTTCACCGACCCGGCGGAGCCTCTCCCGGCGTGACCATGCCGTTCCGGCTGCCCGCCAGGATCGCGGCCAGCACCGGCGGCAGCTCCCCGCCGCCCGGGGTTCCGGCCCGGGCGTGGACGGCGCGCAGGGCGTGCACCAGACGGTCCGCCTCGGCGTGGTCACCCAGGCGCGATGCGGCCAGCAGCCGGATCGACACCGCGTCCGTCCTGTCGGCCTCCGCCGTCGGCTCGATCCCGAGCAGGCGGTCGTGGGCCTCCGCCGGCCGCCCGCCCAGCAGGTCCACAAGGGAGTCGAGGACCCGGCGATACAGGGCCTCGGGACGGCGGCCGGCGTAGGCGGCGGCGACGGCCTCGATCCGGGCGACGGCGACGGGATCGGCCGGCATGCCGTCGACCAGCACGCGGTGCAGCTGCCCCAGGCCCGGGAGCACTCCGACCGCCGGCGCCAGGGCGTCGAAGACCTCCGGCTCCGCGGCGGACGAGGTGACGTACGCGTGGACCCGGGCATGGTCGGCCGCGGCCGACGGGCCGATGGTGACGTGGGCGACCGTCAGCGGCTCGCTGCCGTTGCCGGCGCGCAGGCCCTGCTTGCGCAGGAAGCGCAGCCACACGGCGGCGGTCGCGACCCGGGCGTCGGCGGTGGTGTCGATGAAGGCGTCCAGCGCCGCGTCGTCGATGGTGCCGTCGGCCACGCGGCGCAGCGCCTCCGGGGCCAGCGCGATGTCGGCGCGGGCCTGGGCGGGCCGGAAGAGCCGGCGCAGCACCTCGGCGCCGTCGCTGCGGAAGCCGTCGAAGGTGCGCGGCACCAGGTTTTCCAGGCCCAGCACGGCGCTGGTGAGCGCCGCCGCCGCGAGGCACTCCCGGGCGAGCTGCGGCATCGGGCGGGTCGCGTAGTGGAAGAGGGCGGCCGCGATCCCGGCGTTGACGGCCGGGCCGGCCAGGTGGAACAGGACGAAGCGCCACCTCGGGGCGCCGGCCCGGACGCGGACGTACGCCGGCGCCGCGTACCGGATCCTCACCTCGGTCACCTCGAGGCGCAGCAGGAGCGCCGCCAGCAGGTGGCCGCCCTCGTGCAGCGGGACGCTCACCAGCGCGCACGCGAGCACCGTCGCCACCGGCGGGAGGAAGCCGGCGGCGGTGAAGTCCGGGTCGCCGATCGCGAGCTGGACCAGGAGCGTGAAGAACGGGGCGACGATCGCCCACGACATCAGCCTGAGCACCCGGCACAGGGTAGGGCCTTCACGGGCTCGGCAGGGGGTCGCCCGGCCGGACCAGGCCGCTCTGGTAGGCGAGCACCACCAACTGGGCGCGGTCGCGGGCGTTCAGCTTGGCCATCGCGCGGTTGACGTGGGTCTTGGCGGTCAGCGGCGACACGTAGAGGCGTTGCGCGATGTCCTCGTTCGAGAGGCCGTGCGCGACCAGCACGAGGATCTCGCGCTCGCGGTCGGTGAGCACGTCGAGGGCGGCCAGCGCCTGCGCGGGCGGCGGGCGGAGCTGGTCGAGGAAGCGGCCTACCAGGCCCTGGGTGGCGCGCGGGGAGAGCAGGGCCTCGCCGCCGGCGACCACGCGGATCGCGTTGACCAGGTCGGCGGGGGCCACGTTCTTGCCGAGGAAGCCGCTCGCCCCGGCCTGCAGCGCGAGCACCACGTTGTCGTCGTTCTCGAACGTGGTGAGCACGAGCACGCGGACGCCGGCCAGGTGGTCGTCGGCGCAGATGCGCCGGGTCGCCTCCAGCCCGTCCAGGCGCGGCATGCGGATGTCCATCAGCACCACGTCGACCCGCGCCGAGCGGGCCAGCTCGACGGCCTCCGCGCCGTCCGACGCCTCGCCGGCGACCTCGAGACCGTCCTCGGCGTCGAGGATCATCTTGAAGCCGGCGCGGATCAGCGCCTGGTCGTCAGCGAGCAGCACACGGATGGTCATCGGTGGTTCCCTTCGGCGGTGCGACAGGCAGGACGGCTCGTACGCGGTAGCGCCCGTCGCCGTCCGGTCCGGTGGTCAGGGTCCCGTGCGCCGCCGCGGCCCGCTCCCGCATGCCGATCAGGCCGAACCCCGAGCCCGACCGGGTGGCCACCCGGAACCCGACGATCGTGTTGGTGACGTCGATGGTGATCGCGTCCGCGTCGTAGGAGATCTCCAGGCCGGCCGAGCCGTCGCCGTAGCGGTGCGCGTTGGTCAGGGCCTCCTGCACGATCCGGTACGCGGCGAGGTCGGTCACCGCGGGCAGCGCGCGCGGCGTGCCGCGGCTGACGTCGCGTACCCGGAAGCCCGCCGCGCGAAGACCGCTGAGCAGGTCCGGCAGCCGGTCGAGCCCGGACGTGGGCTCGGTGCTGTCCACCTCGTCGGGGTCGCGGAGCACGCCGATCACCGACTGGATCTCGCGCAGCACCGTGTCCGCCGCGTCCCGGATGTGCCCGAGCACGGGCCAGACCTGCTCGGGGTGCTTCTGGAGCACATGCCCGGCGGCGCCGGCCTGCACGCTGATCACCGCGATGTGGTGCGCCACCACGTCGTGCAGCTCGCGGGCGATGCGCAGCCGCTCGTCCATCACCCGGCGGCGGGCCTCCTCCTCGCGGGTCTGCTCCGCCTGGCGGGCCCGTTCGGTCACCTCGGCGATGTACGCCCGGCGGGCGCGCACGCCGAGGCCGAGACCGGCCCCGCCGAAGATCCAGGAGAACGCGGCCAGGGCCTGGATGTTCCACCAGCTGCTGGTGTCGGCGATCAGCCCGGTCACGAAGATCGCCGCGGAGACGGCGCACGCGTACTCCCGCGGGCGGAACGGCACCGCGTACAGGACCACGCCGAGCGCCAGCAGCAGCCCGCCGGAGGGCGCCCGGGTCGCGATGGTCACCAGTGTGGCCACGGTGACGACCAGGAGCGTCGCGAACGGCCACCGGCGGCGCGCGAAGACCGCCGCGACCGCGATCGTGGTGAGCACGACGTAGCGCCGTTCGCCCTGCGCCTGCTCGATCTGCACCGTGGCCCAGCCGATGATCACGGCGATCAGCAGGTCCCACAGCGTGGATTGGCGCCGGCGCGCCCACGCCTCGACCCTGGTCCTCATCACCCTCGACGGTAGGCGCCGCCGTCCCGCCCCGGCGTCGTCTTGGCGCAGTAGCGGGCGCCCGCCGGAGATACCGCGGACGTGGTACGCACCGACCGCGCTGGGACGACGACGTTCGCGCCGGGGAAGACGACCGTGGAGAGGTCACTTCTTCTCGACCTCTCGGAGGGCTTCCCAGGTGGCGACACTCCTCTACCGGCTCGGCCGGTTCTCGTTCCGGCGGCGCCGCCGGGTGACCGTTGCGTGGCTGCTGCTCTTCGCGATCCTCGGCGTGGGCGCGGCCACCCTCTCCGGCCCGACGAGCGACGCCTTCTCCATCCCCGGCACGGAGTCGTCGCGGGCCATGGAGGTGATCAAGGAGAAGATGGGCGGCGGCGGGGACACCGCGTCCGCCCAGGTCGTCTTCACCGTCGACGGCGGCACGAAGCTGACCGACACCGACCAGCAGGCGGCGCTGAAGCGGGCGGTGACCGCGCTGCGCGGCGCCCCCGACGTCGCCGCGGTCACCGAGCCGACGATGTCGGCCGACAAGCAGACCGCGTACGCGAGCGTGACCTACACGGTCGCGGCCGGCGGCGTGACCGAGCACGACCGCGAGGCCCTGTACGCGGCCGGGCGCACCGCCGAGCCGGCCGGCGTCGAGGTCGAGTTCGGCGGCACCGCGACCCAGGCCGCCGAGGCGGGCGGAGCCACCGAGGCGATCGGCGTGGTCGTCGCCGCGGTGGTCCTGGTCATCACGTTCGGGGCGCTCGTGGCGGCCGGGCTGCCGCTGCTCACCGCGATCGCGAGCGTCGGCGTCGGCATGCTGGGCATCCAGATCGCCACCGGCTTCCTCGACCTCAGCGGATCGACCTCCGCCCTGGCCACGATGCTCGGCCTCGCCGTCGGCATCGACTACGCGCTCTTCGTCGTCTCCCGCTACCGCCACGAGCTGGCCGAGGGCCGCAGCAAGGAGGACGCGGCCGGGCGCGCCATCGGCACCGCGGGATCCGCCGTGGTCTTCGCCGGCCTCACCGTGATCATCGCGCTGGCCGCGCTGTCGGTGGCCGGCATCGGCTTCCTCACCAGCATGGGCCTGGCCGCCGCGGGCACCGTCGCGGTCGCCGTGCTGATCACGCTGACCCTGCTGCCCGCGCTGCTCGGCTTCGCCGGCGACAAGATCCTCGCCAAGCGGCGCAGGCGCTCCGCCACCGGCATGCCGTTCGGTGAGCGCTGGGCCCGGTTCGTGGTGCGCCGCCGCGTCCCCGCCCTGCTGCTCGCCGCGGGCGTGCTCGCCGTGATCGCCGTCCCGGCCGCCGACCTGCGCCTCGCGCTGCCCGACGACAGCACCGCCGCCGTCGACTCCACCCAGCGCAAGGCGTACGACCAGCTCGCCGAGGGCTTCGGCGCCGGCTTCAACGGGCCGCTCATCGTGGTCGTCGAGGCGCCCACGGGCCGGGCCACCGGTGCCGCGCAGGCGGCCACGAAGGTCATCTCCGGGCTGGACGACGTCGTCATGGTGGCCCCGCCGACCGTCAACAAGGCCGGCGACACCGCGCTGCTGACCGTGATCCCGGCGAGCGGCCCGAGCAGCGAGGCCACCCACGACCTGGTGACCGCGATCCGGGACCACACGGTGCCGGGCGCGACGCTCGCGGTCACCGGCACCACGGCGATCAACATCGACGTCTCCGAGAAGCTGAACGACGCGCTGATCCCGTACCTGGCCGTGGTGGTCGGCCTGGCGATCCTGCTGCTGATGCTGGTCTTCCGCAGCGTCGCGGTGCCGGTCAAGGCCACGCTCGGCTTCCTGCTCTCGGTCGCCGCCACCTTCGGCGCGGTGGTCGCGGTCTTCCAGTGGGGCTGGCTGTCCGGCCTGCTCGGCCTGGACAGCACCGGGCCGATCGTCAGCATCATGCCGATCTTCCTGATCGGCGTGCTGTTCGGCCTCGCCATGGACTACGAGGTCTTCCTGGTGACGCGGGCCCGCGAGGAGTTCGTGCACGGCGCCTCGCCGGACGAGGCCGTGATCAGCGGGGTGCGGCACGGCGCCCGGGTGGTGACCGCCGCCGCCCTCATCATGATCAGCGTCTTCGCCGGCTTCATCCTCGCCGACGACGCGATCATCAAGTCGCTCGGTTTCGCGCTCGCCTTCGGCGTCGCGGTCGATGCCTTCCTGGTACGGATGACGATCGTGCCCGCCGTGCTGTCACTGCTCGGCCGGTCGGCCTGGTGGCTGCCGCGCCGGCTCGACCGGGTCCTGCCCGACGTCGACATCGAGGGCGCGAAGCTCGGCCGCGAGCTCGCCCGCCGCGAGGAGCCCGAGCTGGCCGGCGCCGCTACCTGAGGGCGATCCTGGCGCCGGTGGAGTCGAACGACTCGTGCAGCTCCACCGCCGCCAGGGTCTCGCCCTTGGGCACGTCGAAGACCAGCGTCCCGCGCGCCTCGTTGCCGGCGGCGATCGGATAGATGAAGTTCCGGTCCGGGTTCACCACGACCGCGGCCTGCATGTCGTTCTCGTGTGCGGATCCCTTGCCGTCGTACGCCTTCTGCGCCGCGCTGTCGAACGGCAGCGCGCTCGGCGACGCGTTGCGGGCCACGACGTCGACGAGGCAGAACGAGCCCTCCGGCTCCAGGTCGACCGACCCGTCGCCGACACTGGCGACCCGGCAGCGCACGGCGGTGACGGTGAAGACGAGCTTGCCGTCCGGCACGGGGGTGTTGAGCTGACCGCCCGAGGTCGTCAGGACCTCGTCGCCGCCGCGGTCACGCCACTTGGCATAGCCCAGCAGGCCGGCCGCGGCGACCAGGGCGAGCACGACGAGGCCGCCGATGATCCGCGGCCAGCGCGACGTGGCGGGTGCGTACCCGGGAGCGATCACGCAACACATCCAAACGATGACCGTCACGGTCCGCAGTGGCCCGTTCAGCCGATGTTTCCGGACCATTACGCCACGGGGTCTCTCCACATTGCGGAGCGCGCTCGTGCCGCCGCCCCTCGTCGCCTAGCACGCCGTGACCGTGGGTTGTCTCAGTGCAACGACCCGAATACCGTACCGATGTGGGGTACATCACGGTGTCGTCGGACGATCATGGGGCGGTGCTCGCGTTGCAGGACTGGCTCCGCCGTGAGCAGTTCCCTCCGGGCATTGTCGTTCACCCCTGCTCGGAAGAGCCCGGACCGGACGACATGGGCGCCTGGAGCGACGGCCTGAAGATCGTGTTCGAGAATCCCGGCCTCTTGACCGCCGTCGCTACGGCCGTTGGTGCATGGGTCGGCAGTCGCGCCCGGGTCACCCGTGTCAAGGTCCGCGACGGCGACCGCGAAATCGAGATCGACAGCAGGCGGATCAAGGATCCCGAGCAGGTGGCCCGACGAATCCAGGAGGGCCTCGCGCCCCCGGCTCGAGATCGGAACGAGGACATTTGACCAGCGTCACTCTTCCCGATACCGCCGCGTCGGTCGCGTTGCTCATCGGTGTCGCAGCGTATGAGGACCTCTCCCCTCTCCCGGCCACGGCGAACAATGTCACCGGACTGTCGACCGCGTTCCGTGATCCGGATCTGTGGGGACTGCACCCCGGCCGCTGCCACGAACGGGTCGACCCGCATCAGGGCGGTGATATCGAAGACGCGCTCGCGCTGGCCAATGAGGAGGTCGAGCCGGACGGCTGGCTGGTGCTCTACTACGCCGGACACGGGCTGTTGGATTCCAGGGGAGATCTCTACCTCACGGTGACCCAATCACGGACGAGCAAGCGGACCACCCAGGTGCCGTACAGCGTGGTCCGTGACTATGTCCGAGACTCCCCGGCACTCAATCGGCTGGTCATCCTCGACTGCTGCTTCTCGGGACGGGCCTTCGAGGCCATGTCGGACCCGGCCGATCTCGGCGCCCAGCTCGCGATCGGTGGCTCGTGCATACTGGCGGCCGCGCCCGCGAACCGGACTGCCGTGGCGCCGGCGGGGGCGAGCCATACCGCGTTCACCCATGAGCTGCTGTCGCTGCTGCGTCGCGGGGTCGACGACGGGCCCGAGGGTCTTGATCTGCACACGATCTGGCAGAGCCTGCGCGGTGCTCTGCACGCGAACGGCTATCCGGAGCCACAGCTGCGCACCGACAACAACGGCGCAAGGCTTCCGTTCGTGCGCAACGCGGCGCATCATCGGCCACACAGCCTGGTGGGCCAAGTCCTGGTCGCCGAAATGGATGCCGAGCTGGGTGACGCGTCTCTGTTGGTGGTGGCGCACGACTTTCGCGGTGCGCTGGCGATCCGCCTGAACCAGCCCACCGAGCAGTCTGTACGGGCGGCCCTCCCCGAATGGGCGGAGCTGGCGCAGGAACCGGCGGTCGTGTTCGACGGAGGTCCGGTCGATCGGTACATCGCGCTCGCGCTCGCCGAGGTCACCCCCGCCGCGGCCCCGTTCGGCGGATTCACTCCGCTCGCCGGTCGGCTCGGGTTGGTGGACCTGTCCGCCGACCCCGGGCCGGCCCGGGAAGCCGTCACTGCCCTCCGGGTGTTCGCCGGATACTACGGATGGGCGCGCGGAGACCTGGAGCGCGATCTGAGCGGCGGCAACCTGCGATCACTAGGCGAGGTTCCGGAGTCCTTGCTGCAGATACCCGGCGGATGAGCTGGTCGGCACGATGGCGCGGGCTGAATGCCACATCGGCACAGGGCGGAGGAGGAGGCGTGACGCTGTACGCGGGCGAGGCCGACCTGGTCGAGCGTCTCGCCACCCTGTTGCGCTCTGGTGCCAAGAAATGCGTGCCCTTGCTGGGCAGCGGCGTCACCCGCCCGACGATGCCGGACACCGAGACTATCCTCGGCCTGGCCGACGAGTACGCCCGCCAACAGCGAAACGACGACCTCGTGCGGAGCCTGGACCAGATCCGGGCCGAGGCAGGCAAGAGCATCGCCCAGCGCTACCAGGAGTACCGGAACGCGTTCGCCGGTTGGCTCGGACCTGACAAGTTCGACATCATCGTTCAGCGAGCGGTCCTGCACGCCTACCGCCCGTCGGAAGATCTCGCGGCATGGGCGGACCGCGCCCCATGGCAACTGATCGACCTGGCGACCGCACGGCGCATCGAACTCGACGACCAGGCCTGGTCGCTGACGGACGCGACAACGGCCATCGGCCGGCTCGTCACCTGGCGACCACACCGGTTCGGACACCAGATCCTCACCACGAACGTGGACCCCACGCTCGAGATAGCGATCGGTCGGGCCGGCGGGCACTTCACCACGTTGGTGCCGGGCAACAACGGCGCGGTGGTTTCCCTGGTGACCGACCCCGGGCCGATCAACATCGTTCATCTGCACGGGTACTGGCGTCCGCTGCGCGAGGACGACAGTCCGTTGCACGATCCCCGGCGACTCGCCCGCACGTCGCACGCCTTCCGCAGCCAGTTGCGGGAGCTCCTGCGGGAGTCGGTCGTCTGCGTTCTCGGCTACGGCGGCGCGGATCAGGTCATCGTCGACACGCTGCGGGCGATGCTGGCCGACAACGAGATCGAGCTGCTGTGGGCGATACGGGAATCCGCTCCCTCACCCGATTCGCCCATCCACACCTGGGAGGGCTCGGGGGCCGGCCTCTATTCCGGCGTGGACGTGAACACGCTCCTGCCCGCCGTCGTTGAGCGGCTCGGCATCCGCCGCGGGTTCACGCCCGCGCCTGCCCAACCACCCGCGACGATCACGCGGGTCTCCCGTCGCGTGCCGCAACCGGAACTGGTCAAGGCCATCGGCGCGCTACCGCTACGCCGACCCCCACAGGACGTCAGCGAACTGCTGCGCCAACTCGTCCAACGGTTCGGCTGGCGACTGGAGCCCCCGCGCTCCGCACCCGCGCCGACGCTGTTGTTCTGGCCGGTCCGGCTGCGGCGCCCCTCGCTCATCCACATGGTCCAGGCGCTCGCCGCCGCCGCCATGTCCACGCATGGCGTGCGGGTTGTGCTCTCTCTCGATGACTTCGGGGTGCAGAGAAAGGCCTTCGAGCTGTTCGCCGCCCGCGCCCGGGAATGGTTCAGCCTGATCCCCGGGGCCGAACTCGCGGAAGTCGTGTCGCTCCAGGAGGTGCTCGACGCCAGCGACGTGTTCGGCACGGGTCCCGGCGACGCCGACGCGATGGTTCGTCCATTCCGGCCGTGGGCGGTGTTGTACGAGTACTACGCGGTTTTCCGCCCCTCGCTCTACAGCGTGTTGCGCGCCGCCAAGGCGATCCCCGAGGTGGATCCCGACCGGGCCATCGAGCGCGCTCCCGACATCGTCCGGGCGCTGCTCAGCGAGAAGCCGACCCGGCTGCTCACCGCTCCGGAGGTGTGGGCACACCTCCACCAGCTCATGGAGAAACCCTACGCGAAGCAGACCCTCACCCTGGGCGGTGAGGACGAGCACCGCTTCTGGGCACATTGGCGTGAGGCGTTTCAGCAGAACACACGGCACCTGCACAACCCGAGAATCGTGAACCTGTCGAACGAGTCGGATCTGATTCACTGCGAGCACTACGACGATCTTCGCGAACAGATCGAGCAGGCGATGCGCTCGGAACGATGGCGCGAGCCGAATCGATTCGTGCCTTGGCTGGTACGCAACGCGCTGCTCCTGCCCGCATACCTGCGGTTCGGTACCGGGGTAAACCTCGACGGTCAGCGATTTGACGCTTGGCAGGACGTCCTGGCGGCGCTGGAGGTCTCGCCCAGCCTCGCCACGCCGCTCGCGATGCGGATATCGTCCGTCTTCCACGGCGGTCAACAGACCTGACGCCTCGCGGTCCTGGCGCCGGTCCCGTAACCTCGGTGCATGCCACGGAGAGCAGTTGTGATCGAGGCGAAGTTGTGATCGAGGCCGAGAAGTGGGCGGCCGACACCGACCAGCTCTTGGCCGAGTGTCAGTCGCTGCTGGGCCGGGAACTCACCTCTTACGTGGGCGGCGGCCGCAATCCGTGCCACGCGGTCAGATGGCTCGATGTGAACCATTCCACTGCCGTGCTGGCGCGCGATCGCCTGGAGATCGCCCTCAAGATCGCTGGGCTGATACCCGGTCGGCAGGGTGCCGCGCGAATGCGATCGTGGCTGCGTGACCGACACGACGAACTCGATGGGTTGAGGGCGGCCACCGTCCTGCGCGAATCGCAAGATCGGCAGCGATGGCACCAGGTCCGCGGGCTCGCCGAGGCCTACGCCAGGTCCGATCATTCCTGAGCCGCCCGGTCGCCATGTCGGCCGAGAGTCGCCGGGCGGCGCATCAGATACCGATCGGCGTGCGCCGCAAGGTCGATGGTGGCGCGGAAGGCCTTTTCGATTTCCGATGCACTGCTCTCCGCCGAACCGATCTTGACCTTGCCCATCGCGCCGCCCCGTTCGGCATAGAGGTCACCCCGATTGTTGACCAGGATCACCGCATTCGGCTGCTGGTCGGTGCGGGTGATCCGCACATGGACGGGTGATCCCTCGAGGCGGAGGCGGTCGACGGTTGCCGGTAGCCGGGCAAGGGACTCGCCCGACGGCCGGAGTCGCCGGCTTCTCGGTTGGGCCCCCCTTCCGGCGTTCACCATGACGTGCAACGCCCAATGCCGGACCCCCAGGTCGACCAGCAGGTCGTGCAGCCTGAGAAGCTCGGCCTCGTGTTCGTTGCGGCTCGTGACCACGGTCTGCACGGTTGTCCGCACGTCCGCCCGACGTGCTCGCCTGATCGTTTCCAGGGCTTGCGCGTGGCTGCTTGTTCCCAGCGGCAGGTGACGCCGGTCTATCGGCCGAACCTCATCGTTCGGCGAGGCGCTCGCCGCATCCAACGACACCCTCAGGTGCACGTTGTGCGCCTTCATGGCGGGAAGCAGCGGGCCGATGTCACCGGCGCCGGAGGTGTCGAGCACCAGCGCCTTACTTTCGGCCAGTCGCTCGATGACGTGGATGGCCCGATCCGGGCGGACGATCGGATCACCGCCGGTGATCACCGCCACCATCGCCGGAACGAGCTCGGCCGTCCGCACGATCCGGTCGAGATCGTCGTCCGACTCACCCGCCCGGAACGGCCCCATGAGGTCGTCGGCATGGCAGTAGCGGCACCGAAGCGGGCAGTACGCGGTGACGAGGCAATTGACGACCATGGGGCGATCCGGTATCGGGCGCTGCGCGAACTCCCCGACGAACGAGCTCTCCCCATGCCCCGCCGGCGCCGGACAAGTCGGCTGCGTGAAGCTCCGCATCGCCCGGAAGCTTTTCGTGTCCATGGCGTAGAACCGGTCGCACTCCCTCGAGTACGCCAGGCCGCCGAAGCGTTCGGGCCGGAAGACGCCGCCGGCGCCGACGATGGATTCCCCGTCGAGCCGTAACGGGGCCAGCTCGGCCGGCGGGCCCTCGGCCGGTGTCGCTTCGGCGCTCACCTGATGCCTACCTCCTACATCCTTCGATCACCGAGGGGCCGTTACCCGAGAGGCACGTGCTCACTGGTCGATCGCTGGCTTGCCGGCTGCGGCGCCGCGATGAGCACGAGGCAGCCTAGGACACGAAGCCCTTGCCTGGGGGGCGAAACGCCGGATCCGGGCCCATCCGCGCGGCGGTCGGCCAGAACGCCGGCATGACAGCTTGCGGCACGGGTGAGCAACGAGCCAGGCCCCGATCGGCAACGGGCTTCTTGCCCTTCGCGCCGGCCGAGGACGCGTGTGAAGGACGCTGCATCATGCGTCGGTCAACGACTCGGCCAAAGGGGGGTACAGAGGGCTGCGATCTTGCGGGCACCGCGCGGCGGGCCGTCATCGGCACTACGGGGTGTCGGCACTGGCGGCCACGGTCTCCTGCTCGGTCACGCCGTGCGCTGCCACCCTCCACCGCGGCCGCAGCGGCGACCGGGGCCTTGTTGCGGCACGTCGTCGAACTCCTCAGAGCGAGATGAACCTACCGGTAGGCCGAGTGCCTGCACCCGGCCTACCGGTTCGCGTCCGGTGAAGGTCAGCTCGTCTCGCCGGCCATGCTGAACGAGCCCAGCCGGTTGATCGCGTAGAGCGTGCCGCCGACCGCGAAGATCGCGCTCATCACCACGGCGACCGGCAGCGACACCTTGCCGTCGAGGATCGCGCTCGGGGCGATCTTGTCGGCGATGCCGATGACGTACTGCTCGATGGAGAGGACCCGGGTGCCGCTGACGAAGCGGCCCAGCAGCCCCTCCCACACCAGGATGTAGGCGAGCCCGACCAGCACCGGCCGGCGCGTCAGCAGGCTGAGGAGCAGGAACAGGGCCGAGTACGCGAGCGCGCCGGCCACCGCGCCGACGGCCAGCGCGAGGCCGAACCGCACCGACTCGGCGAGCGCGCCCACCACGAAGAGCGGCACCGCCGCGGTCACCGCGGTGACCCCGGCCGCCACCAGCATCTTGGCCAGGATGATGTCGCGGCGGGGCAGTGGCTTGGTGAGGATGTGGATGATCGTGCCGTCGTCGACCTCGGAGCCGAGCACCCCGGTGCCGACGATCAGGGCCGTCACCGGGAGCACCACGGCGAGGCCCAGCCCGACCACGACCGGCTGGCCCCAGTCGGCGGGGCTCACGTCGTACGCCTCGCAGATCAGCGCGAGGCCGACGAGCAGCAGGGGAAGCGGCAGCAGGAGCAGCGCCCGGCGGCGGCCGAACAGGCCGCGGGCGGTGATGTAGGCGACCGTGGACATCATGCCTCCAGCAGGTAGGAGAAGACGCTCTCCAGCGACTCGTCGGACGGCAGCAGCTTGCGCAGCCGGATGCCCTCGCCGAGGGCGATGCGCGGCAGCGCGCGGGTGAAGGTGCCGTAGTCGGAGGCGCGCACGGTCAGCCCGCTCGCCTCGATCTCGACGCCGCTCACCGACTTCTCCCCGATCAGGGCGACCGCGAGCCGCCGGTCGTCGGAGCTCTGCACGGCGAACACGTGCGGCCGGTTGGTCATCAGCCGGCGGATCCGCCGGTAGTCGCCGGAGGCCGCGAGCCGGCCCGCCACGATCACCTGGACGAGGCCGGAGAGCTGCTCGACCTCCTCGAGGATGTGTGAGCTGAACAGGATCGTGTGGCCCTGGTCGCCGAGCTGGTGCAGCAGCTCCATCATGTGCATGCGCTGCCGCGGGTCCATGCCGTTGAACGGCTCGTCGAGCAGCAGCACCCGCGGCTCGTGCACCAGGGCGGCGGCGACCCGGGTGCGCTGGCGCATGCCCTTGGAGAAGGTGTCGATCCGCCGGTCCTGGGCGCCGGTCATCTCGACCAGCTCCAGCGCGCGCTGGGCGGCGCCGGCCGGGTCGGGCAGCTTCTGCATCTTGGCGCAGGCCGTCACGAACTCGCGGGCGGTGAGGAAGCCGTGCACCGCCTCGCGCTCGGCCACCAGGCCCAGCTCGCGGTAGATGCCCGGGTTGCGCCAGGTGGGGGAGCCGTCGATGGTGACGGCGCCCTTCGACGGCGCGAGGAAGCCGGCCATCATGTGCAGCACCGTGGTCTTGCCGGCGCCGTTCGGGCCGAGCAGGCCGGTCACCCCCGGCTGGAGGGTCATGCTGACGTCGTTGACCGCGACCACGTTGCCGTACCAGCGCGAGACGTTCCGAAGCTCGACGGTGCTCACAGGGAGGCCACCTTCCGGTAGCGGGCCAGCAACAGCAGCAGGGCGACGGCGACCAGGCAGAACGCCTCGATGCCGTAGATCGGGCCGAAGCGGCCCACGTCCAGGCCGAGGTCCACACCGTCGGCCAGCCAGATGTAGACGCCGTTGATCAGCGACATCGGGCTGACCAGGCCGGCCAGGTCCTGCGCCGTCTCCGACGGCAGGATGCTGAGCACGCCGACCACCGGGGTGGTCATCAGGAAGAAGGCGACGATGCCACCGGCGGCGAACGCCCGCTTGCCGGTCAGCGAGGCGATCAGCAGGCTGATCGAGGCGAAGAGCACGGCCCAGAGCAGGCTGTACGCCCAGCCCGGCAGCAGCGCGCCGTAGAACTCCTCCCACACCTTGCCGATCCCGCCGTCGAGCGTGAACGCGGCGGTCAAGAACATGATCAGCTGCGGCACGCCGAGCAGCAGGAAGACCGCGGTGACCAGCGAGGCGACCTTCGCGCCCACGTAGTCGGCGGCGCGCAGCGGCCGGCTGAAGTAGAGCGGCAGCACCCCGGCGCGCATGTCCCGCGACATCAGCTCGGGCGCGACGATCGCGACGAAGAAGATGATCAGCCAGCTGATCGTGCTGTCGAACTCGAAGTAGTCGAACAGGATCACGTCGAACTGTGCCCGGGCCGCCGCGTTGATGACCGCGACCAGCAGCACGATGCCGACCACCAGCCACGGGAAGATCTTGGCCTTGATCGAGCGGCCCAGCCCGAACGAGGCCCGCAGCCCGTGCTGGTAGAGCGCGCCGAACACCGCGGCGCGGCCCAGGCGGGGCCCCTCGTACCGCTGGTATCCGATGTCGTGAATGACGCCGGCGTCAGACATCGGCCGTCTCCTTCGTCGTGAAGAGCTCGGCCACCCGGTGGCGTCGCTGGTCCAGGCGGTGCAGCGGCAGGTCGAGCTCGGCGACCGCGCGCAGGATCTCGTCGTACGAGCTCTCCGACTCGAGCGGCACCAGCAGCTGGCGGCCCTCGCGGGTGACGGCGAGCTGGAGCTGGGTCAGCGCGTCGAAAAGCTCGTCGATGCCCTCGGAGACCTCGACCGCGAGCACGTCGGAGGCCGCCGTCATCGCGGAGATCCGGTCGGCGCGCAGCAGCCGGCCGCCCTCGATCGCGATGAGCGAGTCGCAGATGCGCTCGACCTCGCCGAGCAGGTGCGAGCAGACGACCACCGAGATGCCGAACTCGGTGCCGATGCGGTGCACCAGGGTGAGCATGGCGTCGCGGCCGGCCGGGTCGAGACCGTTCGTCGGCTCGTCCAGCAGCAGCAGGTCGGGGTCGTGCACGAGCGCCTGGGCCAGCTTGACCCGCTGCTTCATGCCCGTGGAGTAGCCGCCGATCTGCCGGTAGCGCTCCTCGTAGAGCCCGACGTGCCGCAGCGCCTCGGAGGCCCGCTCCCGCGCGGCCGTCCTGGGCAGCCCGCTGAGCCGGCCCAGGTGCGTGACGAACTCCGCCGCCGACACGTCCGGCGGCAGGCAGTCGTTCTCGGGCATGTAGCCGACCCGCGCCCGCACCTGATCGGTCTGCACGACCGGATCGAGGCCGAACACCCGCACGCTCCCGTCGCTGGGCGCGATCAACCCCAGCATGATCTTGATGAACGTGCTCTTCCCGGCGCCGTTGGCACCCACCAGCCCGATGACGCCCGCCTCGACGTCGACGGTGAGGTCGCTGAGCGCGGTCACCCCGCCGCCGTATGTCTTCGTCAATGACTGTGTCGCGATGATGGTCACGCGCTCAGCGTAGGAAGCGGGCGCATCCACCGGATCCGGTGGAACCCTGAGAGCCACTACAGGGTCTCTCAGCTCGCTCTCAGCTTTCGCGGGCGCCGGGGGCCGGGACGGCGTGCTCGGCGGAGCGGCTCACCTCTTCCCAGCGCGCCCACGTGTCCATCCGCTGCCGGGAGATGTCGAACGCCAGGTCGTAGACCATGCTGCCGAGCAACAGCCGCAGCGGCGGGTCGTCGCTGTCGACGAGCCGCAGCAGTGCCTCGGCGGCCAGCCGGGGCTCGCTGTCGATCGAGCCCTCGGCCCATTGCCGTTCCAGCTCGGCGCGCAGCGGCGCGTACGCCTCCATCGGGGTGGTGGCGGTCATACCCGTGTAGAGGCCGGTCCAGTAGCCGCCGGGCTGCACGATGCTCACCTTGACGTCGAAGGCCGCCGCCTCCATCGCCAGGGCCTCGCTCATGCCCTCCAGCGCGAACTTGCTCGCGCTGTAGAGGCCGGTGCTCGGGAAGCCGGCGAGCGCCGCGATGCTGGAGATCTGCACGATGTGGCCGGACCGCCGCGCGCGCAGGTGCGGCAGCGCGGCCTGGCTGACCCAGAGCGCGCCGAAGAAGTTGACCTCGAACTGGGCCCGGGCCTGCGCCTCGGTGAACTCTTCGATCATGCCCATGTACATGGCGCCGGCGTTGTTGACGACGACGTCGAGCCGGCCGAAGCGCTCGGCCGCGGCGTCCACGGCGGCGCTCACCGCGGCCCGGTCGGTCACGTCGAGGGTGAGGGGCAGCAGCCGGTCGCCGTACCGGCCGTCGAAGGGGTGCTGCTCGATGGTGCGCGCGGCGGCGGCGACCCGGTCGCCGCGTTCGAGGGCCGCGAGGGTGAAGGCGCGGCCGAGGCCGCGGCCGGCGCCGGTGATGAACCAGGTACGCATGCGATTCTCCTCCGTTGGCGAGACGAGACGGTCCGTCTCGTCAGTAAGGAACGCTAAGCCGTGCCGGGCGAAGCTGTCAAGACGAGACGGTTCGTCTCGTGAGTGGTAGGGTGATCGTCCATGACGCCCAACACCGCCCGCCGCAAGGAGACCTCGCGGCGGGCGATCCTCACCGCCGCGTTCGACCTGCTGCTGGAGGTGGGCTACGCGAAGCTCACCATCGAGGGCATCGCCGCGCGGGCCGGCGTGGGCAAGCAGACCATCTACCGCTGGTGGGCGTCGAAGGGCACCATCCTGCTCGACGCCTTCCTCCTGCTCAGCGAGGGCGCCGGCGAGGAGCCGGCGCTGCCGGACACCGGCGACCTCGAGGCCGACCTGACCCTGGTGTTGCGCGCGACGGTCGCCGAGCTGAACGATCCCCGCTACGAGCCGCCGATGCGCGCGCTGGCCGTCGAGATCACGCAGGATCCCGAGCTCGCCCGCGCCTATGCCGAACGGCTCGACGGCCCGTTGAAGCGGGCCAAGCGCCGGCGCCTGAGCAGCGCCCAGTCGGCCGGTCAGATCGCCGCGGACGTCGACCTCGACGTGGCCATGGACATGATCTGGGGACCACTGCTCAACCGGTGGCTCCAGCGCAGCGGGCCGCTCACCGAGGACTACGCGGATCGCGTCGTCGCCACGGCCCTCCGCGGGCTGCGCCCCCGCTGATCAGAGGTCGAGGACGACGTCACCGTCCGGCCGGGCGGAGCAGATCAGCACGTTGCCCGCGGCCGGCGGGTCGGCCGGCTCGGCGGTGTAGGTGACCGAGCCGGAGAGCAGGCCGCTCTCGCAGTTGTGGCAGACCCCGGCGCGGCACGACCAGCGGACCGGGACGTCGCAGGCCTCGGCCAGGTCGAGCAGGCTGGCGGTGTCGCGGGGCCAGGGCACGGTGAGGTCGCTGCGGACGAAGGACACCGCCGGGCCGTCGCCCGGTGCGCCCGCCGGCGGGTGCGGTGACCGGGCCGGCTTCGCGCTGATGCCCGGTGTCAGGCCGGACCGCACGCCGAAGACCTCGGTGTGCACCCGGGCCGCCGGGACGCCGATCTCGGCCAGGGCCGCGGTGATGCCGGCCTGGAACTCGGCCGGACCGCAGAGGTAGACGTCGGCGTCCGGGGGCAGGCCGAACGTCCGCAGAAGGTCCGCGGACAGGTGGCCGGCGAAGTCGTGGTCGTGGTCCCGCGGACCGGGGCGGCTGTACCCGACGTACGAATGTGATCGCGGCATCGTCGCGAGGAGGCCGGCCGCCTCGGCGGCGAACGGGCGCTCGTCGCCGTTGCGGGCCGCCTGCACCCACCACACCTCCCGCTGCGGCCGTTGCCCGGCGAGCGCGTGGAGCATGGCGAGCACCGGTGTCGCGCCGACGCCGCCGCTGATCAGAACCACCGGCGCCGTCCCGGGCCGCAGCACGAACGTGCCACGCGGCGCGGCCACGTCGAGCAGATCGCCGGTACGGACGTTCGCGTGCAGATATTCGCTGCCCGCCCCGTGCGGCTCGCGCTT
Organism: Paractinoplanes deccanensis; assembly: GCF_016862115.1. Taxonomy (GTDB): domain Bacteria; phylum Actinomycetota; class Actinomycetes; order Mycobacteriales; family Micromonosporaceae; genus Actinoplanes; species Actinoplanes deccanensis. Next base: position 90,091 of record NZ_BOMI01000050.1, read on the forward strand.
GACGCTGATCCGGTAGCCGGGGTCGCCCGGCCCGCCGGAGAGGGAGTAGCTGCGCACGAGGGCGGGGCGCAGCCGTACGGTCAGGAACTGCCCGGGGAGTGCGGCCGGCAGCGGCGTGCCGTCCGGATCGGCGAGCCGCACCGAGGTGATCGTGCTGCTCTCCCGCTCGATCGCCGTCACGCGCAGCGGCCGGAACCCGGCCCACGCCGGCGGCGGCTCGGTGGCGACCAGGCCGGCGTTCCCGCTCGCCGCATCGGGCTGGTCGAGCATCGCCCGGAAGGAGGCGCGCCAGCCCGGGCTGAGCGCCGGGATGCGCAGCGCCTGCTCGATCCGCTCGCGCGGATGACCCGGCAGGTACAGCAGTGCGTCCACATCGGACACGGTCAGCGCCTCCGGCCCGTCGGCGACCTTGACGATGTCGTCGCCGGCGCGCACCGCACCCTCCTGGAGCACCCGGAAGTAGAAGCCGGGCCGGTGATGCTGGACGAGCAGGGACGGCATGCGGGGCTCGTCCATCCGGATCCCGACGCGATAGCAGGTGACGCGCGGCTGGGTCACCTCGAACAGCGCCGCACCGATCAGATACCGGTCGCCGACGCGCACCTCGTCGTCCGCCAGGCCGTCGACCGTGAAGTTCTCGCCGAACTGCCCGTACTCCAGATCGTCGCGCGACAGGAACCTCTCCCAGTAGCGGTACGACCCGAGCTGGTAGACGAACACGGCACGCTGCTCGCCGCCGTGCCCGCCGAGGTCACCCTGCCCGTCACCGTCGATGTTGAGCCGGCGCACCATCGCGGGCCCGTCGACCGGCGACTTCCAGATGCCGGTGTGCACCGTGCGGCCGCGCCACGAGACATCGCGGGGCAGGCCGACGTTGACCGAGAGCAGCTTCGCCACCCGACCATCTTGCGGCCGGCACCCAGCCGAGACCACCCGAAAGCGGCGACGCTCACTCGGCGTCCGCCACGCATCGCGCGTCCCCGCTGTTCCAGTGCACGAGCGGCGCCCGCGCGGCGGTGACGAGGATCCGCTCCAAGGCCGGAGAGTCCCGGAACTCGTCGACGAGCCGGTCGCACAGCCTCAACCGCGCGTCGACGGCCGCCCGTTCCCCGCGGACGCCGAGCTGGAGGACCCCGTCGTTGAAGGCATGCGAGACAAGATCGGCCTCGGCGGACACGATCGCCACCGCCATCGCCTCGGTATCCCGATCGTCGGGCACCAGCTCGATGCCGCCGCGCCCGGTCGGCGACGGCTCCGGTTCCGCTTCGGCCCCGTCACAGCCGGCGGTCAGGAGCAGGCCGAGCCAGACAACCGGCAGAACCACGCTTCGCACGCCCTGAGCATCCCGCACACCAAGGCCCGCGGGTGGAGGAACAGCTGCCGAACGCCCCTCAGGGCTTCGCACATGCCGCCGGCATGACGATCAGTCAGGTAACACTCGCACGACTCGGTCGAGCACATCCTCGGCGGTCGGAAACCACGTCGCGGGAGGCGACCGTCCACCGCGCCGAATCGCGGGTCGATGAGCTGAGCGGGATGACGGGCGTCATTGGCGGACGGAGAGCTGGCCCGCGCCCGCGCGGAGCATGTGCTTGGCGAGGTAGACGGGGCGGCCGTTCAGGCGGGCGGTCTGGGTGACGATCAGGACGGGCTCGCCGGGGTCGGCGCCGAGCGGGGCGGCGCGGGACTCGCCGAGCAGGCCGGCGCTGAACCGGACGACGCCGGAGCCGACCGCGGGGCCGAGGCGGGCGAGCAGCTTCGCCAGGGCCGTGCCGCCGGCCGCCGGGTCGTCCAGGTCGACGCCCGCCGGCAGGTGTTCCTGGGTGAGCGCGATGGCCTGGCCGTCACGGCGTACCACCGTCTCGACGAACCACGCCGCCGAGCCGGACGGGATGGCCAGCTCCTCGGCGATGTAGGTGGACGTCTTCTGCTGGAGCTCGGCCTGGGTGCGCTCGAGCTCGAGCCGGCTGCCGGGCATGCTGAGCAGGTCCTCGATGGGGCGCAGGCGTTCCAGGCCGGCCTGGGGGACCGCGTCGGCGACGAAGCGGCCGACGCCGCGGCGCGAGACGATGAAGCCGTCCTCGTCGAGCAGCATCAGGGCTTCCCGGACCACGGTGCGGCTGACGCCGAGCAGCCGGCCGATCTCGGCCTCGGTGGGGATCATCGAGCCGGGGGTGAGGACGCCGGTGCGGATGCCGTCGAGGATGCGGCTGTGCACCTGGACGCGCAGCGGCACCGCGGCGTCGCGGGCGAGCGGCGCCGACAGGAAGGAGAGACGGTCGGTCACGCGGTGATGGTATGTAAGCGCGCCTTGAGCGCGCCGAGCGCGGCCACCGCCGACGCGGCGAGGACGGCCACGGTGCTTCCGCCCGCGCCCCAGTGGTCGGTGAGCAGGCCGGCCAGGGAGGTGCCGGCGCCGATGCCGACGCTGAAGGCGCTGACCACCCACGCGTTGGCCTCGGTGGCGAGGGCGGCGGGGGCGCTGGTCTCGGTCGCCCGGAAGACCAGGGTGAGGTACGGCGCGAGGCAGACACCGCTGACGAAGGCGGCGGCGAGCCAGTACGCGGGTGCCGCCTGCACCCAGGCCGTCGGCGCGTAGAGCAGCGCGACCAGCAGCAGCGCCGGCCGGACGAGCCGTTCCGGTGCGGCCCGGAACGGGCGGCGCGTCACATAGAGCGCTCCGGCGAACGCGCCGATGCCGTTGAGGGCGAGACCCCAGCCGGACAGGGCCGCGATGCCGGCGCTGGTGGCGTGGGCGGTGGCGGTGATCGCGAGCACGCCGACCGGGGCGCCGGCCGCCACCTGGGCGAGGACCAGGGTGCGGATCGCCGGGAGCCGCATGGGGGAGCCACGTCTGCCGGTGTGCGCCGCCGGTGCCGTGCGCTCGAGGATGGCGTGCGAGCAGAAGAGCGCGGTGCCGGCCAGGCCGATGACGCCCATGACGGCGACCGCGCCGGGGGCGCCCAGCACGGCGATGCTGATCGCGCTGGCCAGGGGACCGAGGACGAAGATCAGTTCCTGGACGGCGGCGTCCGCGCTGAACGCCCGGGTGAGCTGCCCGCCGGTCCGCATGATCCGCGGCCACAGGCTGCGCAGGACGGGTTCGAGCGGGGGCGCGGCCGCGCCGGCGATCAGCGTGCACGCGATCGCCGCGACGGGGTGCCCGGGCGCGGTGAGGGCGATGCCGGCGAAGGCGAGGCCGGACGCGGCGGCGCCGCCGAGCAGGGTCTGCCGCGCGCGGCCGGTGCGGTCGATGACGCGGCTGATCAGCGGTGCCCCGACCGTGCCGGCGAGGATGTAGATCGAGGTCAGCGCGCCGGCGAAGGCGTAGCCGCCGCCCGCGTCGAGCACGACCCGCAGCAGCGCCAGCGAGGACATGGCCTGCGGCAGCCGGCCGACCAGCGACGACGCGAGCAGGGTCGCCGACAGCCGCACCTGTGCGGGGCTCATCGCCTCGCGTTCCATCACCGTCATACCGAGCGACCACCATGATCATCAGTTGTTATACAAGCTGAGATTACATGTCGGTCGGACAACTTGGAAAATGAGAAAGGGCTCCGGGATGCCCGGAGCCCTTCTCGAGGAGGCTCAGAAGTTGTCGGGAGTGCGGATCCGGTTACGCATGAAGACGCCCGACTCGGTCAGGACGGACGTGCCGGCGTAGGTGGGGCCGCCGCAGGTGCCGGGGCGGAAGGCGGCACTGCTCTCGTCGGCGTCGGAGTAGGTCCAGTTGGCGTAGCTGATCTGGAGGCGGTCGAGAAGGTCGAGCCAGGTGGTGGTGCTGGCCAGGTCGACGGTGCCGCCGCCGGTGTAGGTGACGGTGCCGAACTCGGTGACGAAGAGCGGGAGCGAGGCCGCGGCGCGCTGCACCTCGGCGCGGTAGTTGTCCAGGTGCGAGGCCGCGTAGAAGTGGAACGCGTACATGATGTTGGTGGCGTTGACCGGGTTGGCGGTGATCTCCGAGGAGGTGGAGCCGTCCGAGACGCCCAGCGACGACCAGCCCCGGGTGCCGACGATGATGACGGCGTCCGGGTCGTTGGCGCGGATCACGGGGATGACCTGCTCGGCGTACGACTTGATGCCGGCCCAGCTGACGCCGTTGGGCTCGTTGGTGATCTCGTAGATGACGTTCTGCTTCGCCGCGTTGCGCGCGGAGACGTTCGCGAAGAAGGTCTTGGCGTTGGCGAGGTTGTAGTTCGGGTCGCCGGGCGTCAGCGTGTGGAAGTCGATGATCGCGTAGAGGCCGCGCTCCGACGCCTCGTCGACCAGGCTGTTGACCCGCGCGGTGAAACCGGAGGGGTTGGTCTCGTAGCCCTGCTCCTGCACGTACATCGAGACGCGCAGGAGGTCGGCCCGCCAGTCCGTCGCGAGCGCGTCGAGCGAGGCGTCGTTGTAGCAGTCGGCGAACCACTGGAGGCCGTGGGTGCTCATGCCGCGCAGCTGGATCGCCTTGCCGGCAGCGTTGCACAGGTGCACGCCGCAGACGCGCAGCTGCCCGTTGGCCGCCACGGGGGTGGAGCCCGCCGGTGGCGTGGTCGGTGGCGTGGTCGGCGGGGTGGTCGAGCCGTCGCACGAGACGCCGTTGATCAGGCAGGAGGTGGGCCGGCCGGTGCCGTTCGCGATGAAGCCGAAGCTCGCCGACGCGCCCGGCGCCAGCGTGCCGTTCCAGCTCGCGGGGGTGAACACCGTGCCCGACTGCGTGGCGTTCCACGACTGCGCCACGGTGGTGCCGGCGGGGAAGGCCAGCTCGACCCGCCACGTGGTGATCGTCGAGGACGTGGTGTTGGTGACCGTGACCTGGCCCTGGTAGCCGGAGCTCCAGGAGCTCACCACGGTGAACGCGGCGGTCTCCGCGCTCGCCGGCAGGGCCATGAGAACGGCGGCGGCGAGGGCGGCGACCGCGGCCGCGAACATTTTGCGCATGGGGGATCCGCTTCCATGAGGGGAATTTGGGAGCGCTCCCACCATGGCATGGAAAATGACGGCTGTAAATAAAGCCGGGCACCCCGAAGGGTGCCCGGCTCACGTGCGCCACAAGGGTCAGCCGGTGTTGCGCATGCCGGCCGCGATGCCGTTCACCGAGGTCAGCAGCGCCCGCTCCAGCGCCGTCGAGTCGGACGGCGCCCGCCGCGCGCCCGGGCCCACCGTGAGCTGGCGGTCCGCCTCGTTCAGGTCCCGGTACTGCCGGAGCAGCGCCACCTGGAGGTGGTGCAGCGGCTCCAGGTAGGTGTCGCGGACGTCGAGCGTGCGCTTGAGCTCGGGCTGGTTCTCCAGCAGGGCCGAGCTGCCGGTGATCGCGAGCACCTCGCGCACGGTCAGCTCGTACTCCCGCTGGATGACCTCGAAGATCGGGTGCAGGTGCTCCGGCACGAGCGTCTCCACGTACCGGCGGGCGATCGACAGGTCGGTCTTGGTCAGCATCATCTCGACGTTCGACAGGAACGTCTTGAAGAACTGCCAGTTGCCGTACATCTCGGTCAGGACCTCGGTCTTGCCGGCCTCGCGGGCCGCCTTGAGGCCCGAGCCGACGCCGAACCAGCCCGGCACGATCTGGCGGGTCTGGGTCCAGCCGAACACCCACGGGATCGCCCGCAGGCCGCCCAAGCCCGCGTCCGCGTTCGGGCGCTTCGAGGGCCGCGAGCCGATGTTGAGCTGGCCGAGCAGCTCGGTCGGGGTCGCCGCCCAGAAATAGGCCGGCAGGTCCGGATTCTCCACCAGGCTGCGGTACGCCTTGAAGGCCGCCGCCGAGGCGCAGTCCATCGTCGCGTCCCAGCGGTCGAGCAGCTCCCGGTCGACCGAGGGCGACGTGTGCAGCAGCGTCGCCTGGAGCACCGCGGCCACCGTCAGCTCGAGGTTCTCGCGGGCGAGGGCGGGCACCGTGTACTTGTCGGAGATGACCTCGCCCTGCTCGGTCACCTTGATCGCGCCGTCGAGCGTGCCGTACGGCTGGGCCAGGATCGCCTCGTGGGTGGGGCCGCCGCCCCGGCCGACCGTGCCGCCGCGGCCGTGGAAGAGCCGCAGCCGCACGCCGTGCCGGGCCGACACGTCACGCAGCTTGCGCTGCGCCTTGTGGATGCCCCACTGGCTGGTGGTGATGCCGCCCTCCTTGTTGGAGTCGGAGTAGCCGAGCATGACCTCCTGCACGTCGCCGCGAGCCCGCACGATCTCGCGGTAGGCCGGCAGCGACAGCATCTCGTCGAGCAGGTCGCCGCCCGCGTCGAGCTCGGCCGGCGTCTCCAGCAGCGGCACGATGTTGACCCGCGCGCGCCCGGTGTGGATGTCGACCAGGCCGGCCTCGCGGGCGAGCACCGCCGCCGCGAGCACGTCGTCGACACCCAGGGTCATCGAGATGATGTACGTCTCGACGACGTCCTGCCCGAAGCGGTCCTGCACGTCGCGGATCGTGTTGAAGACGTCGAAGGTCTTGCGCGCCGAGTCGGTCAGCGGGGTGTCGGCGCTGGACAGCGGCCGCCGCCCGGCGAGCTCGGTGGCGAGCAGCTTGGTGCGCTGGGCCCGGTCGAGCGCCGCGTAGTCGTCGACCTCGCCCACCTGCGAGTACATCTGCTGGAGCACCTCGTGGTGCTTCTCCGCGTGCTCGCGCACGTCGAGGGTGGCGAGCTGGAGCCCGAAGGCGGACGCCGTCCGGATGGTCGTGGCGACCACGCCGACGGCGGTGAGCTGGCCGCCGTTGCGGGCCAGCGAGGCGCGGATCAGCTCGAGGTCGCTGATCAGCTCGTCGCTGCCGAGGTAGTCGCGGCCGGGCACGTGGGCGGTGCCGTTGCGCAGGCGCTCGCGGGTGTTCGCCAGCTTCGCCTTGATCGCCCGGACCTTCAGGCGGTAGGGCTCCTCGGCGTTGGTGCGGCGGAAGCGCGGCGCCACCTCGGGCAGGTTGTCGAGGTCCTTGGCGAGCGACGCGGAGAGGTCGAGCGAGACCCCGCGCAGCCGCCGCGACACCGACAGCACGTCGATGAGCTGGTCCATGGCCGCCTCGGTGGCCTGGATGCCCTGCTCGTGCTGGATGAGCAGCACGTCGCGGGTGACCTCGGGGGTGACGAACGGGTTGCCGTCGCGGTCGCCGCCGATCCACGAGCCGAAGGTGAGCGGGCGGGCCGTCGGCGCGGTCTCGACGCCGAGCTGGCGCAGCGTCTCGGCCAGGTCGGAGAGCACCTGCGGGGCCGCCTCGGCGTAGAGGTCGCGCAGGTAGTAGACGGCGTTGCGGGCCTCGTCGGTCGGCTCGGGCCGGTCGAGGCGCAGCTCGTCGGTCTGCCAGAGCAGGTCGATCAGCTCGGCGAACTTGCGGGTCGACGCGGTGGTGTCGGACTGGCCGTAGAGGATCGCGGCGGCCGCCTCGGCGTCCAGGGCGTCGGCGAGCTGGCGCAGCTTCGACAGGATCGAGCGCCGGGCCGCCTCGGTCGGGTGGGCGGTGAAGACCGGCCGCACCGCGAGCCGGCGGGCCGCGGCGGCGATCTCGTCGGACGGCACGCCCTTCTCGGCGATCAGCTTGGCGGCCTGGTCGAGCCAGCCGCCGTCGCGGGCGCGGCGGCGGCGCAGGTCGCGGGCCCGGTGCACCTGCTCGGTGATGTTCGCCAGGTGGAAGTAGGTGGAGAACGCGCGGGCCAGCTTGGTGCCGGTGGTGATGTCCATCGCGGCGAGCCGGTCGGCGGCGGCCTGCGCGTCCTGGCGGACCAGGGCGCGGACCTCCTCGACGAGGTCGAGCAGGGGCCGGCCCTCCTGGCGGGCCAGGGTCTGGCCCAGCAGCGTGCCGATCCGGCGGATGTCTGCTCGGAGAGCAGCGTCGGGACCGTCGGGGTCTAGTTGGCCTTGCTGGTCGGTCATCGGGGGCGCTCCTTCGCCTCAAGGTGCTCCAGGACAGCGCTGTCCCGACTCCGCCGATCGTATCGGCGCGACCCCAGTGCCGGGCAAACTGAGGCAAGTCTCACCTTGGGACGAGGAATGCTTCAGGCGGATACCGGAATCGCCGGTCGCAGGGTAGCGGAGCGCCGCGGCCGGGCGGTGGCGGCCGGCCGCCAGGCGGGCAGCAGCCGCTGCGGGGTCCGGGTGGCGCGCGCCTTGGTGACGAAGGCGTGCCGCGCGGCCGCGAAGCCGGACCGGTCGCCGTACATGTCGCGGCTCATCTCGGCCAGCTCACGGGCCTCGTAGACCTCCAGCGGCACCCGCTCGGCGGCGAGCCGCCGGGCCTTCGCCTGGCGCCGTCGCCGGGCGGCGCGCGGGTCGCTCTCGCGCTCGGCGAGGGCCACCAGCCATTCCGCGTACGCGTCGGGGTGGCGCGGGCCGACCTCGTCGACCAGGCCGAGGCCGGCCGCCCGGGCGGCGCTCACCGGTAGCTTGTCGTCGACCAGGCGCTGGGCCTGATCCGCGCCGACCCGCCGGGGCAGCGTGAAGGTGTGCAGCTCCGACCCGTACAGCCCCATGTCGTAGTAGGGGTTGAGCACGATCCCGTCGCGGGCCGCGACGACGTCCGCGCCGAGCCCGAGCATCACGCCGCCCGCGCCGGCGCTGCCCGCGTAGCCGGCGATGACCACCTGCTTGGTGCAGGTGACGATCTCGCGGCAGACGTCGTTGATCGCTCGGATGTTCGTCCACGCGGTGCGGGCCGGGTCGGGAGCCGCCTCGATCACGTTGAGGTGGATGCCGTTGCTGAAGGCGTCCGTGCCGCCGCGCAGCACCAGCACGTCGGTGTCCTGCGCGACGGCGTGCCGCAGGCCGGCGAGCAGCCGCCGGCAGTGCCCGGGCGCCATCGCGCCGTTGTAGAAGTCGAAGGTGAGCCATCCGACGCGCCCGGTGCGGCGGTAGCGGACCTGCCGGTAGGCGCCCGGCGACTCGGACTCGCTGTCGGCGGGCAGGGGCGAGTGGGGCACCCCGCGCAGGCGCGCGCCGAGCAGCGTCGTCGCGGGCAGCTTGATGCCGGCACGGGGGTGCTGCGGGTCGGCGGCGCGCAGGTGGCCGAGCCAGAGGCCGCCGTCCCCGGTGCCGACCAGCACGGCGCCCTGCCGGCGGCTGAGGATCTGCCCCGGGCGCGCCGTGCGGGCGGCGCCGGGCGTGCCGTCGTACGCGAAGACGGCCAGCCCGCCGATCTCGGTGCGCACGCCCGGCGCGCCGTCGGCGGCCCTGATCGAGCGGAGGATGTGCTCGGTCGGGTCGGTCCAGTCGAAGGCGCGCTTGTCCTGGGTCATCAGCGGGCGGGGCCGCGCGCCGGGCGTCTCGGTGGGGGCGTGGTCCGGCGGCACCGGGGTGAAGGAGGGGTCGCCGGCCTTGGCCACGACCTCGAAGACGCACTCCAGTGCCGCGTCCGCGACCGGCCCGTTGTAGAGCGACGACTTGCGCGGCGGCGTCGCGGAGAGGGCGAAGGTGCGGGTCGCCCAGATCGGCCCGGCGTCCATCTCCTCCACGGCCTCCAGCGCGGTGACGCCCCAGCCGCGGGCGCCCTCGGCGATGGCCCAGTCCAGTGAGGAGGGCCCGCGGTCGCCGACCGGGCCCGGATGGATGATCACGGTGCGGCGGTGCCGCCAGATCTCCGCGGGCACCCGGTCCTTGAGAAAGGGGCAGAGGATCAACTCCGGGTCGGCCTGCCGGACGCCCTCGATCATGTCGGCCGCGCCGGTCGCCAGCTGCACCCCCACGTCGTGGCCGGCCTCGCGCAACGCGCACCAGACGCGCTGGCTGAGCCCGTTGAACGCCGTGACGAGCAGCAGGATCCGCAAGGTGGCCTCCCTCAGAGATGTGCCTACGGACTCTTCACCCGGCATAGGCGCTTTTGTCGGACATCTTGTGCGCCCGTGGAATGTCACACGGGCGGACTAGACTTGGCGCCGTACCCCCGCCCCTCCTGGGCGTTGGGGTTTTTCGACGTGGAGATCTCCGTCATGCAGCTTTCCGGTCTGATCCCGGCCGCTCTTCGCGATCGCGGCCTGGCGCGCGCCCGCGACCTGGCGCGCAAGGGCTTCGTCGACTCCGACTCACTCGACCTGACGGCGCCCGCGTCGCTGCGCCCGTTCCTGGTCGCCACCGTGGCCGGCGCGGCCGAGACGGGCGGCGCCGGGCGGCCGGTCCTCGCCGTCACGGCCACCAGCCGCGAGGCCGACGACCTGGCCGACGCGCTCGGCTGCCTCCTGCCGGCCGGCCGGGTCGTCGTCTATCCGTCCTGGGAGACGCTGCCGCACGAGCGGCTGTCGCCCCGCTCCGACACGGTCGGCCGGCGCCTCGCCGTGCTGCGCCGCCTCGCCCACCCCGCGCCCGGCGACGAGATCCAGGTCGTCGTCGCGCCGGTCCGCTCGGTGCTCCAGCCCCAGCTCAAGGGCCTCGGCGACCTCGAGCCGGTCGAGCTGACCACCGGCGGCGAGGCCGAGCTCGAGGGGGTCGCCCGCCGGCTCACCGACATGGCGTACGCGCGGGTCGACCTGGTCACCAAGCGCGGCGAGTTCGCCGTGCGCGGCGGCATCCTCGACGTCTTCCCGCCCACCGACGAGCACCCGTCCCGGGTCGAGTTCTGGGGCGACGAGGTCGAGGAGATCCGCACCTTCGCGGTCGCCGACCAGCGCACCATCGACCCGGTCCAGCGGCTCTGGGCGCCGCCGTGCCGCGAGCTGCTGCTGACGCCTTCTGTGCGCGCCAAGGCCGCCGCCCTCGCCGCGGAGCACCCGGAACTGTCCGAAATCCTGGACAAATTGGCCGAAGGCATCCCGGTCGAGGGCATGGAGTCGCTCGCGCCGGCGCTGCTCGACGGCACCGACAGCATGGAGCTGCTGCTCGACTGCATGCCGGCCGACACCCACGTGCTGCTCTGCGACCCCGAGCGCATCCGCACCCGGGCGCACGACCTCACCCGCACCTCCGCCGAGTTCCTGGAGGCCTCCTGGGCCGCCGCCGCCGTCGGGGGTCAAGCGCCCATCGACGTCGGCGCCGCCGCCTTCAAGACCCTCGCGGACGTGCGAGCGCACGCCGCGACCCTGCGTCAGCCGTGGTGGACGGTGTCGCCGTTCGGCCTCACCGAGGCCGAGGAGACGCCGGTCGACGACCAGCCGTGGCTCGAGACCCCGGTCGTCGAGGTCTCGCCCGACGCCGGCGACGCCATCGCGCTGGCCGCCCAGCCCGTGCCGCTCTACCACGGCGACACCGCCAAGCTCGCCGCCGACCTGAACGAGTGGGCCGCCGCCGGCTGGGCCATCGCGCTGGTCTTCGAGGGGCACGGCACGGCGCAGCGCGCCACCGAGGTGCTGCGCGACGCGGGCCTGGGCGTCACCCCGGCCGACTCGCTCGAGGCGCCGATCGAGCCGGGCCAGCTCGTCGTCACCCGCGGCGGGCTCAACCACGGCTTCATCGACGCCGGCTCCCAGCTCGCGGTGATCACCGGCAACGACATCACCGGCGGCCGCGGCGCCTCCACAAAGGACATGCGCAAGATGCCGTCGCGGCGGCGCAACACGATCGACCCGCTCGAGCTCAAGCCGGGCGACTTCGTGGTGCACGAGCAGCACGGCATCGGCAAGTACGTCGAGCTGGTGCAGCGCACGGTCAACGGCGCCGACCGCGAATACCTCGTGATCGAATACGCGCCGTCCAAGCGCAACCAGCCCGGCGACCGGCTCTACGTGCCGACCGACCAGCTCGACCAGCTCTCCCGCTACGTCGGCGGCGAGTCGCCGTCGCTGCACAAGATGGGCGGAGCCGACTGGCAGAAGAGCAAGGCCCGCGCGCGCAAGGCGGTCAAGGAGATCGCCGCCCAGCTCATCCAGCTGTACGCGGCGCGGCAGGCGTCCCAGGGCCACGCGTTCGGCCCCGACACGCCGTGGCAGCGCGAGCTCGAGGACGCCTTCCCCTACCAGGAGACGCCCGACCAGCTCGCCGCGATCTCCGAGGTCAAGCACGACATGGAGCTGTCCGTCCCGATGGACCGCCTGATCTGCGGCGACGTCGGCTACGGCAAGACCGAGATCGCGGTGCGGGCGGCGTTCAAGGCGGTGCAGGACGGCAAGCAGGTGGCGGTGCTCGTGCCGACGACCCTGCTCGCCCAGCAGCACTTCAACACGTTCACCGAGCGCATGTCGCAGTTCCCGCTCACCATCAAGCAGCTGTCCCGCTTCCAGACCCCGGCCGAGGCCCGGCTGACTCTCGAGCAGGCGGCGAACGGCACCGCCGACATCGTGATCGGCACCCACCGGCTGCTGGCCAACTCCACCAAGTTCAAGAACCTCGGCCTGATCATCGTGGACGAGGAGCAGCGCTTCGGCGTCGAGCACAAGGAGCAGCTCAAGGCCCTGCGCGCCTCGGTCGACGTGCTCACCATGTCGGCCACGCCGATCCCGCGCACGCTCGAGATGGCGATCACCGGCATCCGCGAGATGTCGACGATCGCCACCCCGCCCGAGGAGCGCCACCCGGTGCTCACCTTCGTCGGCGCCCACGACGAGAAGCAGGTCGCCGCGGCCGTGCACCGCGAGCTGCTCCGCGACGGCCAGGTCTTCTACCTGCACAACCGGGTCGAGTCGATCGACAAGGCGGCACGCAAGCTGCGCGAGCTGGTGCCCGAGGCGCGGGTGGCGGTGGCGCACGGCCAGATGAGCGAGGAACAGCTCGAAAAGGTCATGGTCGGCTTCTGGGAGAAGGAGTTCGACGTCCTGGTCTGCACCACGATCGTCGAGTCCGGCATCGACATCCCGAACGCCAACACGCTGATCGTCGAGCGGGCCGACCTGCTCGGCCTGGCCCAGCTCCACCAGATCCGCGGCCGCGTCGGCCGGGGCCGCGAGCGGGCGTACGCCTACTTCCTCTACCCGCGCGAGAAGCCGCTCACCGAGCAGGCCCACGAGCGGCTGGCGACCATCGCCCAGCACACCGAGCTCGGCGCCGGCATGTACGTGGCGATGAAGGACCTCGAGATCCGCGGCGCCGGCAACCTGCTCGGCGGCGAGCAGTCCGGCCACATCGAGGGCGTCGGCTTCGACCTGTACGTGCGGATGGTCGGCGAGGCGGTGCAGGCGTTCAAGGGCGAGCGCCCCGAGGAGGAGCCCGAGGTCAAGATCGACCTGCCGGTCGACGCCCACCTGCCGGTCGACTACATCGCCGTCGAGCGGCTGCGCCTGGAGATGTACCGCAAGCTCGCCGAGGCCCGCGACGAGCAGGCGCTGCGCGAGGTCGTCGCCGAGATGACCGATCGGTACGGTGAGCCGCCCGCCCAGGTGGCCAACCTCATCGCGGTCGCGCGTTTCCGCCAGCGCGCCCGGGCGTACGGCCTCACCGACGTCTCGATGCAGGGCAAGCACATCCGCTTCTCGCCGCTGCCGCTGCCCGACTCCAAGCAGCTGCGGCTCAAGCGCTACCACCCGGACGCCGTCTACAAGCAGGCGAACGACCAGGTCAGCGTGCCCCGGCCGAGCACACGCCGGCTCGGCGGCGAGCCGCTGCGTGACCAGGCCCTGCTGGAGTGGTGCGCCCAGCTGCTGACCGACGTCCTCGGCGAGCCGGCTCCCGTTCCGGCATAACCGTTCGGGCCGGCCGGCGTTGTCCTGACGGGACGCGCCGGCCGGGCCTTTGACCGATCTTCGGCGGGGCGGGTGACGTGGGTCATAGAGGTCGTGAGAGAGTCATGGCCATGCAGCGTGCCCGCCGACTCGCATCCATGGCCGTCGTCGCGTCCCTGACCGTGGCCGGCCTCTCCGCCTGCCGCTCCGAGCCCTCGGTCGCCGCCTATGTGGGTGACTCCACCCGCATCACCGAGAAGCGGGTGCAGGAGATCTGGGACGACGCCCGCACCTCCCTGTCGGAGGCCGGGGCACAGGGCACCGTCCCGATCTCGCGCGGCGACATCGTCCGCACGCTGGTCAGCGCCGACGTGATGACCGAGGTCGCCAAGCGCGAGAACGTCACGCTCCCCACCAACCTGCCGCTCGGCGACTACGCCACCCAGCTCAAGCTGCCCGAGCAGGCCGAATACGTGCGGCTCTACGCCGAGAGCGACGCCCTGATCCGCCTGCTCCGCGAGCGCGCCGGCGCGTCCGCGTCGTCCGGCGCCCAGCCCAGCGACGACGACCTCCGCACCGTCTACGACACCCTGCGCGAGGCCGGCGAGGTCGACCCGAGCCTGCCCTTCGAGCAGTTCAAGACCCAGCTCCCGGCCGACAACCTGCAACTGGTCACCACGTCGGCCGCCGTCCGCGACGAGGTGGCCGCCGCCGCCGGCGACCTGAAAATCAAGGTCAATCCCCGCTACCAGCCCCTGCAGATCTCGGTCCTCGACTTCCAGACCCAGCAGGGCCAGCTCCGCCCCCTGGTCACCGTCCCCCTCGGCGCCGCCGACGCCGGCGCCCCGGTGATCGACGTGTCCTGAGAGCTGGCACAGTTGGCGACATGACCGCTCGGATCGTCCTGCTCGTCACCTCACCACGCCTGCCCGCGGGCCTGCTGACGGCCGCCGCCTGGGACACCGTCCGCGCCCACCCGGTCTACGCCGCCGCCGACTCACCCCAGGCGGCGGCCCTCCGCGCCGGCGGCGTCCCGGTAACGGTCATCCCACCCGACCCGGAGGCGCTGCTGGCCGCCCTCACGGGCACCACCCCCGCGCCCCCCGCGCCCCGTCTCACGCTTACCGCGCCTACCACGCCCACGCCCGCCGCGCCCACCCCGCCCGCGCCCACCCCGCCCGCGCCCGCCGCGCCCACCACGGCCGCGCCCGCCGCGCCCACCACGGCCGCGCCCGCCGCGCCCGCCGCGCCCGCCGCGCCCGCCGCGCCCGCGCCCACCCCGCCCGGCACGGCCGCCTCCTCTGCCTCCCCGTCCACCGCCGCTTCCTCTTCACCGGATATTTCGGAAATGTCCGGTGTTGGGGGAACCGTCGTGTGGCTTGCGGGGCCCGACGGGGACGAGAGCTTCGCCCGGTCGCTCGGGTTGCGCCTTGCCCGCGAGCCCGGTCTCGCCGAGCTCGAGCTCATGTACGGCTCCTGGGATCCGCCCGGCGCCCGCCTGCTCGACGCCGTGGCCGTGATGGACCGGCTCGTCTCGCCCGGCGGGGACCCGTGGAAGCGGCAGCAGAACCACCGCACCCTCGCGCAATATCTCCTGGAGGAGAGCTACGAGGCGTACGACACGATCGAAAGCGGCGACACCGACGCGCTTCGCGAGGAGCTGGGCGACGTACTGCTGCAGGTCCTGCTCCACGCCCGCCTGGCCGAGGAGCATCCCGAGGACGAGCGCTGGAGCATCGACGACGTGGCCGGCGGCTTCGTCGACAAGATGATCCGCCGCAACCCGCACGTCTTCGCCGGCGAGCGGGTCGCCGACATCGAGGAGATCACCGCCAACTGGGAGCGCATCAAGAAGGCCGAGAAATCCCGCCGGTCCGTGCTCGACGGCATCGCCCTCTCCCAGCCCGCACTCGCCCTCGCTGCCAAGATCCTTTCTCGTACGCGGCGAGCGGGTCTCCCGGTGCCGCTCCCCGGTGGCGACGACGTCGGCTCCCGCCTGCTCCGCCTCGTCGCCGAGCACCCCGACGCCGAGCACCTGCTGCGCCAGGCCGCCCTGGACTACGCCGAAGCCGTGCGTGCGCGCGAGAACGTCGCCCCGTCCCACCGCCCTGAGCCGGACCGAAGGCTCGATGCCGAGTAGGTTTCTCGCATGCCGGAGTTCGTACCCCTAGCCGAGCGCATCGTCGACGCCATCCTCGAGGCCGATCCCGGGCTCGCCACCGAGACGGGCGACCACCGTTTCGACGACCGCATGCCCGACCTCTCGCCGGGCGCCGTCGCCGCCCGGGTCGCCATGCTGCGCGACGCCGCCGACGCGCTCTCCGGGGTCGACGCCGACGGCCTCGACGCCGAGGACCAGGTCGACCACGGCATCCTGTCCGCCCTCGTCGAGCGGGGCCTGTTCGAGGCCACCGACGTCCGCGAGCACGAGTGGAACCCGCTGCACCACAACCCCGGCCCGCTGCTGCACGCTCTGCTCTCCCGCCAGTTCGCGCCGGCCGAGGAGCGCCTGACCAGCCTCGCCGGCCGGCTCGCCGCGATCCCCGACGCGCTCGCCACCGCCCGCGCCGTGCTGCGTGACGTGCCGCGCATCCACGCCGAGACCGCGATCGGCCAGTTCGCCGGCACGGCCGGCCTGATCCGCGACGAGGTGCCCCTGCTCCTCGAGCAGGAGCCCGGCATGCGCGCCACCGTCGAGCCCGCCGCGGCCACCGCCGTCGCCGCGCTCGGCGAGTTCGACGGCTGGCTCCGCGGCCTCCTCGACGGCGGCGACCCCGGCCGCGACCCGCGCCTGGGCCGCCGGCTCTGGGAGGCCCGCCTCTGGCACACGCTCGACACCGAGCTGCCCGCCGCCGAGGTGCTCTCCCGCGCCCGCGACAATCTCGCCCGCGTCGGCGAGGAGCTCCGCCAGGCCTCCGCCGAGCTGGTCGGCGGTCCCGCCACCGACGACACGGTCCGCCGCGCCCTCGACAGCCTCGCCGCCCAGCACCCCACCGACGAGACGATCGTCGCCCTGGCCCGCGTGACCATGGAGGAGGCCACCGAGTTCGTCCGCAAGCACGACGTGCTCAGCCTCGTCGACGACCCGCTCGTCATCGAGGAGATGCCCGAGTTCGCCCGCGGCGTCGCCGTCGCCTACTGTGACCCGCCGGGCCCGCTCGAGACCGCCGAGGTCCCGACGTTCTACTGCATCTCCCCGACTCCGGCCGACTGGTCCGCCCAGCGCGTCGAGTCGTTCTACCGCGAATACAACGACCACATGATCCGCGACCTCACCGTCCATGAGGCCATGCCCGGCCACTTCCTCCAGCTGGCACACGCCCGCCGCTTCCGGGCAGCCACCCGCGTGCGCTCGCTCGGCTGGTCCGGCCCGTTCGTCGAGGGCTGGGCCGTCTACGCCGAGGAGCTCATGTCGGGTCTGGGCTTCGGCGGCCTGCCCGTGCGCCTTCAGCAGCTCAAGATGCAGCTCCGGATGAGCCTCAACGCCATCATCGACCAGCTGACCCACTGCGAGGAGCTGCCCGAGTCCGAGGCCATGGCCATGATGACCGGCCCCGGCTTCCAGGAGGAGGGCGAGGCCGCCGGCAAGTGGCGCCGGGCCCTGCTCACGTCGACCCAGCTCTCCACCTACTTCGTCGGCTACACCGAGGTCTCCGCCCTGGCCGCCGCCCGCCCGTTCGGCGCCACCCCCAAGGCCTGGCACGACGCGATGCTCGCCCACGGCTCCCCGCCACCCCGCCACCTGCGCACCCTGCTCGGCGTCTGACCGAGCACGGTATCGTTCCGGCGTCTGTGGTAAGTGGACGGTCGCCGCGGTACGGCGCGACCGCGGCTCCGGGAAAGCGATGCGCAACCTCCGATCGGTCCTCCTCGCCCTCCCGCTGTCGGTGCTGGTGCTCGCCGGGTGCATCGACGCCGACTGGGAGGAATCCCCGCGCGGCACGCGAGCCGAGCCGACGGCAACCGGGCCGGCCGTCCAGGACGAGTTCCGCACGGCGTTGCGGCGGCTCCAGGCGGCCCCCTACCGATTCACTGCCGACAGTGAACTGACGGTCGCCACGCGCATCACCGCCACCGGCGTCCACGATCCGAAGGCGCACCGAATCGCCCGCACCTACCGCGTCACCGGCGACGACCCGCTCCAGGCCATCGTCATCGGCGACGACAGCTATTCCCGGATCAACGACAGCGAGCCCTGGCAGCACAGCAGCGTCGGCACCTTCGCGACCGTCACCGGCTTCGACCAGAAGGACCCGACCGGCCTGGCCCGCTTCGCCGAGAACGTCACGTCTGTCGAGCGCACCGGCGCACACGCCTACAGGGGCTCCTTCGTCCTGCCGAAGCGTTCCCGCTACCTCCCGCTGGGCATCCCGGCGCTCGAGATGACCGCCCGGTCCGCCGGCGACTTCATCGCCGCCACCGACCAGCAGGGCAACATCGCCTCAATCGGCACGGTCGTCAGGACGCCCGATCTCACGTTCGTGATGACCACCAAGTTCAGCGACCACGGCAAGACCGTCACGATAGCCAGACCGAAGAACATCACCGGCTGACAGACCGCACGCCCTGCCCGACCCGGCCCCTTCTGGAAATGAGATTAACTATTCCTTGAATCAACCTCTGTCGATGCCTCAGGATGGAGGCCAGCGGCGCCGCCCCCATCCCCGCTCTCCTCCCCTGAGGTACCTGCCATGAGTCTGCTCAGACGTGTCCTCATCGCCGTCCTGGCTGCCGCCGCCGTGCTCGTTGTGCCGGTGGGTGCGCGTGCCGCCGAGCCGTTCAAGGTGCTGGCGTTCTACAACGGCACCTGGGACGCCGCGCACATCGACTTCGACAAGGAAGCCCGCGAATGGTTCCCGCAAGCCGGCGCGCAGCACGGCTTCACGTGGGAGGCGACCACCGACTGGAGCCGGCTCAGCGCGAGCGGGCTGGCGCCGTACAAGCTGATCATGTTTTTGGACGACGCGCCGCCGGTGGAGAGGCGGGCCGCGTTCCAGCAGTACATGCAGAGCGGCGGCGCCTGGCTCGGGTTCCACGTCAGCGCGTTCACGACCGACGCGAACAGCTGGAGCTGGTACTACAACACGTTCCTCGGCTCCGGGAACTTCGCCACCAACACGTGGGGGCCGACCGCCGAGACGTTGCGGATCGACGACCGCACCCATCCGACCACGGCCGGCCTGCCCGCCACGATCACGTCGTCGGTCAGTGAGTGGTATTCGTGGAGCCGCGACCTGCGGCAGAACCCGGACATCGACGTCCTGGCGTCGGTCGACGCGTCCAGCTTCCCGGTCGGCACCGATCCGAACCAGCAGTGGCGCAGCGGCTACTACCCTCTTATGTGGACGAACCGCAACTACAAGATGATCTACGCGAACTTCGGGCACAACGCGATGAACTACGAGACCAACACGCGTACGTCGTCGACCTTCGCCAGCGCGCAGCAGAACCAGTGGCTCATCAACAGCATCCTCTGGCTGGCGGGTGCGCAGGGCGAGCCGTCCGCCTGGCATCCCGTCGTCAACGACAACAGCGGCAAGTGCCTCGACGCCCGCGCCGCCGGCACCGTCAACGGCACAGCGATCCAGCAGTACGCCTGCAACGGCACCAGCGCCCAGCAGTACCAGCTCGTCCCCACCAGCGACGGCTACGTGCGCATCGCCAACCGCGGCAACCCCGCCCAGGTCCTCGATGTCACCGACGTGTCCACCGCCGACAACGCCAAGATCCAGACTTGGTCGTACGGAGGGGGAGCGAACCAGCAGTGGCTGCCCGTCGACGAGGGCGGCGGCCACTACCACTTCGTGAACCGCAACAGCGGCAAGTGCCTCGACGTCCCGGCCGCCTCGCTCGCCGACAGCGTGCAGCTCGTCCAGTACACCTGCAACGGCACCGCCGCCCAAAGCTTCAGGCTGGCGCAATAGTCCTAGCCCCACCCTGTGTCCGGGGGCTCGCCGGATGGGATCGCATCGAAAAGCTTCATACCGTCGGTCTGTCCATCGATTCCCGACGGGGGAGGGGAACATGCGAGAACATCTGATCCGGTACGGCGCCGCGACCGCGCTGGCCGCGGCGCTCGTGGCCGGGACGGCGGGTCCCGCGGCCGCCGGTACGCGCGCGCATTCACCAGAACGAACGTTCTATCCACCGAACGCCACCGCCGACGGTGCTCGCGGGTCCGGTGATTCCCGGGTGCCGGCGGCGGACCTCCAGCAGGCCGTCGACGATCTGCACAGGCTGGGCATCACGGGGGTGCAGGGCCTGACCAGGATCGGCCGCGACACGGACACGGCCCGCGCCGGCGTCGGCGACCTCGACAAGGGGACGCCGGTGCCGGTCGACGGTTACTTCCGGATGGGCAGCAACACCAAGACGTTCGTCGCGGTGACCGTGCTCCAGCTCGCCGGCGAGCGGCGCCTCTCGCTCGACGACACGGTGGAGCGGTGGCTGCCGGGAGTCGTCAGCGGCAACGGCCACGACGGCAGCCGGATCACCGTGCGGCAGCTGCTCCAGCACACCAGCGGGATCTACAACTACACCAACGAGATCGAGGCGCTCGGGTCGCACGAGAGCTACCTGGCGCACCGGTACGACCACTGGAACGACGCCGCTCTCGTCGCCCTGGCGATGAAGCACGCGCCCGTCTTCGCGCCCGGCACCCGATGGGACTACTCGAACACCAACTACATCCTCGCCGGGATGATCGTCGAGAAGGCCACCGGCCGTCCGTGGCCCGCGGAGGTCCGCGACCGCGTCCTCCGGCCTCTCGGCCTGCGGCACACGTCGTACCCGGGCGACCGTCCCACGCTGCCGGCCCCGCACGCCAAGGCGTATCAGCAGTGGGCGCCGGACGGCCCGCTGTACGACACGACGGCCTTCAACACGACCGCCGCCTCCGCCGCGGGTGGCCTGATCACCACGCCCACCGATCTGGCGCGCTTCTGGCAGGCCCTCCAGCAGGGGCGCCTGCTGAAGCCGCGGCAGATGGCCGAGATGCACCGCACGGTCTTCGCGGAGACCTGGCAGGACTTCCTGCCGGGCGCCCGCTACGGCCTGGGCATCGCGTTCGTTCCCAACCGCTGCGGCGGCTATTGGGCGCACGGCGGCGACGTCCTCGGCACCCACACGGCCAACGCGGTGAGCCCCGGCGGCGGGCGCGTCGCCGTCCTGTCCCTGACCACCCAGCCGGGGTCCGAGGAGACGGCCTTGACGGTCCAGCGCCGCATCGACCGCCTCATGGACGACGTCATCTGCGGGAGGGGTTAGCGGCCGAGAAGCAGGGCCCGGCGGAGCAGCCGGGCCCTCGCTCGCCGGGCGGCGTGCAGGTTGCCCGCGGCCGCCACGCCGAGGACCGCGATGACGACGATCAGCCAGGGCGAGAGCCGATGCCGCCCGAGGGCGATGGCCAGACCGCCGGCGGTGAACAGCAGCCAGGCGGCGACGCCGAGCCACGCCGCGACCACCCGATCGCGGGCGAACAACGGCGTCCGGCGGGTGACCGCCCACCCGGCGAACCCGGCCCACGCGAGGCCGATCGCCACGAGCACTCCGAAGGCCACGTGCGTGCGCGCCGGCAGAACCGGTTCGGTCGCCCACAGCAGGGCGATCAGCGAGCTTCCCGTGAGTCCCGCCAGCCCGGCCGCCACAGAGGACACGCGGCGGCGCAGGGACAGCGGAGCTTCCAGTCCGGTGAGGACGTCGTCGGGCGTCATGCCTGGTACCCCTTTCGCAGAAGCTCGGCTCGCAGCAGTCGCCGAGCGCGGTGGAGACGGGATTTCACGGTTCCGACGGGCACGTCGCAGATCTGAGCGCACGCGTCGAGCGGCAGATCCTCCAGATAGAACAGCAGCACCACTTCCCGCTCGGCGCGCGGCAGCGCGGCCAGCGCCCCGTCGACGAGTTCCCGGTCGAGGACCAGGTCGGTGTCCGAGCCGTCCGCCGGCAGGTCGCCGGTGATCGGCTCGCTTTCCGCCGACGCGTACGCCTGCCGCAGCCGATTCATCACCGCCCGCCGCGCGATCGCGAAGAGCCACGGCGCGAACCGCTCGGGTTGCCGCAACCGCGGAAGCCCTCGAACGACCGCCAGCCAGACCTCCTGCACCACGTCGTCGTCGGCCCGCCCCAGCATCCGCCCGACGTAGCGCTCCACGGGCTGATGCCAGGCACGCACCAGATCGCCGAACGCGTCACGGTCGCCCAACTGGCAGCGGACCACCAGCGCCTCGTCCCTCATGCCTTGCTCAGTCGCGTCAGCCCTCGCAGAAGTTCACGCCGAGACAGGGAAGGGGAAGGGCGCGACGGGAGCCCGGGCCGAGGGACACGGCCGGTGCCGCTCAGCGCTGGGAGGTCAGCTTGGCCTTGGCGGGGACGGTGAAGGCGTCGGCCGACGTGTCGTCGGTGAGAGCGGTCAGGGTGACGTCCGTCTGCTTGCCGGCGATGGTGGCGGTGAAGCTGGCCAGCGCGCCCTCATTGGTGACGCACAGGTCGAAGGCGCTGGCGGGCGTGCCGGTCACCCCGTCGAGCGAGAGGCACGTGGCGTGGCGGCCGGCGATCGTCGTGTCGCGCTGCTCGGAGACGACCTCGGGGTCGAGCGCGGCCGTGGCCAGCATCGCCTGGGCGGCCTCGGGGGTGACCAGCGCGCCGGTCAGGGTGGCCGGCGCGGCCGGGTCGGGTGCCGACTCCGTGCAGGAGCTGCCCTTGCATCGGATGGTGGCCGAGGGCGTGACGATGAGGCGGCCGCCCGGATAGACGTACGCGGATCGGGCGGGCTTTTGCGCCTGGGTGATGGTGGCCGTGTCGCCGCCGGCCAGGTGGTAGGTGGCCGTGTAGGTGAGCGCGTCGCCGGCGGCGAGCTGAGCCGCCGTCTCGGAGATCAGGTCGTCTCGGGTGAGGCTCGCGGCGCTGGCCTCGTCGAGGCCGGTGCAGGCCGTGGTGCCGAGCAGGAGCGCGCCGGCGGCGAGCAGGCCGAGCGGGGTAAGGCGCGGGACACGGGGCACGACTGACACCATGGCCTACGCGCGCAACCCCTCGCAAATCAGTTATTCGCCGCGGGCGCGGGCGCGCAGCTGGGCCTGCATGATGTAGCGCCGGATGATGCGCGCCTGATGCTCGTCCTTGTCCGGGAAGACCGCCACCAGCTCGACGATCAGCGGGCCGCGCACCGGCACCTGCTGGCGCACGGAGTTGACCTTGGTGGCGCGGGCCGGGAACTCCACGATCTCGTCGTCGAGCTGGATGCGGAGCGTGAGCTCGTCGCCGGGGCGGACCGTGACGTCGGTGAAGCGGGCGCGCACGGAGTGCTCGCTGAGGTCGTGCACGTGGCCCTGCGCCGCCTCCTCGCCGGGCAGGAGCAGCACGATCGGCTCCCCGCCGCCGCCCCGGACGAAGTTGCGGCTCTGCTCGATCGCCGGTTCGCCTGAGAAGCGCACTTCCACCCGGTTTCCGTCGATCGCCACCACGTTGCCCGCCAGCGCGTACCGGCCCCGGGGCGCGGCCGCCCAGCGCAGCGTGACCGTCGAGTTCTCCGGCGGCAGGTCGGCGATCGCCAGCGACAGCGTGATCACCGTGCCGGAGGCGTGCACGACGCGGACTTCGGGCATCGTCTCGCCGTAGGAGGTCATCTCCACGTACGACCCGTCGGCGGGCAGCATGGGTGCGCTCATAGTGCCGGTGTCATCGGCAGCCGGGCGGCGGAGCTTAGAGTTTTCACCGACCGCGCGTACGCCCGCCACCCCGGCTCGATACGCTCATTGCCGTGGTCGGCCGCAGGGTCGCGGTCGGAACTTGCAGCCTTACCCAAGGTGACATCAAGAGGGAGCGACACGACACATGGCCACCATCGAAGTGATCGTCGCCCGCGAGATCCTCGACTCCCGGGGCAACCCGACCGTCGAGGTCGAGGTCGGGCTCGACGACGGCACGGTCGGCCGCGCCGCGGTGCCCTCGGGCGCCTCCACGGGCGCGTTCGAGGCGATCGAGCTGCGCGACGGCGACAAGGGGCGCTACCTCGGCAAGGGCGTCGAGAAGGCCGTCGCCAACGTCGAAGACAAGATCGCCGACGAGCTCGTCGGCTACGAGGCCAGCGAGCAGCGGCTGATCGACCAGAAGATGCTCGACCTGGACGGCACCGCCGACAAGTCCGAGCTGGGCGCCAACGCGATCCTCGGCGTGTCGCTCGCGGTGGCCAAGGCCGCGGCGCTCTCCGCCGAGCTGCCGCTGTTCCGCTACGTCGGCGGCCCCAACGCGGCCGTCCTGCCGGTGCCGATGATGAACATCCTCAACGGCGGCGCCCACGCCGACTCGAACGTCGACGTGCAGGAGTTCATGATCGCGCCGATCGGCGCGCCCACCTTCCGCGAGGCGCTGCGCACCGGCGCCGAGGTCTACCACGCCCTCAAGTCGGTGCTGAAGAAGAAGGGCCTCTCGACCGGCCTGGGCGACGAGGGCGGCTTCGCGCCGAACCTGCCGTCCAACGCGTCCGCGCTCGACCTGATCGCCGAGGCCGTGCAGGCCGCCGGCTTCTCGCTGGGCACCGACATCGTGCTGGCCATGGACGTCGCGGCGACCGAGTTCTACTCCGACGGGTCGTACGTCTTCGAGGGCAACCCGAAGTCGACCGACGAGATGATCGCCTACTACGCCAAGCTGGCCGCGGACTACCC
Organism: Paractinoplanes deccanensis; assembly: GCF_016862115.1. GTDB lineage: Bacteria > Actinomycetota > Actinomycetes > Mycobacteriales > Micromonosporaceae > Actinoplanes > Actinoplanes deccanensis. The sequence goes on from NZ_BOMI01000050.1 coordinate 114,230, forward strand.
GATCGTCTCGATCGAGGACCCGCTGTCCGAGGAGGACTGGGCCGGCTGGAGCGCGATGACCTCCGAGCTCGGCAGCAAGATCCAGATCGTGGGCGACGACCTGTTCGTGACCAACCCGACCCGCATCGGCCGGGGCATCGCCGAGGGCGCGGCCAACTCGGTGCTCGTCAAGGTCAACCAGATCGGCTCGCTCACCGAGACGCTCGACGCTGTCGACCTGGCCCACCGGGCCGGCTTCACGACCATGATGAGCCACCGCTCGGGCGAGACCGAGGACACCACGATCGCCGACCTGGCCGTCGCGGTGGGCAGCGGCCAGATCAAGACCGGCGCGCCGGCCCGTTCCGACCGTGTCGCGAAGTACAACCAGCTGCTGCGCATCGAGGAGCAGCTGGAGGGCGCGGCCCGGTACGCCGGTGCGGGAGCTTTCCCGCGTTACCGCACGGCCTGACCCGTATCCGCTAGATCATGAAGTTGTGGCGCCTGCTTCTCCGGGCATAAGTTCGCAAGCAGGCGCCACGAGCGGGGGAGCAGGGTGACGACACAGCGACGAGCACCGAGCGGCCAGGGCCCGGCCCGCCGCCCCGCGTCGTCGCGCGTGCGCACGACCGGCTCGACCCGCATCCAGCGCAACCGGCCGTCCGCCTCCCGGCGCACGGTCACGGTCAACCGGGGCACGACCAAGCGGACCGCCGCCCCCCGGCCGCGCGCGCTGACCGGGCGCGCCACCGTCCTGATCATCGTGCTGATCGCGCTCGCCCTGGCGTACACCTATCCCTTGCGGGTCTATCTCGCCCAGCGCTCCCAGATCGAGCAGCTCGAGGCCGACCAGGCCGCCCAGCGCGAAAAGATCGCCCAGACGTCGCAAGAGCTCCAGAAGTGGAACGACCCCGAATACCTGCGCGCGCAGGCCCGCGAGAAGCTGTTCTACGTGCGCCCGGGGGAGATCCCCCTGCTGGTGCTCAACGACCCGGCCGGCGCCGCGGCCGACGCCGGTCAGAAAGATCCGGCGGCTCCACCCGACCGCTGGTACGACACGCTGTGGAGCAGCGTCCAAGCCGCAGACGCGGAGTCACAAAACTGATATGCAGGACGATCTCGACATCGTTGAGGCCCAGCTGGGCCGCCGCCCCCGGGGCACCCGAGCCGTCGCCCACCGCTGCCCCTGTGGCAACCCCGACGTCGTGGAGACGTCGCCGCGGCTCGAGGACGGCACCCCCTTCCCGACGCTCTACTACCTGACCTGCCCGCACGCGACCGCCGCGTGCAGCCGGCTGGAGTCGGCCGGGGTCATGCGCGACATGCAGGAGCGCCTCTCCACCGACCCGGAGCTCGCCGAGCGGTACCGCAGGGCCACCGAGGACTACCTGACCCGGCGCAAGGCGATCGAGGACGTGCCCGAGATCGCGCACGTCGCCGCCGGCGGCATGCCCGATCGGGTGAAATGCCTGCATGTCCACCTCGGGCACGCGCTGGCCGTGGGCCGCGGGGTGAATCCTTTCGGGGATGAGGTCCGCGACGCCGTCGAGCCGTGGTGGGCCGACGGCCCCTGCGTCCGGCGACAAGAAGAAGACTGACGTGGAGATCCGCCGGGCGCGCACCAAGGACGTGCGGGCCATCCGCGACCTGGTCGACACCTACACGAGCGACCGCCGGCTGTTGAGCAAGGCCACCGTCACCCTGTACGAGTCGGTGCAGGAGTTCTGGGTCGCCGTCGACGACCGCGACCGGGTCTACGGCTGCGGCGCCCTCCACGTGATGTGGGAGGACCTGGCCGAGATCCGTACGGTGGCGGTCGACCCGGCGATGCGCGGCCGGAAGATCGGCCACCGGATCGTGGAGCGCCTGATCGAGGTGGCCCGCGAGCTCGGGGTGGCGCGCGTGTTCTGCCTCACGTTCGAGACCCGCTTCTTCGGCTCGTTCGGCTTCACCGAGATCGACGGCGCGCCGGTGCCGCACGCGGTCTACGAGCAGTTGCTCCGCTCGTACGACGAGGGTGTCGCCGAGTTTCTCGACCTGGAACGCGTCAAGCCCAACACCCTGGGGAACACGAGAATGTTGTTGCACCTATGAGAGTCGCGGCGATCGACTGCGGCACCAACTCGATCCGGCTGCTCGTCGCGGACGTCGAGGGCGGCCGCCTCACCGACGTGGCCCGGCGGATGGAGATCGTCCGGCTCGGCGAGGGTGTCGACCGGACGGGCCGGCTCTCCGAGGCCGCTCTCGCCCGCACCAAGAAAGCCCTGGAAGTCTATGCGGCGGAGATCGAGTCGTCGGGCGCGTCCCGGGTGCGCATGTGCGCGACCTCGGCGTCGCGTGACGCCGACAACGCCCAGGAGTTCCGCGACATGGTCCGCGGGGTGCTCGGCGTCGACCCCGAGGTGATCACGGGCGACGAGGAGGCGCGGCTGTCCTTCGCGGGCGCCGTGGCCGGGCTGGCCGCCGAGCAGCCGTACCTGATCGTCGACATCGGCGGCGGCTCCACGGAGTTCGTCACGGGCGGTGCCGACGTCTCCGGTGCCATCTCCATGGACATCGGCTGCGTGCGGATGACGGAGCGTCACCTGCACGGCGATCCGCCGGCGCCGAGCGAGATCGTCGCGGCGGAGCGGGACATCCGGGCCGCCGTCGACGTCGCGCTCGCCGCGGTGCCGGCCCAGGACGCGAGGACACTGGTCGGGCTGGCCGGGACGGTCACGACCGTCGTGGCTCTCGCTCAGGGCCTTCCGGCGTACGACCCCGCGCGCATCCACCACGCGAGGGTGACCTACGACCAGGTCGCCGCCGTCACCGAGTCGCTGCTCGCCATGCCGGTCGCCGAGCGGCTGGCACTGCCGGTGATGCATCCCGGCCGGGCCGACGTGATCGGCGGGGGCGCCCTCATCCTGCGCATCATCATGGAACGCGCCGGTCAATCCTCGGTGATCGCCTCGGAGCACGACATTCTCGACGGGATCGCCTACAAACTGGTTGTATGACCAATCTTCGACAGCAGATCGTCGCCGAGCTCGGCGTCACGTCGTCTCTCGATCCCGCCGCCGAGATCCGGCGGCGGGTCGGCTTCCTCAAGGACTACCTGCGGTCGACCCCGGCCACGGGCTTCGTGCTGGGCATCAGCGGCGGCCAGGACAGCACGCTGGCGGGCCGGCTCTGCCAGATGGCCGCGTCCGAGTTGCGCGAGGAGGGGCACGACGCGACGTTCGTGGCGGTGCGCCTCCCGTACGGCGTGCAGGCCGACGAGCACGACGCGCAGATCGCCCTGAAGTTCATCCAGCCCGACCGGTCGATCGCGGTGAACGTCAAGCCCAGCTCGGACGCGGTGGCCGCCGAGACCGCGCGCGGCCTGCACGAGAACGTGTCGCAGCTGCGTGACTTCGTCCGCGGCAACATCAAGGCGCGCGAGCGCATGGTGGTCTGGTACGCGATCGCGGGCGAGCTGAACCTGCTCGTCGTCGGCACCGACCACGCCGCCGAGGCGGTCACCGGCTTCTTCACCAAATACGGCGACGGGGGAGTGGACGTCACGCCGCTGACCGGGCTGACCAAGCGCCAGGGCGCGGCGCTGCTGCGCGAGCTCGGCGCCCCGGAGAGCACGTGGCAGAAGGTGCCGACCGCCGACCTCGAGGACGACCGGCCGGCGCTGCCCGACGAGGAGGCGCTCGGCCTGACGTACGCCGAGATCGACGACTACCTGGAGGGGGCCGAGGTCTCGGCCGCCGTGTCCCAGCGGATCGAGTCGCTCTACCTCGCCACCCGGCACAAGCGGGCCGTTCCGGTGTCGCCGTTCGACGACTGGTGGCGCGCTTGACGGTATTTCGCACTGCGCAGTACTGTGCAGCGCGTGGATACCACCCAGCTCCTCAAGGGCGTGCTGGATCTGGCCGTCCTCGCCGCGCTGCGCGACGAGGACGGCTACGGCTACGACATCCTGCGCCGCCTCAGGTCCGCCGGCCTCGACGAGGTCGGTGACGCGTCCGTCTACGGCACGCTGCGGCGCCTGTTCGCCGCCGGCTTCCTCACCTCGTACGTGGTGCCCAGCGACGAGGGCCCCCACCGCAAGTACTACGGCCTCAACGCCGCCGGCCGCGCCGAGCTGGAACGATCCGCCAAGACCTGGAACGGCTTCGCATCCACCATGGACGACCTTCTTCGCGAGCGGGGGACGGCGTGAACATCACGGCGCAGGACGAGATTGCCGAATACGTGGCCGCGGTCCGGGAGGCGCTGGCCGGCCTGCCCGGCGCCACCCGCGACGAGCTCCTCGAGGACCTGCCGGAACACCTGGCGGAGGTCCGGGCCGAGGGCGGCGGCTCGCTGATCGACCGCCTGGGCCCGCCCGAGTCGTACGCGGCGGAGCTGCGCGCCACGGCCGGCTTCGTCGGCGGCTTCCCCGACCCGCCGCGCGGCAAGTGGGTGACGCCCGCCGAGGTGCGCGCCACCCTGATGCCGTTCGTCACCAAGGCCGACATCAAGATCGGACCCCTCATCGGGTACGGGAAAGCGAGCGACTTCCTCGTCCTGCTGCGCCCGGCGTGGTGGGTGCTCCGCGGCTATCTGGTCGCGATGGCGCTCGCGATGATGCTCGACAACAGCACCGGAAATCCGGGCCTGCTTCCCCGGGTCGGCGGCAGCGACATCATCGCGCTCATTCTGCTGGCCGGATGCATAGCCGGTTCCATTCTGCTCGGCAAGCGCGGCCTGCGGCTTTCGATGTGGCCCCGATACGCGCTCTATTCGGCGACCACGGTGCTGGTCATTTTCGGCCTGGCCGGTTTCACGACGGCCGACACCACTGTGCGCGATCCCGGCTACAACGGCGTCAGCTACGACACCAATCCCTACGGCAACATCCAAGACCTTTTCGTGTACGACCAGCAGGGCCGTCTCGTCGAGAACGCGCGCATCTTCGACCAGGACGGCGAGCCCCTTCAGATCGGCAGCGACTTCTGCACCGACGACTCCACCGGCGAGACGTGGCACACCCGCAACATGGGCTATCCGTACTGCCCGCAGGACGCGCCCTTCGGCCCCTCCCCGTCGCCGTCCGCCGCCGCTCCCTCCGCCGCCGCCCCTTCGTCATCGGCGGTCACACCCGCTCCCACCAGCACCACTGGTCGATAAAGGCTGGGTAACGGGGTCGCGTCCGGGCTCGGCCGATCGCTAATGTCCCTCTGCGATCGGTCGACCCCCTCGACCGGCCCCTCGAAAGGAACACCCAGTGAGCAACCCCGTCCCGCCTCCCGGTGGCGCCTACCCGCAGGGCGGCCAGCCCGGCTACCCCCAGGGTGGCCAGCCCGGTTACCCGCCGCCCGCCGGCGGCCAGCCCGGCTTCTCGCCCGCCGGCGGCCAGCCCGGCTACGCCCCGGCGGACGGTCAGCCCGGTTACCCGCCCGCCGGCGGTCAGCCCGGTTACGCGCCGCAGGGTCAG